>JAUXOK010000017.1 GCA_030682255.1 Bacteroidota bacterium | reverse complement strand
AAGCACCAACGCATCGGCTGAATCATTTAATGCTAAGATAAAAGCATTTAGAGCACAACACAGAGGTGTCAGAGATATTAATTTATTCCTTTTTAGACTTGCTAAAATATATGCTTACCCCACAACTATTTAACTTGATCCAGTTTATCCCGTATTAGAGATTGTGCGAAGAATGAGCTACAAACTCTTAAGCGGGGAGCCCAGGTCAGGGAGCACAACAAAAATCCACTCATGTCCGAGTGGATTTTTTCTTTGTAAATATCATATGTTTTATACCGAAGCAATTGCTGTTAATAACAATGCAATTGGACTGATACAAATATGCTTTCGGTATTATATTAGATATTCTCAAGATTCATGGAATAGATTAATACAACACAACGACAATCCGTTAGTCAAAAACACAGGAAAAACAAAAGACTGGGAATTAAAAGCTGTTTTTCAAGTTAATGAGAACAGCTCTGAAGCAATGAAAATTGAAAAACACATTTAAAAACAAATGTCAAGAAGTTTAATAGAAATTAAAATTATTAATTACTTGGTTTTACTAATATGGATTTTTCATTACTAACAGTTACTTTCCCCTTTTCGGCCCCTTTGATTTTCCTAACAAATTTCCTCAAAGTATACATAACTGTTACCAAACTTTGATTTCTATTCTTGGAATAATAAGCTGCCAATGAAGCCGCTTTTTCTAATACTTTATCTGGTGTAGCTATACTTTTTTTTACTTTTATTAAAACATGGCTACCCCCAACATCCTTTGCATGCAACCATATATCGTTTTTGTCACTGTAATAATTCAATAATTTCTCGTTGCTTTCGGCATGTTTACCTACCAAAATATCGTAGTTCTCGAACTGAAAAAACTTGTAGGGCAATTCTTGGGCTACATCCGATTTGTCTTTTTCATTGATGAAAGATTTTAATTGTTTATGATGAGCTGTTGTTTCCAATTCACTCAATTCTTTTTGAAGCTTTTGAATGATGAGTTCTGCTTTTTCAATTTTTTCTTTTAATATTTTTTTAGTGTATGGCACACCTTTAGATTTCTTAAAATACTTGTCCGCATTTTCTGCTGGACTCAGTTTAGGATCGTATTTTATTACAATGTTATTGTTGTTATATATGTCGTAAAGCAATTGTTCTTTCTTGTCAGCTTGTATCAAATGAAAATTCGACAAAATAATATGTCCCAATTCCTCATCATTCCTCAAGTTTTCAATTGTTTTCAAAGCCTCGATATTGCTTTTTAAATAAGCTTGCTTTTCTTTCAAAAGTTTAGTTTTATTTACAAGTAATTGATTTTTCTGTTTGTCGAAAGCTAATTTCCTTAAAGCAAACTGGGTATATTGGGTAATATCCTTAAATACGTCTCCTGACTCAAAATTTGGCGATAATTCCAATGTATTTTCATCAAAACCATATCCTTTTATGGATCGAAATTTTAAAACACATTCATGAAATAAAGCCTCACTTGGATTGTTTTGCAATTGACTATAAAACAATTTGGGCAAATAGGAATAATTCTTTTCAAATTGATTTAAATCCGTAAAGTATTCAGCATGGAATTTTACATTTTTCTCTTTATAAATTTCTTGTTTAAAAAGTTGCAAATCGCTCTCAATATTGGATTTAAAAACACTTAAATTTTCATCTCCCTCAAATAAAATCACATTCGATTTTCTGCCATGACATTTAAAATATAACTCAAACTGATCGTTAAATTCAATGTGAAAACTTCGCTCAAAAGGATGAACAACTACTTGATTGACTGTTTGATTCTTAAGTTCTTGAAACTGTGGTTTAAATAAACGGTTTTTACCAATTTTTTCCTCCGAAAAATCAAAATACAAATAGCCTTCAAAAAACACACCCCGCATTTGAAAGTGTTGAAATTGTATGGTTAGTTCATGAATGGAATTACTGAAACAATCAATTAACACTTCGTTCTTAAGCTTTTTATTCAAAGCCTTTGCAACGGATTCTAAAACAAAACAATTGTGTAAATTCACAGATAAAGGGGCTTTAAATTTTGCGGTTTTTTAACCAATAATACAATGGAAATCCAAGACTTACCAAAACCAAGCCTATAATGGCATTTCCAGGCGAATCTTGAATGGAATAATAAACCAAAAAGGCACTAAAAAGTGTAAATAAAATTGGCACAACAGGATAAAGTGGCACTTTAAATGGGCGATGTTCGTTTGGCATTTTATGTCTTAAAACAATGACACCAAAAGCACCACATCCATAAAAAATAAAAGCTACAAAAACGAGCATATCTGTAAGCATATCAAAGCTGCCACTTATTACCAAAACTAAACACCAAAACATTTGATATAAGATGGATTTATGAGGAGTTAAAAATCGATGATGGGTTTTTGCTGCACTTTTAATAAACAAACCGTCATTTGCCATGGCGTAATAAATGCGAGGTGCTGTCATCAAACTATTATTGGTGCTATTAAAGGTGCTCACTAAAATTAAAACAGATATAAACAAACCGCCATAAAGCCACACCTGATTGACACCTTCTATGGCTGCAACTTTATTATCTAGGGAAAACACATTTTGATAAAAATCAACATTCCCCAATTTAAAAAAGGCAGCATTTACGAGTAAATACAATGACATTACAATCAGAGTACCTATACTTAATGCAATTGGAATATTTTTCTTGGCATTTTTAATTTCTCCACCTAAAAAACCTACATTGTTCCAACCTTCATAAGCCCAAAAAGCGGCTAACATTGCCGAAAAAAAAGCTGGCATAAAATCAATTGTTTTAAATGCTACAGTTTGAGTAATCACATCTTTTTCATTACCAAAGGCAAACGACAAAACAATGATAAAAATAACGCCAACAACAACTGTAGTGCCCAAAATATTACTAATGCGCTCACCATAATCTATGCCTCGATAATTGATAAATGATAAAAACAAAACCAAAACACAAGCAACAGATTTAACTCCAAAATTATGAAATGGCTGAAGTTGAAAATCGCTGATTGAAACCAATGTAAAATTGGCTATCGAAGCAGGTAATTGTGGCAATGGAAATAGATTGTTAAATGATTCAGCAAAAACGAATGCAACTGACGCTGCTGTCGCTGTTTGAATAACCGAAAACGAAGCCCAACCGAATAAAAAGGCGAATAATCTACCGTACATGGTTTGAAAATATACATATTGACCACCTGGTTTGGCTATCATACCAGCTACCTCGGCATTACTCAACGAACCCATCCAAGTAACCAAGCCTGCTGTAGCCCACGCAACTAAAACCCAGCCACTGTGTTGCAGACCATCACTCATGACAGCAATTTTTTTGAACACACCACTCCCAATCATTGCACTAACCACCACCATCACAGCAGAAAATAAACCGAGTTTTTGTTTGAGTTGATTGGTCATTTCTATTCATTGCGAACTTAAGAAAAAAAACAATCTAATAAGACAAATATATAAGGATAATTATATTTTAATTCTTAATATTAATTCTCTGTTTTAATTTTTCTATAAATACTTGTTAAAAATCAATCTTTACTTAAACACAAAAACCTATGAAATTGTTAAACTTAATTAAAGTAACAAACAAAAAGCCAAGACCGCAATTTTTAGAATTGCAATCTTGGCGTTTTCAAAATAGGTTGCTTATTATAAATTCAATTTCTTACTTATTGCTTTATAAATTTATGAGTTTCAAATTCATTATTAATTAAAATATCAATTAAATACATGCCTGGATTTAATAATTCAAGATTTATTTCATGTGTATTGCTAATAAATTCATGTTTTAAAATAGTTTTTCCTGTTAAGTCTCTTATCGAAACATTTTTTATTTGGTGTGCATCATCTTTTATTTCAACAAATAGAATATCTGAACAAGGGTTTGGATACAAGGAAATTGTGTGTTGGTTGGATTTTAATAGTTTAATTGAAGTGTTACCCGGAATTATAGGTCCCCAATACGTATAGATTGTTTTGCCTACCTCCCATAATCCCTCAAATCCATCAAACCATTCTAAGCTTGTAATACTTTGCAAGCGTCCTTGTGTATCAAATTTTTTAGTAGTTTCTTCCCAAAAGTCTATTTTCCATTCTTTGGCATCATTGTCCCAATTTTCTGATTTTTCTGAAATGTATTCATTTGTTTCAGGATCTATTATATCAGTTGATCGATAAGTATAAACAAATTCTTCTAAATCATTATCATATTCCAAACTTGTGCTAATTTCTTTATTGCCTATTTTTTCAAATATTTCTTTACTCCTTATAGTATCATCATTTGAACCGTATTCATTATAAATTGCTTCATAATTTTCACCATCATAATATATTTCTCCTAAATATAAAAGTTGCCAAGTTTCATTCTCGTATATATAAAAATTATATTTATCAACAATATTATCATCAAACAAGTACTTTGACTCAAGAATAAAATAATCTTCAAAATTGTTGATTGCTTTATTTAATATTATTTCTACTTTATATAATTTAATCCACTCTTGCTCATCTTCATCCCATTCTTCACTTAACATCTTTATAGAATTTCCAGTGCTATTGTATTCATAAGTGTTTTTTGTCAAAAAGCTATCAGTCACCAAAATCCAATATGATGCTTCTACTTCTTCTATCAATTGCCCAATTGAATTGTATTTATAAATTGATTTGCGTTTAAGTTTCCAACCGTTAGAGGTGTACCATTCTGTAATCTTGGATTGAATTTTTCCTGCACTAATAACAAGATTTGTTCTTGTTCCGAAAACCATTTGCCAATTATTTGAACCAGACTCTTCATATCTCATTTCAAAAGTTTTAAAATTGGTATATATTGGGTGATACATTACAGAGTCTTTAAAGTCTTGATAATTGTTTAGATTGGTGTGACTTGTCTCTTTGCCATTACTATTGTAGGTATAAAGTGATATAACTTCACCAAAATTACTTACAGTATCAAGGTAGATTGTTTTTATAATTTTTCCCTCATTGTCTCTTGTATGTGTTAAGTTTTGAACATAATCCCAATTTGAACTAAACACATTGTCCTTTGTTAATTGATAACCCTTTGTAGGCAATAGGTTTACATTTCTTTTATTGCTATTGGTATTACTCACAAATAGGTGATGATGGTCTAGAGTTTTTTGATTTGGTTTCGTTGTTTCTTTTTTTGCCTTAATCTGTTCTGGCAAATTAAACTTTCCAATTTTTCTTGTTTGTCCATAAGACAAAGTTGTCATGCATACACAAATGCAGATGGTTGTAATTGATGTAATTTTTAATTTCATAATAATTATATTTTTGTTGTTGCAAAAGTGCAGCATCCTTTGGATATGAAAATTGCAAAAAGTAGGGGTAAAAAAATCAAGGAAAGAATTTATGATTAAATCAATAGATTCATTTACAAAGAATGTGTGAAATTAATTTTTTATGAATGTTTAATTCATTTTATTGCAAAATTTGCAATTTCAAATCATACAAATCACACTTTATTTGCATTTTTTAATAAATTATTTTTTCAAGTAAAAACTTATTAATTGGATTTTGATTATTATTTTCTAATACGCCAACACAGGTCTAAGCCATTTTTCGATGTCTTCTACATTCATGCCTTTTCTTTGGGCGTAGTCTTCTATTTGATCTTTGTTAACATAGCCAACTCCAAAGTAGCGGGATTGTGGATGAGCAAAGTAAAACCCTGAAACCGAAGAGGCTGGATACATGGCGAAACTCTCGGTGAGTTTAACTCCAATTTGGGCTTCGTTGTCCAAAAGTTTAAATAACAATGCTTTTTCTGTGTGGTCGGGGCAGGCAGGGTAGCCCGGTGCAGGACGGATGCCTTGGTATTTTTCTAATATCAAATCTTCGTTTACCAAGGTTTCGTTTTCAGCATATCCCCAAAAATCTTTTCTTACCAATTGGTGCAGTTTTTCGGCAAAAGCTTCTGCCAATCTATCAGCTAAAGCTTTAATCATAATGCTGCTGTAGTCGTCATGCTGGGCTTCAAAACGTTCGATGTGTTTTTCTATTCCCAAACCAGCTGTAACAGTAAAAAAGCCCATAAAATCTTTTACACCACTTTCTTTGGAAGCTACAAAATCGCTTAAACTTAAATTATTGACACCATTAGCCATTTTGCGTTGTTGTCTTAAAAAATGAAAGGTTTCAATGTGTTGTTCACCATTTTCAGAATAAACCTCAATATCATCTCCTATGGCATTGGCAGGTAAAATACCCCAAGCCGCATTGGCAGTCAACCAATTGTTGGCAATAATGGCATCCAGCATGTTATTGGCATCATTGAATAATTTGGTAGCTTCCACACCCACAATGTCATCATTTAAGATTTTTGGATATTTGCCGGCTAACTCCCAAGTTTGAAAAAATGGCGTCCAATCTATCGTGGAGCGCAATTCGTTTAAATCATAATTGTGTATGTGGTGTATTCCCAATTGTTTAGGTTGATAAACGCCATTTAAATCTATTTTCAATCTGTTTTCGAGGGCATTCTGATAGTTTAACATTTCTTTAGCACCCTGCCTTTTGGCATGGTCGATGGCTAAAACTTCGTAATCAGATTTAATTTGTTTGGCATATGCTACAGATTGTTCATCACTCAACAAAGCCGAAACAACGGGCACAGATTTAGAGGCATCCAAAACATGCACAACAGAACCGCTGTATTGTGGCGCTACTTTCACTGCTGCATGAATTCTGCTGGTAGTGGCTCCTCCAATCAATAGAGGGGTTTTAAAGCCTTCTTTTTCCATTTGTTGAGCCATGTATACCATCTCATCCAAACTTGGCGTAATCAATCCGCTCAAACCTATAATATCCGCATTGATTTCTTTGGCTTTTGCTAATATTTTTTCTGCAGGCACCATCACACCCATGTCTACAATCTCGTAATTGTTGCATGCCAATACAACACCAACGATGTTTTTGCCAATATCGTGCACATCTCCTTTTACAGTGGCTAACAAAATTTTGCCTTTACCTTTTTGGGCTATGCTGTAGTTGTTTTCAAGAGATATTTTATCTTTTTCGGCTTGTAAATAGGGTTCTAAATATGCCACCGCTTTTTTCATCACCCTAGCACTTTTAACCACTTGTGGCAAAAACATTTTACCACTTCCAAATAAATCGCCCACAACACTCATGCCTGCCATCAAAGGTCCTTCAATAACATGCAAAGGTTTATCCATCTGTTGTCTGGCTTCTTCGGTATCTTGTTCTATAAAATCTGTGATGCCATGAACCAAAGCGTGTTTCAGTTTTTCCTCATAGGTTCCACTTCGCCAAGCATCGCTCACCACTTCTACCTTGCCTTTGCTTTTAACAGTATCTGCAAACTGAACCAATCTTTCTGTAGCATCTGGTCTGCGGTTTAAAAGTACATCTTCTATCAACACCAACAAATCTTTGGGAATGTCGTCATACACCATAAGCATACCCGCATTCACAATGCCCATATCCATACCTGCTTTGATAGCATGGTATAAAAAAGCTGAGTGCATGGCTTCTCTTACTGTATCATTACCTCTAAATGAAAATGAGATATTACTTACACCACCACTTACTTTGGCAAAAGGCAAATTTTCTTTAATCCATTTGGTCGCATTGATAAAATCTACAGCATAATTATTGTGTTCTTCTATGCCTGTGGCAACCGTTAGAATATTGGGGTCGAAAATAATATCCTGAGGAGGAAATCCAACTTGATTGACCAAAATATCATAAGCCCTTTGGCAAATCTGAATCCGTCTTTCGTAGTTGTCTGCTTGCCCTTGTTCATCAAATGCCATCACAACAGTTGCTGCACCATATCTTTTAAGGAGTTTAGCTTGATGAATAAATTCTTGTTCCCCACCTTTTAAACTGATAGAATTCACGATGCCTTTACCTTGAATGCATTGCAAGCCTGCTTCGATGATTTCCCATTTAGAAGAATCTATCATCACAGGTACTCTAGAAATATCGGGTTCGGCAGCTATTAAATTCAAAAATCTAACCATAGCGGCTTTGCCATCCAACATGCCTTCGTCCATGTTTACGTCAATGATTTGAGCGCCATTTTCAACCTGTTGTCTGGCAATGGAAAGCGCTTCGTCATATAAGTCGTTTAAAATAAGTTTTGCAAACTTTTTACTACCGGTAATATTGGTTCTTTCGCCAATATTGATGAAATTGGTTTCTGGGGTTTGCGTCAGTGCTTCAAGACCGCTAAGTCTGAGGTAGGGCTGTATTATTTTCGTCATATTTGAAACATTATCAGAAAACAGACAAAAATGAACACACAATGTTCATGACTGACATTATCTTTCTCCGCTTTTGGCAGATTGGATGTGGCACCTTTCTCTTTAATTAGGTTGCCAAGACATCATAGGACCATTTCCCTCCGTCTTTCTTGATAATTGCTGGGCAAAGGTAATATTTATTACCAAGTTCTCAAATCTGTTTTACTGAAAGTCCATTCAGGTGTTTCTATGATTGTTTCTTTAGAATCGAATAGATACCAACAAGAATTGTCTTTAGGATTTATGAGCACCTGAGTTTCCTGAGCGGGCATATAACTTTGTGCCAACATCACCTTGATTTGTCCATCCTTATTTTTACATAAATCCACTACAATAACAGCATGTCCATAAGGATTTCCAGATTGTATAAAAACATCACCAATGTCGATGCTATCAATGGATTTCAACTTAAGTTGTTTTTTAAGGGAAGCTGTATTGGCATAAGTAAAAACATAATCCATGTATTTTAAAAATTTGGCATAAGTGTAATCGCCTTTTACATAATCTTTGTAGCTATGTAATTTTCCATCCGACAAAAAGCGAAATCCAATTTCATCATACTTTTTTTGGGCATAAAGATACTCCCCTCTTAATCGCATCACAGCATCTGCACATTGTTGAAGGTCTTTTTTGCTGATAGGCATATCTACCACAGCACAATAAACATTCTTTTTATCTTTAATCTTGCCATCAAAATATTTTACAAAAGAGCCATTTGGTTTTAGTTTCAAATTTTGGAGATAGAATTCAAAAGTATTGGAGGCATATACTTTTCTATAAAACCCATCTCCAGAAATGAATCTTGCAGCAATAGTATGTTGATTGTCATTCAACCATTTTTTCTCGATTGTTTGATGTTGTGCTGATGCAAAACTTAAAAGTATAAATATTACAATGCCAACTTGTATTTTATTGAGCATAAATGTAAAACGAAAAACAAGTAAATATATTGCAAAAAAAAAGCCCCGAATAAATTCGGGGCTTTTTTTAAAATTTTAAGAAAACTAATTATTTAGTAACTGTAATCTTTTTAGTAGCTATTTGATTATCAGCCATTACTTTCACAGTGTAAACACCAGAAGCAACATCAGATAAATCAACATTAGTTTGGTTATCATTTACAACAATAGTTTTAATTAACTCACCTATTGTGTTATAAACCAATACTGTCATTTCGCCATTAATTTCAGAATCTAAAGTCACATTAAAGATACCAGAGTTAGGATTAGGATATATACTAACTGCATTGTTCATGCTTTCTGCACTGTTAATGTTAGTAGTTAATGTTACACATTTTACAGAAGTACACTCACAACCGGTATTAATATCTCTTGCTATCATGGTAACACAATATTTGCCAGGAGCGTTAAATTTGTGAGTAGCACCAGTTCCAGTTGTATTGATTGAAGAACCGTCACCTGGAAGCCAAGTGTATTCAATACCAGAAGTGCTTCCAGTTTTTGGTACAAAGTTGTAAGGGATTGATAACGCTGCGCCTGTACTACCTTCAATGTCAAAAGTACAAGTTCCTGGAAGTGGATTAACTTCGATAGTTTTACTTAATGAATCTGAACAACCACCAGCAATTGCAGCTTTTAACTGAACAGTGAATGTTTGAGAGGTATTGCTTGCAGGGTAAGCATGAATAGGAGCAGAAATACTAGAGGTAATACCATCACCAAAACTCCAAGTGTATGAAATTTGACCTTGGTCGTATGTGGTTAAGTTAGAGAAAGGAACTTCGCTACCAGAGCAATGATCTAAAACATTGAAGTTTACATTTGGTTGAACACCAACGTTTACTTCCTTAGTTTGAATTGAAGAACAACCATTCGTTAAAGTAGTAGTTAAAGAAACTAATTTAGGACCAACTGAAGTCCAATTTTTAGTTGGTGCAGTAGCGCTAGAAGTAAATCCATCACCAAAGTTCCACAAGTAACTGTTTAAAGTTTGACCATTTAAGTTTGTATTATTTACAAATGGCGTTGCTGTTCTGCTACATGCAAATGGGAAAGTGAAATCTGTAGTAGGAATTTGTTTTACTTCTACTGGAATTGTTCTGCTGTCTTCGCAACCAAATTCAGATATAACTTTTAGAGTTACATTTTTCATACCTGCACTTTGGAAAATATAAGTTGGTTCTTTTAAGGTAGCTTTATTACCAGCATCATTAAAATCCCACTCATTACCAAACAATCCTTGAGTTATAGTAGATTGGTTAGAGAATTTAAATTCAGAATTTAAACAAACGCCTGCATCTTTAGTAAAGTTAGCAACAGGACGAGCGAACTGATAAACAAATTTTTGAGTTGAGTTAGAACAACCATCAGCAGTAGCAACCAATTTAACTAAGTAACCTCCTGGAGCAGCATATGTTTTAAATAAATCATTTCTATTATTTACATTGGTGCCAGTGTTGTCACCGTAATCCCAAGTATAAGTTGTTAAACCAGTTCCGCCATATATAGTTCCGTTTCTTAGTCTGATTGCTACATTTTCACAGGCATTCGTGTTTAAAATCAAAGCTTGTGGTACCTCAGTAATATTTAATGTAAAAGTAGTATCAGTACTGAAACCATAAGGATTGGTTTTAGTAATTAACTTAACCGTGTAAGAACCAAAATTAGCATATGTATGAACAGGACTAGCTTCATCTGTTATTGGTGAACCATCTCCAAAATCCCAGAAAGACTCTATTGAACCGCTACTTACTTCTGAAAGATTTTCGAAATAAATTTCAGTTTTTTCACAAACTATAGCAGGCAATTTGAATTTAGGTGTTGCTTTAGGTGCAATAAAAATTCTGCGTATGTAGGTAGTATCACAATTCGTTGCAATGTTTAGGATATTAATAGAAACCTCAATGGTTTCATTTTCTAAACTTTTGATTGGATTGAAATTAACACGCATATCGTTAGAGCTTGATGCTGGATCTAAACTAAAGAAAGAATTTGCGCTAGAATTATCAGATTCTTTTCTTGCAGTAACACTAGCAGACCAAAGTGATCCATATTGAGAATTGTTGTAACCTACTCTTGAAGGTGCTGTGACATCATAAACAAATCTTTCGTTAGGAAAAGTTAGGTCGGGCTTACCAGAAACAATAAACTCAGCAGATGGTGAAGATAACGTTGTGTTTTTACTAAAAGTGGAACCACCTGGTGCTGGCGTTACAAAGAAATTAACGCTCATTGCGTCATTACTAGGCACATCATCTGGATCAGCAATTCTTAAAGTAATTGTATTGTTTCCATTTCTTGCAAATACATGAGGATTAGTAAAAGTTATATTAGCTGATGCGCCTGAATTAATCGTTATTGGAAAAGTTTGAGAAACCGGTGCAGAACCTGTAACTTGGTATGATATTCTTGGGTTTCTTATTGCATATAAACCATTGTTTCTTACTGTTCCAGAAATTGTGCTTGTGTGACCTGCACAAGTAGGGGTTGGAAAAGTAATAGGAAAAGCTGTAATAGCTAAGTCTACTGAATATTCGTATGCGCCAATATCTGGCGTAGTAGATCTTGTAGCATTGGTTACATCTCTTGTAAATGTGGTAACTCTAGCTTTGTTAGCCATTGGAATTGAATTTGGAATTAACAAAGAATTTGGCCCAAAATCAACAAACTCTGGATCAAAACCTAGATTATTGGTAGGAATTCCTACATTATACATATCTTGCATATTTGCATTGGTTTGATATTGTGGTCCAAAGAATTTTTGAGTTTGATTGTTCGCTAAAGGGCCAAACGACCAGTTGTTGTTTCTATAATTTGCGTTTGTTGGAAAGAAATCGTACATTAATTGTTTCATGCCAGTAGTTCCTGCCATATCAAAATGCAAAATATTGTTATCAAATAATCCTTGCCAGTATCCACCGTACATAGGGAAACATTGAGTGTTATTTGTTGCTGTAGGATGTGAAATAGAATGCGTATTGCCAACAATATCTAACACATGACCATAGAAACCATATACATAAAAATATGAACCATACAATGTACCTGTTCCAAATTGGTGAACTACGTTGTTGGTATATCTAGATCTATTAAACACCCAATTGCCACTAGCAAAAGAGAAAAAGTAAACACCAAATTGTTGATTAGCTGTTGGTGTATTTCCATTCAAATTATAAATTCTGTTCTGATCTACATCAAAATCTGAATAATCTCCTTGTATACCATATACAGTAGTACTTCTTGTAGAATTAGTATTGTGAATATTGTTTTTTCTGATAGTGATTCCGCCACAGTAGTTAAAATAGATACCACGTTGCCAAAAGTTTTGAATATTACAATTAGACACTGTGTTTCTGTTAGTAGCATTACCAGTGCTTCTGCCTGTAGGACCAAACATGATAATACCATAAAAAGCTCCCCAAGTTGTATTACCTGGTGAACTTAAATCACAAGAGTCAATTAAATTATCATTTGCAGCATCTCCATATGTGAATGGAGACGTTGAAGTACTTTGATTCATCCATATATAAGCTGAACCTTGGGATGTATTTGCAAACGTTCTTCTTAAATTACATCTTTTAATAACGTTAAAGTTAGCTGAATTGTACATCCAAATATTTTTACCACCCACACTTGATTGTTCAGTTGCAATAATCGTTAAATCATTAAACGTAAAGAAATCTGTACCGTCCATTTCAATTGTCGCTTGGTTTACAGCTGTTGCTGTATATTGAATAGTATTGCCATTACCGTTAATAATTACTCTTCTAGCTGAGGAAGCTCCTAAAATTTGATTTACTTGAAATCTTTCAGTGTAAGGACCAGAACCTGAAACCACATTAACAATAATTGTACCTTGAACACCTGCGCCACCAATTGCGTAATTGTTAGCACCGGTATCACCACGATTGATGTTTCTTAAATCATTAGCAAGTGCTGTGAATGAACGATAATTGGTTGCTGAAGATGCAGCATTTCTGTCAATGGTGTAAGTACCGCCAGGAAATGCTAATGCGTCTTGTGCAAAAAACATAAACACCGATGCTGCTATGCACGATGCTATTTTTGCAATTTGGGTTAGTTTGTAAAATTTAATCATAATTTAACTTAATTTATATTTATTATTTTATTTCTTTGAAGGGTCAAATATAGAAATGATTTTTAAATAATCAAATCTAATTTAAAAATTTAATAACTTGGTTTGATTTATTTATGCATTAATGCAATTTAATAGAATAATACTTGTTAGTAAATCCTAAGTTGTGTAAAAAAGAATCGTTAATATTTGGATTATACTTTAAATTGCTTATAAACAGTATATTACGTTTGTTTTTTAAATTTAAAATTTCCATCATTGGCTGCCATTTTACTACCAAAAAATCTATAGAATCTGATTCAGATATGCCATTATTATACATTGTCATTTTTCTGTCAAAAAATTGAAATCCTAAATCTTTTTTTATTTTTAAATTTGCAAAAGCATGGTTTTTTGAAAAATCACATGTCAAAATTTCTTGAATTCCATGTTCCCAAAAATAGGGCTCTAAGTGAAAACGAATGGCACTTTTTTTGGAAAGAAAAATACTATCAGAAATAATATAGACTTTTTTACCTTCCATACAAGTATATACATCATGACGTTTGATATCATGAAAAGTTAAAATTTTCTGTTTTTGATGAATTATGTTCTGGTAACTAAAGGACAACAGTAAAATCAATATTACAGAAAGAAATGAAAAAAAAACAATTTTCAGTTTGGTTGAAAATATTAATAAAAAGAGAAAAAGTGATAGATATATGAATGCCAATTGCCAAAAATCAAGATGTAGCCCGTTGATATGACTGCCTGGAAGCTGATCTAACCATTTAACCAAGTAATTATTGATTTGAATTAAACCTTGAGATAAAAAAGTCAAAAATTCAAAAACAATGGGTATCCAAGAAAAGCTAACAGTTAGAATTAATAGAACAAGCAAAACTATGATGATTGGAATGATAATTAAATTTGAGAACAAAAAATAATTCGGAAATTGATGAAAATAATACACACCAAGTGGAAACGTAAATAATTGAGCTGCAAAAGAAACAGAAATCAAGCCCCATATAAATTTGTCTATTTTATTATAAGGTGCATACCAATTATTAATCATAGGTTGAACAAATACAATTCCCAACAAAGCGGCATATGATAACTGAAAACTGACATTGACTATATCCAAGGGATTGATGACTAAAATTATGAATGCAGAAACATAGATGGTGTTGAAAATATTCGTTCTTCGATTGAATAGTTTTGATAAACCAACCACACTGAACATCAAAGCAGACCTCATCACCGAAGAGGACAATCCAGTGATAAAAGCATATAACCACAAAGACAAAACAATTATGATGGTTTGAATGATGACTCCTCTTGGTACTTTCTTTAAAAAGCCAGTTAAAAATCCCAATATCCAATAAATAATACCTGCATGAAGACCACTGACTGCCAACACATGCAATGTGCCCGTTCTTGAAAAAGCTGCCACAACCTCTTGATCCAAATCGTCTTTATAGCCTATTAATAAGGCTTCTGCAACTCCCAAAACTTCCTTGTTTTTGAAAGCATTTTTTAAAATTAATCTCACCTCATCTCTCAATTGTTCGGCAAATCTAAATACAGAATATGTGTATGCATTCAATTCAATGACTTCATTGTGGACAAATGTTTGATGATGGATGTTTTGATAAGAAAGAAACTGCTTATAATTAAACTCACCTGGATTGGCTGGTGGCGGTATGTCGTTTGACTCCGCTAAAATAATGTACTGATTGCCAATTCGAGGCTGTTTGATTGCTAAAGTTTTGCTCAAATAAAGCAAAATTTTACCGCTGCTTTTATGACTCTTACCTTGACTATCTATGACATTAACCACCTCAGCATAAGCTCTGAAAAACTTAGCTTTTTCTACTACAGATCTTTTGATTTCTACTTGATAGAATTGGGCTTTTTCTATTTTTTTGAAATAATGTGGTAAATTGGTTTGTTGATAGAGTTTAGTCCTGAAAACGCCAAGTATAACAAGTAAACCTAAAACGAGTAAACCTAAAACACTTTTGAATTTGTGTTTTTTTAAGATTGATGTTTTAGAAAAAATCAATATCGCCCCAAAACCAAGTAATACGATTGGAACTAATATTTCAAAAGAAATTTGTGTAACATAAATGGCAATAAAAATCCCTAAGACAAAAGCCAATAAATATCTGGCAAAAGGAATAGAATGCCAGCTAAACATTTACTACAAAAGAAACTTTCTTCTTACTAAACTAAAAAACTCTTCAGATAATTTTTCATGGTCTTGCCAATCAAATTGTTGCAGTATTTGTGAATCTAGAAATGAGATAGCATCCTGATATGAACTAGCATTTTGTATGGTATTAATGCAATTTTTGTAATCCTCAGCTTTGCCATCAAATAACGTATTGATAAATTCAAATTTTTTGCTGATTGCAATTGATTTTGCCAAATCTTTAATTGGCGTTTCCTTTAATTTGTCTGCAATATTTAAAGGAGGTGTGCCAGATTTAGACAATTTATCATTAAAAGCATTGCTGCTACTGTCGTGGTCATTTTGTTCTTCGTATGTTTTTTGAAGATGATTTTGAACTTCAACTGCTGGTTTTATATCTTCAACAATAACTTGCTCAATAATTGGAGCTGGCACTTCAATTGGTTTTTCTTCTATCTTTTCAATGATTTCTTGAATAGGTTCTGGTGCTTTTATAGGTTCTTCTATTTTTTCGACAGGCAAATTAGGTGTTTGCTGAATTTCTTCTTTTTTAATGATTTTAATTTCTGATACAACTGGTTTTTCAGGAGTGGTTTTTTGTGTGATTAATTGATGAATTTGAATCGACAATGACTTAATATTTTCTGAATGAAATTCGATGTTTTGATGATTTTCAATTTCAGAAATGGATGCATTAATTTGTCTGGTAATTTCTTGAATTTTATTTAAAACCTCTTTTTGTGGCATTGTTGTCAATTATAAAAAAGCAAATATACTATTATTTTAACCTCGAAAACAATACATTTTTCTTTAAAACATCGACTTAATCATATAGATTTGCCTACAATAATTTAAACACAATGGCTGCGCAACTCACTCTTTATTATGGATGCATGTTTTCTGGCAAAACTACTGCATTGATTCAACACATCAGTGCATTAAACTTAAAGAGCAATGAATTAATTGTATTGAAACCAGCTTCAGATAACCGTGTTTCCTCATCTCATATCACCACACATGACGGCAAAAAACACGCGTGCTTGATACATGATGCCAACATGGATTTAAACGAAGTTATTACACCCTACACCAAATTGATTGCATTTGACGAAGCCCAGTTTTTTGACAAAACGTTTCTTTTTGATGTGAAAAAATATCTTTTAAAGGGGATTGATTTTGTAGCGTCTGGATTAGACAAGGATTATTTGGGACGCCCATTTGGATTAATGCCCATGCTTAAAACTATTGCTACAAATCAACATCATTTAAAGGCAAAATGTGAACATTGCGGCTCTGATGCAGAGTTTTCTTATCGTAAATTAGATAATAAAGTTTTGATGCTAGTGGGAGGAAAAGAATATTATGAACCGAGGTGTCAGGAATGTTTTAATAATATTTAATTTTAAGCTACAGACAAAACCGAACTCACCTCTGGAAAAACTTTCCTGATAGCTTCTTCAATCCCCGCTTTCATGGTCATGTGGCTCATGTCGCAGCTACTGCAATTGCCTAAAAGCTTTATTTTAACCACATTTTGCTCGTCAATTTCTATCAATTCAATATCTCCGCCATCCATTTTCAGAAAGGGTCTAATTGAATCTAAAGCATCTTGTACTATTTTTATCTTATCCATTTGATGAACTGTTTTGTTGATTGTTGAGTATAGCAATTTGTCTGACTAAACTGCCCGCAATTTCTGTAAAAAATTCCAAATTTTGTTCATCATATATTTTTCCATTATCTGAGTCATTCATGATTCTCGTATTAATGGGCAAATGACCAAGTACAATTGTTTGATAATCTTCGGCTAATTTTTTAGTTCCACCTTTGCCAAATATGAAATATTTTTTATCAGGCGCATCTTCAGGAATAAAATAAGACATGTTTTCTACCATACCCAAAATTGGTACATTAACACTTGGCATTTTGAACATGGCACAAGCTTTTCTAGCATCTGCAATAGCAACATTTTGAGGTGTGGATACAATAACAGCGCCAGTTAAAGGTAAAGTTTGAGTGATGGTTATTTGTACATCGCCTGTTCCAGGAGGTAAATCTACAATCAAATAATCTAAATCGCCCCAATCTACCCCAGTAATGAATTGTTTAATAGCCTGAGAGACCATGGGTCCCCTCCAAACAACGGCTTCGTTTGGTTTTGATAAGAATCCTATTGAAAACAATTTGACACCTGCAACAGTTACGGGCAACATTAATTCTCCCCCATTTTTATTAACGACTTCAATTTCAGAATTTTGAACACCAAATAAAATTGGTACGGATGGTCCGTAAATATCAGCATCTAAAAGGCCAACTTTTGCGCCCGATTTTGCTAAAACAGCAGCAATGCCAGCAGAAACTGTTGATTTACCAACGCCACCCTTACCGCTCCCAACGGCTATAATATTTTTGACATTCGAGATAATGGCATTTGTTTTTTTATTGACGCTAACATCAGCTGTCATATTAATCTCACAAGCAATTTCCTCACCAATAAAATGCGCAATAGCATTTCTGCAAGCGTTTTCAATCATGTCTTTCATTGGACATGCAGGCGTAGTTAAATAAACAGAAAAAAACAGTTGATTTTGCTCAACTTTAATGTCTCTTACCATGCCCAAACTCACAATGTCTTTGTGTAAATCGGGGTCGTCAACATGAGACAACGCTTTTAAAACATCTTCAACCTGGTAATTACTCATTTCTTTTTAACAAATAAATCGATAATTCGTTTAAAAAACCTTTTCTCGAAGGCAAGAAAAAACTTGAATTGCCCAAAAATAAATCCATACATCAATAGCAATACATTATAAATAGGTAACACCAAAATGTAGAACAAAATACGATAAAACAGATCCGTATCAGCTGTAATGCCAATCAAATGTTTGATGCCAATGATTGAATAACCTGTACAAGCAAAAACAATTAGAATAATTAAAACTTGCCAAGCAGAGTTAACCTGCCATCTTTGTTTAAGTTTTTCAATGATATTGGAAAAAGACATAAAGCGGCAAAGGTAATATAATGAAAGGGTTAGTTTAGTAGAACCCTCATTTATTTTTTATCGATTCCTAACTTTAATGAGATGATATTGCTATACAAAGCGGGTCCATTTCCAGCTACAGCATTGATATTGGTTAACGCATAATCTATAGAAAAGTTACCTAAAACAATACCTACTCCCACATTGGGCATAACAGAACTCACTCTTTTGCCATTTTTATTGGTGTATTTCTGATAATTGTTTATACCAGTTCTAAAATACAATTTATTTTTATCGTTGATGGTATAACCTATTTCAGCCCCCAAATTTGGGTCGATACTTAAAAAATTGGTTCGAATTAAAGTATTTCTTTTACCATCGAGTGTTATTTGTGCATTGGCTTCTGCAAGAAAAAACCAATCATTCACTTCAAAATGTTTTTCAAAACCATATATCAATCTCGGCAAAGTCAATTCCAAAGTATTAACAGGAATAACGTTTTGAGTTGCTTCCAAAACATCCTTTTGAGCATCAGTGAAAGAATATCGCCAACTGTTGAAAGTTGTAGTAACATCTCTAATTACCAAACCGGTTGACCAATTTCTTTTTTCATTTTTCAAACTAAAACCAGCGTCTAATCCAAATCCAGTTGCTTTTGCAAAAGGACCTATTTTTCTTCTGATGATTTTCATATTGGCGCCCCAAGCAAAGTCTAAATCTTTACGACCCGTAATTTTTTGTTGTTTGGCATAAGATAAAATAGCCGCAAAATCTGAAGTATTAAAAGAAGTAACACGAGAATAATCAATTTCACCATTTCTAATTAAATCGAAAGTATTAGCTATGCCATCTACACCAAAACGGATTAAACTGATGCCAATGGCACTTTCATCATTCACTTTTGTAGCCCAAGCACCATAATCATAATTGGCAATTCCTGCGAAATAAGAAGCATGCATCAGGGCAACTTGTGCGTTGTTTTGAATACCGGTTAAAGAAGCTGGATTCCAATAGCCAGAAAAAACATCATTGGATGAAGAAACTACAGCACCACCCATTGCAAGGGATCTTGCGCCAACCCCAATTTGCAAAAATTCATTACTATATTTGGTAGCATTCTGAGCGAATGAAACCCCGAATGGAAAACATAAAACAAGTATTAAAAAACGAAAACGTTTCATCGATTTGCAAATATCTATTTTTTTTAACAATTTTTTGTATTTAATTTTTTAGTGTTTCATTTAAATTAGGCAACAAATCTTTGGTAATCTCAATCATCATTGGCATGTTTTTGAGCAATAAAGCTTTATCACTTTCTGTCCATTGATAATTGATTCCAACTTTTTGATACACCCTGCTTAACGCAAAAATGATTTTTTCATTGTGTTGGTAATCGAAAATAAACGGAAAATTGACAAATCGAATATATTTCTCTTCAAAAGAATTTGAATTTACCACGCCAGACTCCTGAATAAACTCTATAGTTTCAGGCATCTTAACTTTAGATAGATTGTCATAAAACGAAGCGCATAAATTAGGATTGTAATCCATCAAAACCCTGTCTAATAGAATTTCGACTAATAAATGA
Organism: Bacteroidota bacterium; assembly: GCA_030682255.1. GTDB lineage: Bacteria > Bacteroidota > Bacteroidia > NS11-12g > UBA955 > JABMMZ01. The sequence continues at coordinate 114,398 of JAUXOK010000017.1, read as the reverse complement.
TTTAAAAACCACTTTCGGGGCCATTGAGCATTTTGATTCGTTAAAGATGCAAAAGCTTGGGTGGCAGTATTGAAATAATCTGAATTATGAAAAACTCTATCGGCTTCTTGATGTCTTTCGCTTCCGAATTTTAAAGCATTTTTGGTTTCGTTTTGATAATCCTTTTGAAGGTTTAATCTAGATTGACAGAAGTTTTTTATCAAATCTGGCAAAACCAAACCACAGTTATAATGGTGATTGTCTGCTTGATGAAAATAAAAATGGGATAAAAAATTCATTAACAAAAAGAGGAAATCTTCTTATTCAGTAACCTTTGATTCGCCTTGCAACTCTTTCATTTCTTCTGCTTTCTCGATAGAATCTAGAAGCATTTGAGCTTTATCCTTAACGATTAAATCTACAGAATCTCTTTGTTTTTCTTCTGTAACATCAATTTCTGGAGCAGCAGAGCCGCAAGCACTTATCAATGAAATGAACAAGGCTATAAATAATAATTTTTTCATGTTAATATCTTTATAATAAGGTTGGCAAAATTAAAGAGAAGCTTTTATTTTTTTCTAAAAAATATTTTGATAGGCACGCCTTTAAAATTAAAATGTTGTCTGATTTGATTTTCTAAAAACCGACCATAAGATTCGCTGATATATTGAGGAAGGTTGCAGAAAAAAGCAAAGCACACAGATTTTGAAGGCAGTTGTTGAATGAATTTTATTGAAATTGTTTTACCCTTAACACCCGGAGGAGGTGTAGCTTGAACAATTGGCAACATCACCTCATTAAGCTTAGATGTTTTAACTTTGTTAGATAAATTATCATAAACACCTAAAGCCGTTTCCAGAGCTTGATAAATTCTTTGTTTATTCAAAGCGCTTATGAATAATATGGGATAATCTGTAAAAGGTGCTGTTCTTTCTTTAACGTGTTTTTCGTAATCTCTAGAAGTGTTGGTTTCTTTTTCATAAATATCCCATTTATTAACTAATACCACAATTCCTCTGCCTTGTCTGTGTGCCAATTGCAATAAATTCATGTCTTGAGATTCAATACCTTGATTGGCATCTAGCATAAGAATACAAACATTGCAATCCTCTATGGCTTTGATACTTCTCATAACAGAATAAAATTCAATATTTTCCTCAACTTTAGATTTTTTACGAATACCAGCTGTATCTATTAGAATTAAATCTTTATCAAATGCATTGTATCTTGTGTGAATTGAATCCCTTGTAGTTCCAGCAATATCTGTTACAATATTTCTATTAAAACCCAACAAAGCATTTACAAATGATGATTTACCAACGTTAGGGCGACCAACAACTGCAATTTTTGGTAAATTTTCTAATGCTTCATTTTGAAATTCACTACCTAAATCTTGTGGTAATAATTCTACGATTTTATCTAATAAATCACCTGTTCCTGATCCAGATGCAGAAGACACGGTATACAAATGTTCAAAACCAAAAGTATAAAAAACAGCAGCATCGTTTATTTTTTCGTGTGTATCAACTTTATTTACAACTACAATAACAGGTTTTTTAGAACGTCTTAAAATACTAGCAAACTGAACATCCAAATCCGTAACATCTGTTTGAACATCTACCATAAATAGTAGAATACTTGATTCCTCGATGGCTATTTTTACTTGGTCGCGAATGGCAGTTTCGAAAATATCTTTGCTATCGCTTACGTATCCACCGGTATCAATTACATTGAATGTCTCGCCATTCCATTCACATTCGCCATAATGTCTATCACGAGTTACCCCACTTAAATCGTCTACAATGGCTTTTCTTTCACCAATTAATCTATTAAATAAAGTGGATTTACCCACATTTGGCCTACCTACTATTGCTACAATTCTTGACATGAGACGGCAAATTTACGCAATTTTGCACCAAATTCAATCTTTACAGATGCTAATACCTAGAAAAATTAGACTGTAAACAATGTATTAGTTGATGTTTGCTTTGGTTTAAACTTTCATAATTTATCTAAAAAGTAAAAAAAGTAAAAAAAACACTTGTTTATAAAATTTATATTTTTACATTTGTTATTCATTTAAAATATTCATTCGATTATTTTAGATAGAAATTATCAATTTAGTTCTAACATATAAACAATTTAAAAAACATGAAAAAAAATCTACAAGTCAAAACTATTTGGTTATCAATTGTTCTCTTAATTGTTGTATTCCCAATGAATATCTTTGCTCAATTAAGCGGCAGTTACACCATTAATCCAAATCAATCAGTTAGTAACACTAATTATCTAACTTGGGAATCAGCTATCAGTGATTTAGTTAACGGAACAAGAAATGATGGAGGCACAGCCCAAGGTGCCGGTGTAAGCGGTCCTGTTGTAATTACAGTATATGACACAATTTATAGTGTTAATTTAGAAATTGCTAATATCACAAATAGTTCAGCTACTAATACAATAACATTCAGATCAACCAGTTTAGATAGTACCAGATGTTTGTTAACTAACGCTTCTTCTTCATCTGCAACTAATGATTATGTAGTACATTTATATGGCGTAGATCATGTTCGTTTTAGAGGAATAGGATTTGAAAGAACAGGAACCAATACATATTGTACTGTGGTTCAAATTAGTAATGATGCAGACAATAATCAGTTTCAAAATTGCTTTTTTAAAGGTAGAAAAATGCCAAGCAGCTCTAGTTTAGGATTTATATATGGTGTTGGTTCTTGTATTCATTTTACTGGTAATGCGGATAGTACACTTGTAAAAAACTCTCGACTATTATATGGTTATAACGGTATTTATGGCACATCATCAAGTTCTGGTAATTTGTTTGCAAAAAACATTATTGATACCAGTGGATGTTCAGGGATTTATATGACAAATCAATCTAGATTTGTTATTGATGGTAATGACTTTAGAATGGGAGATTTTGGTTCAAATCAAGGACATTACGTTTCTTATGCCATGCGGATAGAATCATCTCCTTCTTTAAAAATGATTAACAACAAGGTACAAATGTTGGCAAAAAATGGTCAGGTTGTAAGAGCTATTGTAGTTGCAAATACAACAAGCACTTCATCAATACCAACCTTAATCTATAATAATTTTATCTTTAATGGTGGCGGAACTGGAGATTGCACAGGTTTAGCAATTTATTTGTGTAATTATCTCAATTTTCACCACAATAATGTATTAATCAACAGCTCTTTGTCAGCTAGTGCAGCTTATTATCATTATCCTCAATATACAAATTCATATATCAGAATAGTAAATAATAATATGGTTAACAAAGGTTCGGGATTTGCTATAAGTGTACCTGGGACCAATATTTCTGATATAGATTCATTAGATTATAATAATCATTTTTCTAATGGCACCTATATCGGTCAATGGAATGCAAGTTCCTACACTAGTATGTCAAATTGGAAATCAAATACCAGCATGGATGCAAACTCATTAAATGTTGATCCTGGTTATACAAGCAATGCAGATTTACATGTTGCAAATATTAGCTTAAATGGTAAAGCCATGATTTCACCTTGGGTAAAAACAGACATAGATGGAGACATAAGAGATATTAATACGCCAGATATTGGTGCTGATGAATTTTTTCCTAAAAACATAGATGTTGGCATCAATAATATAGATAGCCCTTCGGTTTTCTGTGCTGGCATACATAAGGTAAAGGTAAAATTTCAAAACTATGGCTCAGACACTATCAAAAGCTTAACTATTCAATGGAAAATTAATTCAAATAATCAAACTTCTTATAATTGGACAGGAATATTAGCACCAGGTTCCTCATCACCTTCTATTGATATTGGGACATTTACCTTTGCGTCAAATACCCCTTATAATTTTATTATTTGGACAATTAACCCCAATAACTTGAGTGATCAAAAAACTTTGAATGACACACTTAAAATAACAAAATATGCTGGGTTAACAGGAAATTACACCATTGGCGATACTATTGGAACAGATTTTAAATCTTTTAATGATGCTATTACAGGTATGTCATCTAGAGGCGTTTGTGGACCTATTACTTTCAATGTAAAACATGGTGTTTATAATGAACAAATTACATTAACACAATTGCCTGGAATGGGAATAAACAACCCTGTAAAATTTAAAAATATCACAAATGATAGTACAAAAATTGTAATTACATTGCCCTCTACAACTGCCACAGGTAATAACAATGCTACTTTACAATTAAGAGGTGCAGATTATATAACTTTCGAAGGCATTACTTTTATGCGAACTGGCACCAATCCATATGGTCATGTTATTCATATTTTGAATGGTGCAAATAGCAATCAATTTTTGAATTGCCAAATGATAGGTTTAAGACCATTTATCGCCAATCTTAATGCAATAAACATATGGTCAGATCAAAGTCGAGATGATAATAATCATTTTATTAATAATTTGATCAAATTTGGAACTTATAACATGCTTTATCAAGGAGATGCAACAAATTTTGAAACAGGAACTATCATTGAAGGCAATACATTTGATAGCGCCTATAATTATGCCGTGAGTATAATAAACAACAACAAAATATCAGTCAAAAAAAATACATTCAAAAATGTAATTACTAGTATTACAGGAAATTATAACATTCAACTATTGCGTTGTAATGAGGCAATTAATATTGATGGCAATTATTTTGGAGGTCAAAATACAGAAACTGCATTGTTGCTAAGTAGATGTATTGCTGATGTAAATTCTAACGGTTACATCTCAAATAATATGATAGTTAAATCTATTGGAAAGGGGATTTATTTAGACAGTGTACAATATCAAAAATTAGTATTTAATAGCATGAATTTTACAACAAATTCCAGTGCAAATGCAGGTATTTTTACCTCTGGAATTTACAATTCTAATTTAGAAATAAAAAACAACAATATTGTTATGGCAGGTGGTGATGCTTTATATATTGTTGCTGGCAATCAAATTTCTTCATGCAGTCACAATAACCTATACACAAAAGGAAATGAATTTGCATATTGGGGAACATCTGTATTTAATTTAGCTGGATTAGTTTCTGTTAGTGGACAAAATCAAAATTCGCTTTCTCTTAATCCTTATTTTAACTCTTCTAGTGATTTGCACATCATTAATCCATCTTTGAAAGGAACTGGAGTTAGGGTTTTAGGCATTACAAGAGATTTTGACAACGAAATAAGGGATACAATTAGACCAGACATAGGTGCTGATGAATTTATGCTTTCAAAAAATGATGCAGGTGTTATATCTTTATTCAAGCCATCTGGAACTGAATGTGCAGGTATTTATCAAGTAGAAGTAATAATCAAGAATTTTGGAATTGACACTTTGAAATCCATAGATGTCAATTGGATTATTTCAAATAATGTTCAACCTAGTTTTAAATGGACGGGAAATCTTCTTAATGGAAAATCTGATACAGTTACTTTAGGATTATTTAACTTTACATCGTTAAATAATCCCAAATATGTTTTATGGACCAGCAATCCAAACGGACAATCTGACGGCTTTGTATTTAATGATTCTTTCATCATCAATCGTTCTTTACAATTACTGCCTAATGCAAACGCTGGAACAGACCAAACTATTTGTCAAGGAACAATTATAGGTATAGGACCTAATTCACTAAATGGTCATAGTTACTTATGGAACGATTTAACAAATCAAACCGTTTATGGCTATACATCTAGGGTATTTGTTGATCCTTTTTATACAAATGAATATGAATTAATAGTTACTAATAATAGCTCGAGATGTTCAAGAAGAGATACAATTGTTGTAACTGTTAATCCCAAACCACTGATTAATGCAGGTGCTAATAAAAATATATGTTTAGGAGATAGTGTACAAATTGGCACCAATACTCAAAATGGATTTAGTTACAAATGGACAAGTAATCCTAGTGGATACAGTTCGACTAAAGCTGTTTCTTTCGTAAAACCAACACAAAATACAATTTATATTTTAGAGAAAACCTTTGATGCAAGTTCGTGCAGTGCATTAGATACTATCGAGGTAAAAGTTAACTCAATTGTCAAAAATACTATCACGGGTGTAATAAGTCCATGTTTAAATACGAACCATAATTATAGTTCTAATCTCAATCAAGGCAACACTTATCAATGGATGGTATTAGGAGGACAACTCATTAGTGGACAAAACACGCATTCTATTAATATGAAATGGAACGATGGCACTAACGGTTCTTTAAAATTAATAGAAACAAATTCTTTTGGTTGTAAAGATTCTGCAAGTATAAGTATTAGTATTAAACCGCTTCCTGTCTCAAAATTCAGGGTAACAGATGTATGCTTGGGCAATGTATCAAATTTTGTAGATTCGAGTATTAATGCGGTTTCTTACAATTGGAATTTTGGAGATGGGAACACATCAAGCGTGAAAAGCCCAAAGCATACTTATTCTCAAATTGGTTCTTATACTGTAAGAAACTGGGTTGAAAGCAACGATGGATGCAGAGATACAAGTTTTAAGATTTTAAGTATAAATGCACTTCCAACCGCTAATTTCAGATTTGAAAAAAATGATCAATTGACATTTATATTTACAGACACTTCATTGGAAAATGGAAATACTATTACCAATTGGACATGGGATTTTGGTGATGGTAATTTTTCTCAAGATAAAAACCCCGAACATACCTATACAAGTGAGGCTTCATTTAGTGTTAAATTATGCGTTAAAACTGAAAAGGATTGTGAGCATTGTATTACAAAAGTTATCTCAGCTGTTGGAATTAATAATCTTAACAAAAACCAAAATATTAATCTATATCCAAATCCTACTTTTGGAATTTGTAATATTAGCTCAAACCAAATAATTCAGTCGATTAAGTTGATTGGTTTAGATGGTAAAACAATGTTGTATTCAACTCCTGAAAACCTAGAATATCAGTTAGATATAAATGAATTCAATTCTGGCATATATCAACTAGAAATTATCACAGAAATTGGTATTCAACATTTTAAAGTTATATTAAGTAAATAATACCGAATATGCTTTCAATATAGTCCAATTAATTAACTTATAAAATGGACTATTTTCAAGCTATATCGGCATTTACAATTCTAATCATAAAATAGCTTGGACAATTTTATGATTAGAATTGGTATAACTTTCTTCTTATTTGATTACTTAAATATTAAATTTTTTGACTGGGAAAAAACAAACTACATTATATACACAATCAATAATAATATTATAAATATCAATTTTATTTATGAAAATAATAAAGCTTATATTTGCAACAATAAATAATATCAACCTATATGAAAAAAATATTAACAATCATCCCATTTATTGCAGTTTGGTCTATTTCAGCCCAAATGAGCAACAATGACATTTCGCAATGTCCTTTCCACAACGGTCAGATGACAAGCACTGAAAAACCAAAACTGGATTCGCCCACCGAGACAAAGACGATGCCTACAAAACCTGTGTCGAATTTAGAGTGGTGGCCTAATCAATTAAATTTAAATGTATTAAGACAAAACTCTACATTGTCAAATCCATTAGGTACTCAATTTAATTATACTCATGCCTTCAGTACCTTAGAATACAATCAACTAAAAGAGGATATCAAAGCTGTTTTAACGCAATCGCAAGATTGGTGGCCAGCTGATTTTGGTAACTATGGACCTTTATTTATCCGTATGGCTTGGCACAGTGCTGGCACCTATAGAACTGGAGATGGTAGAGGTGGTGCTAGTGCAGGTCAACAACGTTTTGCTCCACTTAATAGTTGGCCCGATAATGCAAACTTAGACAAAGCAAGAAGATTGTTATGGCCTATCAAACAAAAATATGGTCAAAAAATTTCTTGGGCAGATTTAATGATTTTAACAGGGAATGTTGCTCTAGAATCTATGGGCTTCAAAACTTTTGGCTTTGCAGGCGGTAGAGCAGATGTTTGGGAACCAGAATACAATGTTTATTGGGGTTCTGAAAAAAAATGGTTAGACGATAAAAGATATTCAGAAGGAAGAAAACTAGAAAATCCATTAGCTGCTGTTCAAATGGGATTAATTTATGTCAATCCCGAAGGTCCAAACGGCAATCCTGACCCTTTAGCAGCTGCGATAGATATCCGTGAGACATTTGCTAGAATGGGTATGAATGATGAAGAAACAGTTGCCTTAATTGCTGGTGGACATACACTTGGCAAAACGCATGGTGCTGGTCCAGCTTCGCATGTTGGTCCTGAGCCCGAAGCTGCGAGTATCGAAGAACAAGGTTTGGGTTGGAAAAGCACCTATAAATCTGGCATAGGTAAAGATGCCATCACTTCTGGTTTGGAAGTTACCTGGACTTCTACGCCTACCAAATGGAGTAATTCGTTTTTTAATATCTTATTTGCTTATGAATGGGAATTAACTAAAAGTCCAGCTGGTGCACATCAATGGGTTGCTAAAAATGGGGATAGCATTATCCCAGATGCTTTTGATAAGAATAAATACCATTTGCCAACCATGTTAACCACAGATTTATCATTACGTTTTGATCCAATATATGAGAAAATTTCTAGAAAATTCAAAGACAATCCTGCTGCTTTTGACGATGCCTTTGCCCGTGCTTGGTTTAAACTAACACACCGTGACATGGGTCCTCGTGCTTTGTATTTAGGACCAGAAGTACCTAAAGAAGACTTGATTTGGCAAGATCCAATTCCAGCGGTGAACCATGAATTAGTGAACGAAAAAGACATTGAAGATTTGAAAAAAATCATTTTAAACTCTGGCTTAAGCATCAGTGAATTAATCTCAACTGCTTGGGCTTCTGCGTCTACCTTTAGAGGTTCAGACAAAAGAGGTGGCGCTAATGGTGCTAGAATTCAACTTTTGCCTCAAAGAAATTGGGAAGTCAATAATCCATCACAATTAGACAAAGTTTTGAAATTGTACGAAGGTATTCAAAAAAACTTCAACTCCAAATCTAAAACCAAAAAAGTGTCTATGGCAGATTTAATTGTGTTAGGTGGCAGTGCAGCTATAGAAAAATCTGCAAAGGATGCTGGTTACACCATCAAAGTGCCATTTACACCAGGTAGAATGGATGCTACACAAGAACAAACAGATGTTAACAGCATAGCGGTTCTTGAACCTATTGCAGATGGTTTTCGTAATTACACCAAAAATCAATACACAGTTTCAACCGAAGAGTTGTTAATAGACAAAGCGCAACTATTGAAATTGACTGCACCTGAAATGACAGTATTATTAGGCGGTATGCGTGTGTTAGATGCCAATTACAAACCATCAAAATTGGGAGTGTTAACATCACAACCTGGGGTTTTAAACAATGCTTTTTTCGTGAATTTATTAGACATGAATATTGTTTGGAAAGCAACAGATGATAGTAAGGAAACCTTTGAAGGCAGAGACAGAAAAACAGGAGAATTAAAATGGACTGCTAGCAGAGCAGACTTAATATTTGGTTCGAATTCTGAATTAAGAGCTTTGGCTGAAGTGTATGCAAGTGAAGACGCCAAACAAAAATTTGTAACTGATTTTGTACAAGCTTGGGTTAAAGTAATGAATGCTGATAGATATGATTTGAAAAAATAAGAATATTTAAAATTTAATATTCTAAAGTAAAGCCCAATAAAATGGGCTTTACTCGTTTAAAATTTATAAAGTCTATTCTATGTGATTAATGATAAATTCGTATTAATAAATCAAAAAAAAATCCTGGCAAATTATTTACCAGGATTTTAAAGAGAGATTTTACACGTGCCTAATTTTAGAATAGGTTATGAGGTTATTCTTATTTCGGCAACTTTATGTTAAAACTTCAGCAATTATTTTAAAGATTTGCAAATAATCAGCTTAGTTTTTTGCGATTTAGGTCATTCTTTAAAGAAGTTTAACATAAAATTTGTGATTTAGTAGTGCAAAGTAAAGCATAATATTTCATATAAAAAAATTTAATTTGCTGAAAATCAGCATTTTAGTATTATTTACCTAGGTTTTAAAAAAAATTAGTAGTTTTATACTAGTAAATTGTTTTATCTTTGCAACTCAAGTTTTTCATAAAATTTGTGATTTAGTCCAGAATAAACCCTCCAAAAGAGGGTTTTTCTGGTTATAGACGTTTTTAAAAAAGCTTGAATGTCATTGTTTATCATTCCAAGCAATACTTAAACTAATAATACAACTATTAGTAATAAAAATCAAGAAACAGGTATAAGGATATAATAGTAAGATCAATGTGATACAATGAAAATAATCCTATTTAGTATGCGTTAAATACAACATTTGGTTATTTATATATTAATTACATCACCTTCAATAAAACATAGGGTTAAATTGTTTTTATATCATATGAAGCTGGTACAACAGATAGATTAAATTAAATGGACGTTTTTTTAGGTTATTAAAATTTATCACATTAAAACAATGATTTAGCTATCATATTATTTAAGACAACTCTTAAGAATGAAAATTTATTTCATAATTTTCATTAAATTATCAAACCATGTGATGTTTCAGTGAAACTTTAATAAATAATCAACTAAATCTCAAAATTAAGATTTCCCTTTAGACTTAGCTGGTTTAGTTTTCGAAGCTTTTTTGGAAGATTTGCTTTTTTGATTTTTTTTGGAGTTCTCTTTTGGAAAATTACATTTAAAAACTTGCTGTTTTCTACTTGTTATATTATTATCATGGTCAAAAGTGCGGATAATAACTCTTAACATGGTTTTATCTGTAAGACTGAGGATAAAAAACTGCTTAAAATCTTGTTTAGAACCATGGGTGTGATAGTTTTTGTTGAAATATACAGTTGTGCTATCATTCAAATCGGTAACATAAATATTTACATCATGTAGAGGTCCATCTGAAACAACATTGCCCTCAATCCATATAGTATCCCCTTTTAAATAGTTTTTTTCTGTGGAAGGAGATGATAAAGTTATTTTTGTGGTTTGCGCATTTATAGTGTTGCCAACTGTCAATGCAATGATAAACGATAAGCAGTTAAATAATTTCATATTCGCAAATATATCAAATAAAATTTAGATACAAATAAGTTTTTAATAGGGATTAGGAAGAAGGGGATAGGAAGAAAGGATTTTTAGTTAAGACACCATTTAAGAGAATATTTTGCTTAATCTTAAAAAAAAGATACATTTGTACAGAATAACGATATTTAATTTTCATGGAAAAATTAATTCACGATTTTTTGTTGTATTTTTCTTACCCCAAGATTTATTGTCTAACAGTCTTGTATTTTCTAATATTGTATTTTTTTGTTGGTTGGTTTTTTCAACAGGTTATGTTAGTGTTTGAAAAATGGGGAATAGCAGAAAAGGTAGTTTTAGACATTCCAAAATCTAATCAAACAATAAAAGAAATAAAACATTCTCTCGTTTCAGTTTTCGTATTTGGGTTGTCGTCTTTTCCAATAGTTTACTTTTATAGAATTGAATATTTTACAATTATTACTAACAATTTTTTAAATGTATTATTAAGTTTGATTGCATTAAATATATGGAATGAAATTCATTTTTTTGCAGTACATAAGCTAATGCATAGACCTTTTTTCATGAAAACTGTTCACAAAATCCATCATCAATCTCATATTCCTTCTGTTTGGTCTGTGTATAGCTTTCATTGGTTAGAGGCGGCATTGCTCAGTTTGGTGCCATTTGTTATGAGTTTAATTCACCCATTGGCTACTATTGCTATTGTGCTTTACCCTCTTAATAGCATTCTTATTAATTTTTCAGGGCATAGTAATTATCGTTTAATAGGTTTAGAAAACACATGGTTTGGTTTTGCAAGTAAGCATATTATTCATCATCAAAAAGGAAATAAAAATTTTGGTTTTTTATCTGGGCTATTAGACAAAATAGTTAACAATTTAACTAACAAAAAACAACAATGAAAGAAGTATATATTACCGCAGCAGGAATTTTTTTACCAAACAATCCTATTCAAAACAATGAGATGGAAGAATATTTAGGTGAGATTAACCAAACGCCTAGTAGAGCTAAAAACCGTATTCTCAATCAAAATGGTATAGAAACAAGATATTATGCTCTCAATAAATCTCAAGAAAGCACACATTCAAATGCACAAATGACAGCTAATGCTATAAAATCTGCGATTGAGAAAAGTGAAATCAGGGAAAAAGATGTGCAATTGCTTTCTACAGGTACAACTCAAGGCGACTTACCTGTTCCCGGTTTTGCAAGTATGGTTCACGCAAAATTATCGGTAGAAGAATGTGATATTGCCAGTTTTCAAAGTGTATGTTCAAGTGGTATGATGGCATTGAATGATGCCTTTGCTAAACTAAGATTAGGAGACAAAAGTAATGCAGTTGTTTGTGGTTCTGAATTTTCAAGTAGAATGTTTAAGTCTAGTAAATTTGAATCACAAGGCATTGAAAATCTGTCTTTTGATGCTGAGTTTTTGAGATGGATGTTGTCGGATGGTGCAGGAGCTTTTGTTCTACAGAATAAAAAAAGCGATAAAGGCTTATCTTTAAAAATTGAATGGATAGAAGTGAAATCACATGCTCATAAATTCAACCTGTGTATGTATACAGGTAAGAAGGACAATAAAGAAGAAAATGGAATGACATGGTTGGATTATCCAAGTGTTGAAGAAGCATCGAAAGAGGGAGCTATTAATTTAAAACAAGACATCCGATTATTAGACCAAGTAGTAAAAACTGGAGTATCCCATTATCTTGAACTAATTGACAAAGGCTTAGTGAATGCCCAAGAAATTGATTGGCTTTGCTGTCATTATTCATCAGAAATTTTTAAAAAACCAATTCAAGACTTGATGCAAAAAGGAGGGGCTAATATTTCTGAAGAAAAATGGTTTAGCAATCTTAGAACTAAAGGAAACACAGGAGCAGCTTCTATTTTTATTATGTTAGAGGAGTTAATATATTCGGGTAAATTAAAAGAAGGAGACACTATTTTGTGTATGGTACCAGAAAGTGGCAGATTTATCACTTCATTTATGCAACTCAAAGTTTGTGGAAAAGCAAATCAAACTGCTGCTAAATCATATCCTATGCGCGAGGTTCAACCACCAGAATTAGTTTTAGATAGAAATCCTATATCTGAATGGTTGGTAAGACAACTTGCTCAAATTTGGATAGATTTTGAAGAAGGGTTGTTAAAGGTGCCAATTATAAACAAAATTCATTCAAGTACACTTAGTTTAGACGACTACAAACTTCTTTTACACGACCTTCGACAACAAGTGATTGATGGGTCTCAATGGATTTCTCGTGCAGCTTCAAATATCGATATAGAATTGTTTGAATTACGTTCTGCTTTTATTAAACATACAGCCACAGAGCATAAAGACTATCAAATGTTGGAAAAGAATTTTGAAAACTTGGGTGAAAATCCTGATTTAATTAGGACAGGCAAAAAAAATATTGGAAGCATAGCCCTAAGTGCCTATATATTTCAACAAGCAAGCAAACCTAATCCTATAGACCTGCTAGGCTCAATGTTTATTATAGAAGGCATAGGCAAAAGGTTGGCAAGTTACTGGGGAGAAATGATTAAAGATCAACTAAACTTAGAAAAAGAACAGGTTTCATTTTTTACCTACCATGGAGTGGCAGACGAAAATCACTTTCATAGATTAGAACAGGCCCTCAATCACCCTTTAATGAATATGAGTTTGGCAGAAGAAATTACTCGAACCGCCAAAACAACTGCAAGGTTATATAAAATGCAACTAGAAGAATTAGGGAATTATTAAAAAAAATAATATGTCAAATATTTTAGATATAAATCAACACGATACCCGCGATCCAAACCCTTGGCTGGCAATGTATTTAGATACAAGTATTCCTATAAATGAAAAAACAAAGCAAGCTTTGATGCGAGACAATGATTCTAAATCTAGGAAATTTTTATTGCCATTTATCGTAATTTGGTCTAAGCTTACTATGTTTTTTATTCATGTGTTTAAATTCTTTTTTCCTAAATTAATAAATTCTTCTAAAACATTACACAAAATGTTGGCATGGGGGCTTAAAAAGTTTGTTAGTCCAGATGCTAATTTACTCATATTTAGGCACTTTCATGTTGGCACAGAGATTCTTCAATTTGTTGCGAGAAATATTGATGGTATTGAAATTCAAGGCAACCCCTTAAAACCGCAAAATTTTGATGCTGTGAAAGATGACCTGTTTTTAAAACATGACTTAAATCTATACAATTTTATCATAGAACTCAATAAGCAATTAAAATCTAAAAACATAACCATTCAGAAAAAGCAAAATTTGAATTTAGACATGATTACAAATGATCAATTTGATCACATCGAATTTCCAAACAAGTGGTCAAACATTTTGGATTTGAGGTCTGCCATAGAATTATTTACACCATTCTATCAATTTTTCTTAACTTCTAATGACTTTGTAAGAGCTTCAAATTCCCTACAACTTGATGAAACAATTGCAATTTACACAGCTCAGATTCTAGGCACTCCCGGGCATTTAGGTTTAGTAAACAATAGGCATCCAATGGTGCCAGAAAATACTTATAGCGCATCGTATCGTCTTGTTTTACACGGATTAGCAGCAGAAACTTTGCATGAAATTTTAGTAAATCTAAAAAATAAAATTAACCATGATGGTGTGGTAACTCCATAATTAATAATTATGAAATAATTAATTGAAATATAAGATAGCTTTTTTAAAAATCCTTTTTTCTTAAGCCTGTTTCCTATTCACCATATAACCAAACAAAGCAGCTGTAAAAAACATAATTAAACTATAGATAGCAGGCGGAATACTCATGGTGCTATTGCCTAAAACATTCAAGGCAATATAAATAGCCAAAGTACCATTGTGTATGCCAATTTCCATGCCAATAGAGATGGCTTGTTTTTTGTAAATATTAAACAATTGAGGCACATAATAACCTACGCCCATGCTTAAAATATTAAACACCAAAGCTGCTAAACCAACTTGTTGAAAATACTCCACTACATGTTCTTTTTCTTTCAAAATTGCAGTGAGAATGATTAATATTAAAAACACAGCCGATAAAATCCTAACGGGTTTATCTAATGCAAGAGAAACATTTGGCTTTTTGGCTTTGATAAGCATACCAATCATTACAGGAATTAGAACTATCAGAAAGACTTCTACAATTTTCTTGAATTGCATAGGTACTGCCATATCAGATTCTAGAAAATAATGAATGGAGAAGTTGACAATAAAGGGCAATGTTATTAAAGTTAAAATACTGTTAACTGCAGTTAGGGTAATATTCAATGCCACATCCCCTTTGGCTAAATGACTGTATAAATTAGCTGTTGGTCCGCCTGGTGAGGCAGAGAGTAACATCAAACCAACTGCTAGCTCGGGAGGTAAATTAAAAATTTTAGCAATAAAAAAACAAACGACAGGTAAAATAAGCATCTGACATGCCAAACCAATCACAACGGCTTTGGGATATAAAACCACTCTTTTAAAATCTGCAATGGTTAAGGAAAGTCCTAATCCCAACATGATAATGCCCAATGCCAAAGGCAAAATAACAGATGTAATAATACTTTGTTCCATAATTTTAATTTACTTGATTGGACAAATATATTGTTTTTTATTTTAGTTTTTCATTATATGAAGCAAGTTCTTATGTAACCAATGTTACTTAATTATTGTTTTTATTTCAATTGATTTGTAGTATTAAACATCAAAAAAATCAACATGATAAAAAAAATACTTCTTTTTGCGCTATTCACAAGCTCAAATTTCTTGTATTCGCAAAGTGCTCTTCTAATTCCGGATACGCTTTCTGGCTCAGTTATTAATCTAAATTTGCAAAAAGGAACCGTTCAATTCTTTCCAGGAAATTCTACCCAAACTATGGGAGCAAATGGAAATCTATTGGGACCTACCATCATGTTACGAAAGAATCAAAATGTGAAAATGAATGTGACCAATAACATTAACGAAGCAACCACCATTCACTGGCATGGCATGCATGTAGCACCCGAGAATGATGGAGGGCCGCATGTGGTAATTCAAAACGGTCAAACATGGTCACCCAGTTTTGAAGTATTAGACCATGCTTCTACGCATTGGTACCATCCTCATTTACACGAAAAAACACACGACCATGTACAGATGGGGATTGCAGGATTTATTTATGTCCGAGACAATGAAGAGGCGGCTATCAATCTGCCCAGAACCTATGGATTAGATGATATTCCATTGGTTGTTCAAACCAAAGCTTTTGATGCAAACAATCAAATTATAACAGCACATACAGCACTCGACAGTATTTTATTGGTTAATGGAACCCTAAAACCATTTTGGAATGCACCGGCTCAAATTGTTAGATTACGCTTGTTAAACGGATCATCTGAGCGGGTGTATAATTTTGGGTTTAACGACAACCGTACTTTTCACATGATTGGGAGTGATGGGGGCTTGCTTACTGCCCCTGTTAGCTTAACTCGACTTTTGCTTGCTCCGGGTGAAAGAGCAGAAATCTTAGTAAACCTATCTGCGGATAATAGTAAAAGCATCCGATTGATGAATTATGGGTCTCAGATTCCTAATGCACACTATGGTGCAGCACAACCGGGAATGGGTCCAGGACAAACAATACCGAACTACACTTTGAACCGACTAAATGGCAGAGATTTTACTGTATTAGATATTAATGTAGGACCTGCTACATCCAATCCGGTTACAACAATCCCCACTTCTCTGATTTCGCACAATCCATTGGCAGAGAGTCAAGCCAATATTACCCGACAATTAACTTTTACTTCTATGGCAATGGGACAAGGGGCTATTAATGGTCCTTTTGTGATTAACGGACAGCATTTTGACATGGATGTTATAAACTACCGTGTCCCTTTCGAAAATATTGAGATTTGGGAACTAAGAAACCAATCACCTATTGCCCATCCTTTTCATATTCACAATGTGCCATTTTACATATTAGACATCAATGGAAATGCACCCCCTGCTCATTTGCGTGGCAGAAAAGATGTAGTTTTGGTTCCAGCAGGCAATAGCACAGTGCGTTTTATCACCAAGTTTGAAGACTTTCATAACGATACTATTCCATATATGTATCATTGTCATATGTTAACCCACGAAGATGAAGGTATGATGGGACAATTTGTTGTGTTGCCTCCTTGCCAAATTATGGAATCTCAACCTGTTACACAAAACAAAGATTTAAGTGAAACGGCCTTATTTTCTGTTCTAGTAAATGACACTATGGGGGTTTCCTATCAGTGGCAAAGTAATACAGGATTTGGATTTTTAGACTTGCAAAATGCAGGACAGTATTCAGGAGTAAGAACCTCGCAACTTGTTGTTTCAAACCTTGTGGCAACCAATCACAATCAGTTGTTCAGATGCAATATCAAAAGTCCTATTTGTGACCTGACAAGCGATGTGGTTTCAATTCAAATTAATACACTGAGTACAAATTTACCCTCAACAAATCATTTCAGGATTTATCCTAATCCTACAAATGATAAGTTGTTTATCAGAACAGAGCTTTCAGATTACTTTATCAAAGTCACAAACCTTGTTGGTCAAGTGATGGTAGAAGAGTCTGCACAAGGAAACCATGCTATTTCTTTAAATCATTTGAGAAAAGGAGTTTATCTGGTTTCAATAAAAGAATCAGCTAGCCAAATGGTTTATTATCAAAAGATAATTATTGATTAGGATGAGTTTTAAGATTTTATATCGATCTGATATTATATTATTAAACTTGAGAAGAGAAACCGAGTTGAGAAGGTGTGTATTTTTAGTTATAATCTAATAAACCTGTTCAGCCCTTTAAAAACGCATCCTCTCTGTATAAAGTGACTGATAAAAAAACTTAAAAAATCCAAACCCTCACCAAGGTAAAAATAGCAAATAACAGGAATATCATCATCACAACAGATGACTTCAGTTTTTGAGAAACTCTGATACCATATTGTGAAGCAATAGCTGCAAATAAACTAATTGGCAACACCGCAGTCCACATGATGTATCCCGTTTGAAAACCTTCGATAACTTCCTTTTGAGGAGAAGAAAAAAGATAAAAGACAATTAATGGCAAGGCTATGATGGGAATTACAGAAAGCGATAATCCTGTAGAAAATTTAACAGGCAATTTGAGGATTTTATTAAAATAAGGCACCATGATAACACCCCCACCCAAACCCGTTAAAGACGTTATAACGCCTGCCAATAATCCTGCAGGAACAAATTTTGGATAAGCAGGCATTTTCAGAACATCATTTTCCACCTTGTTTTTAATTTGCCCATAAAGCACCCTTGCAATGGTTAATAACATGACTATCGAAAAAAAGGTTTTGAATAATGCCATATCCGTTGTGTTGGTTATTTTTAATAAATATGTTACCAAGAGTGATGAAATCACTGCTGAAAAACCTGTGATAAGTGATGCTTTTAGATCAGTGTTTTTTAGTTTTTTTTGTTTAGCAAAACTAGAAACTCCCACTACAAAAATAATCATCAAACTATTTGAAATGGTGTATGCTACCACATCTTCTTGTGGCACTTTGTTCTCTATGATTTTTTGGATAACAGGAATAAAAACCAAGCCACCGCCAACACCCAACAAACCAGCTAAAAACCCGCCTGCTATGCCAGCCAAAACAAACCATATCAATAATTGAAAATCCAATTATTTTTTTCCTAAAAGGGTTTGATAATCAGTTTTATTTTTAAAAATATCAAAACTTTTTAACACCACAGGGTCGTTTTGAAACGAGTTTAAAAACAAGGCTTCTTCGTAATAATATCTTCTGCTAATTTCCAATCTCAATGCTTGCAATATTTCGGTTTTATGTTGGTCCATTTCCTGAAGTTTAAGGGTGTTTATTGTGTTTTTCATTTTCTCAAAATCATCTTTCAAACTTGAAGCATATTCCGCTTTTTCAGCCGTTTCTATCAATTTTTGCAATTGCGTTTCTGTTTCATTTTTTTGCGAAAATTGTGTGGTTTTAACATACGCTTTAAAATCCTCATAATCTTTATCAGTTAACATAAAGTTTTTCATATCTCCAATTTGCGCATGTTCTGCATGATACTTACTTGCAAAATCAAAAATCAAATAACTTCTGTCGAGCAATTGAACAATACTCGATGTTTTTTGAACAGGCATTGCAATATCTGGCATCACACCACCGCCATCCAACACCTCTCTGCCATTTCTGGTTTTAAATTTCTTTTTCAAACTATCAGCTAGTATAGTTGCTTTGCCATCCTTACCCTTATTGCTATAATCCAACTCCTGAATACATCTGCCCGAAGGAATGTAATACTTGGCTATGGTTACTTTCATTTGGGTGCGATAAATCAATGGTTTTACATTTTGAACCAAGCCCTTTCCAAATGTTTTTTGACCAATCACTACACCCCTATCAAAATCCTGAATAGCACCGCTCACAATCTCGCTAGCAGAAGCCGAACGACCATTAACCAACACTACTAAAGGAATGTTTGCATCCGTAGCAGGGTCTAACGTTTTATAGGTTTTTTTAGCATCCATCACTCTACCATCCGAATAAACCACCATTTCGCCAGAACCAATAAAAACATTGACAATATTTACAGCTTCGTGCAGCAATCCACCGCCATTATCTCTCAAATCCAAAATCACTTGTTTGATGCCCTGTGCTTTCAGTTTTATCAAGGCGTCTTTCACTTCCTGTCCGGCACCCATCATAAAATGGTCGAGCCTGATATAGCCAGTTTCGCTGTCTGCCAAACCAAAATAAGTGACATTTTTTAATTTAATTTCCTCACGGTTAATCTCTATATTCACCATTTGCCCATTTCTTTCCACCACCAAATTCGCTTTGGTATTAGGGGCACCCTTCAACGCATTGCCTACCTCATCAGAAGATTTGCCTTTAAAGTTTTTACCATTGATTTCAACAATTTTGTCGCCAATTTTTAATCCTGCTTTGTCGGCAGCCAAACCCTTAAAAATATCAGAAATATAAATGTAATCCTCTCTTTTAATGCTTCTGCTACCAATGCCACCATATTCGCCACTGCGCATAATCATGGCATCCTCGGCTTGACTTTCGGTGTAGTAATTGGTGTAGGGGTCTAGCGAGGCAAGCATAGCATCAATACCCACTTTCATCAACTCACCAGGCTTGGGTTCATCCACATAATCTCTGTTAACCGTTTTATAAACAGCACCAAAAATTTCTATGTTTTTACTGATTTCAAAATAATCATTAGCTGATTGAAAGGCTATGAAAAACAAAGCAACGAAGGATAAAATAAGAATCTTTATGTCTTTTAACATCTTTACAAAAATAGCTAAAGTTTAGGAATATAAAATTTTAAAAAATTAATATACCCCAAAAACACTCATGCAAAAATCATAAACATCTTGAGCGGGTCCGTAACCAAATAATTGATATATCAATCCTAAAATAAGGACTAAGATGGCAAGTCCTGCAATGCCTATTAATAAAACAATTAAAATTGCCCCATCATTAGAAAATGCACTTGCTATCAATAAAGCTGCTACTATGCCCATTGCTATCATAACAGCCACACACAAACACAAAAAAAATATGAATTTAATAATTTTCCATAATGTATGTAAAATGCTATTCGTTTTGTTGGGTTTTTGTGCTTGGATGAATGCTTTAACTGAGGTTTTGTTAATTTTTGATTTGGTCTCTTTTATGGTTTTTTTTAAGTTGCGAATTGGAATATTTTTCCGAGGAGCTTTTTGAGTTGTTATGTCTGAATTTTCTCCAAGCGTATTCAATGTTTTTTGATTCAATGAAATAGATTCCTCATCATTGATTGTATCTCTTTCAGAAATAGGCTTAGCTTCTGTTATTGTGTTATATATTTTTGCCTTTTTTACTGCAATAGGTACTTTTGATTTGCCTCTAAAATCAATGTTAAACCCATTGCTATATCTGCATTTGGTAATGCTACATGAAGAAAGCAATGATAACGCTATAAAAATAGCGACAAGATTAAATGGATTCGTCTTAAATATAACTGTTTTTAAAATAACCATGTTATAAAAATTGCTAGGGCAACAAGTAATCCGCCACCTCCATAGCCTCTGCTATAACCACTTTGAAATAGCCATTCATATCCAAAATATTGAGCCAAAGCATACAATAATCCAGTTAATAGAACAATGGATAGTAAATATAATACAATTGATAGTATTGGTCTAACCATAAATGCTGTAACAAAAAACAAGGTTGCCAAAATTATCAATCCCAACCAAACAAGAAATGCTAATAAAAAAATAAATATTTTAAGTAATTCAATTAAAAAATCACTTTTTTTTGTTGGTTTGTTATGTTTTTTAGTTTCTGATTTGTTTAGTCTATTTTGAACAATTTTTTGAGCGAATTTCTGTGTTCTTTTGTGTATAAATGTTGTTTGTTTTAAAGTGTTGGCATCATGAATAATATGATATTGTGTATCCAAAAAGCAAACATCAATAGGCGTTATTTGATAATTATTTTCTATACTTGAATTTACAATTTCTGCTTTTTCTCCTAAAGTAATAGGAGATTTTAATTTAAGCTGTTTTTGTTTGCTTAAAGCAATTTTATCCTGTTTTTTTCCTAAACCCAAATCAACATTAAACCCATTGCTATATCTGCATTTGGTAATGCTACATGAAGAAAGAATGCATGCAAGCAGTCCTAGGTAGGTTAATGTTTTTATAGTATTCATATTTTTTATACTAATTTATTTTTTACAATATTAAAGGAAGTTGCATTTATTTTAATTGATTTTTTCATTATAATAATCAATGGCTAATATTTTCTTTTTAAAAATTTTTGTGATATCCAAACAAACGTTTCAATAGACTTATGAGTAATATCGTAATTAAAGCAATGAGAATTAAACCCAAAGTAACAAGAAATCCATTCATTGCGCTCCATAAAGCAATCAAAATGAATACAACAAAACCGTATATACCAAGTGAAAAAATAATGGCTGCTAGAAGTATAAATATCACAAATTTCAATACGTCCCAAAATTTATTTTTTTGATTAGGATTTTTTAAATTACGAGTTGCTTTGTGAACGACTCTCGTATCAATTCTATGTTTAAACTTATTGATAATTTTTTTAGAATTTAATCTATGATAGTTTTGATTCTTGGTATTTATTGAAGTTATATTTTGATGATTTATCTCATTGTTTTCTCCAAATAAAATGGCTTGAATGACCGAAGATTGGTCTTTATATTCAATGATTGAAGAGTCGGTTTTATGATTAACAAGCTTCTCAATTGATTTCTTTTGTCTTTGACTGTTTTTGATAGCGTTTGCCATCGTAGTTTTACCACCAAATCCAATATTAAACCCATTGCTGTATCTGCATTTAGTGATGCTGCATGAGGAAATTAGCATTAACAATATAAAAATTGCTAAAAGTTCAATATGAAGTGTTATATATTTTATCATTTTTAAAATAACTTTGTTTTATAAAAGCTAAAGCAACAAATAATCCAAGGACCCTATTTTTGATAGTGTCCAACATGAAACTGCCATTCATATCCTAAAATATTATTTAAAATAAAAACCACCACCTAAAATAATTAGAACAACTAATCCAACAAGCAATAATCCTCCAAATATTATAGCAGCTGCAACCTTATAAACATCAGTTGCCGGACCCATTCCTAAAAACTGGTAGAATAGACCCAAAGCAATAGTTAACAATGTATACCCTCCTAACGCAATCAGAATTTGATATATCAATGTCAGGCCAACAATAAGTTTAAACAATAAAAGGTACATTAAAAACACTGCAATCAAAAATGCTAATGAAAACAATGGATATTCCGGTATAACCAATATCAAATCTAGCCACCACCAGGGATCTGACATTTTTGCTGAAGAAGTATTAAAGCTATTGTTAACCTGTTGTGCCAAACCATGCTGTTCTTTGAGGGGAGATGCTACAGAACGTTTGAAGGATTTTGAAGTGGTGAGAATGCTATGACTAAAAACTGGTTGCAATTTTTGGGTATCAGAGGCAGCAACCTTAACAATTTGCTCTGCATCCACATATACGGATGCATGAACTAATTGTATTGCTGAATCCATTACTTTGTGCCTTTTAAGCCGCTGCTTGTTCAAAGTCGGCACATCAGAGGCAACTTGCCTTTTACATAAACCAAGTTCGAGTTTTAACCCATTGCTGTATCTGCATTTAGTGATGCTGCATGAGGAAAGTAAAGAAGCAATAATTACTAGAAGTATAAAGGGTTTTATTATTTGCATACTTAAGTTATGTTCAAGTTTTAAAAAATTTAATTAACTCTAAATACCGGGCTTACGTATCAATCCAAATAATTGCATCAATCTAATAGTTATTACCACAAAAGTAGCAATAATTAGTGCAATAGATAATATTATTAATATAGGACCAAATCCAAAAAATCCAGTATAAAGTAAAGCGATTATTAAATAGAAAATAAAAGAAAACAACGCCAAAAAACATAATATAAATAAAAAAACATCAATTAACAACCTAAGTATATCTATAATGCTATATTGGTTTTTAGAAGATTTTTGACTGAGAGCTCCCTTTGTGTTTTTTATTTTAGAGGCAAGAGGTTTTATTGTTATTTTTTTTAATATTTTTGGAGCAATTGACTTTTTTGAAAGGGTGCTTATTGCTTCAGTTTCTTTATTTTCACCATATAAAACTGTATTGTTTTCTGATGGAATGACAGAATTTTCTATCAGATTGCTGTCTGTTTGATTAGTTAAACAGATTTCAGTTTTTTTGGGTTGTTTCTTTACTCTTTTAATACTGCTAGATTCATTGTTTTTACCACCAAAACCAATATTAAACCCATTGCTGTATCTGCATTTGGTGATGCTGCATGAGGAAAACATTAATAATATGCCGATGCATAATATTAGAATTGATTTAGATAAGTAGATATTTTTCATGGCACAAAAATATTATTGTCAGAGTTGAATTATTTTCAAATATTGCCCTATAGTTTTAATTTTAAAGAAATATTACAATTTTACTCATTAAATTCAATTATTATTTTAAAATATGTTGTTTTTTTAAATTATTGCCCTTTAATTTGCGATTATTAATAATTTGAAATGAATCAAAAATTAAAAAATGCAAAAAACTATCAAGAACAATTTAATAAAATCCTTGAAAGTCATGTTTCTTCAAATGTTTCATTAGCAAAAGAAATCAGTGATTTATTGAACATTAGTATTGATAGCGCATACCGAAGATTGCGTAATGAGACTGATTACACTTTAAATGAAACCTCTTTAATTCTTGAATATTTTAAAATTCCTTATGAAACATTGAATTCACAATTGGATAATATTGTCTCTTTTAAAGTTAATCAACTCAGCAATACTTTGTTCTCATATCAAGAATACTTAAACAATATGTTGTCTAATCTTGAAAAGTTAACTCAAGTTGAAGGTGTTCATCTGATTTTTGGGGCAGAAGATATTCCGGTTTTTTATCATTTTGGATTTCCTAAATTAATGGACTTTAAAATTAAATATTGGCTCAAATCATTGATGAACATTTCTGAATATCAACGCGAAAAATATGAACAAATAAGCTTGCCAGAGGATATGATCTTAACTGCAACTAAAATTTATAATACTTATAACAGAATTAACTCAACTGAAATATGGTCGGATGAGACCATCATCAGTACAGTTAGGCAAATAAAATATTATTTTGATGTTGGTTATTTTGAAAAGAAAGAAAGTGCAATTGAAATACTTAAACAGTTTGAAATGATGATTAAATCCATTCAAAAGAATTGTGAAACAGGATATAAGTTTAATCAAAATGGCACCATGACTAGCACCAAATTGAATTTTTATGTCAGTGATGTAGCTATTGGTAACAATACGATTTTAGTAAAATCAGACAAGATGAATGTGTCTTTTATCAGTTATAGTTCATTTAATTTTATGCAAACTAATAACATTAACTTTAATCATCAAAATGAAAATTGGCTAAACAACATCATTGCAAAATCAAGTTTGATTAGTGAGGTTTCTGAAAGACAGCGCAATCAATTTTTTAAAGATATTTACAAAAACATCAATGATTTAATTGTTCATATTGAAACCCATACTTAAAAATTTGTTAAACCCAAGGTTTTAATTTAGTTTCGAAACCAATTTGGCTATGGACAAAGCTACCCTCAAAAACGCAAGAGTATTAGTAACTGGCGGTGCCGGTTTTATTGGCAACAATCTGGTTAGGAAATTACTCGCAGAAAATGTTTCTCAAATCCTTATCATGGATAATCAATCCTCTGGCATGTCTATCTTTTTGCCAGACGATCCACGAATTATTTTTGTGGGAATGGACATTGATAAAATGGATAAATTAAACTTTGTAATCAATCAACATGAGTTTGATTATGTGTTTCATTTGGCTGCCCATTTTGCCAATCAAAATTCTGTCGACCATCCTTTTAGCGATATTCAAACCAATATTGTTGGCACAGTTAGTTTGTTAGAGATTTTAAAACATCACAAAAGTCTTAAGAAATTTGTTTATGCCAGCAGCAGTTGTGTGTATGGCACAGCAGAACAAATGAATGAAGAAACCTTTATATACCCTTCAGAAACGCCTTATTCCATCAATAAATATACCGCAGAACTTTACACACAATATTACGCTCACTTATTTCATGTGCCTACCTTGTCAATCAGGATTTTCAATACCTATGGACCATATGAAATGGCAGGAAAATACAGAAATGTGATTCCAAATTTTATTGAAAAAGCATTGAATAATGAGGATTTAATCATCACAGGAACAGGCAAAGAAACAAGAGATTTTACATTTGTAGATGATTTAGTTGACTTGATGATTGCAGCGGCATTATCTCCTCAAAAAGATGGTGCTATTTTTAATGGTGGCACAGGTTCTAAAACAGAGATTTTGAAAATGGCAGAAATTATTAAAGAGGCAACTGGTTCATTGTCTAACATTATTTTTAAACCAGCAAGAGCTTGGGACAAGGTAAAAGACAGAGTGAGCGATACCTCAAAATCAGCCTCTGAATTGGGTTATCAACCGAAAGTGAATATTGAAGAAGGATTGCTAAAAACCATTAAATGGTATAAAGACAATTATGATAAAGTAAAATCACTTAAAAATTATTTTGAATAATCCATGCAACATTTAATTTCTAGAAGAATATTAGTTGTTTTACCAGCTTTCAACGAAGAGGAAAACATTGGTGATTTATTGAATCAAATTAAATTTGCTTTGGAAGAAGATAGCAAAACCAGCTACAAAGTATATGTGGTGAATGATGGCAGCAGAGATAAAACCGAAGAAATTGTTCGTTCTATGTCAGCCGAAATGCCTATTGAATTAATCGTTCATGAGGTGAATCAAGGGCTTGGGGCAACCATCAGAGACGGTTTATATAAAGCTGTAAACGATTCCAATCAAAACGACATCATCATTACGATGGATGCAGATGCTACACACAATCCTGGCTTGATATTGCGTTTGATGCGTATGATTATCGAAGGTCATGATGTTGTAATTGCCTCACGTTTTCAGCCGGGTGCAAGAGTTATTGGTTTGGCGTGGTATCGCAAATTGTTGAGTATTGCCGCTTCTATTATTTTCAGAATTACCTATCCCATTAAAGGGGTTAAAGATTACACCTGTGGCTACAGAGCCATAAGAGCAGATGTTCTAAAATCTGCAATGGCAGAATATGGCGACCGTTTTTTTGACCAAGATGGTTTTCAAGCTTTGGTAGATATTCTTCTGAAATTGAGAAGAAGAAAACTATTGTTTGGTGAAACACCCTTGATTTTAAGATACGACCAAAAGGGTGGAATGAGCAAAATGAATGTGGGAAGAACCATTAAAAAAACATTGATTCTGATTGTAAAAAGATTTTTTGTGAAATAAAATTATGAGCAAACAAATAAACAAAACAGCTGCTGCTACAAAAAAGACAACGACTAAAAAAGTTGCTACGATTAGTTTTATCGAAAAAAATGCACTTAAAATTGCCATTCTATTGGCTATTTTTGGTTTGATTTTAAGATTATATAGAATTGGATTTTTATCACTTTGGGTGGATGAATACATGCATGCCTTGGCAGCGATTAATGGTAAATTTAAACATGGCGAAAACAATGGTATTTTGCTAACTTGGCTCAACACAATTTTTGCTTTTATATTGGGTAAAAATGAATTTTCGATGCGTTTTCCTGTGGCATTGTTGGGAGCGGCTTTAATTCCAACAGTATATGTATTGGGTAAGCAAATAGCCAATTACAGAGTTGGATTAATGGCAGCAGCATTAACCTGTTTGTCTTTGTATTTAATTTATTGGAGCAGAGTTGATAGGCCTTATGGCATGGTTGCAGCCTTTTATGTGCCCTTGTTAGTTTCATTTTGGATGATGCTAGAAAGTCCAAACAAAGGCAATTCTTTTCTAGCTAAAATAGGAATTCAACCCAAGTATTTAGGCTTGTTGTTAGTTGCGTTATTACTTTCTATGCTCAGTCAATTAATTTGTTTTCTGTTTTTATTTACAGCTGGTTTTTATGGCACTTTAGCGGCCATCGATTCTTGGGTTACAAAAAAATCAAAACCATGGCAATTGAATGCATATAATTTATTATTCTTTCTAAACATCGCAGCAGTGTTTTTGATGTTAACACCTTTGGGAAACAAAATCATGCGACCAATTATAGAATTGTTTTTGCCTCCTAATATTGCCACACTTATTTTACCTGATATGAAAGCTGTGATGACTGCTTTTAAAGGTGAAACTTGGACCAAATCTTTTGATGTTTATTTAGGTGTTATTCAAACAGATTTTAAATTGATTCCTTTGTTAGGATTATTAGGAATTGTTTTCGCCTTTTTTCAAAACAGAAAAACAGCCTACTTTCTTTTCTCTGCGTTTGCAGTACCATTGCTTTTAATGAGTTTTATTTTTAGAGAGCCTGTTCATGCCAAATACTTAAGTTTTGTTTACCCTGTGTTTTTAATCAGTGCAGCTTATGCCTTGTATTATATAGGTTTTGTACTTCTCAAAAAACTCAACTATGGGTTTAACGAAAACAATAAGAATTATGTGATGGCTTGTACTTTGTTATTTGTTGTAATAAGCATTGGCGCCACAAAAAGGAATGAAATTTCTGAAATGTTAAAAACCCAAAAACACGGCAATGTAGTACCAAGAGAAATTTCAGAAATACATTATGTCAATTGGAAACAACCCTGTTTGTTTATCAGAGATAATCAGCAAAAGGGAGATGTTTTAATGGCAACAGTAAAAGATGCTCCTCGTTTTTATTTAAGAACAGATAGTGTAGCATGGTTCAGACAGATGCATTACGATGCTGCCCAAAAAACATACGTTCCTAATTTGCCAGACAATAGGCCAATCAGCGCCTACACCTACGAACAACTTGTTAAAACCATTGAAAACAACCAAAGAGGTTGGATTTTGGCGGATTATTATTTCGACAATGCGCTAACAGACCCAAGAGCAAAGCAATATGTGGAGCAAAATTTAGTTTATCATTTTGATGCCTGCGAGGATGGTGCAGTTAAAGTATTCAGTTGGGATAAATCTAAACCAAAAACTTATAGCAGTGCCTTTGTCATTGAGTTAGGGAAAAATCCTAATCAGATGGCATCAGCACCATTGAGTATCAATATCAATAAAGCCATGATGCCTCCAAAAGTTCAGTTTTATTTTACTGCACAAGGTATTGATAGCAATAACGAAGCTTATGTGTTTTTTAATGAAAATGGCAGTAAAGCAGTTGCTATAAAAACCAACGGCAATAGTTCACAGATAGGTTATTATGTTGCAGAAATTGAAACCTCTCAATTTGTAAATGGAGAGAATAAAATTCAATTTGCCTACAATGAACAAGAAGGCAACGGAGATATTAACAAAGGTTTTGTTGTTTATAATTTAGAAATGAGATAGTAGGAAAGCTGAGTTTGCAAATTTAATTATTCGCTGTTTAGGGTTTTTTAAACTACTTCAAAGACAATTGCCATTTCCATGACGATTTCACCATGTCTGCTAGTGTGTGTTTGGCTTGCCAATGCAACATCGTTTTAGCTTTAGTGTTGTCTGCCCATACTTGTTCTACATCGCCTGCACGTTTTTTCCCAATGGCATATTTTAAAACAATATTATTCTCTTTTTGGAAGGTGTTAACAATATCCAAAACAGAATAGCCTTCGCCTGTGCCAATATTAAATACATCAAAAGTGTTGTTTTTGTGTTTCTCAATATATTCAAGGGCTTTAACATGGGCATCTGCCAAATCCACCACATGAATATAATCTCTGATACAAGTGCCATCTGTGGTTTGATAATCATTGCCAAAAATGGTTAATTGCTCACGAATGCCAATGGCAGTTTGGGTAATATAAGGCATCAAATTGTTTGGAACTCCCAAAGGTAGTTCCCCTATTAACGCAGTTGAATGAGCGCCAATTGGGTTGAAATAACGCAAAGCAACACAATTTAAAAACCCACATTCTGATAATATTTCTTCGCCTATTTGCTTGGTGTTGCCATAAGGTGAATTTGCCTTTTTAATGGGTGATAGCTCATTAACGGGACTGCTGTCTGGTTCGCCATAAACAGTGCAAGAAGAACTAAAAACAATATTTTTAACCCCTTTTTCTTGCATTACTTCAAGCAAAGTGATTAAACCACCAATGTTATTTTGATAATATTTAAGGGGTTGTTCCACCGATTCACCCACAGCTTTAAAGGCTGCAAAATGGATGACTCCATCTATAGAATGTTGATCAAAAACCCTACTTAACGCTTCTTTATTGCAAACATCTATAGGGTAAAACACGCATTTTTTGTGACTTATTTGCTCTATTCTGTTGAGTACATCTATAGAAGTGTTACTCAAATTGTCAACTATTATTGGCTCATAACCACTGTTTATTAATTCTACCACTGTGTGTGAACCAATATAACCCAATCCTCCTGTTACCAATATTGTTTTCATTTTTTATGAAATACGTTTTACTTTTCCTTCTTTCAATTCGTATACTTGTGCACTTTCCGGACAAGTGGCTTTGCCGTTTTCGTCAAATTTTAATTGATGTCCAAATTCACTCATCCATCCCATTTGTCGGGCCGGATTTCCTACCACCAAGGCAAAATCAGGCACATGTTTGGTTACCACGGCTCCAGCACCAATAAAAGCAAATTCTCCAATATCGTGTCCACATACTATCGTTGCATTGGCACCTATACTAGCTCCTTTGCCAACTTTGGTTTGCGCATATTGGTTTTTGCGATTAACAGCACTTCGGGGATTAATGACATTGGTAAACACCATGCTTGGTCCCAAAAAAACATCGTCCTCACAAATTACACCTGTGTAAATTGAAACATTGTTTTGAACCTTCACATTATTACCCAAAACGACTTCAGGTGAAATAACTACATTTTGACCAATATTACAGTTTTTGCCTAATACACAATTGGGCATAATATGACTGAAATGCCATATTTTACTGCCTTCGCCAATAGTGCAACCTTCGTCTATAATGGCTGTGGGGTGGTGATAAAAATCGCTCATCAAATTATAAACCTAAAACTTTTTCAGCCGGTGTTTTACCGTCAAACAACATTTCAGGATTTTCCAATAAATTTTTAACTCTTACCAAGAAACTCACACTTTCTCTGCCATCAATAATTCTATGGTCGTAACTTAGTGCCACATACATAATAGGACGAATCACAATTTGACCATTTTCAACCATCGGTCTTTCCACAATGTTGTGCATACCTAATATGGCAGATTGAGGTGGATTTACAATGGGAGTACTCATCATACTGCCAAACACACCACCATTGGTAATGGTAAAAGTACCACCACTCATTTCTTCAAGTGATAATTTATTGTCACGGGCTTTTCCTGCCAAACGTTTTACTTCTTTTTCTATATCAGCTAAAGACAAGGTTTCAGCATTTCTAATGACTGGTACTACTAAGCCTCTTGGACCAGACACCGCTATAGAAATGTCGCAATAATCATTGAATTGAATGGCATCACCATCAATGAAAGCATTGACTGCAGGCCAATCTTGCAAAGCGATACAACAAGCGCGGGTAAAGAAACTCATAAACCCTAAGCCAACTTCGTGTTTCTCTTGGAAACTAGCTTTGTATTTAGCACGCAAATCCATGATAGGCTTCATGTTTACCTCGTTAAAAGTGGTTAACATAGCAGTTTCATTTTTGGCAGCAACCAATCTTTTGGCCACTGTTTTGCGCAAATTGCTCATTTTTTCAACCCTTTTGTTGCGTTCGCCAGAAGGATTGCTGTATTTATTGGATGAAGAAGAACCGCTTCCGCCTTTAGCAACAATGGCTTCAAGTACATCAGTTCTGGTAATTCTACCATTTGGTCCGCTGCCTTTTACTTGTGCAGGTTTAATGCCGTGTTCAAGCATTAATTCTTTGGCTAGAGGTGCAATATGTACATCGCTATCCATAGAAACAGGGGCAGCTTCTTTAGGGGCTTCAACTTTTTTCTCCTCTTTGGCAACAGGCGCAGCTGTTACTTCTTTTTTAGCTTCGGCTTTAGGTGCTGCTGAACCTTCAGGTGCTTTTGCAGTATCGTCAATTTCCACAATGACATCACCCACTTTTATTTCATCACCTTCTTTGGCAAGTTGTTTAGTTAGAACACCTGCTTTTTCAGCATTCACCTCGAAAGTTGCTTTTTCACTTTCTAGTTCCACCAAAGGTTCGTCTAGTTTAACGTAATCACCAACTTGCTTTAACCATTTAGAGACTGTTACTTCATTAATCGATTCACCCGGACTAGGAACTTTTATTGCTATGGCCATTATTTATAGAATATTTTGGCGCGAATTTAACGATTTTTTTTGAATGTTTAACCCGCCTAATGTAATAGGTGGTAAAGAATTAGCCAAATTATTGCATATGCACTGATAAACCATTGTGATTAATGTCATATATCAATAAAATGTATTACTTATTCCATTTGTAAGAAAGCATTTATTAAGAATTAAAAGCAAAATGTGCAATCAATTTAAACTAATATTAGACTTTGTTATTTTTAACTTCAGTTTTATTTTAATATTAAGTTTTAAGTTCTTTTCTTAGTAGAAGAAATGAATTTATTAAACCATATTTTACCCTTGAGAAAGGATATCGTCAATGATTCTTCTATCGTTGCTCAATCTTGGCACTTTATTTTGTCCGCCTAATTTGCCTTTTTGTTTCAACCAATTGTAAAAGGTATTAATTGGCATCGACTTTATTTTGGGTGCTTTTAATGCTATGTCTTTGTGCCTTTTGGCTTCGTAATCGCTGTTGATTTCTTTCAATTTATGGTCT
This sequence comes from Bacteroidota bacterium, assembly GCA_030682255.1. Lineage (GTDB taxonomy): Bacteria > Bacteroidota > Bacteroidia > NS11-12g > UBA955 > JABMMZ01. The sequence goes on along the minus strand of JAUXOK010000017.1, from coordinate 81,980 downwards.
AATGCCTCCGCAAATTGTTGAAGGTTTGTTGGTTCAACTTCAAATTCAATCAACCATTCATGTCCTGCTTCGTTTCTTTCATCTAAAAAAACTGGTGCAGCTGTGTAGTCTCTCACTTTACATTGGGTTTCTGAACAGGCATAAGCAATGGCTTTTTCCGCATTTTCTATCACCACTTCTTCGCCAAAAGCATTGATAAACAACTTGGTTCTACCTGTAATTTTAAATTTAAATGGATTTGTTGAGTTAAAAACAATGGTATCTCCTAGTTTGTATCGCCAAAGTCCACTGTTATTGCTTATGATGACAGCATAATTAACCCCTTTTTCAACTTCGCCTAACAGATAAGTTGGTGGATAGCTTTGTTCTAAATCGGTTACTTTTACAAACTCATAAAATATACCATAATCCGGCATCAACATTAAGTTTTCATCGCTCAAATCATTTTGCATTCCAAAAAAACCTTCACTGGCATTATAAGTTTCTAAATAACGCATATTAGATGAAGTAATCAGTTTTTTAAAGGGTTCTCTGTAAGGTGTAAAACTAACCCCTCCATGAATGTATAACTGCAAATTGGGCCAAATATCGGAGATATTTTGAGTGTTTCGCATGGCTAAAAGTTTTTCAATCAACACCATGGTCCAGGTGGGAACACCAGATATTGAAGTCACATTTTCGTTGATGATTTGCTCAGCCATTTTGTCTAATTTGAGTTCCCAATCATCCATCAAGGCAATTGATTTATTGGGTGTTTTCATCAAATTTGCCCAAGTTGGCATGTTGTTCATTAAAACGGCACTTAAATCACCATAAAATGAATTTTCATTCAGCGAATTGATTTTATGACTACCGCCAATCAAAAGACCTTTGCCTTCAAACACTTCCGTTTCTGGCACATTTTGACAATAAAACGAGAGAATATCTTTACCTCCTTGGAAATGGCATTCTTCTAAAGTTTCAAAACTTACGGGTATAAATTTGCTTTTATCATTGGTTGTTCCGCTGCTTTTGGCAAACCAAGTTATTTCTCCAGGCCAAAGTATATCGCTTTCGCCTTGCATAATTCTTTCAATAAAAGGTTTCAGGGTTTCGTAATCTTGAATTGGAAATCTGTTTTTAAAATCATTGTAGTTTTCGATGTTTTTAAACTGATGTTGAACACCCCATTCTGTGTACTTAGCATCATTGATAAGCCTGTCTAAAACATCCAATTGAATTTCAGCCGCATTTATGATGGTTTCTTCAAGAGCGTTTGCCCTTTTTTTAAAGTACCAACTCATCATGGTGCCAACTACAGACATTTTATATTAATTTAAAAATTTGAATTGCAAATGTATCGAAATTTGTTATCAACAAAAATAATTGTATGTTTAAATTTTTTAACTACCTTTGCACCCCGTTCTTAAACAATCATTCAAACAAATTTGCGGATGTGGCGTAATTGGTAGCCGTGCCAGACTTAGGATCTGGTGCCGAAAGGCGTGGGGGTTCGAGTCCCTTCATCCGCACTCTTGATTGTTGTTTATCGAAAGGTCTTATTAATTTATCTTAATTAATCAAATGCATTGGCTATCTCATAAAGATCATGCGCTATCTTCAGATAGTTTTAACTCAACTTTCTTATTTAATCAAACATCAACCATCAAATAATGGAATTAAACTTCAATAAAACAGACGATTTACACGCTACTTTGACTGTAGCTTTAGGCAAAGACGATTACGCTGCTGCTGTAGAAAAAGAACTTAAAAAAACTCAAAAACAAATTGCTATAAAAGGCTTTAGAGTGGGTCATGCTCCAATAGGTATGGTAAAAAGCATGTATGGCAAAAGCATTTTAGTAGATGAAATTAATAAAATTGCTAGTCAAAAATTATTCGATTATCTTAAAGAAAATAATATTGATATTTTGGCCCAACCACTTCCAAGTGCTTCTGTAAAATCGGATGTTGACATCGAAAATAAACAAGATTTTATGTTTGCCTTTGATTTGGGATTAGCGCCTAAATTTGAGTTTAACATCACCAATCAAGATGTGTTAGATAGATACATCATCACCGTAGATGATGCTGAAGTGGAAAAAGAAATTGAATCTTTAACAGTTCGTTTTGGAGAAATGGAAAATGTTGATTCTACAGAAGAAAAAGACATTATTTACCTAGATGTAACTGAATTGGATGAAAATAACAACCCGTTTGAAGGTGGCATTGCCAACAAAAACATTTCTTTTACACCTGAGTTGGTTAAAAACGAAGACTTAAAAAAACAATTCATCGGTTTAGCAAAAGAAAGTACACTAACCGTAAATTTATCAGAATTATTAAACGATAATCAAACCGTAATTGCTTCTTCTTTAGGCATTGACAAAGAAAAAGTAGCTGAATTAAAACCCAATTTTAAAGTTACGGTTACTGAAATTTCGAGAAGAAAACCTGCTGAAATTAATCAAGAATTGTTTGATAAGGTAATGGGTGAAGGTGTTGTGACATCGATAGAAGATTTCAAAATCAAAATCAAAGAGAATTTAGAAGCTTATTACAAAGGCGAAAGTGATCATCATTTAGAACACATGATTGGACATTTGATAGATGAAAAACATACTTTCAGTTTGCCAGATGAGTTTTTAAAACGTTGGTTGTTAAATTCTAAAGAAGAGCATTACAATACAGAAAATATCAATGAACGATATGCAAGCGAAGCTAAGGTTTTAAAAGAAGTTTTAATAAGAGAAAAAGCTGCTCAAATGTTTGATATCAAAGTAGAAATGCAAGATATTGAAGAAGCCTCTTTGGGTTATACATTATCCATGTTTAGAAATTATGGCATGCAAAATCCAGAATATGAGTTTGTGAAAAAATTCAGTGACGATAGTCTTAAAAAACGTGAGTATATAGAACAAATGAATGACATTGCATTGAGAAGAAAGATCTACAACCAAATCAAAGAAATTGTATCCTATAACGACAAAACGGTCAGTATAGAGCAGTTTTATGAATTGTTGAAAGAACACAACCACCAACACTAGTTGTTTATAAAAAACTTAGAAAAGAGTTGTAAGCAGATGTTTACAACTCTTTTTTTTTGATTAAAAAACAAATAATTGGTTTTTTCTCACTTATATCGAAGACTCTTAAATTTGATATGGAAGAATGATGATTTCTTGATTCAAATAATATTGCTCAGCAACTATTTCGCATTATTACCTGTTTATTTGTTATACCTATTTGACTTGTAAATTTATCCATAACACTGTGGTATAATTTGTTTAAATCCAAAATATCTATTTTTTGATAGATGTTTGGTTTATGCCATAAAAATGATGACATGGAAACCAAGATTTATATTTTAAATTTAGGAGCCTAAACATGGCATTAGGCTTAGACAGTTCAACAATAAGGCTTTAATCTAATTAACAATTGCAATAACATCAGGCGATAGATCTTTGTCATTGCTAACATTGCCATCATTTATCCAAGAATTATGCAGTAGAATTCCTGCAAAGTGTGGTGCTGCCATTGATGTTCCACTCAAGGTATTATAACTTCCTCCAATGTAAGTAGAATAAATATTTACACCAGGTTGACAATAATCAATTGGTGGATTGCCATAATTTGACCAAGAAGCAAAGACATCCAAGTTATTCATAGCAGAAATTGTGTAAACATTAGAATGGTTAACTCTTGCAGGTGAAGAATTGTTTGCATCTGCTCCGCTATTTCCAGCTGCTAATGCAAATTTTAAACCTTTATTTGCTGCATTTTTTACGGCATCGTCAAGTGCTTGTGAAACGCCACCTCCCAAACTCATATTTGCAACATCCCCATTTTTGAAAGTGTTTGCAACATGATTTATACCAGCAATAATACCAGAAATTGTGCCGCTACCATTAGCTCCTAAAACTTTTATTGGTACTACTTTAGCACCTGCAGCTACTCCAACTACACCAATGCTATTATTTATAGCAGCAGCTGTTCCAGCAACATGAGTACCATGACCATTATCATCATTTAGTGATTTGGCATCTCTACCTGATGTTGCATTATAACCTAATGTAACATCTATGTTTAAGTCGGGATGTAGTAAATCTAAACCAGTATCAAAAATGAATAAAACATTTTCTCCTGTATAGTTTTTTCCTTTAACTCTTGTTATTCCATAGGGTATAGTTTGAGAAGGCGTTTCGGTAGTTGGTTTGCTTTTACCTTTATTCAATGATTCAAAGTCTAATGAAATAATTTGATCTTGTTCAACATATAAAACCCTTGGATCTTTTTTTAACAATTCAATTTTGTTGTCTTCAATTTCAACTGAAAACCCAACTAAAGAATTGCTATACACATGTTCAATGTTAGCTAAATTATCGTATGAATCAATGATAGTGTTTGACAAATTTGTGACAGCTGCTTTAAACAATTCTGGATTATTACTTCTTTTGCTTATTTCAAGTTCTTTGATGTCATCTTTTAAAACTATGATGTAATGATTCGGAACTGGAATTGAAGGACTAAAACCAACAATATTTTCACTTACTAAAATTGGGTTGTTGGTTAACGTTTTTTCTTTGTTACAAGCATAAAAAGTGAATATAAAAAGAATACATACTGTAAACTGCTTAACTGAGTTTGTTATTTTATTTTTCATCTTATTTTTAAATAATACCTACAAAACTATTAAATTTTTTGTAAAACAAAAGTTTTTTTTTAAAAATCAATAATATTTAAATCTATTTATGGTATGATTTTTTTGTTTATTAAATTCAACAATTGTTTTTAAAGTTGAATTTATGGCTTACACCTTAAAGTTTTTAGACAAATTTCAAAATGGTTTTTTTGGGAAACTATATTATTATTAACTAATTATAATAGATTAAAATTCAATTATTACTTCTAACTGATAAAAACTAAGATATTTTTTTTTGATATAGAAACAAATAAAATTATGTAATTCAAAGTTTTCCAAGTTTTGAATTAAAGTAATCACTGGAACAAGCCAGATTAATATCTAAACTTTTACTTCGTAAAAATCTAATGTGTTGTTTGGCATAAAACAAAATTTGCATTAATATTGTTGTTTAATAACACATTATGGATCAAGGAAAAGAATTTCAAAAATACGCTACCAAACATTTAGGTTTGAATAGCTTAACTGTAGACCGTTATATTAACAGTGCCACACCGCATGTAATCACCAATTTAACGCCTAATATCATTGAAGAAAGACCATTGAACATTGCTGCAATGGACATTTTTTCTAGATTGATGATGGATAGAATTATTTTTCTAGGTGTAGGAATCAATGATGAAGTTGCTAATATAGTGATGGGACAATTGTTGTTTTTAGAAAGCACAAACCCAAACAGAGATATTCAAATTTATATCAACAGCCCAGGTGGAAGCGTTTATGCTGGTTTAGGTATTTATGATACCATGCAATATATTTCTAGCGACATAGCCACTATTTGTACAGGTATGGCAGCCAGCATGGGTGCTGTATTAATGTGCGCAGGTGCTCATGGTAAAAGAACTGCTTTAAAACATAGCAGAGTGATGATACATCAGCCTTTGGGTGGTGCTCAAGGTCAGGCTTCTGAAATTGAAATAACCTACAAAGAAATATCGAAATTGAAAAAAGAATTGTACGATATAATTGCTTATCATAGCGGTCAGACATACGAAAAAGTTGAAAAAGACAGCGATAGAGATTATTGGATGACATCAGAAGAAGCCAAAGCTTATGGCATGGTAGATGAAATCTTGTTGAGTAGCAAACTAAAAAAATAATTTATGGCAGCTAAAAAGTCCACAACATTTTGTTCTTTTTGTGGTAAACCAAAAGACGAAACCACCATGTTAATATCTGGCATTGAAGCCAATATTTGCGATGCCTGTGTTGAACAAGCCTCTAAGATTGTGGAAGTGGAAATGGGTGGATTCCCCAAAAAGAAAAAAGCTGATAGCGATTTTAAATTAAACTTGTTGAAACCCCATGAAATTAAAAAACACTTGGACGAATATGTCATTGGACAAGAACAAGCAAAGAAAGTTTTGTCAGTTTCTATTTACAACCATTACAAAAGATTAAGTGATGCCAATCAACAAGACGATACAGAGATAGAAAAATCTAATGTATTGATGGTAGGTGAAACCGGTACCGGTAAAACACTTTTGGTGAAAACTTTGGCAAGAATTCTTAAAGTGCCTTTTTGTATAGCCGATGCCACTGTATTAACAGAAGCGGGTTATGTTGGAGAAGATGTTGAAAGTGTTATATCTAGATTATACCAAGCCAGTGATTATGATTTAGAAGCCACTCAAAAAGGAATTGTTTACATTGATGAGATTGATAAAATAGCTAGAAAAGGTGACAACCCATCTATTAGTAGAGATGTGAGTGGAGAAGGTGTTCAGCAAGGTTTGTTGAAATTATTGGAAGGCACAATCGCTAATATTGCTCCAGAAGGAGGAAGAAAACACCCCGACCAAAAATTTGTTAAAATAGACACCAAAAATATTTTATTCATTTGCGGAGGCGCATTCAGTGGCATAGATAAAATCATCGCTAAAAGACTGAACACAAATGCCATTGGATTTAACAGTGCGCAAAACGCAACACAAACACATGAATTGATAGAACAAGTTGCTCCTTCGGATTTAAGAGCTTTTGGATTAATTCCAGAAATAATTGGTAGAATGCCAATGATTACATTTTTACAACCCTTGGATAGAGAAGCGCTCAAAAATATTTTGTTGAAACCTAAAAATGCTTTGATTAAACAATACATCAAATTGATGGAAATTGATGGCATTAAACTTAGTTTCGATAAAAAGGCAATTGAATTAATTGTTAGCAAAGCTGTAGAGTTTAAACTAGGCGCAAGAGGATTAAGAACCATTTGCGAAAAATTAATGCTCGATGTGATGTATGATGCGCCATCAAAAAATGACAAGGAAGTAATCATCACAGCCGATATGGTGGTTAATAAGTTGGCTGATTTGGATACGAAGGCGGCTTAGTTTAAGCATTTTAAGCTACTTGAATTAAAATTTAGTTTTTTATTTCTCAGAAATATATTATCTTTGCAGTCCTAAAAATCGCGGGGTGGAGCAGTGGTAGCTCGTTGGGCTCATAACCCAAAGGTCGCAGGTTCGAGTCCTGTCCCCGCAACTAACGAATCCTCATAAATTGTGAGGATTTTTATTTTTGACATATGTTTACAGTCTACGTTTTATATTCTAAAGCTTTCAATAGACACTATACTGGTTATACTTCTAACTTAGATGCAAGAATTCAATCACATAATGTTCTTTCTAACAAAGGTTACACTTTTAAATATAGACCTTGGGTTATACTATTCACCAAAGAATTTGAAAATAAAACTGATGCAATGGAATATGAAAAGTGGTTAAAATCAGGAGTTGGAAGAGCTTATATAAACGAGTTTCCTCATTAATTTATCTTGGGCTCTTATCCGCCATAGGCGGACGCAGGTTCGAACCGTAGCGAAGCGAAGCTCGACAAAGTCAGTCCTGTCCCCGCAATACTTAAAACCTTACTTCGTTGAGGTTTTTTAAAATATAAAGGTTAAAAACAATGCCCCTTTTATTGAATACCTAATCCTCCCCTAGCTTTATACTTACAGAAATAACTACATTACTCGCTCTTACATTATTTGTTATAGTTTGATTTTGTTGTGTAGATTTTAAATTATCTAATGTATAAGGAACCGTATAATCTGCATATCCTGTATTTACGTATGCTAAATCAATAGAATAATTTGAAGTTTTAATTCCAAAACCTAATGTGTAAATATTATTAACTAAATTATTAATAAATGGAACAGCATTGGCCTTATATGGGCTAGGATATCGGGCATATCCTGCTCTAAATCTATATTGTTCCATGACATACTCGCCACCAAACCTTAAATTGACGACATTGGAATTGAGTATGTTTTTAACATTTAAATTTTCATTTAAGAATGGCTCTTCTGTTGGGTCTTTTGGTTGCAAACTACCTGAAGTGTAATTAACAGTTTCAATATCCATCGACAAAAAACCTAGTTCCTTATTAACCAAACCTAAACTGAATAGATGCCTTGCTGGCGTTGTTATTTTGTATTGATATACAGTTGCTTCTGTACCAACTGTTCTGCCTTGTCTATAAAAACCGAATGGATTAAGAGCCTCTATATCAAAACGAGATTGAATGGTATAACTATATGAGTCTTTGAGATTAAAAACAGTTGGTGAATGGTATGCATATCCTAATCTAAGTTTTTCTGTGGGACAAAAATTAATCCCTAATTTTGCGTTTAATCCTAAGCCACTTGTTTTAAGATATTGGTCTAGTGTAACCGAACGTACATCTTTGATATTCGAAGATTTAAGGTCAGTTTCTGTAAAATTATTATTTTCAATATATCTAACACTTTTAGCGCCTAAAGCAATACCAAATAATACCAAGTGTTTATAATTGGCAGCTAATGAAAAGTTGTAATCGTTTAAACCACCTCTAGTTTGAATTAAACCCCTTTGATTCACATTGATAGCATTGTTGCCATAGGCTGAAACATATCTAGGCGTTAATGAACTAGAATCTGCATCTATCATCCAAGATTGAAACGCTAAATATTCTAAACTGTATCTTGAAAAATTATCAGGCACATCATCTGTTTTTGTAGCTCTTTCAGCCCAATTTTCTGAAATACTAGAATTGTTGTTAGCAGAAAAAATACTTTTCTTATGAAAATTATTCAATCGGTTCATATTAAAACCGACTACGAAATTGACAAAACCTTCTGGATTTTTATTTTCAAAATCTTCTGCAGGACTATTTATAACAAAACCAATACTTGGTATATTGAAATTGAATTTGTTTTCTTGTAAGTTACTGTTAATATAAGTGGCGGTATTTTTTGAATTATAAAAACTTGTACTCATATTAAAACTACTGCTTCTAAATCTTGCCATACCAGCTGGATTGATTGCTGCACTGCTTACATCAGCCCCAATTGCACCAAATGCACCTCCACTGCCATAAGCCCGAGCTGTACTTCCAATGGTTTGAAAAGAATATCTGATGATGTCTAACTCATTTTGAGCATTTATAAATAAAAAACTTGAAAAAAATAAACTTGAAAAAACAACTATTTTTCTAATCATAAAGGATAATGTTATCTGATTTATCTTCTTCTAGTGCTTCCGCCTCCACTTGATGAACCACTACTTCCAGAAGATGAACTTCCGCTACTAGAACTGCCTCCTGAGGAAGGCGAAGTTGAACCGCTGTACCATCTGCCTGATGAACTTCCAGAAGATGAACTTCCAGATGATGAACTAGAACTACTACTTGAAGAAGAACCGCTACTAGATGGCGAAGTTGAACCACTGTACCATCTATTACCTGAACTTGGAGCGGCAGGTTGAGCCGAGCCTTGTGGAGCTGGTGTGTTGGCATTACTAGCCGGCATGTTATTTGAAGAACCTGTTCTGCGAGAATAATTGGTTGGTTGAGAATTGTTGTTATTGTTCCTATTACTACCCCAGTTGTTTCTATTAAAGTTTTGGCCATAATAAGAATTGAAACCATTGCCATAAAAACCATTAAATCTAAAGGGGTCATTGTAACCATACATACCAGGGAAACATCCATTATACATAAAAGGATTATGAATATAAGTAGGATAATAACCAGTCATCCATGAACCACCCCAACCAGAAGCATAAAAAGGGTCATTGAAAGGCATATTCCAACCATAAAAAGGAGAAAATGGGCTATTAAATGTATTCATTCCCATAAACCTAGGGTCCATATAGGCAAAACTTGTGTTCCAACCCATAAATGGATTGTATGAAACCACAGGAACTATTGTGGGTCTGGTTTGATAATAGAAGCTTCTATTGTTTCCAAAATGTCTGAATCTATTGGAATAAGAGTTTGTGTAACTACCCGCATAGCTTTCATTCCTTACAGATTGTTCTTGTAAGCTTTTGCGAGATTCTAATTCTTGCTGACTTACCCGGTTTACTTTCCGAGTGTCGCTAGCCGTAAAATATAAATCATCTGTTTGACCAACCTTATTGGTGGCTTGCCTAACTGATGAACATGAAGCAAGAATCAAAATGAAAAATAATGGAATGAATGTTTGTTTCATAACGATTTGATTTTTTTAAATACTTTTATGCATAAGTATAATACCTTTGCACATTCAAAGATACAAAAAATATTCCAAAAATTAAAATATGGCTTTCGAAAAGATAAAAAGAAGTGAAAATTACAGTGAATGGTATAACAATTTAGTCAAGAATGCAGATTTAGCCGAACATTCAGCCGTAAAAGGTTGTATGGTTATTAAACCCTACGGGTATGCCATTTGGGAAAAAATGCAACAACAACTCGATAAAATGTTCAAAGAAACTGGTCATTCAAATGCCTATTTTCCTCTTTTTGTGCCTAAAAGTTTATTTGAAGCTGAGGAAAAAAATGCTGAAGGTTTTGCCAAAGAATGTGCGGTTGTAACGCATTATAGATTAAAATCAGATCCCAATCATCCAGGTAAATTAATTGTTGACCCAGAAGCAAAATTAACCGAAGAGCTAATCGTTAGACCAACAAGTGAAGCCATCATATGGAATACCTACAAAGGGTGGATTGAATCTTATAGAGATTTACCAATTTTAATCAATCAATGGGCGAATGTGGTAAGATGGGAAATGAGAACAAGATTATTTTTAAGAACAGCCGAATTTTTGTGGCAAGAAGGTCACACAGCACATGCCACCAAAAATGAAGCCATTTTTGAAACCAAACAAATGTTGGATGTATACACTGAATTTGCAGAAACTTTTTTAGCAGTTCCAGTTGTAAAGGGCGTTAAAACACCCAATGAACGATTTGCTGGTGCTGATGATACTTATTGCATCGAAGGATTGATGCAGGATGGCAAAGCTTTGCAAATGGGGACTTCACATTTTTTAGGCCAAAATTTCGCCAAAGCCTTTGATGTTAAATACACCAACAAAGAAGGTAAACAAGAGTATGTTTGGGCAACTAGTTGGGGCGTTTCCACAAGGTTAATGGGTGCTTTGATTATGGCGCACAGCGATGATGAAGGTTTGGTTTTACCTCCAAAGCTTGCCCCTATTCAATTGGTGATTGTGCCAATTTTTAGAACTGATGAAGAAAAAGAATTGGTTTTTGCAGAAGCAGAAAAAATCAAAAAAAGTTTAACTCAAATTAATATTTCTGTAAAATTTGATAACCGTGATACACATAAACCTGGGTTTAAATTTGCCGAATGGGAACTCAAAGGCGTTCCGCTTAGAATTGGAATTGGGCCAAGAGATGTTGCCAATCAAACAATAGAATTAGCAAGAAGAGATAACAAAACAAAGCAAGTTATCAATGCTTCAGAATTATTAACCGTTATTCCTGAATTATTGAAAGATATACAAAACGCGATGTATCAAAAAGCCCTTGATTTCAGAAATGAAAACATTACAGAAGTGAATTCTTGGGATGAATTTGTAAGTGTATTAGAAAACAAAGGCGGATTCATTGCAGCACATTGGGATGGCACATCGGAAACAGAGGAAAAAATCAAAGAATTAAGCAAAGCCACCATCCGTTGTATTCCATTAGATAATAAGTTGGAAAATGGACAATGTGTTTTAACTGGCAATCCTTCATCTCAAAGGGTTTTGTTTGCTAAGGCTTATTAATGAAGTTTCAATAAAATCATATTACATAAAAAAAGCCGCTGAATTCAGCGGCTTTTTTTATGTAATATTGGATTAGTTTATTTTGCGCTAGCTTTGATTTTCCAGATAGCAGCAATTTTTAAATTCATAGCATCTAATGGCCCAGTTGTTGTTCCAACAACTCTGTAAGTAAAAGTTGTAGCTTGGATATATTTAACTAAATTTTCGGTAGAATTAACACTTAAAGTAACCGAATTAGAACCTTTAGGCACTGGATTTAGTGAGGCAATAATTGTTTCAGGATTGCCATCAGCTGAAATGTATAATTCTAATTTGCTGATATTATCAAAGTTTTGATCAGGATTTTCAATGGTAATTGAAGCCGTTTTCAAAACTAATTCATCTAACAAATCAATATTCGTGTTATTTTTACTTAACTCTTCTTTTAAAGTTGAGGTTAATGTTGTTTCACCAAAATTATAGTCACCAGAGGCATTGTGTGCTTCTGTTGCAATTATTCCCTCTGTTGGATAATCAAAATCTACAGATGTTAATTTTTCTAAACATCCCCCCATAAATATAAAAGAGGCGATGGTCATCATTGTTAGAAATTTAATACTTTTTCTCATGTTTTATTTGAATTTATTTCGCAAAGATAGATTAAATAATTGAATTATTGAAAAATATTTTTTAAAGCCTCATTTATTGCTTTGCCATCTGCTTTTCCTGCCAATTTTTTCATGGCAAGTGGCATTATTTTACCTATATCTTTTAAACCAGTTGCGCCTACTTCATTGACAATATTCTTTAGAATTTCAGTGATTTCTTCTGAACTCATTTGTTGTGGCAAGTATTTTTCTATAACAGACAATTCTTCTTTTTCTTTGATTGCCAAATCCATTCTGTTTTCTTTTTCAAAAATTTCAATACTATCTTTTCTTTGTTTTGCCATTTTCATCATGGCTTTCATGGCCACTTCATCATTCACTTCTTTGTTGCCTACCTCAGTGGCTGCTAATAAAAAAGCTGATTTGATAGATCGCAATGCCCTTAAACCAACTTCGTCTTTGGCTTTCATGGCTGCTATAAGGTCTTTGTTAATTTGTTCTACTATGTTCGACATGGTGCAAAATTACCTATAAATGTTTGAAAATTATGCTGAGAGATAAGAAGAAAACATCCAAATCATTTTTTCTTGTTCTCTGATGTAATCACTCATCAAGGCATTAGTGCCTTCGTCTTCCATTTCTGATGATACACTTAATATTTTTCTTTGCAGAAGGATAATTTCTTCAAAAGATTTTAAAATGTCTGACAATGCCACAATACCATCGTTTACGTCTGTATTTTCTTTAACAGTTGATAGTTTTAAATATTCAGAGTAACTATGAGTAGGGGTGTGACCTAAAGTTAAAATCCTCTCTGCAATTTCATCTATTTTGATTTGTAAGTTGTTGTATATTTCTTCAAATTTCAAATGCAATTCAAAAAATTTATGCCCTTTGATATTCCAATGATAGCCTCTTACATTCATATACATCACTTGATAATCAGCCAATAAAACATTCAGTGATTTCACCAATGCTTTGCTTTTGTCTTTGTTAAGACCTATTTTATTTAATTTGCTCATATTCTAATTTATTTAACTAATTGCAAGTTCATTACAGCAAAAATTAAGCCGAAATTAGCTAAATGAGTTTATTTGAAGTATAGAATATTATATCGTCACTTACTAATATTTGTCGCTAAATTTAGAATTCTAGTCAAACAATATTTTCTAATTAAGTTATGATTTAATTATTATGTCCTATTTAAGAATATTAAACTTATAATGGACTTCTTCACCATTTTTAAACCTAATTTTTAAGATATAAATACCAGATGGAATATTTAAAAGATTAACCATTTCGATTTGATCTTCAATCGTTTTATTGATTAAATTTTGACCACTTACTGACATAATTAACACATTTAAAACTTCTTTGTTTGAATTTTCAATTGTTAAAAATTCATTAGCAGGATTTGGGTAAATTTTTATAGAATATTTTGACAACAATGATAGTGACACATTTGTGTGATTAAAATCGTCAGATTTAACCATGCATCCATTTGTATCTGTAAGGATTACATAATAAGTTCCAGTTTGGGCATTCTTTAAAATCGAGTCTGATTCTTGTTGTAAAACATTTTCCTTATACCATTGTAAATTTCCAAGAAAATCTCCAATGCTTAAATTATTGTCACTAGTCTTAATGATAGGTTTTGGAGAATTCGGAAATAAATTAAAAACAATTTCATTACTGAATTTTGAACAATTTTTATTTGTAGTAGAAAGCATGATAAATTTATCACCGTTTTTAATTTTACTAACATCAAGGTAAGAATGATTGTAATCTATGGCAAAAATATAATTGTTTTTATAAATATTTCTTCGATAATCATTACTCAAGATTAGCTTGGTTGAATCATAGCTACATAATGGATTTTTTTGAGCGGAGATTTGAGCTATAGGCAATGGATTAAATACCAATGGGACAGTATCTGAAAGATTATAACAATCAAAATTATTATAAGATTTTAATTGATAAACTGAGTTGATTGTCCCAAAATGTTTAAACGAACTTGCAGTTGAAGAATAAATTATAGAATTATTTTGAAATAACTCAAATCTATTACCACCTTGAAAATTAAATACCACAGAATCACCGCTGCAATATTGTGCCTTTATGTTAATAACTTTCAATACTGTATTAGGAATAGAATTTACAATAGGCGTTATTTTTTGTGTATCACTACAACTTAAACCATCTTTTCCAATAACTATAAATTTATCATTAATTTTAACAAGTTTTGCATAATTATTGATTAATGAAAAAACAGAAGAGAAATTATTATTTGCAACAAATTTATATTGTAAAACATTATTGTTGCAAGTAAATTTTATACTATCATTTTCGCAAATTGAATTCTGATTTAAATTTGTTTGAATGTTAAATTGAGGTTTGCTATAAATCATTAAACTATCGATACCGCTTTGAGGAATAGATACACTTTGAGGATTTGAACTTAATATTCTAATGGAATATTTTCCAGATTTAAATAACATTGGGACATTAATATTAATTGAATCATTTGTTGAAATACTTGCTTTATTTCCTATGTTTATTAAATTATTGGAGGAGTCCTTTAATTGAACCGTATAAATGTTACCCGCTTTTAATTTTATGTTAGATTTTATGTAAACACGATTATTTTGATTGATGCAATTTTGTGGTTTCATGATTTTTGAAATTGAAACAGGACTTTTTATTTGAAAAATACTTGGTTCGGTAATAACTGGATCTTCAAAATCGAAGAAAATAGATACTTTGTTTGAAACTTCTTTTTCTATTTTAGTGTTTGGAACAATGCCTAATGTAAAACAAAAAGAACCTATACTTTTTTCATAAGATTTAGAAAAATATGGCAGATTGATATTATTAAAAATAAAATGGATGACTTTGCCTTCAAAAACAACATCACAAGGATAATCACTCCAATTTAGTTTAAAGTCTTTTAAACTCAAATGGCGTGTGTCGATAGTGTCTGTTACAATAACTCTTATTGCTGTATCTGTTCCGGTATTTTGAAATTGAACATTATAAGTGACTAATTGGTCTAAAGTTGTTTTAATAGAATCCCCCAAAACCAATTTATTATTAGGGTCATAAGGCGCATTTACAATTCCACAAATTTTTTCATAATTATTTGTTTTAATACTATCTCTATTTAAAGTTGTTTGATCTGTATAAACTTCAAAACAAACTTTATCGCCTGCAACAACCAAATTTTGATTGATTAAGCAAGAAAATTTAATCATTTTAGTTTCATTCACATCCAAAGAATCAATTAAAATATTAAAAGATTGTTGATTTGTATTTTTGTCATCAATCAATAAAAGGTTGTTAATTACGGCAACAGTGGTGGTGATGTTTTTCATTTTTTTAT
This sequence comes from Bacteroidota bacterium, assembly GCA_030682255.1. GTDB lineage: Bacteria > Bacteroidota > Bacteroidia > NS11-12g > UBA955 > JABMMZ01. Next base: position 66,293 of record JAUXOK010000017.1, on the reverse strand, counting down.
GACCCAAGTTTTTGCAAACAATGGATAGTTGTGCATATCCACCTCTTGTAAGCCTTGATACTTTCGGAAAAACACCAATGTCAGTAAAATCAGGATTTTTAGAAATTCCAAAATCATTATTCAAATGAGCCGAATCTACAATGGTTGTTAAAGAAATTTGATTATTTAACGGACAATTAACTTTCAAAGACTTACTATTGTATTCACAACTTAAATTATAGGATCCAGCTGGTGCATCAATAAAATACAAACCATTGACATCAGAGATCCCAACATATTGATTGCTATCAGTAAATACTTTTACTCCAGAAAAAGTAGGTTCTCCATTGTCATATTTACAATTGCCATTGGTGTCATTATAAATTCTACCATAAATACCTGAATTTAAATTGGCTCCAAAATTTAAATAATAAGAACTATCAAACAATATTTCAATACTTGTATCTTTTGTTGTGGTTTGAATATAAGGGTGTTTCATGATGCCTATCTGAAAATTCCCTACCCATACTTTGTTGTTATAAAACCCAGAATCATTGGTTGAAATATATTTAGATGTATGTTTGTCTTTTATTTGAATAGATGTAGCAAAACCTTTTTCGTTTTGATTTTTAACACTGTCATTATTTTTATCTAAAAAGGTTTGGATGTTTAAATTTGCTACGGAATCTGGTGGCAAAACAGTAATCGAAAAACTTTTTTGTAAAACATAAGGAATATCACAAAAATTATCTTTCAATTCTATTGTAATAGGTATCATTTTGCTTTTTGTAGTTAATTTATTATATATAGAATCAGGAACGGTCCAACAAAATCGACCTGTTTTTAATCTCTGGGTTGAATCAACATATTTGAATGTTGCACCTGGAGGAAGTTTTAATAACTTTAATTCAGTTTCATTCCCTAAATTTCCAGAACTTGAATACGTTTGAATTGTATCATAAGTTTCAAAGTCTATGCAAGATTCTTTTCTTGTTTTGAACTTGTAATTAATAAAATAATTTGCTTTGAATTTAGGAATTATATTATTAGGATTATTAGAAACTACAATTAATTGAATATCTCGTGAAACAAATCCTATCAGTTGCCATTGTCCACTAGAATCTTTCCGATATTCATTTGTTTTGACTGTTATTACAGATACTTCATCACATTTTGTTGGAGTGAAAATCACATCTCCACTTTGTTTATTAAAAAAAAATCCTCTAGGGGGATTTAAGGTAGTTCTTGGCGTACAATTCAAAACCCCTGGATTAGGCGGACAATATGGTGTTACTGGGAGTAAATTTGAAAAATTCCCAACATAAGTTTCATTACTATTAAAACCATTCATTGGAGTTGCTAATTCGTAGCTAAAAGAATCAAAATCTTCGAAATCTTTAGCGCCATAGTTTTGAGTTAAAGCCACATTACAATAAGTTTTTAGAACATTCTTGCTATCAAATTGAGGTGATGAATTTTTATATTGAGTTTTACATATGTTTAACATTGATTCAACATAAAAAACTCCAGGATTAATAGTAGTGATCATTCCATTTCGACAACATTGACTTATGCTAAAAAATATTTCACATTTATTGTTATCTGGAAACACTTTAAAAACTGAATCCTCAAAATCAACATAACCAACAAAAGTGTGTATTTCTGATGAATAAAAAGTACTAGAAAAAGAGTTTGGTGGGTTACAAAGTTTTCTTACAGAATCTTTACATCTAAAATTCATTTCTTCAATTGAAACTCGAGTGTAAGGTATATTAATAGCATTTATACCTTGTGCTTGAACTGTAAATGTTGGAGAATTTAAAGAAATTCCATTACAATCTCTATATAATTTACCGGTAATTTCATATTTTTTTTTGCCTAACCACTTGTAAGTTACTTCTCCTCCTTGCAAGTGAGAGGCATTTGAAATTTGAGGCAATTGAATAGATAATATTAAAATTAATATTTTAATTATTTTATTTTTCATTGATTCTATAATATAAACTTGTTTTGACTGATAATATTTAGCAAATGTAACACAATTGTTTATTAAATTTAAAACCAATACGTTCGAAATAATTTATTAAATGAAAGAAAGTTAGTAATAAAGGTAATTTCCAAAATTATAAGGAATTTTGTTTTTAAGCATAAAAAACATATAGCCAAAAAAGAAAATATTTTAGAATAGAATAATTTTAATCGAGTATTAAAGCTAATTCCAGAATCAATTTTATCGAATAAATTTAAATCAAAGTTTACAATTATTTTAAATTAAGAGGTATAAATTTAGTTGAAAATCAAACTATTATATGTTACAAAGCAGAACGAATGAATATTAAGCGAATTAAAGCAGGTTATAAAGCTAATTTGCATGAATTCTGTATAATAAAATTAAATTTTGATGAAATAAAACCATACTTAAATTCAAATTCAATCTATTTTGAGATTATTAATGTATTTAATAAGAACTATAAATAAAATAATTTCACCAACCATCTATTTCTCCTGCAAATACAAAGCTGCTTTGTCAACTACTTTCACTTTTACACCATCGGATAGTTTTAAATTGATAGTTTCGTAGGGTGAAGTTACAACTTCTTCGCCTTCTTTTAAGCCTTCTAATATATGGATGTATTTGGTGTCTTGAACGCCTGTTTTAACTACTCTTTTTTGAACTTTGCCGTCTTTAACAACAAACACAACTTCTTCTTTTTCATTGGCACTGCCGTCTTTTTCTTTCATGGTGATGGCTGCTACATTGATGGCTTTTACTTGGTTTACTTTTTTGGTGTAAATATGAACTGTAGAACTCATGCCCGGTCTGAATGGCATCTTGCCTTTGTTTTCCGCAACCAAACTTTGATAGGATGAAGCTAAAATCAAGACTTTTACTTCGTATTTGGTAACTTGATCGGTCGCACTGCTCACCAAACTGTTTTTGGCACTGTTAGCAACTTGGGTCACGATGCCTTTAAATATTTTACCCGGAAATGCATTCACTTCAACGCCTGCGCTATCTCCTAAATTTATACGTACAATATCATTTTCATTAACCTCTACCCTCACTTCCATTCTGCTTAAATCTGAAATACGCATCATCTCTGTACCTGCCATTTGGGCTGTGCCCACCACACGTTCTCCTTTTTTGGTTACCAATCCTGTGATAACACCATTGGTAGGCGCAATTACATTGGTACGGCTGTATGTTTTGCTCGCTTGATTAACATTGGCTTGCATGGATTCGTTGTTATATTTGGCTGCTAAAAGCTGTTTTTCTGAAGCCACATATTCTGCTTTTGCCATTGTAAATTGGGCTTCTGCATTGTTAAATTCTTGCTGACTGATAACTTTTTCATCATACAATTTTTTTTGCATCTCAAAATTCTTTTTTTGCAAATCAAGATTGGCTTTTATACGCGTTAGTTGTGCCTCCACATTGGATGCACTGGCTTTAGAACTGTTCAATCCTGCTTTGGCTTGTTCCAATTGGGTTTGATAAATATCGGGATTAATTCTAGCTAAAAGCTGCCCTTTTTTTACAGTATCGCCTTCCATCACATACAAATCTATGATTTCGCCCGAAACGTCTGGACTGATTTTTACTTCCATCTCTGGATACATGGTGCCACTAGCGCTAACCTCTTCTACAATATCCTGTAGGGTGACTTTTTCAATGGCAACTTGAATGCCTTTTTTGTCTTTTTTAGACAATGAAATAACAACGACTAAAATAACTGCTATGGCAATTAGTCCTATGATGATTTTTTTGCTAGACATGATTTTTTTATAATATGATAGGATTTCCTTTGTAAAATTCTAAAACAAGCCACCTGAAAACCAATTCATATTTGGCTTGAATTTGATTGGAAAGGGCAATGTTGTAATTATTTCTAGATTGAATCAATTCAAACGAATTGCCAGCACCTGCGTCAAACCTTTTTTGAATAAATTCTAAACTCAGGGTTTGTGCCTCTAAATTCTCTTCGGATGCTTTCAATCTTTGTTGAGACATGTTGAAATTATTAACCGCCAAACTGATTTCATTCATCAAACTGTTTTGAACTCTAGCCAAATTAATTTGATTGATGTCTTGATTGATTTTAGCTTTTTGAATTTGATTCTGAACCTGAAAACCATTGAATAGATTCCACGATAAACTTAATCCTGCACTTTGACCAATATTGTCTCTCAATTGCTTGCCAAAACCAATGGTTTGTGTTTGATAAGCAAAAACAGGTTGCAATACATTTTCATTGGAAGTTTGGGTAATGCCAATCACCTGAGTGCCTGTAACTTTCACATCCGAAATAGTTTTAGCATTTTCTGAAAAAACAGTGCTTACCGAACCATACAAAGAAATATTAGGCGATAGCAAACTTCTGGACATTTTAGTTTGATAGGACGAAGCCTGCAATTGCAATTCTGCTTGTTTTATCTGAGGCATTTTTTTCTCTGCCATGGTATATAAATCATTGACAGTTACCACTTGATATATCTCAGTTTTTTGAACATCAGGTATCAATAAGCTCAGTTCTTGTTGATAGGGCATTTGCATCAATATTTTAAGAGCAATAAGTGCATTTTGATACGTGCTTTGAGCGTTTACTAAGTTGAGTTTTTCACTAGCTAATTGCGCTTTTTGCACCAATAAAATCGACCTGTCCGAAACGCCTGCATCCACCAATTTTTGAGTTCTATTCACACTTTCTTGTGTGCTAGCCAATTGACTTTCAGCATTTTTGATAAGTTCAGAAGATTGAATCACTTGCAGGAAAGCAGATGCTACATTCAAAGCTACTTGATTCTTAATATTTTCGCAATTTTCAACACTTGCTTTTTCAAGCGAAGCCTGTTGTTTGATATTTTGATGCATTTGAAAACCATTGAAAACGGTTAAACCTGCATTTAACCCAAAGTTATTAGAACGAATGGTTTGATTCACGAACGTATTAGTAAATCTATCGATGGTTCTACCAAACTGATAGTGCTGACCTGCACTGGCAGACAAAGTAGGCAACAAATTGGTTTTGCTTTGTTTGGCATCAATCTCTGCATTTCTTTGATTCAAAATAGCCTGCTTTATGTCTAGATTATTTTGCCAAGCATATTCAATACATTGCTTCAAATCCATTGGCTGCGCATGTGTGCTAAGAATCAAACAAACTGAAAATAAAAGCGTTGTAAAAAGTTTCTTCATTTGAATAAGCATTTATAAGAGTTCAAATTTAGGGGTTTGAAGTATCTGTTTACCAATGTTTCGATAAATCATAATATAACCCGATTAAGATGCGGTGTTTGGTTAATGCCATTAAACATTAAATACTAAACTTGTCATCTTGAATTAGTTTTCCCTGAGTTAGCTTACCCTATGTTTATCGAAGGTAAGTAAAGGACAAGCCAGATTTAAAATTTTGACATCTCATTGATTCTTAAGATTGGCATTTAAATTTCACTAACAAAGACCATAATTAATGTATTTTTTTAGCAACATCAGCTTAGATTTTTCAGCAGAATTTAGTTAATCTTTATAAAAATCTGACAATCTTTGAACTATTGTTTCTAAGTTGATTTTATCTATTTCATCAAATTGATTGAAATGAATACTATCAATATCTAATACCGCTATTACTTTTTCGTTTTTGAATAATGGAACAACGATTTCAGAATTACTAGCTGAACTGCATGCAATATGTCCTTCAAATTGATGAACATCGGGCACAATAATAGTTCGCTTTTGAGCCCAAGCAGTGCCACAAACACCTTTTCCAATTTGAATACTTGTGCATGCTACTGGTCCTTGAAAGGGACCCAATTCTAGTTGATTGTTATTTACCAAATAAAAACCACACCACCAATGTCCAAAAACATCTTGGATGATGGCTGCAACATTTGCAAAATTGCCAACCCAAGAAATATTTGTATCCAAAACAGCGTTTATCTGTTCTGCTGCAAGTTTATATTTATTTGCTTTCTCCTCAGTCAAAATTGTTTAAGATTCTTGCAAAAATGGGTATCTATAATTTTTTACAGGCACCAATGTTTCTTTAATAGTTCTTGTACTCGTCCATCGTAAAAGGTTGGCTTTGCTACCCGCTTTATCATTGGTTCCACTAGCTCGGCTTCCGCCAAATGGTTGTTGCCCTACAACTGCCCCAGTAGGCTTATCATTGATATAAAAATTGCCAGCTGCATGTCTTAAATATTCTGTGGCTTGCGTAATGGCATATCTATCTTGTGCAATGACAGCCCCAGTTAAAGCATATTCACTCGTTGTATTGACTAATTCCAATGCTTTTTCAAATTCATTTTCCGGATAAACATACAGTGTCAATACTGGTCCAAATAATTCGTCACACATAGTAACGTAATGAGGATTTTGTGCCACTATAATGGTTGGATCTATAAAGTAACCTTTTGATTTATCATAAGCCCCACCAACTATGATTTCGACAGTTGCATCATGTTTAGCATTGTCTATGTATTTAGCTAACTTATCAAATGATTTTTCATCTATAACTGCGTTTACGAAATTTGTAAAATCTTCTGTTGGACCAACTTTCATTGTTTTTACTTCTGCTACCAATTTGGTTTTGATTTCTGACCATAAGTTACTTGGAATATAAGCTCTTGAAGCAGCTGAACATTTTTGACCTTGATATTCAAAGGCGCCTCTTGCTAAAGCAGTTACAGCAGTATCCACATCAGCAGAAGGATGAACTAACACAAAATCTTTTCCTCCTGTTTCTCCTACTATTCTAGGATAAGTTTTGTATTTGTGAATATTAGCACCAATAGCATTCCACATGGATCTGAAAACGCCAGTAGAACCTGTGAAATGCAAGCCAGCAAAATCGGGATGATTAAAAATGATGTCGCCAGTAGTTGGTCCATCCGTAAATATGATATTGATGACCCCATCAGGCAATCCAGCTTCTTTAAATAAATCCATAATCACTTTTGCTGAATAAATTTGTGTAAAAGCGGCTTTCCAAACCACAACATTGCCCATCATGGCCATACTACTTGGTAAATTACCTGCAATAGCTGTGAAATTAAAAGGGGTTAATGCAAAAGTAAAGCCTTCTAATGGTCTATGCTCTAGTCTATTCCATATAGTTTTGCTATTGGCCGATGGTTGGTCGGCATAAATTTCTGCCATATATTGTACGTTAAAACGCAAAAAATCAATCAATTCACAAGCAGAATCTATTTCTGCTTGATAGGCATTTTTTGATTGGGCCAACATAGTCGCTGCATTCATTCTGGCTCTGTATGGACCAGCCAATAAATCAGCCGCTTTTAAAAATATAGCGGCTCTTTGTTCCCAGGGCATTGCTTCCCATTTTGCTTTAGCTGCCAAAGCGGCAGCAATTGCTTGATGAACATGCTCGGCATTTCCTTTGTGAAACACGCCAATTTGGTGTTGAAGGTCATGTGGAGGAAATATAGGATGTGTAATGCCTGTTCTTACTTCTTTACCATCAATAAACATGGGAATATCAATAACTTGAGCTCTGGCTTCAGCCAAGGCGTTTTTTAAAGCTATTTTTTCTACACTACCTGGTGCATAATCTAATACAGGTTCGTTTACTGCGGTTGGTATTTTAAAAAATCCGTTCATTTTTGATTTATTTTGGTGCAAAAATACTCATTTTAACCGAACCATAAAGCTACTTTAATAACATTAATATTTTTAACATATCTTTCAAATACATTTAAGCAAATATAAACCCTAAATTTTTTGAGATTGTTCAGAAACTTATCCTTGTTCATTGACATTCCAAAACCTTTACTTCCCAACTCACAATTCCTATTCTTTAAACCAAGCATGTTTTGCAAATTTAAATATTTTAAGGACAAACGATAAAATACAATAATTGATAATTAACAAAGCGGTGGGTTATCTCAGTCGAGACTCTAGGCTTTGCTTCATATCTATTATAGTGTAAATGATTTTCCTTGCCAAATACCTTCAAATTTGTAGGGAACAAATCGTGCAAACATCTCTTCCTTATACCAGTTGAGTTTTCTAGTTAAAGCTACAACCTCTCTGTGTTTTGGATTCTTATAAGCATAATCTAGCATTTCTGCTTGCGTTTTCCAGATACTGATAGTTGCTTGTTGAATCAATGGCCACTCTCCAACACCAATAGACAAAACTAAGCCTTGATAGCCTGCTAAACTTTGACTAACTCGTCCTACTTTGCTCCAAAATGACCATAGTTTTCTAAACCTGATCCTGGCTCTAGTCAAAACCAAAACCGGTTGGTCTAAAACAAGTTTTACACTGTTTTGAAACGGCTGAACGCCATCCCAAAGCCCATGTTCTTCTGCAGAATGAAGATAAACCGTAAAATTTTCACTACTTTTTTGCTGATAGGCTTTAAAAAAAACACTGTTATTAAAAAAAAATGCAGCATCTTGCTCTGTTTCCCAAACACAAAAGAGCACATAAGTTCCAAAATTTGGAATAGCACTAAACCCATTTTTAGCTCCCGAACCTAATAGTTTGTAAAATGATAACCCTGCAATGTTTTTTAAAGCATTGTGTCCTAATTGCATCTGTTTAAAAGCCCACCATTTATTTGAAAATGTATCGACCTTAAAAAAAGTGCTTGTTGAAATTTGGCTCATGAATGAAAGGTGTTTTTTTTGAAAATAATCAATTGAATGCCCATTGGAAATACTTTTTCAAATAAAAAAAACGGAAAAGTAACGATTTTTAAAAAAACAAGAGGCCAAAATTCTTGTTCCATACTACCAGCCCAATGACACTTTTTTTTCTCCATTTTGCCAAGCCACCATAGAGTAAATGCATCAAGGGTACCATATTGGCAATACTTAACCAAAGTCCATTTGTCTTGATTAAATAGTCTAAGAAACCCATTTTTAGAAAAAAGCGTTAAATGTCTTGGGCTGTGCCAACCTTGCCAAAATTGCTTTTGAAATTGAGCAGTAATGCTTTTGTAATTCGGCACTTCAATTATTAATTGTCCATCTGTATTTAAAAAGTTTTGTAATTTTTCAACCGTTTCCTCTAGGTGATAATCATGTTCAAGATAATGCCAGAGGGTTATTATATCAAATTTCATATTGGGATTGAAATCTGAAATGGTAGTTTTAATTAAAGTTAAATTTTCATAGCTTTTATCTTTCCATCCATTGTCAGAAAAATCAATACCTGTACATTCAGCGTTTAATTCTTTTTGAACCTTTACTAAAAAACTAGGATTTCCACATCCAACATCTAAAATCGTGAACGATTTTTTGTTTTTGATGCAATTGGCAACAATTTTCATTCTTCTTGTATCCAATTGTTCTTGACTTTTTGCAACAAATGATTTGAATTTTCCCCATGCTTCATCACCTTTATACGGCAAATAATTGTCTGTATAATAATCATCTAAAACATTCTCTGGAACTGGATTTTCTAAAAAAACAGATTCACAATCCATACATTTTTTAAATCTGTATTCCTCTTGGTTAACTTTGTGCATCAAAGCATTTGTAGAAATATAACATTCGCTTTGTTTGCTTTTACAAACAGGACAATCATCTATTTTTAATCTATTCATTCAAAAGGAGTTTTAATTTTCATTTACAGTGGGTAATATTACTGGTCTTAGTTTTATTTTGATATTATTGCAAACTTAAAGATACTGATGAATTTAATTGTTAACAAAAAATAATTTTATTAAAATTTAACACATTTAAGATAAAATAGTTTCAAAACTCAAGTAAAATCAATGGTATTCCATAAAAAACTACACAAAATCAATTTCAAAAACAAAATTCTATTGCGCCTATTTTTATAATGATTCTGGGATTAAAATCAAAAAATTATAAAGATTTCTAACTAGGGTTGGTATGAAAAAACACTAGAGAGATTGCCACCAAACATTGCTTCCAATTTCACCTTACTATTGATAAAAAGAAAAATGAATTGTAAAATAAATGTTTTGGGGAGAAATTTTCACTTTATTACACTAAGTAGTAGAATGCCTATTATTCAGAAAAACCATCAGGTAAGTTAATTAAAATAAACTTTAGTTAATGGAATTTTCTTATTAATCTTTCTTTAAAAACCGACACCAAAATGGCAAACGATTGCGTTTAATTTGTAAATAATACTTTGGCACTGATCCAAATTTCGAATAAAAATAAGCCACACTTTTTATATCCGACCCTTCAAAGTCGAATATTAATTTTTGTCCAGAAAATTCTTTAATTACTTCATCTATTAAGAGATGTGTAGCTGCAAATTTTTTGCCCTCATCTGTTGGTGCAGCAATGGCGTAGTGAATATATCCATGAGCCATAAAAAAATAACCAACACACCATAATTTACCATCTAAACCATAAATAGATCGACTGAAACCTTTATTTGAGTTAGATGCCGATTCTATGCAATGCTTAATTTGTTTTCTTAATAAAATTTGATTGGGATAATGCAGACCATAAGCATCAAAAAAAGTATCAACTACCAAAGATAAATCATAATTTAATTTAACATCAAACCCAATTTGAGTAGATTTGGCTATGTTTTTTTTGGCATCGGCATTGTAATTGTCATAAATGCTGATGTAATCTTTATTCAGATTTATCTGATAGGTTGTTCTGTTAATGAAACTAATCCCATGATTAAAAGTCACATTCTCTGAGTTTAATTGGATGTTCCAATATCTAAATTTACTTGGTATGGCTTGTATAAATTCATCTAAAAATTGAGTGGTTATTTTATGTTTAGAAAATAAACCAAGTTGCTGAATAAAATAAGGTTGATACAAATATTTGAAACCAAATTTCTGATTCCAAACCAGTGGGAAAACTGCCTCATAATCACCATAAACCAAAGCATCCCAACGAGAGTTTGACATGGCATTTAAATAAAAAGAATAGGCATATACCAAACCATTGTAAGACTTTTCTATGGCATTATCCCATTTTATAAAATCAATTTCTTGATGTTTTAAATACTTTATAGTGCCTTTCATGGATTAAACAGTTATTTGGATTTATCTAACCAAGTCATAAACAATCTTTGCCAGCCTTTCCAACCATTCAAATTACTTAATGATTCATTGTGAATAATAAAACGAAAAGGTAATTGATAATCTTTTAACACTTTGATGATGTTTTCTGAATATTCTATGCTTTCATCTATGGTTAGTTCCATGCCATTTTTAAAAGCTACATCCATCATACAAAATGGAAGAACCTCTAAATTGGTTGACTCGTTTTTCTCTAAATCATACCAATAAAAATTAGAAGCTGTGCCTGCCCTAAAACCTGTGGTAGAGGCATAACCCATAGAAAATTCTTTCTGAATACCATTGTTTATTAATGCTCGGTAGGTGTATGGCAATGTAAATCTTAGATAATGCTGCCTTGAAGAATGGGTTGGTAATTGAGTTAAATAGTGTAATGTATCAATTTCAGATTTTATTTTAATTGTATCGCTGTTGGATTGATAACTTGGATGTATGCCGATATCATGACCATTTGTTTTAATTTTATCAATAACAACTTTCAGATAAGGATGTTTGTTTGAAATGTTTTTATCAAACTTACCATAAGGTCCCACATGAAAAAAGTATTGAGCTCTTAGTTGATAGGTTTGCCACATAGATAATTGTTGATCAAAATTATCAAAAGGGTCTTTCTGCGAAGTAAATAACACTTTTAAACGGTTAGTAAGTAATGATAACTGAAGTTGAAACAAGTTTTTTAGAATACCGCCAAACTGACGCCCTATACTTTTACCCTTGAAAGCAAACAAACTATCAATATCTATGGTAGGAAAAACTTCAAATTTTTTAGTTTTAAAAATACTTTTATCCAAAGAGAAATGAGCGATTAAACACTGTTTAAAATCGTCAATCCAAATATCTACTAATGGCAAATTTAAGCACTCACTTTTTAAAAGACTCGAATTTTCAACATCAAATCGGTTGTGTTCATCATTTTCTATAAACAAATATTCTTCGTAACGACTAATTAAATAAAAGATAGCAGCCAACAAATCAAAGGATAATTTTGGATTTTCAGAATGTTCTAACAGTCCAATCTGATGATTAGCATCAAAAGTCATGTCCCAAAACTCAATGGTATTTTGAAACAATAAGTCTTCTGGAACAATTTGAAGACTATTTTCAATCATTTCATCCGAATAATTGATGATAGGCAATGCGATGTTTTGAAGCTTGGTTTTATCATGAACAATTTCAAAGGATAAACCTAACTGTTGATAAAACACATGGTTTAAGGTGTAGCTTAAACGAGGCGATATTTCTTTGGTGTAAATTACTATCAAAACTTTACTTATTTTTGCATTTTTATAACTGCAAATTAACAACAAAATAAATGAAAGTTGCGCTCATAACAGGAATTACAGGTCAAGATGGAGCCTATTTGGCTGAATTTCTATTGAAAAAAGGCTACATGGTACATGGTATCAAGAGAAGAAGTTCACTATTTAATACCGATAGAATAGACCATTTATACCAAGACCCCCATGTTCAAAATGCACATTTCAAACTGCATTATGGTGATTTAACAGATAGCACTAATTTAATCAGAATCATTCAAGAAGTGCAACCCGATGAAATTTATAATTTAGCTGCACAAAGTCATGTTCAAGTAAGTTTTGAAACTCCAGAATATACAGCCAATGCAGATGGCATAGGAACACTCAGAATTTTAGAAGCAGTTAAAATTTGTGGTTTAATAGAAAAAACCAGAATCTATCAAGCCTCCACCTCAGAGCTTTATGGTTTGGTTCAGGAAGTTCCACAATCTGAAAAAACACCATTTTATCCCCGCTCGCCTTATGCTGTAGCCAAAATGTATGCCTATTGGATAACAGTGAATTATAGAGAAGCTTATAACATGTATGCTTGTAATGGTATATTATTCAACCATGAATCACCCATTAGAGGAGAAACTTTTGTTACCAGAAAAATTACAAGAGCGGCTTCAAAAATAGCGCTTGGACTTCAAGATAAATTGTATTTAGGAAATTTAAACAGTCAAAGAGATTGGGGACATGCCAAAGATTACATCGAAGCCATGTATTTAATTTTGCAACAAGACAAAGCTGAAGATTATGTGATAGCAACAGGTAAAACCACCGAAATAAGAGAATTTGCCAGACAATCTTTTGCCTATTTAGGAATTGAAATTGCTTTTGAAGGTAAAGAAATTCAAGAAAAAGGAATTATACAAAACATCGATAAAACTAGAGTTGAAGAGCTGGGATTGAATGCTAAATCGCTAGAAATTGGTCAATCTGTAATTCATGTAGATCCTAAATATTTCAGACCCACTGAAGTTGATTTGCTAATTGGTGATGCTACAAAATCGAGAGAAAAATTAGGTTGGGTGCCCAAATATGACCTCAAAGCATTGATTGAAGATATGATGCAAAGCGACTTGCATTTAATGAAAAAAGACGAATATTTAAAATCGGGTGGGTTTAACACCATGAGCTATTTTGAATAATGCAAGCAACAGATAAAATATATGTAGCAGGGCATAGAGGTATGGTTGGTAGCGCTGTTTGCAGGGCGCTCCATCAAGCGGGATATAACAATGTAGTTACAAGAACTTCATCTGAGCTGGATTTAAGAAACCAAAATGCCGTAGCCAATTTTTTTGAAACAGTAAAACCAGATTATGTTTTTTTAGCAGCAGCTAAAGTGGGAGGCATTGTAGCCAATAATACCTACAGAGCTGAGTTCATCCATGATAATTTATGCATTCAAAATAACATTATTCATCAATCGTATTTAAATCAAGTTAAAAAATTGATGTTTTTTGGTAGCAGTTGCATCTACCCTAAACTAGCGCCTCAACCTTTAAAAGAAGAATATTTATTAACCGGCTTATTAGAAACAACTAACGAACCTTATGCCATTGCAAAAATTGCAGGCATTAAAATGTGTGAGGCTTATAGAGACCAATACGGCTGCAATTTTATCAGCGTTATGCCAACCAACTTGTATGGCATCAATGATAATTATCACCCACAAAACAGCCATGTTTTGCCTGCATTAATTAGAAAATTTCATGTAGCTAAAATTTCAGGAGCCAAGTATGTAGAACTTTGGGGAACTGGAAAGCCATTGAGGGAGTTTTTGTTTGCTGATGATTTGGCTGATGCTGCATTATATTTAATGCTTAATTATAATGAAAAACCATTCGTAAACATTGGTGTCGGTGAAGATTTAAGTATTTTAGATTTAGCAATTTTGATCAAAGATATCATTGGATTTGATGGTGAACTTACCTTTGACTCAAGCAAACCTGACGGTACCATGCGTAAATTGATGGATGTGTCCTATTTACATAGTTTAGGTTGGAAACATCGAATTACACTAAAAGAAGGCATTAGCCTTGCTTATAAGGATTTCTTAGAAAAAAAGTAGATTATTCCAATCATTCAGCATCATTGAATTAAGCAAAGCAATTTAAATCTTTTTAGAACTTAATCACCAATACGTATGTCTTAGATTCATAAATATCAAATTAATATTAAATATTTTTAACTTCATTATTTATAAAAAAAGCCCCATTTGGGGCTTTTAAATTTATTTCAAGAACAATAAATCGCGATATTTTGGAAGTTTCCAAACATCATTGCCTATTAATTCTTCTAGTTTGTCGGCACTTTCTCTGATGGTGTCGAAATATGGTTTTACTTTGTCGCAATAGGCTTTTGCTTTTTTGTCAGCATGATCTATTAAGTTTGCTTTTCTACGCTCTTCGGTCATTTTTGCATTATTACTCCAAATAGCGTTGATGTTTTTAGAAATCTCCTTTGTTAAATCTAACATAGCTTTACATTCCGCTTTGGTATGTCCTATTCTTAATAAACCTTCTATGCTATCAACTAATTTTTTTTGATATTCAACTGCTGATGGAATGACATAGTTTTTGGCTAATTCACCTAATATTCTGCCTTCAATTTGAATTTTTAAAACATAATCCTCGAATTTAATTTCTGTACGGGCTTCTAATTCTTTTTTAGTGTAAATTTTATTATCGACAAATATGGCTTGACTTTCTTTTTTATTGTAAGCATCCAATGCATAAGGCGTTGTTTTTATATTACTCAACCCTCTTTTGGCAGCTTCTTTTACCCATTCTTCACCATAACCATTGCCTTCGAAAATGATTTTTTTGCTAGCTTTGATATAGCCGATTAAAGTCTTTTCAATAGCAACTTGTTTACTTACTTTCTTTTTAATTAGAGCATCCACTTCATATTTGAATTTTTTCATTTGTTCGCCAACAATGGTATTTAACACAATGATAGCATTGGCACAATGATCGCTTGAACCAACAGCTCTGAACTCAAATTTATTACCTGTGAAAGCAAAAGGAGATGTTCTGTTTCTATCGGTGTTATCTAATAAAATTTCAGGAATTCTATAAACACTGATTGTTTTTTCGCTTACTCTTCCTGGTTTAGCATCTGTTTTGGCATTTTCAAAACGATTTAACACATCAGATAATGTACTACCAATAAATACCGACATGATAGCAGGTGGAGCTTCGTTAGCGCCTAGTCTGTGGTCGTTTCCAGCAGTTGCAATACTTGCTCTAAGCAAATCAGCATGGTCGTGAACAGCTTTGATGGTATTAATAAAGAAAGTTAAAAACTGTAAGTTTTCTTGTGGACTATGTCCTGGAGATAATAAATTAACACCTGTGTCTGTGATAAGCGACCAGTTATTATGTTTACCAGAACCATTTACACCTTTAAATGGTTTTTCGTGCCAAAGTACTTTCAATTTATGTTTTGAAGCAACGGATTGCATCACATCCATCAACAAAGAATTGTGGTCTATAGCAATATCAGCCTCTTCAAACATGGGCGCACATTCGTATTGTCCTGGTGCTACTTCGTTGTGTCTGGTTTTAAGTGGAATACCTAATTTGAAAGATTCTTTTTCAAAATCTGTCATGTAATTGTAAATGCGCTCGGGTATGCTACCAAAATAATGGTCTTCTAACTGTTGACCTTTGGCAGGCATATTGCCTACTAAAGTTCTACCAGCAAATACTAAATCGGGTCTTTTGTGGTATAATTCTTCATCAATTAAAAAATATTCTTGTTCGATGCCTAGAGAAACTTTTGTGGTTTTAACATTTGGGTCAAAATATTGACAAACATCAGAAGCCGCTTTGGTTAAAAAATTCGTAGATTTAATCAATGGTGCTTTATAGTCTAAAGCTTCACCTGTGTAAGCTACAAAAACAGTTGGAATACACAAAGTTTTACCACTTGCTTTTTCCATGATAAAGGCGGGAGAAGATGGGTCCCAAGCGCTATAACCTCTGGCTTCGAATGTATTTCTGATACCACCATTTGGGAAACTAGAAGCATCTGGCTCTTGCTGTACCAAGGCTTTGCCTGAAAATAGTTCCACACCTGTATCAATGCCAGTTGGTTCAAAAAAAGAATCGTGTTTTTCTGCTGTAGAACCTCTCAATGGTTGAAACCAGTGTGTGTAGTGAGTTGCTCCTTTTTCTATCGCCCAGTTTTTCATGCCTTCTGCAATTTGATTCGCCATTTTCATATCCATCGGCTGTCCAGTGTTTCTAGATTCATTCACCGCTTTGATAGCTTCTTTGCTTACATACTGCGCCATGGCTTTGGGTCCGAAAACGTTTTTTCCGAAATATTCAGAAATTTGCTTGGTAGATTTTGACTTAGCTGCTTGTATCATTTTAATGTTTTTTTTGATGGCACAAAAATAAAGAAAAACAAGACGTCAAAATTTTAATTATTTTATTAAAATACATAATTTATGTAATACATGTCGAAATTATTTATTATTTTCGCCATTAAATGTTAAAAAGTCAATTTCCAAATAATGAACTGAAATCCATTCAAGATTGGAAATTTATTTCAAATGAATCCTTAAATATAGATACTCAAACCATTGAAAACAGTTTAAATTACCTAAAAGGATATTTAGACGCCCTTCAATACTTGGACCTAAAAGCATTCAATCAAATGATAAAACTAAGTGAGATTAAACATTCATTTGACTTAGAAAACATCCATCTTTCTCAACAACGATTATTTGAATCTTATTCTTCAGAAAATGCGCTGAATGATGATTTGGCTATACAAATGATAGCTGAATTAAAAGCATATAATTTTTCAATTCATGAAGATTTAAAAGTTTTTCAATCAAAAATCTCTGATAATAAACGCCAAAAAAGAACCAAAAAAGAACATACAATCAAAAGTTATCACACTAATTTAACGTTATACACTTGCCCAAATAGTCCGCTTTTAATAAAAAATCTAACAAGTGCATTGAAAATTGAAATTGATAATTTTAAACAAAATCCAACAATAATTACCCTGCCTTTGCTGCATTTACAAATTAGAGGTTTGGGTTTGTACCCTAAAAATAATGGACATTCTTCAAGATTGATCTTACATGCTATGTTGCAACTTTTCATTAAAAAAGCAATTGTTTTGCCATTGTCAAAAACCATATTAGAAAACAAAGAAGATTATCAAGTCATACTTAAAAAAGCATTGCTCGACCAACAATACAATGATTGGTGTGCATTCATCATTCATCAGCTAAACAAATCTGTATTTGATTATATAGAAAAACTAAAAAAATACATGCAATTAAGGCAACAAACTGATGAAATGATTCAAAAATATACCTCATATAAAATGCCTTCGCCAGTTTTATTGAACACTCTTTTTCACAGTCCTTATATTAAACCGAAACATCTCATGGATGCACTGAGTTGCCACAGACAGACAGCCTATACCTATCTTGAACATTTGGTTAAAATGGGCATACTAATTGAAAAGAAATCAGGAAGAGAACGCTTGTTTTTGAACAAAAGCTTAATGGATATTTTTTAACCAGATAAAATTACAGATTCTTATCATTTTAAAAGACTTTTTGTTATAAGATACAATATCTTCATTAAAGTCATTATTTTTGCCAACTATGAAAGCCATGCTAAGAATTCTACGCCTGATTATTCCTTTTAAAGGATTGGCAGGACTTAACATGATTTTTAATTTCATTCAAATCCTTGCTGGTTTGTTTTCATTGGCTCTCATCATGCCTTTGTTGGACTTTATGTTCAATAACAATTCGATAGAAGTAAAAAATGTTGGTAGTGGAGGTTTTAATTCACTGTATCAAAATTTCTTAAATTGGATGACGGATTTAGTGAAAGACGATAAACAACAAGCGCTTTTCTATATCTGTATTGCATTGGTAATTGCCACTGTAATTAAAAATATTGCACGTTATTTAGCCCTTTACTTCTTAGTAATACTGAGAAATAGAGTGATACAAAACATCAGAGAAAAAGTATTTAATAAAATTTTAAGACTCCCAATTTCATTCTTCAGCAATGAGAAAAAAGGTGATTTAATTTCTAGAATGAGTAACGATATCAAAGAAGTTGAATGGAGTTTGATGGCATCTCTTGAAGCTATTTTTAAAGAACCTGTTACTATTCTTTTTTACATTTTTTCATTGGTTTATATGAGTCCAAAACTCACTTTGTTTGTTATTGTTCTATTGCCTTTTGCAGCAGGTTCAATAGCATTGTTGGGTAAATCATTGAGAAGAAAATCCAAACAAAATCAAGAACGTCAGAGTTTGGTGCTTTCGTTTTTAGAGGAATCTTTAGGAGGCATGAGAATTATCAAAGCTTTTGTGGTTGAAAAAGTTTTTTCATCAAAATTTAAAGAAATAAATACCAATGCAACAACTGCCAATATAAAAGTGAATCACCGAGGCGATATTGCTTCTCCTATTTCAGAAACACTAGGCGTTTTTGTTGCAGCAATCATTCTTTGGTTTGGTGGCAATATGGTTTTTGATGAACAACTTTCTGGTTCTGCTTTTTTTGCCTATTTTGCTATTTTCAGTCAAGTAATTCCTCCTTTCAAACAATTATCTCAGGCATTTCCGATGGTGCAAAGAGGGGCTGTAGGTATTGATAGATATGAGGAAATACTAAATGCAGACGAAAAAATTGTTGAAATTCCTGATGCACAAGCCATCAAAACATTAAAAGATAAAATATCATACCAAAATATTAGCTTTAAATATGGTAACGATTGGGTTTTGAAAAATGTAAGTTTTGATATTCCGAAAAACAAAAAAGTTGCATTAGTAGGTGCTAGCGGCAGTGGCAAAAGCACCTTAGCTGATTTATTGCCTCGTTTTTACGACACAACTGAAGGTGACATAAGAATTGATGGAACAAATATAAAATCATTTAAAATAGATGATTTGCGTTCATTAATGGGCATCGTTACCCAAGAAGCTATTTTGTTCAATGATACGATAGAAAATAACATTAAATTTGGTTTAACCGATATCAATCAAAACCAGTTAGACCATGCTGCTAAACTGGCAAATGCTTTTGATTTTATCATGCAAACCGAACTAGGTTTTCAAACTATTATTGGTGAAAGAGGTGGCAAATTAAGCGGTGGCCAAAGACAAAGAATTGCCATTGCACGCGCCCTTTTAAGAAATCCTCAAATACTAATTTTAGATGAAGCAACAAGTGCACTAGACAATGAGAGTGAAAAATTGGTTCAGCAAGCATTAGACCACCTTAAAGAAGGCAGAACTACATTGGTAATTGCTCATAGATTAAGCACCATTCAAGATGCGGATGAAATTATCGTTTTAGATAAAGGCGAAATTATTGAAAAAGGCAGTCATCAAGAATTAATGAAAATGGAAGGCTATTACTACCGTTTATCTAAATTGGGTGAGGGTATCTAATTTTAACAATCAATATTTAAAAGATTTTTTTATTACTTTTGTTGAATGTTTAAGCATTTAACCGTTGTGTTTTTATTTTCCTGTTTTATAAATGTGCATGCGCAAATGCAAGCACCTGAATTAGACAAAAATGCCATCAGAAATACTGGTTTAATTGGATTAAGTTATGGTAGACACATTCCAGGGGGTGATTTAGGAAAAAGATTTGGCGGCAGCAATACTGTTGGGATTTATGGTGCCTATAAATTTAATAAAAACTGGGTTATAAGCGCCAATATTGCAACTCATTTTAGCAGCAGTGTTAAAGAAAGTGGTATATTAGATTCAATAACTGGAACTTACGGAGAACTTTTGGATGTAAACGGCAATTTTTCTGAAGTAAGGTTGTATCAAAGAGGTTATTTATGGCATGTTGATTTTGGAAAAATCATACCTATCAATAAACTTAACTTAAATTCTGGAATTATGGTAACCGTTGGTGCTGGTATGATGGAACACAAAATCAGAATGTATTTTCAAAGGAATGTATTGCCACAACTTGAAGGAGATTACGCCAAAGGTTACGATAGATTAAGCAATGGCTTATTATTAAGAACTTTTATTGGTTATCAAAGAATTGACCCCGAACAAAGTTTGAATTTCTTTGCTGGAGTGGATTATATTCATGGATTTACAAAAAACAGAAGAGCTGTAAATTTTGATACTAGGGTTTCTGAAACCAAACGCAGAAATGATTTGCTATTGGGTTTTAAAATTGGAATCATGATATCTATACAGGGTAAAGCTGCAGGTGTAAAAAAAGGACAAGAAGATAAATTTTTTGAATAAATGAGTCTTTTATATACCATTCTTTTTGAGTTTATTAACTTCATTTTACCCTTAGGAAAATTTTTTAAAAGCGCAAAAATAAAAGCATTTGTAGAGGGAAGATTAGATGAACTAACTTTTAATTTGCCATTAAAAACCGGAAGAAGATATTGGTTTCACTGTGCCAGTTTAGGTGAGTTTGAACAAGCAAAACCAATTATTGAATCATTAAAAGAATCTGAAAACCATTGTTCTATTATAATCACCTTTTTCTCACCTTCAGGACACCTATATTCAAAAGACTATCAACTAGCAGATGCTATTATTTATTTACCTATTGATACTGAAAAAAATGCAAAAAATTTGATTCAACAAATCAATCCAGATGCTGTTTTTTTTGTAAAATATGAATTGTGGTTTCATGTATTAAACCAACTTTTTAAACATCAAATTCCAACTTATTTGGTATCTGCTGTTTTTAGAAAAAACCAATTTCTATTTACATTTTTTGGAAAATTCATCTTTAACTTATTGCCTAAGTTTAAACAAATTTTTTTACAAGATAATATTAGCTACAACTTATTGAAGAATAAAGGATTAAGCAACATACAAATAACAGGAGACACGAGATATGATAGAGTGATAGCGCGAAGCAAAAACTTAATATTAAACAACACATTAGAAACTTTTAAAAATCAAAAATCATTACTAATACTTGGCAGCAGTTGGCCAGAAGAAGAACAGTTAATTAAAACTTATTTAGATAATCATCCATTATTTGATTTTAAAATCATCATTGCACCACATGACATTTCAAATCAGCATATTCAAGATCTTATAGAACAATTTAAATCATTTTCACCGATACAATATTCCCAATTAATTAATGATATTCCACAAACAAATTTGTTGATTTTAGATACAATAGGTCATTTAGCAAGTGCATATTATTATGCTGATTTTGCAATAATTGGTGGAGGTTTTGGCAGAGGATTACACAATATTTTAGAACCTTTGGCATTTGATGTGCCAGTTATTTTTGGTCCTAATACATCAAAATACCCTGAAGCCAAAATGGCAATAGACGCACAAGTAGGATTTCAAATATCAAACTATCAGACATTTGAACATCAATTCAATTTATTACAAAAAAACAAAGAAAAGGGCAAACAAAAACAATTCATTAATATCAATGCAGGTGCAAGTCAAAAAATTTTAATGGCTTTATCTCATCATTAACATCTATTTATCCATAATATTCTTCATTACAACTAAATTAAAACAACAAATTAAGTATTTATATGTTAATTTGTAAACAGAAATGAATATAGGAATAGTTTGTTACCCAACTTTTGGTGGTAGTGGTGTTGTAGCCACAGAGCTAGGAAAAGCTTTAGCAGCTAAAGGCTATTTTGTACATTTTATTAGCTACAGTCAGCCAGCAAGGTTAGATTTTTTTAATCCCAATGTGTTTTTTCATGAGGTTTCTATCTACAAATATCCTTTGTTTGAATATTTGCCTTACGAAACCATTCTTGCAAGTAAAATTGTAGATATAGTTAAGCAAAACAAACTCGATTTATTACACGTGCACTATGCAATTCCTCATGCTAGTGCGGCATTGATGGCAAAAAATATTTTGAAAGAGCAAGGTATTAATATTCCTATTGTTACCACTTTGCACGGAACAGATATCACATTAGTGGGTAAAGACCCTACTTATGAACCAGTAGTTTCTTATTCTATCAATCATTCAGATGCTGTAACAGCTGTTTCTGAAAGTTTGAAAAAAGACACCTACAAAAACTTCCATATCGATAAAGACATCTTCGTAATTCCTAACTTTATTGATTTTGAAAGATTTACCAAACAAAAAAAAGAGCATTTCAAAAAAGCCATTGCCCCAAATGGTGAAAAAATATTGGTTCACACCTCTAATTTCAGAAGAGTAAAACGTATTGAAGACGTTATAAAGGTGTTTTGCATTGTTAGCAAACAAATTGATAGTAAGCTCTTATTAATAGGCGATGGTCCCGAAAGAACCAATATTGAACTTTTAGCCAAAGAACTAGGGGTTTTTGAAAAAATCACTTTTTTAGGCAAACAAGAGCAAATCGAAGAAATTCTTTCTGTGTGTGATTTGTTTCTATTAACCTCCGAAACAGAAAGTTTTGGTTTAGCCGCCCTTGAAGCTATGGCTTGCGAGGTGCCAGTAATTAGTAGCAATGCAGGTGGTATTCCAGAAGTTAACGAACATGGTTATTCTGGTTATCTAAGCAATGCTGGTGATGTTGAAGACATGGGTAAAAATGCCTTAAAAATCTTAGAAAACGAAGTTACTCTCAAACAATTTAAATCGAATGCATTAGCAAAAGCCTTAACCTTCCACATTGATAAAATACTACCGATGTATGAAGATGTTTATAAAAGCTTAGTAGGTGAATTCACCAAATGCGCTAAGGATGCTTAATTGCGTTTTTTCTGAAGCATCTACCCTACCAACCACTTTTGCAGGCACTCCAAACGATTCGGAAATCTTAATGATTGATTCTGCCAATTCAGGCTTCACATATATTTCCATTCTGTGACCCATGTTAAAAACCTGATACATTTCTCTCCAATTGGTGCCACTTTGCGCTTGAATGGTTTTAAATAAAATCGGCAGTTCGAACAGGTTATCTTTAATAATATGTAGGGGTGTTTTTACAAAATGTAAAATCTTTGTTTGTCCGCCACCTGAGCAATGCACTAATCCGTGAATTTCCGAACGGTACTGTTCCAAAATAGCTTTAATGATAGGGGCATAAGTTCTGGTAGGTGATAAAACCATTTTACCTGCATCTAAGGGCATATTTTCGACAGAATCCGTTAATTTAAGTTGACCTGTATAAGCCAAATCTTTACTCAATAAATCATCGTAACTTTCAGGATATTTCTCTCTGTATTCAGCACTAAAAACGTCATGTCGCGCACTTGTTAAACCATTACTTCCCATGCCTGCGTTGTAAAAGTTTTCGTAAGATGCCTGGCCATCGCTAGCTAATCCGATGATTACATCTCCAGCTTGGATTTGATGGTTTGAGATGATATCAGATTTTTTTGCTCTTGCTGTTACTGTGCTGTCTACAATAATAGTTTTTACCAAATCTCCCACATCAGCAGTTTCTCCGCCACCACTTACTATATTGATGCCATAAGGTTTCAAACTGTCAATAAATGCTTCAGTGCCATTAATTATTTCACCAATTACATCACCTGGAATTCTTTTTTTATTTCTGCCAATAGTGCTTGACAATAAAAAGTTATCGGTAACACCCACGCACAATAAATCATCAATATTCATCACTATTGCGTCTTGGGCAATGCCTTTCCAAACCGAGATATCACCTGTTTCTTTCCAATAAACATATGCCAAACTGCTTTTAGTTCCTGCGCCATCTGCATGAATGATGTTGCAATACTCATCATCACCGCCCAAAACATCAGGAATAATTTTACAAAATGCTTGCGGAAACAAGCCTTTATCTAATTTTGCAATGGCTTTGTGAACATCTTCCTTTTGAGACGAAACGCCTCTTTCGTTGTATTTATCAGTTGGCTGCATTCAAGGGCAAAAATAAGTCAATAAATTGGTTTTTGTAAATTAAGGACACTTTATTGATAAAACGACTGAAACTAAGCAACAAATTTGTTTAAAGAACTTAAACAATTTGTGAGTACTTTACAAAAAGTATTTACTCTTCCACTCCCCCTTGCATCATACTGGCAAATAAATCTCCAAAGGAATATCCTGTCTCTATTTCTTTTCTGTTCAATCTTGAAATACTTGCCAAACCATGAAGTATTAATTCCTTAATAACCACAAGTTCATGATCGTTTACAATCAAATCTTTTTGCTTTTCTATCAATTCGTCTAATCCTGGTATTGCGTTTATTTTTTTGGTGTATTCTTTCTCGCTCATATCAGAATAAATATTGAGTGTATTGCCTTTTTCAAACCATTCAACCACTTCTCTGAAATAATCTGGACCCGCTTCCTTTCCTTTTTTTCTAAGTTTGGTTACATTAGGAATCATGTCTGAAAACACTTGTTTAATACTTTGAATAATTAATGAAACTGCCACGTTATAAGGACCTTCTTGTTCCCCTTCGTATACCATTTCTATTTTTCCGGTAATGGATGGAATAATGCCAGCAAAATCAGCTACTCTAACTATCCCTTTTTCCTCGTTATTAATGAGCATTCTTCGCTCCGCCATACTCATCAAATTTTCGAAAGAGGTTATACTCATTCTTGCCGAAACACCGCTTTTATGGTCTACAAACTCACTAACTCTAGCTTTAAATGAAATGTTTTCTAAAATGGTACTGATGAATTCCGGAACATAAATATTTTGCTTTTGAAACTCCGATAAACTAGCCTCTTGTTTGGTGACGCTTTTGGCCGTTTCTATGCTTTTAGGATAGTGTGTTAAAATTTGACTTCCAATTCTGTCTTTTAATGGCGTAATAATACTTCCACGATTGGTATAATCCTCTGGATTGGCAGTAAAAACAAACTGTATATCTAAATTTAAACGCAGTTTAAATCCTCTTATTTGCAAATCTCCTTCTTGCAAAATATTGAACAATGCCACTTGAATTCGTGGTTGTAAATCGGGCAATTCATTGATTACAAAAATACTGCGATGACTGCGTGGAATTAATCCATAGTGAATAGCGCTTTCATTTGAAAATGAAATTTTTAAATTAGACGCTTTAATAGGGTCAATATCTCCTATCAAGTCGGCAATAGAAACATCTGGAGTAGCCAGTTTTTCAACGTATCTTTCTGAGCGATGAAGCCATTCAATTGGCAATGCATCTCCTAATTCTTTGATTAAGGTTTTGGATGAATTGATTATTGGGCGAAGTGGATCTTCATTTAATTCTGAACCTTTTATAACAGGCACCCACTCGTCTAACAAATGAACCATTTGACGGGCAATTCTTGTTTTTGCTTGACCACGTAGTCCCAATAAATTGATATTGTGCCCTGATAAAATAGCACGTTCAATAGATGGAATAACGGTGTCTTCGTATCCTAAAATCCCTTCAAATACATTTAAATTATTTTTTAATTGATGAATTAAATTTTTTCTTAATTCTTCCTTTACACTCAAGGATTTATATCCCGATTTGATTAACTCGCCTAGTGTAGAAATATTGGGTTGATTGCTCATTTTTATTTGGTTCTTTTACGTTTATTTTTTTCGAAATCATGAAAAACATATTCACCCAATCCTTGCAAACTGGTGAAAAATGCTTTGCCATTATTAGTTTCAGTAAATTCTTCTACAAATTGTTGCAAATAAGGATCTTTTGCTATCATAAAAGTGGTAATTTGTATCCCTAATCGCCTGCAAGCAGCAGCCATGTTCAGTGTCTTATTGACTATTTTACGGTCGAGCCCAAAACTGTTTTTATAATACCCACCAACTTCTTTCAAGCAACTAGGTTTACCATCAGTAATCATAAAAATCTGTTTATTAGAATTTTTTCTTTTTCTCAAAATATCCATTGCCATTTCTATCCCAGCCACTGTGTTGGTATGAAAAGGACCAACTTTGAGGTAAGGCAATT
The DNA here is from genome assembly GCA_030682255.1 of Bacteroidota bacterium. Lineage (GTDB taxonomy): Bacteria > Bacteroidota > Bacteroidia > NS11-12g > UBA955 > JABMMZ01. Next base: position 40,083 of record JAUXOK010000017.1, on the reverse strand, counting down.
CTTTGATGGTAATTTGTTGGGCATCATCACCAAAAGTAACAATATCTAAAGTATCTTTGGGGTATTTTGTTTTAATGAGTTCTGCCAATGCCATGGCTACTTTTTTGGCTGGCGTAATTCTGTCTTCACCATACAAAATCATGGAATGTGAAATATCTATTAATAACACTGTGCTGGTCTGACTTTTGAATTCTTTTTCAAAAACAACTAAATCCTTTTCAGACATTTGAAAATCTTCAACACCACTCGAAATCTGAGCATTCTTGATACTGTCGATAGCTGATATCGAATCGATGGTATCGCCAAATTCAAACGACCTCATTTCAGGTTGAATTTCATCCCCATTGCCCGAAAAATTAGTTTTGTGATTACCTAATTTTGATTTTTTAAGTTTGCCAAATATTTGATCCAAACTATCTTTTCTGATAATTTGCTCAGTTTTGGGAGTTATTTCAAAATTGCCGTCTCCTTTTTTATCTTCGATTAAACCTTTCGACTTGAGATCATCAATGAAATTACCCATGCCATAGGAGTTATCTGTGATATTATACTTGCGATCTATCTCATTCAGCCAATCTAACGCTTCAGAATAATCCCCTGCGGTGTATAATAACAAATCCTTGAACAAATCGAAAATTTTTTCAAAGGAGGGGTTTTTATTATCTTTAAATTTTAATTCGGAAAAATGATAACCTAGCATCGTTACAATAATAACAAAAAAGGTTGATAGAATGTTTAAGATAATTTTAAGAAATTAAATAAAATCGACATTTGAGTAAATTTGCACACTTTTTGACACTTACAAAATATACCTATGAAAAAGTTTTTTAAAATATCAGGCATCTCACTTTTGGTTATCTTTTTGATTTTGTTGGCATTGCCATTTTTATTTAAAGGCAAAATCATTCAAGCTATTAAAGATGAAACCAATAAATCATTGAATGCTGAATTCAATTTTGATGAAAATGAAATTGGTCTTTCTTTAATAAAAAGTTTCCCAGATTTGCTTCTCACAATGGAACGTGTGAGCATTGTTGGAAAAGATTCTTTTGCAGGAGACACCTTGGTGTACTTACCGAAATTGGCAGTGGAAATAGACATTATGACTGCTATTAAAGGTGAACAAATAAAAATTCATCAAATAAGACTAGACCAACCTTTCATTCAATTGAAGGTTTTGAAAAGTGGAAAAGCCAATTGGGATATTGCCCTACCTGACACCACAACAACAGATAGTGCTTCATTTTTTGACATTGCATTAAAAAAACTTCAAATAAACAATGGTAAATTGATATACGATGATGCGTCATTAGGATTTTTCACTTCCTTAAATCAATTCAATCATACCTTAAAAGGGGACTTTAATCAAGATAATTTTTTGCTTGAAACGTTAACAGATGCCGAACAATTTACATTGGCTTATGGAGGAATTAATTACATTCATAAAGTAAAAGCCAATATCAAAGCCAATCTAGACATGGATATGCAAAATATGAAATTCACATTTTCAGAGAATGATATTTTCTTAAATGACTTAAATTTGGGCGGGGAAGGTTTTGTGGATTTAAACGATGAAGACATGGATTTCGATATTGTTTTCAATACTAAAAAAACAGATTTCAAAACTATTTTATCATTGGTACCTGGTGTTTTTACAAAAGATTTTGCTAAAGCAAAAGCAAGTGGCAAATTGGCATTGAATGGTTATTTTAAAGGTAAAATGACTGATGACAAAATGCCTGGTTATGGTTTAACTTTAGATATTGATAATGGACAATTTCAATACCCAGATTTGCCAAAATCATTGAACGATGTTTATGTTGATTTTGTGTTTGACAACCCAAGTGGCATATTCGATAATGCTATAGTTGATTTAAAAAGATTGGATTTAAAAATGGCAGGTGAAGCCTTTCATGCAGAATTATTAGCTAAAACATTTGAATCCAATCCATACATCAAAGGTTTGTTTAATGGTACAATTAATTTAAATGAATTTAGAGCCATGATACCACTTGAAAAATCAACAGAATTATCGGGTGTAATAAAAAGTGATGTTAAATTTGATGGATATGTAAAAGCCATTGAAGTCCAAGATTTTAATAAATTCTATGCTACCGGAAATATTTTTGCTCAAAACTTTAAATACAAAAATCCTGAAAGCTTAAAACAAGGTATTGCATTAAACAGTCATATTGCATTTACACCACAAAAAGTGGATGTCAAACAATTGGAAGGAAAAATTGGTATGAGCGATTTTGCAGCAGTAGGTTATTTAAACAATCTTTTTGCCTACATGATGAAAGACCAATTGTTAAAAGGTCAATTTACTTTTAAATCTAATTACATCAATGCAAACGAATTTTTAACAGATGAAGAGGTAGTAGCAACCCCTTCAGCCGCAGACACCATGTCATTAGAGGCTTTTGATGTGCCAGGTAACTTAGATTTTGAATTACAATCTCAAATCAACACTTTGATATATGATAATTTAACATTGACCAATTTAAAAGGAGGTGTTTTAATCAAAGAGAAACAAATGTATTTAGAAAAACTAGCTGTAAACGTTTTAGGTGGTTCTATCACATTAGACGGTGTTTATGATTCTCATAATCCGAAATTCCCCTTCAGTGACATGGCAATGGATATAAAATCCCTTGATATTATTCAAACTTATAATTATTTCGACATGGTTAAACAGTTGGCACCAATTGCCAAATACACTGAAGGTTTGTTTAATGCCAATGTTGTCTTACACAATAATTACAATCAAGATTTAAGTGTAGATTATCCAAGTGTTACAGGAGTTATTCAAATGGGAATATCAGAAGGTGCGATTAAGAATATGCCTATCATATCTCAATTGGCAGAAAAATTAAAGATAGATAAATTCAAAAACATGACTTTTAAAAACCTTAACTTTAAATTGAACATTTTAAACGGAAAAGTAATGTTAGATAGTTTGAAACTGCCACTTTGGACTGGAGCCAATGCCAAAATAAGTGGTTATAGCGCACTTGATCAAAGCATTGCATATGTTGCCAAACTCAGTATTCCAAGAAAAGATTTTGGAGAGGTAAATACTGCTCTGAATACACTTACATCGCAAGCAAAATCGAAAGGTGTAAATGTAGATTTAAGCGAAATGGTGGATGTAGATGTAATTGTTGGAGGTTTTTTCGCAAAACCTGATGTTAAAATAAGTTTGCACGATGCTAAAAAGAATTTGGTTGATGGTGTTAAAAATCAGTTACAAGATGAGGCCGAAAAAAGAAAAAAAGCTGCTGAAGATGAAGCTAAGAGAAAAGCTGAAATTCAAAAGCAAAAAGCCATTGATTCATTGAATAGATTGAAACAGCAAGGCATCGATAAAATCAATGCTGAAAAACAAGCTTTAGAACAAAAGGCATTAGAACAAAAACGTTTAGCCGAGGAAAAAGCTAAAGCTGAAGCCGAGAAAGCTAAAGCTGAAGCTGCCAAAAAAATCGAAGAAGAAAAACAAAAAACCAAAGACAAACTGAAAAAAGGTTTGGATGGCATTATTAAATAAAATTTTTTAGTTATTTAGATTCAATCTGCAAATAAAATGCCTTTATCCCTTTTGTAATATCACTTGCAGTTGTAGAAGCAGAACCAATATTTTTTGAACACCAAATACCAGCCCATGCATGAATAAAAACGCCAATATTAGCAGATTGCATGGTGCTTAAACCTTGAGTTAACAAAGATGTAATAATTCCAGTCAAAGTATCTCCACTTCCAGCTGTAGCCAATGCAACGCTACTCTCCAATTGATAGTAAATTTGCCCATTAGGATGAAATATAGCGCTAACACCCCCTTTTAATAAGATTGTAATTTGATATTTTACAGCAAGTTCTTGCGCATAATCTGCTCTTTCTTTGGCATGCTTAAATGTTTTATTCGCTAATCTATCAAATTCTTTTGGATGAGGCGTAATTATACATTTATTTGGCCACAAAATATGTTCGATACCAATTTTAGCAATCATATTCAAACCATCAGCATCTATGACAATTGGCAAACTTAATTGATGGCAATTTTCTATCACATTCAAAAGCAATTTCTGGGTGGACGCTTCCTGCCCCATGCCAGGACCAATACCTATGGCATCAAAGGTTGGATAATCTATGCTTTGAAATTCCAGAAAATTTACGCCAGAGTTTACTATACTCATTACCTCTGGTATTGCAATTGGTATAATTTGTTCGCTCCCTTTAGTACAAAGCACAGTACCCATTCCAGAGCCAGTTTTCATCATGGCTTTAGCACTTAAAATCAATGCGCCATATTTACCTTGTGATCCGCCAATAATTAAACCATGCCCAAAGGAGCCTTTATGTTCAAATTTATATCGACTTGGCAAATAATGCTTTACTTCATCAAAAGTTAAAAAATAGGAATCAGATTTTGTTATATTTGAATATGAATCTAATAATCCAATATCTATCACTTCAACTTTACCAGTAGCATCTTCACTTTCAGCATACAAAAATGATGATTTTAGCTGTTGGAAAGTAAAAGTATGTTGACATTTTAGATATTTATTCTTGTATTCATCAATTTGGTTTACATCAATTTCTGATGGAAAACCTGATGGAATATCAATAGCAATTTTAAGATTATTTTTGTGATTATTTAAAAAATTTATAATTATCAGCCATTTTCCATCCAATGGCCTATTTAATCCAGAACCAAACAAAGCATCAATAATTATGTCGTATTCAGATATAGAAATACCTTTAAAGTCAACATCAATTTCCAATACTTTTTTGGGGTATAAAGATTTAAGTTTTTGATAATGATATATGCTATCTCCAGAAAACACATCAGGTGAATCAAAATGCAGAACACAAACATCATAACCAGATTGAATCAGCAAGAGTGCCATTACAAAACCATCTCCTCCATTATTACCATTACCACAAACTATCAAAATTTTATTTGATGATTTAAGAATCTTAATTATTGCTTTAAAGGCATTCGAAGCAGCTCTTTCCATCAAATCAAAAGAAGCAATAGATTCATTTTGAATGGTAAATTCATCCCATTCTCTGATTTCTTGTGTGTTGTAAAATTTCATTTTAAACTAAGTTGTGTTTTGTATTCAACTAATGTTATTTTTATTAGCTTAGAAAATTAAAATCAATTGCATAGATAATAAGAATTTTACCAAACTACACATTAAAATTTCGATTTATTAAAAAACTAATATGTTATATAGCATTTAAACATTTAAACAATTAACTATTTTTGCAAATGAATTATGTCTCATTTTAATCGAACTCTTGTTACAGCAGCCTTACCTTATGCTAATGGACCTAAACATATTGGTCATATTGCAGGGGCGTATTTACCCGCAGATATTTATGTGCGTTTTTTGCGCAATATTGGCAAAGAAGTGATTTTTGTTTGTGGAAGTGATGAACATGGTACAGCTATTCCAATTCAAGCTGCAAAAGAAGGCACAACCAGTCAGGCTATCATAGATAGATACCATGCGCTTTTAAAATTAAATTTCGAACAATTGGGTATTCAGTTTGATATTTATCATCGAACAAGTGCAGCCATACACCATGAAACAGCTCAGGAAATTTTTAAAGAAATGTTTGACAAAGGCTTATTTACAGAAGATGTAAGCGAACAGTATTTTGATGAACAAGCTCAAACTTTTTTAGCCGACCGATATATTAAAGGCACTTGTCCTTCTTGTGGATATGATAATGCCTATGGCGATCAATGTGAAAAATGTGGTAAAACGCTTAGTCCAAAAGAATTAATTAATCCTGTTTCAACTTTATCTGGCAATTCACCGATTTTAAAAGAAACCAAACATTGGTATTTACCCCTGCAAAATTATGAACCTTGGTTGAAAGAGTGGTTAATAGAAGGTCATAAAAACGATTGGAGAAGTACGGTTTATGGTCAAAGTAAAAGTTGGATTGATGGCGGATTGACTCCAAGAGCCATGACAAGAGATTTAGATTGGGGTGTAAAAGTGCCATTGCCAAATGCAGAAGGAAAAGTATTGTATGTATGGTTTGATGCACCAATAGGTTATATTTCTGCCACCAAAGCTTTGTTTAAAGAATTATCAGAAAACAAGATTGAATATGCTTATCCCGAACACACTGTTTTAAAAAATGTTCAAGCAGATGATTGGAAAAAATGGTGGCAAGATGAAGACACCCGTTTGATTCATTTTATAGGCAAAGACAACATTGTTTTTCATTGTATTATTTTTCCTGCTATGCTGAAAGGCACTAATCAATACATTTTACCAGACAATGTGCCAGCCAATGAGTTTCTTAATCTAGAAGGAGACAAAATGAGCACCAGTCGTCAATGGAGTGTAGAAATGGAAGACTTTGTTAAAGATTTTGAAGGCAAAGAAGATGTGTTGCGATATGTATTAACTGCCATTGCACCAGAAACCAAAGATTCAGACTTTAGTTGGAAAGATTTTCAGACTAGAAATAACAGCGAACTAGTTGCTATTTTGGGAAATTTCATCAATAGAATAACTGTTTTAACCCATAAGTTTTATGAAGGTGGTAAAGTACCTTTTGCAAAATCTATTTCAAATAATGAATCTGAATTAATAGCTGAAATTAGTAGATGTCAAAATAGTATACAACAGCATATCGAAAATTTTAAATTCCGTGATGCCTTATCTGAATTGATGAATATTGCTAGAGCAGGCAATAAATACTTGGCAGAAAACGAACCTTGGAAAACCATCAAAACAGACCAAGACAGAACTGATGTTGTGATGTATCACGGTTTGCAATTGGCAGCCCATCTTGCTTGGTGGATGGAGCCTTTTATGCCTTTTACCGCCAAAAAACTATATCAAATTTTAAATTTCCAAAAATACAAGTATCAAATTCAAGAATTTGAACAGCTGCCAAGCGGACATTCTATTGGTGAACCAGTTCATTTATTTTCAAATATTGATGATGAATTGATTCAAAAACAAATTGATAAATTACAAAAAAACAAACAAGAAAGGCTTGATTCAACCATACAAGCAATACTAAATGATGATATTTCAAATGATTTAAAACCAACCATTACATTTGATGATTTTTCTAAAATTGATTTAAGAGTAGGCACTATTTTAGAAGCAGAAAAAGTGGAAAAAGCAGACAAACTTTTAAAATTTAAAGTGGATATTGGTTTTGAACAAAGAACCATTGTTTCTGGCATTGCCTTGCACTTTTCCCCAGAAAGTTTGATTGGTCAGCAAGTATGTGTTTTAGCAAACCTAGCACCAAGAAAAATTAAAGGCATAGAAAGCAATGGAATGTTATTATTAGCAGAAAATGAAGATGGCAGTTTGAAATTGATGCAACCTGCAGAACCTGCTAAACCGGGTAGTAAAATAGCTTAAAAAGAGACCTGTATTTATCTTTTTAATTTAAAGTAATTACTCTAATTGTTTAAGCAAAATATTGCACTTAAATTTGCCCTAATGAAAATTATTTGTGTTGGCAGAAATTATGGATTGCACGCTAAAGAATTGGGGAATGAGATTCCAGACAAACCAGTTATTTTCAGCAAACCTGATACTGCACTGCTAAAAAACAACGAACCTTTTTATCATCCTGATTTTAGCCATGACATACATCATGAATTGGAATTGGTAGTTAAAATTGATAAAGTTGGCAAGAGTATACTCCCACAATTTGCCTCAAAATACTATTCTCAAGTTACAGTTGGCATTGATTTTACTGCCAGAGACCTTCAAAATGAATTAAAAACCAAAGGACTTCCGTGGGAACTAGCCAAAGCTTTTGACAATTCTGCTGTAATTGGTGAGTTTATTACCCTAGGCGAATTAGACATTCAAAATTTAGATATTCAACTTATAAAAAACGAAGAACTTGTTCAAACAGGTAATACCAAAGACATGCTATTTAATGTTGACACCATCATTGCATTTGTTTCAAAATATTTCACGCTCAAAACAGGTGATTTAATTTTTACTGGCACACCTGCTGGTGTTAGCAAAGTGAATATTGGCGACCAATTGCAAGGATATTTAAATCATCAAAAACTATTCGACTTTGAAATAAAATGAGGTTATTTCTATTCATTGCATATCTCTCATTGATTTTTAATGTTCAAGCCCAAAATTGGAATCAATTTCCTCAACAAGATTTTATTGCGCCCTTTGCCGGAAAAATTGAAATCATAGGTACTTTTTGCGAGCTAAGACCCAATCATTTTCATGGTGGATTGGATATTAGAACCGATGCCAAAATAGGTAGACATGTTTTAGCCATTGCAGATGGTTATATTTCTAGAATTAATATTTCAACCACTGGTTATGGCAAGGCTTTATACATCACACATAAAAACGGCTATACCAGTGTTTATGCTCATCTTCACGATTTTCCGCCATCCATTAAATGGTACATTACTAAAAATCATTATTTACTCAAAACATTTGAAATGGAATTGTATCCCGAACCTGATTTGTTGCAAGTGAAACAAGGCGAAATGATTGCCTACAGTGGCAACACAGGTGGTTCTCAAGGTCCACATTTGCATTTTGAAATCAGAGAAACTAAAACAGAACAACCTGTCAACCCCTTGTTGTGTGGCATCAAAATGAAAGATGTTTTAGCACCTACAATCAGCAATGTTTATTTATACAGAAAAGACTCTACAGAAAAACTTTACAACGGGCATTATCCGTCCATTACTTTAAATGCAAAAACCACAACTTATAATGTTAAACCTGGCACCTACTCTTTTGGAGCAAACATCAGAGACATGGCGATTTCTGCAGGTGATAACAATGGTGTCAACTATATTGAAGTGTATAAAAACAATGAGCTGTTTTATAAATGTGAAATTGAAAAATTTGATTTTGCCAAAAACAGAATGTTTAATCATTACATCGACTACAGAAGATACAAACAAGGAGGCGTTAAAATGCACAAACTTTTTATAGATGAAAACAATACATTTGGGTTTTGGAACGCTTCACCCCACGATGGCTGGTTTACTATCCATGACACCACGACCACCCATTTTAAAATTGTAGCTAAAGATGTTTATGGTAATAAAAGAGAAAAAAACATACACATAATTGGCAACGCAGCCAAAGGTACTTTCATCAGCAATTACATAGGCTATAACCGTCAAATGAAACTCTGTTTAGCCAACGAAGAAAATAGAATTCAAATCAGCAACGAGTGTGAAGTGTTTTTTCTTAGAAACAGTTTTTACAGCGATTATAAATTGCCATTTAATAAACTATCAAGTAATTCTTTTCAGATTGGCAACGACCAAGTACCTGTCGATAAAAAATTTGACATCAGCATTTTACTAAATCCTGAACAACAAAAATTGGGTCATAAATACACCATTTGTTATAGCAATGGCAAATCCTTTGGCGGAGAGTTTAAAAACAACCGATTGACAGCCAAAGTAAAAGAATTGGGCAATTATTATTTAACACTCGACACCATCAAACCAAGCATTCAAACAATATCTTGGAACAAAAATGGCTATTTTTCTTTTATCATTAGAGACAATTTATCTGGCATCAAAAACCATGATTTTTATATCGATGATGAATGGGTTTTACTGGAATATGAATACAAAAACAATTTGATTTTTGGCAAAGTGCCCAACAAAATTCCCTCGGGCAAACATATCGTAAAACTGATTGTTAGAGATAACAGAAACAACGAAAAAATACTGATACAAAACCTACAAATACCATGACACAAACATTAGAAATAGGTGCAAAAGCACCACAGATTAATGCCAAAGATCAAAACGGCAAACTGCGTTCGATAGAGGAATTTAAAGGCAAAAAACTGGTTTTATATTTTTATCCAAAAGACGATACCCCAGGTTGCACAGCCGAAGCCTGCGATTTGAGAGACAATTACCAAAATTTTATTGCCAAAGGTTATGCCATATTGGGTGTAAGCCCCGACAACGAAGCCAAACACCAAAAGTTTATTACTAAATATGAATTACCTTTTGATTTGCTTGCAGACACCGATAACGCAGTAGCCTTAGCCTATGGCGTATGGGTAGAAAAAAGCATGTATGGCAGAAAATACATGGGCATAGCCCGCACCACGTTTATCATTGATGAGAAAGGCAAAATCGAACAAATCATCGAAAAGGTGAACACCAAAGCACACAGCAGTCAGATTTTGTAATTTTTGATTGGTGATTTTTGATTTTAGAACCATTGATTCTAAGCAAACCAATAAGTGATTTGGTGAGCCCAATTTACTATACCCATCAAATCAAAAGCTTGATTTAATAAATTTAACACCATTTTGAATAAGTTCTTTTGAATTTATTCTTTTTCTATCCACCATTCAATTCCTTCTTTAAATTTATTTTTATCAAAATCATAAGCAACGAAAAAACCTGATTTCAAAGACGGATGCTCATTTTGAATATACTCTCTTTCTTCATTTTTCATACTCCAAAGTGCATCTAGCCTTTTTAGTTTCTTAAGTTTCAAAATAGGACGATAATCCTTGTTTCTGATTGATGCTGAAGACATATTAAGTTCAACTAACTCACATAATTCGCAAAATGGATCTAAACTATCTAACATTAAATTTCTAGGTGCAGATGAGTCACCTCCAAGCTCCAATTTTTTTAACCAAGTTATTTTGCTTATTATTTGATAGTTCGATATTTTGAATGAAGCTAGAATTGAAAGATGCTCTAACGACTTAAGTTCAATCAAGGGTGAAATATCTTCCAATCGTGAAAAATTACTAATAGATAAGGATTTCAGTTTTTTAAGTTTTGAAATTGAACTAATATCTGAAACTGTGGATATCCATATTTTTAAAGATTCTAAGTTTTCCATTTTGCAAATAGCTTCAAAATACTCTTGGTCAACTCTATGACGAAGGTCAAGTCTTTTAATGTGATTGAGGGTAGGAAGTTTTTTCTTCCATTGTTCTTCAATCTCTTTTCTCTTTTTATTAGAAACATTAGATGGAAAATCCATTGCGAGAGTTGATATGAAAACATTATTTGTGCTTAATACATTGTCTTCATATTCTTGAAAAAATTTTTCATCATCCAAATCTTTTATAATAGGATAATATTTGTCAATAATCTTGTCTTTTCCTTCAATAGGTCTTTTCATTTAATAGTTTTTATAATTATGCAAATAATTCGCGAGTATAACTTGTGGCAGTTTAGAATCTCTTTCTTTTCTAATTGCGCAAGATTTCTTTGTCGTTTATATGTCATATTCTGCCAATAATCTAACCTGCCAAAAACTGCCTTTGCAATTTTGATTTTTCTTCCTTAGCTTATATCTGTATTTTAATTTTCTATTTTAATATTTTGATGTTTTTGTTACCTATTAGAGATTTCATTTGTGTAATGGCTACTTTGTTAAGTTGAATGAGCCTCTCCGTCTGATTTAATCCTTGATGAATCAGTACTGAATTGATACTTTCGAGATTTGAAAGCACCACTAATTGTTCAAGTGTTGCCATATCTCTGATGTTACCTTCAACATTTGGGTTAGAGTCACGCCATTGCTTAGCTGTGATGCCAAATAGGGATACATTTAATAAATCTGCTTCATTGGCATACACAAAAGAAGTTTGACTTTTACTTAATTCTTTTGGTATCAAAATTTCTTTGATGGCATCAGTGTGTATTTGATAATTCACTTTTGCTAAGGTTCGTTGCAGGTTCCATTCTAAATTTAAACGATAGTTTTCATCTGCTTTTAGTCGTTGAAATTCTTTGATAAGATAGAGTTTAAATTTTGGACTCAGCCAACTGCCAAACTCAAATGCAATATCTTTGTGTGCAAATGTTCCGCCACCATATCTACCTGCTTTTGAAACAATTCCAATAGCGTTAGTTGCGTCAACCCATTTTTTGGGTGTAAGATTGAAACTATTTAATCCAGCCTGACTTTTAAAGGTTACGAATTCGTTACCTTTAAAAGTGGGGTTGTTCATCTGTTCCCAAATTCCAATGAATTCCAATGTGTTTCGGTTCCGCATCCAGCTATAAATCATCGTGTCATCACCAAACCCTTTGACCATATCTGTAAGAGAAATATAATCATCTTGCCCTTTTTGAATAATAGCTATCTCCGTTCCATTCACATTTATTGTCTTATTTTTTGCCATTTCTTTTTTCATTTACACCAAAATAGATATAATTAAAATGATATTATTTATTAATTTCTTTACTTAGTTCTTTTTAAGTTTTTCTATTTGTGTTTGTGCATATTTCTTCGCTTGTTCATCACCATGCTTTAATGTCAATTCATAATATTTAATTGCGTTTTCTTTGTCTCCTTTTAGCTTGTAACCTTGTGCAATATTGCTCAATACAATGAAGTCTTTGGGATTTAGTTGTTCTGCTTGTTTTAAATATTGAATTGCTTTGTCATAGTTTTCTAACAGCATCAAAGCTACAGATGTAGTTGATAAAATCTCTATGCTTTTTGGGTAATATTTTAATGTTATTACTCCAATTTGAATCATATTATTAAGCAAACTGTCATCTTCAGTTTCATACAGTTGTCTTAAATAGGTATGAACTGTTTCTAACATAAATTTTTCTGCATCTTCTTTTGGTTTATTTTCTGTCCAAAGCCATTGATTTTTATTAACTTTTGAATATTCAACAGTTTCAATAATTGATTTAGTAAAATTAGTGTAATCTTCAATTTGTCCCAACACATAGCATTTCCCAAATCTTATATCAAGTCTATTAGGAAATTTTTCTATACCTTTATTGATATAGAACATTGCTTTCTTTAATTTCTCTTGATTGTAATTAAGGTTGGAAGTTAAAAAGCCTGCAACATTTCCTGAACTATCTCTTAATTGAAAGCCATCATTTTTAGGAGTTGCAGTCTGTAATGATAAAATTTCTTGTTTGCTATTTGAAAAATAATAATTGAATGCAGAAGTATAAAATTCTGGGTCATTGGGATTTGATTTTTCCCATTCAGAAAGCAGGGTCTTAATCTTGCTTGTGTCATTTTCTTTAAACAATTTTTTGAAATTGTCATAATATGTTTGTCCAAAAGTTAAGTTTGAAAGAAGCGTCAATGTCAATAAGGATGTTAATTTTTTCATAAGGTTGTTTGGTGTGTTGGGTTTCAATTTTATCTTCATTAGTTTATTCTCCAAATTGATTTGACTTAAAAACCTATAATATCGGGTTTAAAACTTTGAATAATGTAAGTAAATCTCTTATCCATTTTTAATCTATGTGTCACAAAAATAGGATTATTTATTTAAAATTGTCTTCTTAAATCTAATTTTTAATATTATCACGAAAAATGTTTAGAAGTAAAAAATAGCCCGCTATCGCTCGCATCTTGCGAGTGTTAATGAATTTTGCCTTCCGCTAATGCATTGCGGAAGGCATTTCGGTTTTATACCGTTGTTGATCTTGGCTTAAACAATACCAACAATGGCACAATTTTACCACCGCAACTTATGCGGTGAAAACACGATTTTTTCACCGCAAAACAATATGATTTTCTTATTTCTATTAAAAATCCATCAATTCATAAACTCTAAGATAGAATAGATTGAAATATATGCAATGGGAAACAATCCTAAAATGATAAAGCCTAACCATTTGTAATATTTACGCTTGTCTAAACTTTTTATAGTTGGTAAAAACAACAAACTAATAAATACCAAAAACAATTCGGTGGGCACTAGGTTTAAAAAAATGTGTTCGGTATTTATCAATATGGCAAAACCTAAAACGGTGGTTGATAATAAATAAAAATCCGGTAATTCATTGATTCTAATTTTTAGGGATTGCTTTATTTCTTCTTTAAATTCTGTTTCTAAATGATAGTTATTACTGCGGTTTAAAGGATTTTGATTCAAAATATTGCATAAAACATGATACAATTTGGGTTCGTTGTTTTGAACCAATTCTGGTCTTTCAAAGAAAGTTTCAATCAAAACAGCAAAAAATTCGTTCTTATTCACTTTGGCATATTCTCTTAAAAAACTTTCATAATCATGTTCATCATGCATTCTTTGAAAAACTATTTCGCTGATATGTTGCCAATCAGCTTCGTCAAAAGTTACAAACCCTGGTTTATTGGCATTTAATCTGTGTAGGATATCAAAACTATGGGCAAACTCGTGTAAACCTAAATTGATAGAATCTGTTTCGTTTTTGATGCCATCTTCAAAATCATACCACGAAAAATAAACCGCAAAAGCCATGGTTAAGCCTTTTACATCTCTCTCAAAAAGGCGAGAATAAAATTGTCTGGGAGCCACTAAAATCCTTATCAGATGGTTGAATTTAAAATCCTCCAAACCAAAGGTAAGTTGAATTGCTGTTGCTGCAATTAAAATCTTATGTCTTTTTTCGATTACAAAATCATAGAAACCACGCCATTCTTTATCGTTTACAAAATAAATGGTTCTGTAAATAAATTTCTTTTGATTAAAATTATTCAGATGTTTGAAATAGGGAAATTCATGTATTAAAACATCATAATATTGTTTGTATTCTCGTCTTCTATCTATTTTTACATGCGAGTTTTTTCTAAAATAAGTTCGTATACTTTTTTTGATAACAACAAAATAGAAGGCAGAATAGCTTAAGTATACAAAAAACATGATTGTTAGATGCAAATAAAAACAATTATTAAAATATTACCAATTTGATTTATAAAATTAATTCGAAATTATTGTGGTATTCTATAATCCCACAGTTGAAACCTACCGTAAAATTGTTGAAGGCTTTTTTTGTTGATGAGGTCTAATGGATTTTAATGACCACGAGGTGGTCACATAGTTATAACATAATTTAATGAAATGATAAATTCGACCCGCCCAAGGCGGGTCGTAAATCAACGTTGTTTGTTTCTTTTCTATAAATATGTCATCCCTACGGGATAATTCCTTATGTTAGATTTTAGTAGAAAGAGAGAAAGAAGTTTGAAAAAAATATTTTTCTCTTCCGAGTAGGGGTATTTTCAATCATGGATGTCTTAGGGGTGTAAATGAAGAAAATAAGCCTTTTTGCGTTTTGGATGTTGATGGTGTTTAAAACAATCTGTGCTCAAGATTTTAAACAATCTGTTAAAGGAACAGTGTTAGATAAAACCTTACAAACACCTATCGAAGGTGCTGTAATTTTATTGGCAACAGATAGCTCTAAATTTTCTACTACCAATCAAAATGGTGAGTTTGAAATCAAAAACCTTAGTGTGGGTAGAATTAAATTAGTGGTTAGACACACGCAATATCAAGAGGTTGTGTTGTCGAATCTGTTGCTTACAAGTGGCAAAGAATTGGTGTTAAATATTCAGATGGAAGAACAAATTCAATCTATCAGTGGGGTTTCAGTGAAAAGTAAATTCAGGAAAGAAAAAACAGTCAACAATATGTCTGTTGTTAGTGCAAGAACTTTTTCTGTAGAAGAAACTCAGAAGTTTGCAGCTGCTATCAACGACCCTGCGCGTATGGCAACTTCTTTTGCAGGTGTGGTGGGGGCAGATGATGGTGGCAATTCTATTGTGATCAGAGGCAATTCACCTTCTGGCATGCTTTGGCGTATGGAAGGCATTGATATTCCCTCCCCTAATCACTTTGCTTCATACAATGCCTCGGGTGGTGGTGTTTCAATTTTAAGTGCACAATTGATGAGTAATTCCGATTTTATGACGGGGGCTTTTTCGGCTGAATATGGCAATGCTTTGAGCGGTGTGTTTGATATCAAATTGAGGAAGGGAAATGCTCAAAAAAGAGAATATACTTTGCAGGCTGGTTTCTTAGGAATCGACTTTGCTGCTGAGGGTCCTTTGAGCAAAAAAGGCGGTAGCTTTTTGGTGAATTACCGCTACTCTACTTTGGGCATTTTAAATAAAATTGGCATCAATGTGGGCAGTGGTAGTAATACATTTCAAGATTTGTCATTCAATGTACATTTGCCAAAAAACAAATCGGGGCAATGGAGTATATTTGGATTTTCTGGCTTGAGCGATTCAAGACAAAATGCGCAAAAAGATTCATCGCTTTGGAAAACCCTATCGGACCGCAGCAATTTTATTTATGTAACCAATACTACGGCTGTGGGTGCCACTCATTTGCTAAACATCGGCAAAAAAACAAGTTTAAAAAATGTGTTGCTCTATTCCAACGCAACTATCAAAGATGAAGTGGCTCAATATAAAAACGACTATGCCACAACGTTTATTCAATTTAACCAAAAAATTGGCAACAATAAAATGGCGCTTAACTCTACGTTGAATCATAAATTCAGTCAGAAGTTACATTTAAGAACAGGAATTATTGCCACACATTGGACGTATCAAACCTATCAAAAAGCGTTGGATACAAACGAAATTTTGCAAACCAATTTGAATCAAAACGGACAAACAACTTATTTTCAAGCTTATGCCCAATTGCGCCAAAGATTTAGTAAACGTTTCTCTGTTATTGCAGGTATTCACAGTTTGTTTTTAACACTAAACAATCGCTATTCGATAGAACCAAGAATGTCTGCCAAATACGATTTTGCAAATAATCAAAGCTTAAGTTTGGGATATGGTTTACACAGTCAACTACAATTGCCGGGGATTTATTTTGCACAAACAAATGTTGGCGGAAATAACATCCTATATCCAAACAAGAATCTAGACTTTTCAAAAGCCCATCATCTTGTTTTGGGGTATGATAAAAGCTTTAAAAACAGCAGCAGAATAAAAACAGAAGCATATTATCAGCACCTGTTTAGTATTCCAATTGGCGCAGAAATGGGCAGCCATTTATCTACCATCAATGAAACTTGGGGAACGATTACAAGTCCGTTGGTAAACAAGGGCATCGGTATGAATTATGGATTGGAAATTACTTTTGAGAAATTCATGCACAAAGGTTTATACTATTTGGTGTCAACCTCTCTGTATCAAAGTAAATTCAAAGCCCATCAAAAAGAATGGTTAAACACCAGATTCAATGGTCAGCATGCTGTTACATTCACTTCTGGTAAAGAAATTCAACTTAAAAATGGCAAACTTCTAGGCTTTAATATCAAAACATTATGGTATGGCGGCTATTGGGAAACACCAATAAACATTGAAGCTTCCAAATTGAACCAAAGAGCGGTGTATTTTGAAGATCAACCTTTTTCAGAAAAACTGGATAACTATTTCAGAACGGATGTTAAATTCAGTATCAGAAAAAACCATTTGAAATACAACAGCATATTAAGTTTAGATATTCAAAATGTCAGCAATCAAAAAAACATTGGTGGTAGGTATTATGATGTTGAAAAACAAACCATCACAACATGGTATCAAACGCCATTAATCCCAGTATTAAGCTATAAAGTAGAATTTTAATTTTTAAACAATCAATATATATGAAACAAAACATCGCAATCGCTTTACTAATCAGTAGTATAACCTTTTTTTCATCATGCCAAAAAGGCGGCTTAATTCAATCTGGAAAAGGGCCATCCGTAACAGAATACAGAACTATTACTAACTTTCAAAAACTAGATTTACGTATAAATGCTGATGTAGAAGTAATTTACGACAGCATCTCACACATTGAGATTTTTGCCCAAAAAAACATCATTGATGTGATAGAAACCAAAGTCAAACAAAGTACGATAAATATCCGATTAAAAAACCTTACTTCCATCAGAAAACACAACCCCATTTCTATTAAAGTTTATACGCCCAATATCTCTGATGTTTATGTTAACGGTAGTGGAAGTGTAACTTGCAACAACTTTATAGACATAGAAAGATTGGATTTAAGTCTCAGAGGTTCAGGAAAAATTGCCTTCAATAGCAATGTCATTAATCATACAAGTGCTAAGATAAATGGTTCTGGCGATATTTATTTAACAAATAATCAATTTTGTTTATATGGAAACTTTGACATAAGAGGTTCAGGTAAAATCAAGGCTTACCCATTTTTGATAAATAAAATAGACGCCTCTATCAATGGATCAGGAACTATGGAGGTTTTTTGTTCTGAAAGATTAAAAGGTGACATTTCGGGAAGTGGCAAAATCTATTACAAAGGCAATTGCCAAACAGATGTTAAAATCTCTGGTAGCGGAAAGATTGTTTCTATAAACTAATGAGAATGAAAAAAATAGTTAATAAATTCGCAGAGCACAAAACGTATTTACAATGTATCAATTTGAGGATAAACAAAGTTTAAATATTCAAACTATTGAAGATTATGAAAATGTGTTTAAAACGTATTATCAGGGTTTGTGTCGATATGCTTCTACATGGATTGACAACAAGGAAGATGCAGAAGAAATTGTTCAAAACATCTTTGTTAAATTATGGGAAAAAAGGGAAGAAAGAGTCATTGAAATCTCTATCAAATCCTATCTTTACAAAAGCGTTTATCATTCAGTCATCAACAATTTGAAACATCAAAAAATGAAAAGACAATTTATTGAAATGAACAAACAAAATCAAGAAGCACCTAGGGCAAGCGAGCATTTGCAAGCCAAGGAATTGACCCAAAAAATAGAAAAAGCAATTAATAATTTGCCAGAGCAATGTCGTTTGGTTTTTAGATTAAGTAGATTTGAAAATTTAAAATACAAGGAAATCTCAAATGTCTTGAATATCTCTGTTAAAACAGTTGAAAATCACATGGGAAAAGCCCTGCGTTTAATGCGCGAAAATCTGAGTGAATACATCACAATTTGGGTGTTTTATTTATTATCATTTTTTAACCTCTACATTTTAACCCAAATCGTATCAATATGAAAGAAGATTTAATCATCAAATATCTGGTTGGCGAGGCAGAACCACACGAAATTATTATGATGGATGATTGGAGAAAATCTGACCCTGAAAACGAGCGTCAATTTCAAAGTTTTAAAACCATTTGGGATGAAAGTATTCATGTAAAAAACGAAGAAGAATTTAATACAGACAAGGCTTGGCAAAAAATTAAACATCAATTAAATGAAAAACCAGCAACCAAAGTTATTTCATTTAAAAGACAATGGTTGGTGGCAGCATCTGTAGTTGTTATTTTAAGTATTGTTGGTTTAATTTATCAAAGTCAAAAACAAGGCTTATATGTTTCGGCTTTTTATACTTCAGAAAAAGATATCCAAAAAATCAATTTAGAGGATGGTTCAAAAGTGACCCTAAACAATGGAAGTTTTAGATTTTCACAGTCAAAATTTAGCAACAAAAGAATTGTTAAATTAGACAGCGGCAAAGCATTTTTTAATGTAGCAGCTAATAAAAACAAACCCTTTATAATATCAACCCATGATGTTTCTATAACAGTTGTCGGCACATCATTTGAAGTCGAATCTCAGTACAATTTTACCTCAGTTAAAGTGATAGAAGGAACGGTGATTTTCACCACTCCTGTAGGCAAACAAACTCTCACTGCTGGCATGGGTGCTTTATACGATCAAAATAAATCTACTTTATCTGCCTTAAATATCAAAACAAGCAATGAATTGTCTTATCACACAGGCACGTTGCAATTTAATAATCAAAGGCTAGAAGATGTTATTTCTGATTTAAATAAATTCCAAAACCACTATGAAATTATCATTGAAAACGCTGACATCAAGGATTGCTTGTTGACTAGCACTTTTAAAAATGAAAAGTTAGAAGATATCATTCAAGTAATAACAGCGACCCTACAATTTTCCTATCAGAAAGACGAAGACAATCATACCATCATCATTAAAGGAAACCATTGTAAATAGATGAAAAACTTATTATTTCTTATGCTTTTAGCGATGTCCACTTCGCTGATGTCACAATCTTCTATGCCTATATTGGAAAGAAAAATATCTTTGAAAATATCGAATCAAAAATTGGGTAAAGCACTCAATATCATCTCCGAAACAGCGCATTTCAATTTTTCTTATGCCAATCAAGTTGTTAATACCCAACAAATGGTAACCATTCATGCAGATAATAGAACGGTAAAAGAGGTTTTAGATGAACTTTTTAAACAACAGATAAGCTATCAACAAATCGGCAATCACCTGATTCTTCAAAAAAAGATGAGTCCCAAAATTGCCAACAAAACAGCCCAAATTCATCAAACCAAATACAATTTTATTATCTCAGGATATATCAGAAATATGATTTCTGGAGACGCTATTTCTAACGTTAGTATTTATGAAAGACAAACACTAAGTTCAACTTTTTCAGGTGATTTTGGATATTATAAACTTAACATCACATCAAAAAATCCTGAAATCAATTTGCAATTCTCTCACAGTGATTTTAAAGATACTGTTTGCAAAATTACATTCGAAAATGCTGGTGTTATCAATCATAATATTAATTTATTAAGTCTCATTAATCCTATAGAAAACGAAGAAATAGAAGCGATAGACACCTCCTATCAAATAAATTTTTCTGACAGCATTGTTCAAGAAACTAAAGTAGCTCAAAAACAAAGCAAAACCGATATGCAAGATCTGAATCTTGGCAAATGGTTGATCAATAAATATCAAAAACTGAATGAAAAAAACATTGTAGATTCATTTGAGAGAAATTGGCAAATTTCGTTTTTTCCTCCCATTGGCAGCAATGGCAAATTAAGTAGCTTAACTACGAATCGCCTATCCTTTAACTTGTTGGCAGGATATAATGGTGGATTAAATGGTGTAGAATTTGGCGGCTTGGTAAATATCATCAGAAAAGATGTGGTAGGTGCTCAATTTTCTGGGCTATCCAACTTGGTTGGAGGTGATTTTAAAGGGGCTCAATTTGCTGGAGTTTCTAATCAAAATCTAGGCATTACAAATGGTGTTCAGTTTGCAGGGATATACAATTACAACAATTTGAACAGCAGAGCAATGCAATTTGCAGGAGTTGGCAATATCAATAGAGGAGATTTAGATGGATTTCAAGCAGCAGGTGTTTTTAATTTAGCGGCTTATAAAACCAATGCGGTTCAACTAGCAGGTGTCGTAAATGTGGCCAATGAAATCAATGGTGGACAAATAGCTGGTGTTATCAATATTGCCCGAAAAGTGAAAGGATTTCAAATCGGATTAATCAATATAGCTGATAGTGCAGAAGGGATGACTTTAGGATTGATAAACATTATTAGAAATGGCATTCATCAGTTAGAAATCAATCAAAATGAAAACAACATGTTAGGACTAGCATTTCGCTCAGGTACGAGAAAACTGCACAGCATTATAGCTGTCAATTCAGAAATGCTTATTGGTAGCAGAAGTTCATTACTGGCTTATGGTTTCGGCTTGGGCAGCAATATTAAAATATCCAAACCGTTGAATCTCAATATTGGCATTCTATCTCAACAATTATCCAATAATTTCGACTCAGAGAATCTAAAACTTCATAGCAGACTATTTGTAAGTACTGAATGGACTTTCTTCAAGGGATTATCGATTTTTGCAGGTGCAACAATCAACCATTTAATTGCTGATATCAATGATGTAGATTATCAATCCAAATTAAAAAACTATGGCAGCACGCCCTTTTTAAGAATTGAAGGCAACTATCCGCAACACGCTTGGTTGGGTTATCAGTTTGGGGTGCGGTTGTTTTAGTGGAACATACTCAAATATAATTCCATTTAAATGCTATCAAAAGTAAGTAGTGGACATAGATTATTTAGTATCAGTAGGTTCTTTTGTTTAATATTGCAATGATAAAATCAGAACTTAATTAAATTTATTCTAAATTTAAACAAATTGGGATGAATTTTATCTGATTCAAAAAGACAATTAAAATATCGCAAAGTGTTTACACATCAAGGACCCAATAGAAACCATTCGCACAACCTTAAAATAGCTACATTATTGTCATTTGTGGCTGGTTTTGTTAATGTGACAGGATTTGTTTCTATTCAAAAGTTAACAACAAATGTTACAGGACATTTTGCGTTTTTTGTGGACGATGTTTATAAACTTAAGTTTTATGAAGGCATGATTTTTTTTGTTTATATTCTATCATTTTTTTTGGGTGCGTTTGTCTCAAATACATTCATTGAAATGATAAGAAAACATAATGAAAGAAACATTTTCATATTGCCAGTAGCTATAGAAATTGTCATATTGAGTCTGATTGGGCTTTTAGGAAATAATTTAAGAATTGAACATTCAAATGTAATTGCCATAAGTTTATTATTTGCTATGGGTTTACAAAATGCACTAGTAACAAAAATATCAAATGCAGTTGTTCGGACCACTCATTTAACAGGACTTTTTACTGATTTAGGCATTGAGATTTCTCAATTTTTGATGTTTAAAAGTACTATTAACAAAAGAAAATTAATTGAAACAATTATATTAAGATGGCGAATAATATCCTTCTTTTTTATTGGTGGAGTTTTAGCTGGTTTTTTTTATAAATACATTCAATTATATTCACTTCTAATACCTTCTTTTCTATTAATTTTTGGATTGGTATATGATCAAATAAAATTCAAATTCTTAAAATGGAAAAAAAAGAACAACATTACTTGAAATTTATACTGGATTATTACTTTCTGACATAAATCATACCTTTGGCTAGCTCACTTTTAAAACTTTTAAATTCTTTTAAAATAGCTGTATCAGGGGGATTATTTTCAAAATTGCCAGGTGAAGTGTAAACGTAATATTTTAATCCATTGGTAAAAAACAAATCTGAATGAAAGTTTTTTTCCTGTAAATATCCGAATCTACTGTCAATAGCAGCTTCTTTGAGTGGAAATGAAAAACCTAAGGTGTCATTTTTAAAAACACCTGAATTGATATAGTTCATTAAATCTTGGTTAACTTTGATATGTTGACGATAACTAATATCTACATCTGAAAACTTCTTGCCATTATTTCTGTGTAACCAATTTGAAGTTAGTGAAACCCCAAGAATTAAAATAACTAAGCTTATATGCCATTTTTCAAAATAAGTAATTGCCTGTGCAAAAAGAATAGCAGCAAACGGCATTAAGACTATGAAATATCTTTCTAAGGTATGGGCAATTGAAGAGAAAGCCATAAAACCAAGTATAAAAACAATCATGATACTACTCAATCTATTGTATCTAAACTTTATGAATTTTGATTTCAAAATTAAAAACAAAAGTAAAATTATCGAATATACATAACGGCCTTGGTCAATAAAAACAATTTCAATTGGGTAATCCCATGTTTTTTGAAGCATACTTTTAAGAGTTAGCTTGGTTGCGCCAAGATTTGCAGGGTTTAAATACCAACCATATGTATTTTTTTGTATGATTAAAAAAACTAAAAAAACAAGAAATGGAAAACTGTAAATCAATAATAGATTTTTCAGCTTTCTTCTATCTTTAGCAATGTAAAAATCAACGATGACCTGAACCATTAAAGCAATTGCTAGAACCACACCTGTTTCTTTTGTTAATACAGCCAAACTAGCCATCAGTGCAGCTAAAATATGTTGGTTATTGGTGTAAAAAAGAATGGCATAAACTACCAATAATGTTAAAAGCAGTTCTAACAAAATCATTGTAGATTGAGCAAATACAATAGGTTGAGCTAAAAGAATAACAACTGCTATTAAAGCAGAGAGATAATTGTTACTATTTTTTCTTGCTAAAACAAATACACCAATGGCCAACAATAGAGAACAAAACAAAACTGTTCCTCGCATAAGTGGAATAGAATATCCAAAAACTTTTGCCACAGAAGCTAAAAATGCATGTAAAAAAAGGGGATGTCCAAAGCTCATTTCAGGAGGTACAGCAGAAGGCAATAAAGAAATGCCATTGTCTAACATATAAATCACACCATTCATATAGGCTGCAATTTCATCCCAAAAATATGGCAATTGTAAATCACTAATTTTGGATATTGCAAAAATCAAGCATGCCAAAGGCAATAATATAAACTTGATAGATTTGGGTGAAAGCAGAAACACAACGCAAATTTATGGATTTACATTGAACAAAATTACATTAAATTAAACCTCTTGATTTTATTTCAAGATACTTATTCAGTGTATTAATATTTAAATCTTCTGGCTTAGTAAGAATAGTTTGTATGCCAATATTATTTAATTCATTGGCTATAGCGATTTTTTCGTTAAGGGCTTGTTCGGCTAAAATTTGAGTATACACTTCCTTTAAATCTGTAGCATCCATCTCGCTCAAATTTTTGATAGCTTCATTTTGAAAAAAAATCACAACCAATAGATGCAGTTTATTAATATTTCTCAATATTGGTAAAACTCGTATTAAACTATACATACTTTCAAAATTTGAATACAAAAATATTAGGCTTCTAGTTTTAATAATTCTAGTAATTCCGTAATAGAGGTGTTCGTAGTTTGCCTCAAAATCTCTTTCATTTTGATTGTATAAAGTTTGTAAAATAGCATTTAATTGCCCATGTTTTCTATCTGCTCTAATAGCAGACCCAATCATATCTGAATAGGTAATTAATCCAATCTTATCTTGCTTTTTGAGCGCCACATTACTAATTACCAAGCTTGCATTGATAGCATAATCCATTAGACTAAGACCGTTAAATGGCATCAACATAACTCGGCTTTTATCTATAATGTTGTATATCGGTTGAGATTTTTCATCTTCAAATTGATTCACCATCAATTGTTGATTTCTAGCTGATGACTTCCAATTAATTTGTCTGATATCATCCCCTCTAACATAATTTTTAATTTGTTCAAATTCATAACTCAAACCAATTCTCCTCATTTTCTTAATACCATAAGCTTTTGATATTTGCGAAAAGGTATATAGCTCAAGTTTTTTCATTTGAATAATACTTGGATAAACTGGAACCATTTGATTGGCGTTGATTCTGATACGTCTTTTAACCAATTGAAGATAACTCATAACCATGATATTTATCGCTCCAAAATGATACTCTCCTCTTACCTTTGGTTTAATGTTATAAAAATTAGAAATATTCTCTTGTCCATGAATGGCTGTTTTGATTTTAAAATTTCTTATTTGCAATTGTTCTGGCAATTCATCAATTATATCGATATACCATTTAGTTTGACTTAAATTTTGAATTTCTATTTCTATAATATTATCATCATTAAGTGAAAGCAATTTCGATGTTTTTCTCAAAGCTCTCATTAATTCATTTTTTGCAAATAATCCAAACAAATCAAGTATTACAAAACCAAATAAAATAAAACACAAAAGAATACTTATTACAAACATCTTTTCTATGATGAAAGAAAAACAAAAACACAAGATAATGACGCCTAATAGAAGGAAAAATCTTCTGTTTAAATAGATGTTTTTAAATGGATTCATGAATTATCTTGGCACCTCTATTTTTGTATAAATTTCCTGCAATATATCTTTAACATCAAATCCTTCCATTTCTTTTTCTGGTGATAAAATAACACGGTGATTTAACACTGGGAAACAAGCATATTGAATATCATCTGGTGTAACAAAATCTCTACCATTCATTGCAGCTAATGCTTTTGCAGTTTTTACTATAGCCATAGAGGCTCTTGGAGAAGCTCCTAAAAACAAATCATTAGTTTCTCTGGTATGATGGATAATTTGAGCAATGTATTTGATTAGCTCATCTTTGATATATATTTTTTCGATAATATCTTTACATTTTATAATATCTTCTTTATTTAATACTTTCTGTACATCTTTTGTTACATTTTGGTTAAAGTCTTTTTCAAATCTTTTAATAATTTCAATTTCCTCTTCTAGGCTTGGGTAATGTAATTTAATTTTAAACAAGAAACGGTCTTGTTGAGCTTCTGGAAGTTTGTATGTACCTTCTTGTTCGATAGGATTTTGGGTAGCCAAGACCATAAACGGCTTTTCGATTTTTCTTGACAAACCATCAACAGTTACTTGCTGTTCTTCCATCACTTCAAACAAAGCTGCTTGAGTTTTGGCTGGCGAACGATTAATTTCATCTATTAAAACGATATTGGCAAAAATTGGTCCCGCTTTAAAATCAAAATCACTTGTTTTGGGATTATAAACACTTGTTCCTGTAACATCTGCTGGCATCAAATCAGGTGTAAATTGTATTCTTTTAAAATCAAGATTCAATGTTTTTGCAATTAAATTTACTGTTAATGTTTTTGCAATTCCTGGAACACCTTCTATTAAAACGTGTCCACCAGTAAATAAACCTGCCAAAATTAAATCTATCATTTCATCTTGACCAACCACAACTTTGTGTATCTCATGTCTGATTTTGTCAACGCTCTGACTTAAGAAGACTAATTCATGATTAATTGGCGTTGCTTCAATATTTTCGTTTATTTCCATATTATTTATTTTGCTTATATATTTTGTAAAAATTGTTTATTCTTGCGTATAATTCTACCAAATTTGTTTCATCTACACTGTGTTTTCGTTCTTTGATTACCTGTTCATAATAATCAAATATTCTAATGATTTCTTTTTCTGGCACTTTAGATTTTGCAGAAAGTAATTTTATAGCCTTTGGCTCCAAATGATTGGTAGCTATAGAAAATTTACTCCTTAAATAGTATAAAAATAACTGCATTTTTTTCTCTGCCATAAAATAATGCTGTTTTCTCGCAAAAAATAAACCGCTTAAAGTTTGAATAAATTGAATACTGGTATTTCGTTTTTGTTCAATTACAGGAATGATTTTTTGATGCCTCTTAATTTTAAATAAAATAAATAAAACAACACCTAAACATAACAAATACCAAGCCCACTTTAGCGCAGGTTTTTGTAAAATAAAAGAAAGCGGTGTCTCTGATTTCTGATACATTTTTTCTGCATCACTTTTATAATATTTAGCTCCAATGTCGTAATATATTTTCTGAGTATTTATAGAATTAAAACACTCATTCATGTATAAAAATCCTTTTGATTCTTTCAAAGCATAATTGGTGAAAAGAATTGGATTGGTATGAATAAAAATTGAGCCTTCTCCATAATTAAATTTTAAAAAATTAGTTTTAGAATTCATGGTTCCAAGTGGAATGATATTAATATCGGTATACTCATAATAATAATCCAATGAAACTGGTCGCTCAAGATATTGCCAATCGATATTTTTATCATATTTTTTATTACTCGATCTAAAATTAAACGCGTAATCCTTTAATTGGCTATTTTCATAGAATAAATCAATTTTTACATTAGATTCATAAGTGCTTTTAATTTTGTAATTAGATTGATATACACTCATAATTTTCAACAAAGTATCTGGAATACTCTCTGAGATAAACACCAATTGATTGCCCCAAGATGCAAAACTTAATAAGGTGTCTATTTCTTTTTTGCTTAAATAGCAGTACTCCCCTACAAACAAATAAGTTGCGTTAGTTTCATAAGTTTCGATAAATTTAGAAACAGATTGTTTGTTTTCAATTATTTTATAATTGCCTTTAGATTTTATAAGTTCATTGAAAACCCCTAAATCATAAGGTTGTTTTTTGGTTTCTTGATATGTTTTATTCCACAAAAATTTGTCTTTTTTATTTGAAAACAAAAACCAGTATACCAAGACTAAGATTAATGAAGATACAACTATGATACTGAATGTTTTTCTTTGATTATTCATTGTTGTTTTAAATCCTCCTTAAATTGATTGAAATAACTTAAAAAATCATTGTAATTATCTTGGTTAATTTCTATTTCACCGTACCATATTTTATCAAAATTCAAGGTTAATATTTTAAAACTATCATAAACCCTTTTACTTCTCAATTGGTTTAATAGTTCATGGTTTGTATCATTTTTATGATAGATAATCCAGTTTTTAAGAATCAAATCTTTTAAACACTGTAAGTATTGAATTCTATAGGCATTTTTATAGTTTTTTTGCTGAATTGCTTGTGCCAAAAGTTCTTCGTAATTAAGGGCTTTGATTTGTTCTTCGTTTAATTTTTCAGCCGAATATAAAATTTGTGGGCTTACTTTAATGTTTTTACTTTGTTGGTTTTTGGCTATTACATAAATAAGATATATAACCAATAACAAAGCAATGATGAAAAACAAATATTTAAACTGTTTGATATTAAAACTTGATTCCCTGCTTTGGCTAATTTTCTTTTTTTTTATTTCAGGGGGTGTGTCTTCATCAAACCTAATATTTTTGGCATGCTTTTCCCATTCTGACTTTTCAAATTTAGGTTGAAGGTCTTGCTGATATTCCTTTTGAATTAAACTGTCGTTTATTTCAATATTATATTCGTATGATTCATTACTTGATGAATAATCATCAACATACTCACTTGATGATAAACTGTCATCATAAGCTGTTTGGGCATGCAAAGAACCAAGGAGCAAATTCAATAATATCAATATTTTAACAAATAGAATTTTCATTATATTTCAGACTCAATGCCAAATATTTTTTTAGTTTTTCCAATCGATTGAATTGACTCTTTAATGCCTTCTGCTGTTTCAATTTCCAGTATAGTATAGGATGCTAAACACACCTGAATAATTTGAAAAACAATAAAAAAACCACTTAACAATGCAAACCAAAACATCAGGATAAATTTAATAAGGATATCGTAAGTTATTTCTGATAACTGAAAATTCATCTCAACTATCCAAATACTTAACAAACTGAGAGGTGAAATAAAAAAAACCAATCCAATTGAACTGAGCAAAAAAAGCATCACATTTAATCCTAAGTATTTTTTAAATCCGCTGATTACATTAATTTGAATAAAAAAAGATAAATTTTTAATCTTGCTTTCGGTGTAATTCTGAAAAATGGCAGCTAAAAGTAATGGGTACAAAATGATATAAATGTATATAATCAAAAAATGGTCTATGAGTAGTAACCCGTTCATAAATAAACATAAAATTGCCATGGGCAATATAAAATGTTTTAAATCATATGTTAGTTTTAATTCTTTTTTAATTATCCTGAGAGAAAACAACACGATTGCAAACATCCATAAGGAGCCAAAAATATATATAATTGGCGATTCGAGGCTATTAAAAAGAATCCCTAAATTTCCGAAAGATTGAAACAGTTTTTCAATGATTTCAAAAGTTAATAAATCCTGAAAATCTACATTTAAAAGCTTAAAGTTATCTAAAATGTCTTTTGATATTAAAAAGTAATAAATAACTATTAAAACAAGACCAGATACAAGAATAAAACTAATGATATTTTTAAAATACTTTTTTAATAGAGAAATGGTGATTGTAAGAATTTCGCTATTGGAGTGTATATGCTTTGTTTTAAAAAATACATTTTGTTCAGACCTCAATTCTGGCATTCCCAAGTCTTTGTCGCTTGCATTTTTAAATTTTTGATAGGGATATATTACAAAATAAAATACCATTAATCCTGCAGAAAACATAATAAAAGCAAATCTTAAAACATTTGGCAAATCTGTGTGACGGGTTAAATAGGATTCAATAAATGCAGCAAAAAGAATGAAAGGAGTTGTTGCTAAAAATAACAAAGCGCCTCTTCTTGCCCAAATACTAAAAGCTTTGAATCGACTAAAAGTACCAGGATAGATAAGTCCCCTGCCAAGTAACATTCCAGACAATGCTGATATAACAAGTGTTAAAATCTCTATAGTGCCATGCATCCAAACGGTTAAGTTAAACTCAGTGGCTAAGTTTCTAGAATAAAAAAAATACATAAAAACGCCCAACATAATGCCATTGCGAATAAGCAAAACCAATGAACCATAAGAAGCTAATAAACCAAACAAAAAAACAAACATCGAAACCCTCAAATTATTAGTGGCTATCATCACAAACATATCAAAAGCGTTTTGGTCTTTATAAATTCCCATGGGGTCGCCCTTTTCAATATTTTTGATGGTTTCTTCTACATAAGCATTGCCCAATATTGATTTTGCAAACTGATCATCCTTGGCTGATGAAAATGCACCAATTAAAACAGATAAAATAAGGATAAGAAACGCAAACAACAGTTCTTTTCTACCATTGTAGGCTATTCGTGGAATATCTTCTTTAAAAAATTGAACAACAGTTTTTTTGAAATTTCTTTTGTTTTTATAAATAGAGTGATGGATAGATTGGGCTAAACCATTGAGATACAATCTAACTGAACGGTTTTTATAAAATGTACGCGCATAGGATAAATCATCTGTAATTTCGATTAACTGCACCCTTAGTAACTCAGGATTAGTGTCTTTAGATTTCAATTCTTTTTCAAATTGAAGCCATTTCTCTTGATTTTGATCTACAAATTTGCTTTCACGCATTTCAATTAGCAATGATAATAATTTATTTTGAAATTATATTCTTGGCAATGCTTAATTTTGTAAAATAAGAATGAAAGATATTACATCCATAGAAGATATTACTTTGTGGCAAAATGCATTTTATCAAAAACTATTGAATGATGAAACAACTGCACCAAAGTTTAGTCACCTCAATTTGGCAGAACACATGCCCAAAATAGTTGCTTTTTGGAGTTTTGTTTTATTAGATGTTGAAGGATATAAAACCAATGTTTTTGACCAACACATCCACTTAAATTTAGAAAAAATACATTTCGATAAATGGATCAATTATTTTATAGCAACTACCGATGAAATGTTTCAGGGAGCAAATGCTGAAGTAGCCAAACAACGTGTTAAAATGATTGCAACCACATTTATGCATAAACTAACTGGTGAGTATCATGCTTTTTAAATATTGATGAAGATGAAACAGGTTCTTATACTTTTGATATTATTGTTGAGTTTTGAAGGCATTGCTCAATTGAATAATCCTAAACTTCATTTATCTAACAACTCTTTATTTTCTGAAATTCAAATAAAAAACAACGGGTATACTTACGCATTAATATTAGTAAATGACACCTTAAAGGAATCGACTTTAACAGATCGAGGCATTTTTATCAATTCTAAAATCAATCAAATTTGGTCTATTCAAGTGCCAGTTTCTAAAATGTTAGATTTAAGCCAAATACCCGGCATATTGTATGTAGAAAAAGCCACTTATGCCAATGCTTCAAGAATTAAAAATGATATTGAAAGACAATCAAGTTCGGTTGATAAAGTACATACAGGATTATTAAATAGTTTACCTTTAAATTATACCGGAAAGGGTGTCATAGTAGGCATAGTCGATATTGGTTTTCAGAACAACAATCCTACATTTTTTTCTCAAGATGGCAAAAAAACAAGAATCAGTCGGTATTGGCATCAAGGCATTCAGGGCAATCCTCCTGAAGGGTTTTCTTATGGCAAAGAATTTAAAGATAGCCAAGAAATCATTTTAGCCAACGATATGGATGGCACACATGGCACCCATGTGGCTGGAATTGCAGCAGGCAGCGGATTATCAACACCCAATTTTCAATACAAAGGCATGGCTCCTGACGCTGAATTGGTATTTGTAACCATCAAATATAGCAACGACACATTAGCAGGCAGTGCATTAGGAGATTATGTAGTTGCCAATCCATGTATCATAGATGCTTACCGTTATATTTTTGATTATGCCAATTCTGTTGGAAAACCAGCTGTTATTAATTTAAGTTGGGGCATGCATACGGGTCCGCATGATGGCACAAGCTTATTTGATTTAGCATGCGATATGTTGGTAGGCAGAGGCAAAGTTTTAGTTGGCGCCAATGGCAATGATGGCGATAATCCTATGCATTGGTTTCATGCATTTAATAACGATACCGTTGCCACTATGATGATGGAAAACAACCGACAATGGCGAACAAAAGAAAGTGTTTATTGTGATTTTTGGGGAAGTAAATCCAGTTCATTTGCTATTCAAGTGCAAGTGATAGATACTTCACTAAATGTGGTTTATCAAACACCTTTTATCAGTTCATTAAGCGATTCATTAAGTGTGTTTAATATAACAGCAGATAGTGCATTTTTTAAAATAGAACTTAAAGCCATGGCTTCATATATTAACAATCAAAAACCGAATATTATAGTGATGATTGAACAACCCAATCAAGCCAAATATGCTTTGATAGCAAGGATTTATTCAGATTCTTCTAATGTTCATGCTTGGAACAGTGGCGCAGTTCGTTCTTGGAGCAGTGGTGCATTTAGAAATAAATGGGGCAAATGGGATTATGAAAACTCAATGATTGCGGGCAATACCCAATATACCTTAGGCGAAAATGGCGGTACCTCCAAGTCTGTAATATCTGTGGGGGCAACAGCTGCAAGATCATCTTATACCAATGTTAACGGTCAATTTATCAATGATAGTGGCTATGTTTGGCCCGGACAGTTGGCTAAGTTTTCGAGCCGAGGACCTTCAGTAGATGGCAGAATAAAACCCAATGTAGTTGCGCCAGGCTATGATGTGCCATCTGCTGTAAACAATCAACAATTTGCAGCTTGGATGCTAGAAAAAACACTTTTAAAAAGTGTATTTAGAGGCGACACGCAATATTGGACCGCTTTTAATGGCACCTCGATGGCAGCTCCCCATGTTGCGGGCATTGTTGCATTGGTAATGCAAGCTAATCCTAATTTAACTGCCGAACAAGTAAAATTGATTATTGAAACTACAGCAATCTCGGATTCTCAAACAGGCACAACCCCCAATAATGATTATGGCTATGGCAAAATAAATGCTTACGCTGCTGTGTTAAAAGCCCTTCAAATAGCTGGCATCAACGCCTATCATTCGCCCGTTAATTTTTTAATCTACCCCAATCCCAGCTCAGATTTTATCAGCATCCAAAGTGCTTATGCAATACAGCCCCATCAGGTGTCGGTAGTAAATGCGCTTGGTCAAATTCAAACACCTATTATCAAATACCATAGCTCTATCAATCTATTAGAAATGGATATTAGATTATTGAGCGATGGCATTTATACTTTATTAATCAAACACGAAGGAGAAACCTTCATTTACAAAATTTTGAAGTTTTAAAACTAAAAAATCATACGTTTGTAGAAAATTAATTCAATATCTAGACGCTAAAATTATATTCGCATCCATTTGAAAAAAATAACCCTCTATCTACGATTACTATCCGAAAGCATGAAAATGGCCTACGGTTCTTTGGTAAGCAATAAATTAAGGTCGTTTTTATCTGTTTTGGGAATTACCATCGGAATATTCTTAGTTATTCTGGTCTTCACACTAGTAGATTCTTTAGAAACCAACATCAAACAAAGTGTTCAATCGCTGGGCAAAAATGTGATATATGTAGACAAATGGGAATGGAGCGGTGGCGGTTCTGACTACCCATGGTGGAAATTTTTAAGTCGACCGGATGCCAAGTTAGAAGAAGTAGAAGAACTACAAAAATTTCCTGTTAATAATTATCTCGATGCTGTATCATACACCCACAGCCGCATGGCTGATGTTAAAAAAGATGTCAAAACAGTAGAAGATGTTTCCATCGAAGGCTACACAGAAGATTTCTCTAAAATAGAAGATTTGGAACTAGAAAACGGCAGATTTTTTAATACATTCGAAGATATAAATGGCAAAGCAGTAGCCGTAATTGGCTACAATGTTGCCAAGGGCCTGTTTGACAAACCAACCGATGCCCTAGGACAAAACATTTCATTATTAGGCAAACAAACCCTTGTAATAGGCGTCTTTAAATACCAAGGCGACAATTTAATCAACATCGATTTTGACGATAAAATTGCAGTACCAATTCGCTATCTCGAATACGCAACAGGAACCCGAGGAGGCGGCAGACTAATTATCAAAGTAAACGAAAACATCAACGAAGACCTAGTATATTACGAATTATTGGGCGCCATGCGTAGTATCAGAAGGCTCAAGCCCTCAGACGATGACAATTTTTCGCTCAATAAAATTTCATTCCTAACCGAAACCATAGGCGATTTTTTTAAAAGTGTCAATGCCTTTGGACTCATCATCGGCATGTTTTCCCTTCTCGTAGGCGGATTTGGCGTAGCCAACATCATGTTTGTATCCGTAAAAGAACGCACCAACATCATAGGCGTACAAAAAGCATTAGGAGCCAAAAACGAATTTATATTAATACAATTTTTAACCGAAGCCGTCATCTTAAGCCTAATAGGTGGCATCATCGGCATACTTCTAACAGCAGGATTAGCCTCCATTCTAAACCTAGTTTTAGAAAAATTTGTCGATTCAGGATTCCGCCTAATACTCAGCAAAGAAAACATCTTTACAGGCATGTTTTTTTCAACCGTCATCGGCCTGCTATCCGGCTTTGTACCAGCCTATGGCGCCAGTCAGCTGCAACCCGTAGAAGCCATGCGAAGCAAATAATGCTTCGTCATTGGAGTGTTTTCCTCTTTCAGCCAATGAAAATAGTTCAATTAAAACAAATCACATTAATCTGCTGTTTGCAGTTTATGAACATTTTTTACAAATAATGAATGAAACAACAGACCAATAGCATATTTAAGAAGTAGTTAAATGATACTAATTTTGTTTTTCTTTTTTATTTTGTTCTCTTTCAACTAACATTTTTTTTGAGGAAATATTTAGTTTTTGTTCGATTTTTTGAGCGTCTTTAAAATCTATCTTATGCATTCTACAATGCTCAACAATTTTGGTTTTTATTAAATTTTCAGCTGTTTTTGAAAAATCTTCTTTTTTAATTCTTTCATAAATTTCATCAATTTTTAAGCTTTTAGAATACCACATTTTTATACCATGATTTACAATAAAAGCTGATGGTGATTTTACTTTGTCACTTATTGATTGGGAAATATTTAATAAATTACTTGAACCAAGAGAATGGATTGCTTTAGAAATAAATCCATGTAATACTCCAAAATTCATATTCCAATAAATATCCCGAGCAATTTTTTCAATTTTTTCAATTCTCATTTCTTTATTTTCTAACTCTTCATTTTCTTTAATAACTAATTTCAACCTATCAATTAAAAAACCAATTAATTCTTTTTCGTTTTTTTCATTATCAATTAAATTAATGAATGACTTAAGAACACGCATATGAACATTATAACCTTGTTCAAAAATATATTCAAGTTTTTCCTTATCTAAACTACCTGATCTATTTTTTATTATAGACCCCATAACTTCAACTGTTTTAATGCTTAGTCTTAACTCTTTAGCAAAATTATCATTTTCAATATCTTCTTTTTCGAGTTCAATTCTTTCGAGTTCATTATTTTCGAGTTCATTATTTTCGATATTTTCATCAGAAGAACTATTTTGATTTAATTTCTCTTCATTTTCAACTCTAATTTCTAATAATTTTTTTCTCTCATCATTTGAATTATGGTTAAAAGATGGCATAACTGCTTTTATGATTTTGTCTTGATGTAAATCAAAAAAAGAGAGTTCAAGTTTATTCAGAGTTGCAGGCTGGTCTTTTTCAAATAACATTTCAGCATTTAACAATAATTCGTCTAATATGACATTACTTTTAGTATGATGTGATATAAATATAGTTATATAAGCATTCTCGTCTTTGTCTAAATTTGAAATAATTTTATTAATTACATTTTTTTTATTATCAAGATGTTCAGATAAATATTTAGCAACAAAAAAGTAATAAATATAAGAATAACAAAAGTTAAACTGATTTAAACTATCTAATTTGCAAATATTTACTGATGACAAAGTTCTTTCAATATCAGAAATTGGTATTGGAACATTAAATTTTTCTTTGTAGTATTCTTTAAAGTTATTGAATTCAGATTTGTCAATACTGAGAGTGTTTTTTTCAAAAATCCAATAAGCTAATTCTGTTAGAAAATTAGTATAAATGTCAATTTGGTCGTTTTTGACTCCATGTTTTCTTAAGTATAAATATATTAATGCTTGATAACAATGACCTTGAGATGTAATTTCGGAGTCAAGAGGCTTTTGAATATCTTGAGCAGATAAAACAGATAAAATGAAAAAAGGGTAAGAAGGCATGATTCCCTTACCAAAAATTATTCCAAGAGAATTTTCAATCAATTCTGTTTTTTCATCTAATATTTGTTGTAAATCATTTTGATTAGTTATGTCTTGGGATTCTTTTTTTAAGAATATCCATTTTTTTATTAATTCATTTCTTTCAATAGCAGTAAATTCTCGAATTTTAAATTTTTTATAATCATTTATTAAATTTTGTTTTTTGATGTTTAAACCGAAAATATCATCAACAATCAGAATTTGTTTATTGAATTCTTCTAATTTTTCAATGTATTTTTCTTGATTTTTTGCATAATGGAAATTATCTAAAATTGGAACAATTCTTTTTTTATCAATATCACCAAAACTATGGAAATCATATTGTTCATAAAATGCATTTTCTAAATTTTTTGTAGTAAAACCAATATACTCATTATCATCTATAAAATATATAGGCACATGATTTAAATTTCTAAGAATTTGAAATAACTTTTTACATAAAGTAGTTTTACCAGACTGGTTTTCACCAGCAATAATTATTTTATTAAATTTTAAAATTTCATCATTAAAAAGTTCTGAATTAAATTTATGTGAAACTTCCTTTTCGTCATAAGATTTTAAACTTGGGTAAATAAAAACATCTTCTAAAAGTAAGTTTTCCTTACTTGAATGAGCTTTAGATAAAATGTCAGCATTATTTAGAAAGTTATTAAACTCTTCTTTAATTTTTAAACCCTTTATCAAATTTATTGAATTACTTACATTTTTAACACAATTAACTGTATCAAGCCATCCTAAATTTTGATCATTTAACGAAGTAATAGGATTGCCATCGGTTGGAGTTGCAAGTAATATATTAAGTTCACTATGTTCTTTCCATGCACAATGACTTAATATTATTGGAATCACTCTTATCCCTTTTCTTATTTTCAAATTTAATGCTTCATCTTTTTCACTAAGACAAGCTTTTGACGCTAAAAAATTGTCTGAGATCATTAAACAAATTATATCAGCATTATCCAAATTCTCATCTATAATATTTTGATAATCATCACCTGTATTTATTTTTCGATCATACCATACAGAAATAAGACCATTACTTTCTAATGGAGTTATGTGATTGATATATTTTGAAACCAGAAATTCATCTTTATGACAATAACTTATAAATAATTTCAACATATAATTTATAAGTTAATTTTAAATTGCTGGTTGTAATTTAATGTTTCGCACAAAAAAATGTGCTCAACACATAAACTAATTTCTATTGATAAAATTTTAATGTAATAATATTCCATAGTTTTTGTAGATTATGCAAAGTAAATCCATTCTCCCCAATTATCCAAATTTCTTAAAACAATTATAACAAAAAAAACCGTTCGCTTAAACGAACGGTTTTTACTCAGAAAACTATTTAGCATTACCCTACTCAGGCGTTAATTCAAAATTGAATACACCGCTGCCTTCGGGGGTTAACATGATAGGCGCAGCATAGGGCTGATAGCCCATAGCCATGATGGTGACATTGGCAGATTCATCTTCGGTGATGGGAGTTTCGAGAGAGTATTCACCAAGCGGGTTGGTGTTGGTCATTAACGGACCCATACTGGTGTTGAACGTTAACATCGCATTACCAATAGGAGTAGCCCCGACAGTACTGGTAACTGTTCCTGAAAGTATGTAAGGGTCTGGTGTTGGGTCTGGTGGTGGTGCACTGGTGTTTACCTCAAAGCCCCAATCTCCAAGTATTTGCTCACTGCCTTTATAAAAACCCAATAAAACATCCCTAGTAGATACAATGAAATTAAGCAAAGTGTTTGGCGTATTATAATCTTGACCTTTAGCAATTCCTATCAATTGATTTCTAACCAAAAATGCAGTTTCCTTATCACGTTTTAGCTTTTCAGCCAAATTATCTTTGGTTTGTGCCAAGGTATACAATGCTTCAAAGGCTGTCATATCAAAATCATTTAGTATAGAACTTGCACCATCGGCTGTGTGTTTTTCTATAATGATATTAGCTAGCCTGAGCAAATCGTATGGTTTTATTGGAATTGCTACTTTTACGTTACCATTGCTCATGTTAACTGTGTAACCATAATCACCCATTAATTGCTCTCTACCTTTAAAATACCCCAACAAGAAATCTCGAATACTATAAACATAGTATTTTACTGTGTTGGGGGTATAAGAATATTGATTTTTAGCTATGCCCAAAGCTTGGTTACGCTCCATGATAGCGGTTTCCTTATCCCTGTCTAATTGATCTGCCAAATCATTTTGAGCGTTAGCCTGATTGTATACACTTATAAAAAGTGTCATATTCAAGCTGTTGAGTTTGCTGGTAAGACCATCTGCGGTATGTTTTTCTGTGATGTCTTTAGCCAATCGGAGAATTTGAAGAATAATTCTTGGAATTATAATTCTAAAATAATTATACATAATTTATTTTTTTAAAATTTGTTGTTATTGAAATTAAAGGATTTCAATAGAATCCTATGTTAAGGCATGAACTTTAAATATTCATGACATGTGTGGCTGAACTTTAAATCAACATAGTAATTTAGTTTCAATTATAAAACCCATGTCGGTGACCGAATGTAGATTTTTTTGCCATATCCAAATAATTTGGCATGGGTTTCAATGTCTTTTTGATTGCCAATTTTATTATAAGCAATTATATTTTTTATACAAACCTTATTGATTTTTATAGCTTTCGTTTTTTGTTTTTTCACTTTAATAAATAAATGTGACTTAGACATTTGTGAGGCTGGTAAATCAAAAGGTGAATCCGAAACTTCCTGCTGTAGAGCAAAATATTTTTGAGTTGAAGCCAATTTCTGTTCCGTTGAATCTGAAGATGTTTTCAACGAAACCAAAACTTGTATGGATGAAGCTATAAACTCTTTGGGTGAAGCCAAATATTGTTTGGGCGAAGCTGTAAACTCCTTCGGGAAAGTGAAAAAAGCCAACTGCAAAGCTATAATTTCAAAATATGAAGTCAACCAAGCCGACTGCAACAAAAAAGTAGGTGTATTTGGTGTCAAAAGAGTAGTTTTTGGCTTCTCTGATGCTTGATTTGGCATTAACAAAACAGTGTTTTTTGTTGCAGATGCAATAATTGACTTATCCGAAGCAATATTTGGTTTCAACGAAACAATATTTGGCTTCAACATTTCATTTTTCAGCTTAGCTTTTGCAAATAATGACTTTGCAGATGCAATATTTTGAGAGAAAATAGGGGTATTTGAAATTGATATGATACCAAATAGACCTATCAATAGCAATGCAGTTTTGAACTTTAAGAACATTAGATATAAAAAAGCCCGAAACATAACCTAAACAACTACATAACTATAAGATAGACACATTTATTGTGCTAAACGTTGCATTTTTTAAAAAAATAAGATGAAATTGGGGTTTTGGGGGTTTAACTTGATTCTGTATGAAAATTTTTTTAACTTTATATAAAACAACCAAAGCCAAGACTATGTCTTGGCTTTGGGATTATTAGAGTTGCTTTATTTGGTTTTGCTCAAAGTCTAGTTAGGAATAATTCATAACTATTAACACTTAACTAAATACTAAAAGCTACTCCTTTATCAACACCACCTTACCATCAAAATTCAGTTCAGGTATTT
The DNA here is from genome assembly GCA_030682255.1 of Bacteroidota bacterium. Lineage (GTDB taxonomy): Bacteria > Bacteroidota > Bacteroidia > NS11-12g > UBA955 > JABMMZ01. The sequence continues at coordinate 643 of JAUXOK010000017.1, read as the reverse complement.
TGATGAAATAAATACCATTGGTATAGTTTTCTAAAGAAACCGGAATCTCTCCATTGTTATTAATCGCTTTGGTTTCATTCACAATCAATCTACCCATGTTGTCTGTAATTTGAATAGTTAGGTTAGCTTGATTTGGGTTTTTAACTTGAATCATAACATGGCTTTTACTTGGGTTAGGGTAAATGCTAACTTTTGGCGACAAATTAAGCTCGTTTACAGAAAGCAAATAAGGAAAAATAACCAAAGAATCTGCTTTAAAATCTATTCTACAATATTCACACAGGTTGGCTTTGTATATAAAGTTATGCCAATCGTGGATGTGATTAGTATCGGTATTCCAATAAGGTGGGCAAAATTTAAAACCAATAGTGCTGCTGCCATATTGTTCGATGGTAGCTGTGTATAAAAACTGCAAATCCATATTATAAATTTCAATGGTTTTACCATAATGAATAGGTGTACTGTTGCAAGACAATTCGCTTAATTTCACAAAAGCACATGAGTCTTCGGTTCTGTCGTATTTTGCAAACACATAAGCGCTTGGGTCTGTTGGTGGTGATTGTAAAACATCTGTGAAATTCAATATTCTTTTTTCAAATTGACAAGTCCCACTGTTTCTATATTCTGTTCTGTAAACATATTC
>JAUXOK010000016.1 GCA_030682255.1 Bacteroidota bacterium | reverse complement strand
AAAAAACATATTACGTAATGCTATTCAACAGATGGGGCGAGATATTATGGGAAAGTACCGATAAGTTTGCAGGATGGGACGGCACCTATAGGGGTGAAGATGCTCAACAAGATGTATATATATGGCATGTGAAGGTGACAGGTGCAGATAATGTTGAATATCAATATGAAGGAACAGTAAGTTTATTGAGATAAAGATTAAAATGGGATTAATATTAAAAAGTATTTTCTATTAATTGCAATAAGCACATTATTATTGAATTTAAGATCTCAAAACCTTGGATTTGAATCTGGGGATACAGAGGGTTGGGTTTATAGATTGAATGGCGTTATCAAAACCCAGTTGAACATATGCAATTCAGGGCTTTATGTAACAAAATTGAATGAGAATGTTCGCAATGAGATAGGTCAAGCCGCTAAATTTTCTGAGGGTGAAAGATAATCTGTTATGATTGGTTCTTATAATAGAGGAACAAATAAGACAATAAAAGTACACTCAATAAAGAGCGAAATAAAAGTAGAACAGACTTGATTTACAATTTGAATTTTGATTGTGTCAGCCAAATCTGTTTAAATGATTCATTGAATTTGAATATCGAAGTAAGTGGTTTTAAACAATTTAATTGGGTCATTTCTGGCGAGACTATACAAACTAAAGAACTTAATTTAAAATATAAATTCAATGAATTTGGTAATTATAATATTGCGTGGCCATCGATAGCTTTTGTTCAGATGCTATTTACAAAAGAGTAAGTATCCTTAACAATAAACATTCACTTGATTTTGTTGAATTTGGATGCATAGGTGACACTTTTAATTTTAGGAAAATACGGTTAACAACGTATTAAAAACGGATTGTCTATGCTCGTTGATCTTAATAAATACTATACGACCATAAATTTTTCCTGAGGACAATAACTTATGCAAGGACACATCCACTGGGATGGTTAACTTTAATAAAAAAACCAAGTTCTGACTTTAAATTTAACATGGTTAATGTAGATGAATATTACTTCCAGCCAATTTTTATCAAAGATAAATTTATGTACAATTGGTCTGTTAAGGATGATACTTTAAATCAAATTTATTTTTCAGATAAATTTGTTGACAAATCTCTTTCTGTGTCCTTAAATGTTAGTGGAATGGATGTTTCTCAACATCAACAAAATAAATATTGAACGACACCTTATATGTTTTTATACCCAATGCATTTTATTCAAAAATATATAATTTTATCCATCAGTTAGTCATGTGTCTAGATATGAGATGATTATATGCAATCGATGGGGTGAAGTTATATTTATGACCAACAATATTAGAGAAGATTGGGATTGCAAATACAACGAAAACCCATTCCAACAAGTTACATTTATTTATTTAATTGGATTGAAAGATTACAGAGGAAAATCCATAAATACAAAGGTACTATAGCACCAATGAGATAGTGTTTATTTTCTTTTTAATATTCATTACAGAGTCTGCAATTGTTTGATTAGTTTTGCAGCATGACAAACGAAATATACGTTATAGATGCAGTAAGAACTGCTGTGGGGAAATATGCAGGTAGCATTGCCAACATCCGTCCAGATGATCTAGCTGCAGGTGTGATTAAAGAATTAATCAATAGAAATCCAAATATCAATTTTGAAGAAACAGAGGAAGTAATATTGGGAGCAGCTAATCAGGCTGGAGAAGATAATAGAAATGTTGCCAGAATGTCAAGTTTGCTAGCTGGTTTGCCAATTTCTGTCTCTGGATATACAGTAAATAGGCTTTGTGCGAGTGGCTTACAAGCTATAGGAAACGCTTTTTTAGAAATTAATGCCGGGAATGGCGACTTATATATTGCAGGTGGAGTTGAAAGTATGACAAGAGCACCATTTGTAATGGCTAAATCAGAGAATGCCTTTGGAAGAGTCCCAGAAATTTATGATACGACTATTGGTTGGCGTTTTACTAATCCTGCATTATCAGCATTATATCATCCTTTTACAATGGGAGAAACTGCTGAAAATATTGCAGAACAATGGAAAATATCTAGAGAAGAGCAAGATGAATTTGCATATCACTCACAATTGAAATGGCATGAAGCAGATAAAAACAATAGGTTTAAGGAAGAAATAATGAATTATAAGATTCCTCAAAAAAAGGGAGATGATATTCAGTTTTGTAGAGACGAACAACCTCGATTAAGTTCAATTGAAACTTTAGCAAATTTAAAACCAGCTTTTAAAAAAGGAGGATCTGTGACAGCCGGAAATTCTAGCAGTGTAAACGATGGTTCGGCAGCTTTGGCAATAGCATCTAAGTTATATACTCAAAAGAACAATTTAAAACCTATAGCTCGAATTGTAAGCATGGCCGCAGCAGGTGTTTCTCCAAGTGTAATGGGAATTGGTCCAGTATACGCTACTCAAAAAGCGTTGCAAAGAGCTGGTTTAAAAATAAATGACATTGATTTAATAGAATTAAATGAAGCATTTGCAGTTCAAAGCATCGCTTGTATCAAAGATTTAGGTGTTGATCCAAATATAGTAAATGTAAATGGTGGTGCGATTGCAATTGGTCATCCCTTAGGGTGTAGCGGAGCTAGAATTAGTACAACACTATTGCATGAAATGCAAAAAAGACCTAATGTTAGATATGGTTTAGCCACAATGTGCATTGGTGTAGGACAGGGATTGGCTATTATCTATGAAAAACTTGCATAGAATTTGTTAATAATTGAAGCGATTTTCTAATCAATAGGATATAACTTACCTTTGCAATTTTTATGGCAATTATTCTCAAATCTCCTGAACAAATTGAAGGTATCAGAAAAAGCAGTCAATTGGCTGCTCAAACTTTAAAATATTTAGAGCCGTTTATCAAGCCAGGTATCAAAACCATAGAGCTAGATGCTTTGGCAGATGCCTTTGTTCAAAAACATGGTGCTGTTGCAGCAACTAAAGGCTATAAAGGTTATCAGCACGCTACTTGTATATCGCCCAATGATGTTGTTTGCCATGGCGTGCCTAATGATTATGCTTTAAAATATGGTGACATTGTGAATGTGGATGTAACAACAATTTTAAATGGATATTATGGCGATACATGCCGCATGTATGAAGTTGGAGAAGTGAGTGATTATGCCAAAAAATTAATGAAAGTTACCAATGAATGTTTGCATTTGGGAATCAAGGAATGTTATCCAGGTAATTATTTAGGAAATATTGGATTTTCTATTAACGAACATGCTGTGAAACATGGCTATTCGGTAGTATATGAATTTTGCGGTCATGGTGTCGGTATCCGTTTTCATGAAGACCCACAAGTGGAACATAAAGCTAAAAGAAATTCTGGTCCTTTATTAAAACCAGGTATGACTTTCACTATCGAACCTATGATTAATGCCGGCAAACCCAAATGCAAAGTTGATAGAAAGGATGGTTGGACAGCCCGAACAGTAGATGGAAAACTTTCTGCACAATATGAACACACCATTCTAATAACCAATGATGGTTGCGAATTGCTTACAGATATAAATGGCGATTATTAATATGTTGTAACCCGTCTTTATTCTTTTTGGCACAACTTGTGCAATAAAATCGTTAAAACTCAGTTATTTTAGCAGCATGATTAAAAGTCTCTTATTCTCTTTAATATTTATTTCAAGTTTGTTGACCCTAAAAGCTCAAACAAGTTTTAGTAACGAGCCGAATGTGTTTATAGATGAATTTGTGAAATACATGAAATTATCTAAAAATCAAGAGATTCAAAAAATAACAGATAATTTTTCGATTAATTGGAAGACTTCAAAATTTACAGCTGAACAAAAAAAGTTTATCATCAATATTGCCAATGAAATTATGTACAAAAACCTTGGTAGAGACCCCTATTTAGAGTTGATGTTAAGTAATTTAGATTTGTATTTTCAAAGAAAATTAAACCCCAATATTTTAAAACAATGGCAGGAAATAACGAAAGCGTTGCTTGAAAAAAGTCCTAAAGATTATCTGTTTTTTCTACAAACGGCCAACTCCCTTTTTAAAGATAACACACTTCATCAATCTAATAGCATTAGGTGGTATGCTTCCAATTCTAATTATGAATTTACATTCGAAAGAAAAAGAGTTGGTGTGGTTTTTAAGAATTTAGAACTTTTTTGTCAGGCAGATTTAGATAAAATTAAGATTTTAAATTGCTCTGGAACTTTTTATCCAGATAAGAAAACTTGGCTTGGAGAAAGCGGCAGAATTAATTGGGAAAGAGTTGGAAAACCAGAATCAGAAGTTTATGTTACTTTTATTAAACATAGAATTGATATGAATACTGGTGGTTTTGTAGTCGATTCTGCATTAATGACTTATCCCAAAATAGCATCCGACAAATTAATAGGTCGATTAACAGAACGTATTTCTCAAGGTACTTCACCAGAACTTGTAAAAGCATCAGGTTTTCCTCAGTTTGTAGCCTATGAACCTAGTATTGAAATTAAAGATATTGTAGGAGATGAAGCGATTTACAAAGGTGGTTTCTCTATGAGAGGCGAGAAAATAAATAGCCAAGCATTTGGAGAAGGGTTGGCAAGTATCACACTTTTATACAAAGGTAAACCAATGATGGTTGTAAAATCTGAAACCTTTCGTTTAGATTCATCCAAAGTAGTTTCTCAAAATGCATCTATTTCTGTGGTGGTAGATACAGGACATATCACCCATCCAAATATCAAGTTTAATTATTTGATTAATGAAAAAAAAGTAGTTGTATCGAGAGGCACAGATGGATTAATGAGGATGCCTTTCTCCGATGATTACCATGGTGTAGAAATTGAAGTTGATCAAATGCGTTGGATTCAAAATCAACCTTACATTGATTTTGATATGATGAATAATGACAAAGCTGCTTATGTGGAAACAAATTCATTTTTTAAGAAATTTTTATTCGAAAAACAACAAGGTGCATTGGCGATGAATCCACTTGTGAAGATGTTTCAATATTGTAAGGAAAATAAAAAAAGAAGTTTTTCTGTACAAGATTATGCGGATGGTATTAAAACCGAAAAAAAATATTTAACCCAGCCTATGATGGATTTGGCAGATAATGGATATATATTTTATAATAAAGCTAATGATTCTATCTATGTGAAAGATAAGTTATACAATTGGATTGCAAATAGTCAAGGAACACGAGATTACGATATTTTGCGATTTCAAAGTGTAATAGCAGCTAAGCCAAATGTAACCTATAATATGATAACCCATGATTTAAAAATGGAAGGTGTTAGGCGATTTACATTCAGTGATTCACAAAATGTGGTTGCAGCTCCTAATGAACAATTGGTGGTTATCAAAAAAAATAAAAACTTGTTGTTTTCTGGTATGATGCGTGCAGGCAGAATTGATTTTTACTCCAAAGAGTTTTTCTTTGATTATTCTCAGTTTCAAATAAATAATACAACTATGGATAGTATGATTATTTACTATCCAGATGTAAACTCCAATGCGCTTAGAAAAGTAAATAGTGTATTATCCAATACTTATGGTAGAATTTTAATAGATAAACCCAATAATAAGTCTGGACTTAAAGATCATCCGGAATATCCAATTTTTATTGCAGAAAGAGGCTCTGAAATACATTATGAAAGGTCTGCTACACACAATAAAGCATACAAAGCAGATCGTTTCAAATTTCAAATCGACCCATTTATTATCGACAGTTTAGATAATTTTACAATTGCAGGTTTTGGATTTGAGGGCACCCTAGTTTCTGATGGCATATTCCCAGATATCAAAAACACAGCTAGAATTCAACCTGATTATTCGCTAGGATTTGTAGATAAAGTTAAACTGCCTATGTATGGCGGAAAAGGCACTGGTGATTTAACCATTAATTTAAGCAATAGAGGCTTTTATGGAAGTGGTGATTTACTTTATCAAACATCTGTGTCAAAATCCCCTGAATATCTCTTATTGCCTGATGCAACGGTGGGTGTAAGTACCAGTTTTAGTCTGCCTGAAAGCGCTAAATACCCTTTAGTTGAGGGCGTTAATGTCAATACACAATGGTATCCTAAACAGGATAAAATGGTTCAAACCAAAATAGATAGCAATTTTGCAGTATTTAAAACCAAATATGCGTTTGATGGTAAAATGACTTTATCGCCACAAGATTTGAGAGGAGACGGAAGATTGATGTGGTCTGAAGCTATTTTTGCTAGCAATGATATGTTGTTTGGTAAAAACAAAGCTAATGCTCAAACTTCAAGTATCAAGATATTTGCGGTTGATCCAAATAAATTTGCATTTGAAAGCAATAATGTTAAAGGGGATTTGGATTTTGATAAAAGGGAAGGTAAGTTTTTGTCTAATATTGTTGGTTCGTTCACGCATTTTCCATATAACAATTATTCATCTAACATGAATGATTATAAATGGGATATGAATAAAAAAACAATGGAAGTAAAACCTGGTGCAGCAATGGCTGGAATCAAACCTATGTTTGTTGGATTGCCCCCTAATGTAGCAGATAGTGTGAAGTTTGAATGTGCTTATGCCAAATTTGATTTGCAAAAATTTGTGTTGAATATGGAAAAAATACCATATATAGATGTGGCAGATAGTCGGGTTTATCCATTTGGTGGTAAGGCAATAGTTCGTGAAAAAGCCATCATGGATAGATTAGATAGCTCTAGAATAGAGGCGAATAAAATTGACAAGTTTCATGATATCAAAAATTGTAGAACAACCATTTTGGGAGGTAATTCATTGTCCGCAACTGGATATTATAGATACATTGATAAATATAAAAAAGAACAACCCTTATTTTTAGATAGTATTAGAATTAATGTAGAAAAACATTTAGTTGGATATGGCAATATTTCTGATGATAATAATTTTAGATTGGATAAAAAAATTGCATTCAGAGGATTGTTTGAAGTATTAAGTACAAGAAAACCAATTGAATTTATAGGTTATGTGCGACCAGTTCATTCCTTTACTTTTATGGAAACTTTGTGGTTGAGATATCGCAATGTAGTAGATCCTCAAAATGTTATTATTGATGTAAGAAATCCTAGGGATAAAGACAATAAAAAGTTATCGATAGGTTTGTATTTTGCCAATGATAGTAACCATGTTTATCCAATTATGTTTGATTTGAAAAGACGATACAGCGATCCTGAATTACAAGCAGATACTGGTATATTGTTTTACGACCAAACTAAAGATGCCTTTTTTATCGGGAATGAAGACAAGTTGTTAAATAGTGCATTAAAGGGTAATTATATACAATTTAATGATAAAGATCAAAGTGTTTTTGCTGAAGGTAAATTTGATTTTCAAGTTGTTGCGCCTAAGGTAAGGTTTCTGTCTGCAGGAAAGGCTGAATATAAAGCAACAGATACGGCATATCGATTTAATCTGATGATGCTTGTTGATTTCCCTTTTGTTTCGGAGATTTCAAAAAGTATGTTAAAAATGTTAACTGCAGAAGGAGCAGGAACTGTTTCAAAAACTGCTAATACAGACGAAAATCAAAAAGCAATAAGTGAATTGGTAACTGATGAAAAAGTAGCCGATAAAGTATTAAATGCATTGGAAAGTGCAGGTGCAATTCCTGCTGAGGGTGAATTTAGTAAAGGAATGTTGTTTACAGATGTTGATTTTGCTTTTAATCATGTTAGACGCAAGTTTATAGCTGCTGGTTCATTGCATTTAGCTTTGTTTCAAGGTGTTGTTGTCAATAAGCAGTTTACCAGTACAATTGCTTTAGAAAAAAGAAGAGGAGGGGATAGAATATACATTTATATAGTGTTAGATAATGGCGATTGGATTTATATGGAATATAACAAAGGTTCAATTTCAATGGCTTCTAATAATGCGGAATTGTCGGCTGCTATTTCTAAAGCGGCTGAAGTGCAAACAGATCAGGATTTCTATGTGCGAGTGGCTACTGAAAGAATGAAAGATAACTTTTTGAAACGAAATGATATTGAACTTGATGAATAAGAGCGTTATAGGCATTATTAGAAAAAGTGAACCGAAAGTATTATATTTGCAGGTTTATAAATTAAATTTAAATTAACAAGTTTTAATGGAGGTATTAGTCATCTTACTTTTTGTTTTAGTTTCCTATTTAATCGGTTCTATGCCAACTGCATTGTGGGTGGGCAAAGCTTTTTATGGTATCGATATAAGAGAATATGGAAGTGGTAATTCTGGTGCATCAAACACTTTTAGAACTTTAGGTAAAAAAGCTGGAACTGCCGTATTATTAATTGACATTATTAAAGGTTTAACAGCGGCTTCGCTTGTAAGATACTTCGATTTTATAGAGCCAGGTACCGTTAGATTTGTAAATCTGCAGTTGCTTTTTGGATTATCAGCTGTTTTAGGTCATGTTTTCCCGATTTATGCTGGATTCAAAGGCGGAAAAGGTATTGCAACTTTGTTGGGAATGGTAATTGCCATTCACTATTTGTCTGCGTTGGCCTGTATGGGATTGTTTTTGGTGATATTATTTTCAACTAGATATGTATCATTGAGTAGTATTTTGTCGGCAATGGCTTTCCCTATCATTGCTGTAATCGTTTATAAAAATCAAGAACCTTTATTCATTGCTTTTGGTATTGCAGCTGCTATTATGGTGGTTTTAACACATCAAAAAAACATCGTAAGATTAGTGGCAGGTAATGAAAATAAGGCTAAATTATTGAAAAAACACAGAAATAATCATCCATTGAAATGAGCTTAAAAGAAAAACATTTCACCGAAGTACTAGAAGAAGTAGCTATCGATAGCGGTTTTGAGTTAATCCTATACAATGATGACTATAATACATTCGACCATGTTATAGAATGTTTGATGAAATATTGCGGACACGAAGTTGTGCAAGCAGAACAATGCGCTTGGATAGTGCATACAAAAGGACAATGCTCAGTTAAGCAAGGTTCATATTCTAATTTAGAACCAAAATGCACTGCTTTGTGCGATTCAGGGTTAAGTGCACAAATAGAATTGGTTTAGGCACACATTTTGACAATTATAAAATCATGAAGAAAATATTATATATATTAATTGCGGTTACGCTTTTCAGCGCATGCACCAAAGTGCCAATTACAGGCAGAAAACAAACTACTTGGGCAAGCGAATCTGAATTAATGGTGATGAGTGAAGATGAATACAGAAAGTTTTTAGCACAAAACAAAGTATTAAACAATACACCTCAAAGCGATTTAGTTAAAAAAGTGGGGAATAATATTTCTACTTCTATTATTAGTTTCTTCAAAACTTATCAAAATGGTAAATACGATAAATTGATATCTACTTTTAAATGGGAATTTAACACCGTTGAAGACAAAACCGTTAATGCATGGTGTATGCCAGGTGGCAAAGTGGTTTTTTACACAGGAATTCTGCCTATAACTCAGGATGAGCAGGGTTTGGCTGTTGTGATGGGTCATGAAATAGCTCATGCTGTTGCCAAGCACGGTAACGAAAGAATGACACAAATGATGAAAGCCCAAGGTTTGGGAACGGTTATTGGCGTAGCTGTTTCTGGTAGCCCACAAGCTACGCAAGATATTTTCTCAATTGCATTTGGAATAGGCGGTAATTTAAATATGTTAAAACACTCTAGAAAACATGAGACTGAAGCGGATAAATTGGGTTTAGTATTTATGGCATTAGCTGGATACGATCCGGCTGTTTCAATTGATTTTTGGCAAAGAATGGCTAAACTTGGAGGCGAAAAACCACCACAGTTTTTAAGCACACACCCAAGCGATGCACAACGTGTTAAAGATTTGCAAGAGTGGTTGCCCGAGGCTCAGAAATATCAAAAGAAAGGATAATCTAGAATTGTCGAATCCGGTTTTTTCTCGCCATTTCAAACAAAATGATTTAAATCAATTAATTGTTTTGATTGAACCTTTCTTAAAAGTAACACCCATTTTATTGTTGAAAGGGGATTTAGGGGCAGGCAAAACTACTTTTACTCAATCTTTACTTCAATCTTTGGGCGTATCAAAAACTGTTAGTAGTCCCACTTTTAACATAGTAAACGAATACCAAACAAATTCGGGAGAAAGTATTTATCACTTTGATTTATATCGCATCAAACATGTTGTAGAATTAGAAGAAATGGGGTTTGAAGATTATTTAGAATCAGGTAATATCTGTTTGATAGAATGGCCCGGAATTGCAGAAGATATTGTGAGTCAATATCCAACATTGTTGATGGAAATTGCCCATACTGATAATGAAGAACGAAAATATAGTGTGTTTATGAATTAGCTTTGCTTTAGTATTTTAATCAATAAGTAAAAAAAATTTGGTTAAAAAAAATAAACAACTTACTTTTGCACTCCCAAATAAAAAAGAATCATGAAAGAAGGTATACACCCAGGTAACTATCGTTTTGTAATATTTAAAGACTTAACTAGCGAACATTCGTTCTTAACACGTAGTTGTGTTGAAACAAAAGAAACAGCTAAATGGGAAGATGGAAATGAATATCCGCTTTATAAATTAGAGATTTCTGACAAAAGTCATCCATTCTTTACAGGTAAACAAACTTTGGTGGATACTGCAGGTAGAGTTGAGAAATTCCGTAAACGTTACGAAAATAAATAATTTAATACCACAAGGTATTATACAAATCTCAAGTTATTAATAACTTGAGATTTTTTTTTCTCTATATTTTTCTCTTATTTTGAAACATTAATGAATGAAATGCCCAATCTTGTGTTTTTTGACGATGAGTCATTAAAACATTTATATCCCCTTACGCTTACTAGGCCATCTGCTAATTTATTGTGTGGCATTTTGACTATTGCCGAAAAATGGTCGAAGTATCTTAATACATCTTCTTATAGTTATTTGACTTCAGAGCATTTGCAAGCTAAGTTTCCGCTAAAATCTAATGATAACAATTGTTTTATCAATGGTAGATTATTGCCAAACACTGAATTGATTCAAGCTATCAAACATTTAGATGATAATGCTTCATTGATGAAGGGTTCACAATTGCTTTCTTGTAAAGGAAATCAACTTCACAACAATCAGGCTATTCAATTTGAAGGAGATATAACCCTCATAGATAGGACCCATCAGCTGTTTACATTGAATGCTAATCAAATTAAAGCCGATTTTGAATTGCTTTGTTTTAATAGAGTTTCACAAACGCTCAGTTCTACAAATATTAAAATAGGAGATTATCCTGTTTTTTTAGAAGCAGGTGCCAAAATTGAAGCTTCTATTTTAAATACAACAGAAGGTCCAATTTACATTGGTAAAGATGCTGAAATCATGGAAGGTTCTATGCTTAGAGGTCCTTTTGCTTTAGGCGAGCATGGGGTGGTTAAAATGGGCGCTAAAATATACAGTGGAACTACAGTAGGTGCTTACAGTAAAGTTGGTGGCGAAGTAAATAATTCTGTGATATTTGCTTATTCAAATAAAGGGCATGATGGCTTTTTAGGCAATTCTGTTTTAGGTGAGTGGTGCAATTTAGGTGCTGATACTAACAACAGTAATTTAAAAAATAATTATGAAGCCGTTAAGCTATGGAATTATGAGACAGCTAATTTTGAAAAAACAGGATTGCAGTTTTGTGGTTTAATAATGGGCGATCACAGCAAATGTGGTATCAATACAATGTTTAACACAGGTACAGTAGTAGGTGTTTCTGCTAATATTTTTGGTTCGGGGTTTCCTCGAAATTTTGTGCCTTCTTTCAGTTGGGGTGGAGCCCAAGGTTTCGAAACTTACAGCATCAAAAAAGCTTTTCAAACTGCCACAATTGTTATGGGTAGAAGAAATCAAGAACTAACAAATTTAGATCAATCCATTTTAGAATATATATTTCAATTAGATAGTAATTATAGAACTTGGGAAAAAAATGACAAATAGAAAAAAAATAGCAGCAGGCAATTGGAAAATGCACAAAACACTTCAGGAAGCTCAGGGTTTGGTGCACGAAATTAGAACCATGGCAGAAACTGAGTTGATGAATCAAGCTCAAATCTTAGTATTTCCACCTTTCATCCACCTTCAAACCTTGGTTAAACAAACAGAAGGTTCGAATATTAAAATTGGCGCTCAAAATATGCATCAAAATGAGCAAGGCGCTTTTACAGGCGAAATATCGGCATCGATGTTAAAATCTATTCAGGTAGAATATGTTTTGATCGGACACAGCGAAAGAAGGCAGTATTTTAATGAAACAACAACAACTTGTAGAGAAAAAATAAACAAGGCATTAATCCACGGATTAAAGCCAGTTTATTGCATTGGTGAGACTTTAGAAGAAAGAAACCAAGGCAATCATTTTGTGGTAGTTGAAGAACAGTTGCAAGCACTTGCTGATGTGCAACCAGAAAACTTTTCTAATACCATCATTGCTTACGAACCTGTTTGGGCCATTGGCACAGGCTTAACGGCTAGTGCAGACCAAGCCAATGAAATGCATATTCACATCAGAAAGGTTGTTTCAGAAATTCTGAATGCAGATTTTGCAGCCAATGTTTCAATCTTATATGGTGGGAGTGTAAAGCCTGATAATGCCCAATCTTTGTTTGCTATGTCAGATATTGATGGTGCGTTGATTGGAGGAGCTGCACTCAATTCAAGAGATTTTATAGATATTGCTAAATCATTTTAGGATTTAAACTTTAAGAATTTCATGAAGATGAGATATTTGATAATTTCAATTTGGGTAATAGGTTCAACAATGGTTATGCCTGCGTGTAAAGCAAAATCATGTGATACCTTAAACAATGTGACCGAAGGTAATTCCAAATCCTCCAAAAGAAATTCGAGTTTGTTTTCCAAAAAAGAAAAGCGAAGGAAGAAGTGGTAATTTAATACACTTTCAATCGTTCATCCAAATTGATACACAAACCAAAATTGTGCTGAAAAAAAGTACGATAGTCGATGTTTACACGCTGGTTTAAGGAGGATTCCCAAAATAAACCCAATTCATGACTGAGTCGAAATACATTGCCAATGGATAGTCTAAGATTGGTATTCACCTTGTTGTTTCCTATTGCTTTAAAAGTGTTGTTCAAAACATCAAAATTATATCCCACTTTGAAAAATGGTGAAATCAAGTTTGGTTTAAGTTTGTATCGGTTTATTTTTTGGGGTAAATGCAGGGTTAAACCAATTTTTAGTCTCAAGAAATTAGTGCTTTGGTAGGTTTCAAAACGATTGTCAGGATTTTGATAGTTGCCAAAACCAATACCTGGCGAAAAAGTTGTAAAACGTGAAAGATTGAGATTGTGGTCCACTTCACTTACAAAACTTTTTTTAGTATTGGCATTGTTAGGATTGTTGAGTATATCATTATTAAATAATATAATGCCTTGATGTATACTAACACTTTTATGCCCAAAAAATTGTCCTTCGGATATTAGAGGTATCCCCCAAACTAACAATATGATTAATAAGCGATTCATCAGAATTTTATTTTAGACAATTCTCTTTTGATGTCTTTTTGTTTGATGTCTTCTCTTTTGTCGAATGATTTTTTTCCTTTTCCAACGCCAATATCAAGTTTGATAAACCCTCTATCGTTTACATATAATTTTAAAGGAAATATGGCAACTCCTTTTTCTTTCATACGACTGGTAATTTTCTTGAGTTCTTGTTTGCTTAAAAGAAGTTTTCTGTTAGATATTGGTTCGTGATTGTTATAACTTCCTTGCTTAAACACGCTGATATGCATGTTCTTAATCCATAATTCCCCTTCTTCTAGCATACAGTAAGCATCGTTAATATTCACATTGTGCTCTCGAATACTTTTTACTTCAGTGCCTTTGAGTACTATGCCAGCTGTGAATTTTAAATCAACAAAATACTCATAGTTTGCTTTTTTATTAAAGATATTGAGAGGTTTCAGTGTCAAATTATTTTAAACTTTCGAACAGCAAATTTAGCTTTTCTTTTTTAATTATTTTTTGACCAGTTTGACATACTGCAATGATTCTGTCTCTCACAGATGCAATAACTTCACAATCTACATTGTTTTTGTCTAAATTGATAATAGTAGCTGAGAATTCAACTTGCTGATTGATTAATGCAGGTGAATGATGTTTGATATTTAGAAATGTACCAATACCTTCCTCATCATGTTCTTTCATATCCAAAACAAAAAGACGGCTGCTCCACTCGGCATCTCTGCCCAAAGCAAATGTGCCATATACTTCATGAACAGTGCCTTCGTCAAATTGCGCAATGTCCTTTTCTGTTACAATTTTGGAGTATTTTTTCTGATCGCCTATTTTAAAAAGCTGTTTCATTTCAATTGATTTGCTATAGATGATTCAAAAGTAATGATATTTTTTAATGAATTAACACATGCAAAATACCCGAAATTATGTTTTTATTTTAAATTAATGAACACAAGAAATCAGCAGTTCAGAACAAATAATGCTTTCACAAATTAACATTACCTTTGCCATTCAATGAGTCAGAAAAAATTATTTTTGTTAGATGGTATGGCTTTGATTTACAGAGCTTTTTTTGCTTTTAGCCAAAATCCCCGTATAACCTCTTATGGATTAAATACCAATGCTATGTTTGGTTTTGTAAATACCTTGCTAGATGTTATTAATAAACAAAAGCCTACACACATTGCAGTTGTTTTTGATACTTCTGCGCCAACCGAAAGACATGAGGTTTATGAGGCATACAAAGCCCATCGTGAGCAAATGCCTGAGGATTTATCCAAAAGCATTCCTTATATTTTTAAGATTATTGAAGCTTTTAATATTCCCGTTATAACTCTAGATGGTTACGAAGCTGATGATATTATCGGAACTATTGCTTTGAGAGATGGAAGTCATGATTGTCAAGTGTATATGATGACGCCAGATAAAGATTTTGGTCAGTTAGTGAATGAGAATGTGTTTATTTTTAAACCTGCTAGAATGGGTAATGATTATGAAATCATGGGCGTTAACGAAGTTTTGAAAAAATGGGAAATCGAGCATATTCATCAAGTAATCGATATTTTAGCCATTTGGGGCGATGCAGTAGATAATATTCCTGGCATTCCGGGCATGGGAGAAAAAACGGCTAAAAAGTTAATTCAAGAATATGGTTCTCTCGAAAATATATTGGCTAACACCGATAAGTTTAAAGGTAAGCAACAAGAGAATTTAATTAATTTTAAAGAACAAGCCATTCTTTCAAAACATTTGGCAACCATCAATATCAATGTTCCAATTAATCACAATTTAGATGATTATGAATTAAGGCCTTATAACAATGATGCGATCAGAGAGATTTTTGCAGAATTGGAATTTAGGAATCTCACGAAAAGGGTTTTAGGAGAAGAAGTTGTGAGTGTGAAATCTACGGCTCAGGTTGCACCAGTATATGATTTGTTTAATCAACCACAAAGTAGTTCTGATGATAAAAAAGATATAAAAACAATTGTGGAAAATGATGCAGAAGAACCCAGTTTAGAAGTTTTTAATCACATACTAAATACGGTTCACGATTATCATTTGGTTCAATCGGATTTAGAAAAAAAAGAATTAATAGAAAATATTTTGCAACAAACAGAGTTTTGTTTTGATACAGAAACGGATGGTTTGGATGTGTTAAACTGCAAAATTGTTGGTCTAGCCTTGTCGTATAAAAAATCAGAAGCTTATTACGTTCCTATCAATGAAGCAGAAGAACTTCAAGTTTTCAAACCTCTATTTGAATCATCTTTATTGAAAATTGCTCAAAACTTAAAGTTTGATTTACAAGTGTTGCATGCACATGGCATTGAAGTTAAAATGCCTTTTTATGACACCATGTTGGCGCACTACATTGTGGAACCCGACAAAAGACATAATATGGACGACTTGTCGAGGCATTATTTGCAATACGACCCTGTATCCATCGAAACACTCATTGGAAAAAAAGGCAAAAATCAATTGAATATGGGTGATATTGACCTCGAAAAAGTGAAAGAATATGCAGCAGAAGATGCAGATGTGACTTTTCAATTGAAAACCATATTGGACCATGAGTTAATTGCGCAAAACGGAAAAAAACTATTTGATACCATCGAAATGCCACTTGTACCTGTTTTAGCGAAAATGGAACGAGAAGGCATCCGTATTGATAGCGCGTTTTTAAATCAATATTCTGTAACATTGGGCAAAGAGGTTGTTGAAGCTGAAAATAAAGTTTATGAGTTAGCTGGAGAGCATTTTAACATCGCATCGCCCCTTCAATTAGGTAAGATTTTGTTTGATAAATTGCAACTTGACCCCAAAGCAAAGAAAACCAAAACTGGGCAGTACCAAACGGGCGAAGATGTACTTCAAAAACTATCGTCAAAAAGTGATATTGTCAAATATATTTTAGAGTTTAGAGGTTTGCAAAAGCTGAAATCAACATATGTAGATGCTTTGCCAGCCTTGGTTAATCCAAAAACTGGAAGAGTGCACACCACATTTAATCAATCCATTGCTGCTACAGGAAGATTGAGTAGCACCAATCCCAACATACAAAATATACCAATCAGAACAGAGCAAGGCAGAGAAGTTAGAAAAGCTTTCATTCCAAGAAATGATGATTTTTTGATTTTATCAGCCGATTATTCCCAAATAGAATTGAGGGTAATTGCTAGCATCAGTGAAGACGAAGGTATGATGGATGCATTCTCTAAAAGTATTGATATTCACAGCGCTACAGCTGCCAAGGTTTTTGGTGTGCCATTAGAAGAAGTAAGTAAAGAACAAAGATACAAAGCCAAGAGTGTGAATTTTGGTTTAATTTATGGACAGGGAGCATTTGGATTAGCAGAAAATTTAGGCATTAGCAGAACCGAAGCCAAAGCAATCATAGACAATTATTTCATTCAATTTCCTGGTATACGCAATTATATGGAAATGGTAAAAGAACAAGCCAAAAGAGATGGTTTTGTTGAGACAATTTTGGGTAGAAGAAGGTATTTAAGAGATATTAATTCAGCTAATGCAACAGTTAGAGCTTTTGCAGAGAGAAACGCTATTAACGCCCCTATACAAGGTACAGCAGCTGATATGATTAAGTTGGCAATGATTAAAATTCATGAGGAGATGAACCAACAACAATTGAAATCAAAGATGTTGATTCAGGTGCATGACGAATTGGTATTTGATGCCCACAAAGATGAATTGGATTTATTAACCAACTTGGTTAAAACAGCGATGCAAAATGCACTTCCACTCAAAGTGCCAGTAATAGCAGAAGCAGGTTGGGGAGAAAATTGGTTAGTAGCGCATTAGTCAACCATCAGTTTTATTGAATGATGTTTTGAAAATTCATCAGTAATAATAATGGTGTAGAAGCCTTTAGAAAGCTGGTGATTGATTTCAACGGAATTGATATTGCTATTTGAAATTTCAAAATTTTGCACTTGACCAAGGGTGTTGATGATCTGAATATTTGATTGATTCAAATTAATTTTTGAAGAATTGATGTTGAATTTGTTTTGATTGCTGGCATTAGGAAAAACAAGTATTTTTTCAGTCAATAAAACAGTGTTAATTGAAGTTTGAGGTTGTAGATTATACAAAGTTAAAACTTCTTTGTTAGAAAGTGGTCTGTCATAAATAGCCACATCATCAATCCAACCATCAAAAGCAGAAGTCATAGAGTTTCTGATGCCAATATAACCTTTGGTATTGCTACCATAACTGGGCGTTTTGGTAGTGCTAGATCCAATAGAATCACCTAAAACGCCATTGACATAAAATAGAACGTAGGTTGAGTTTCTAACACAAACGATGTGGTTCCAAGTATAATCCAAATTAAAGTTTTTGTCTGTAGGGTCAAACCCTGGCGATACTGTGTTATAGCCACCACCAAACCAACCATGATAATTTGATAAGTAATTATTGGCTATTCCCAAATAATTGTCGCCACCAGTTCCACCAATATTTAACAACAAAGCAACAGAGTTATTTGCAGGGAAAGTTTTTAATTTAGCCCAAAGTGAATAGGTGTATGTGTTGTTTAATAAATTTGTTACTGGAATTTCAATGTATGAATTCGAATTGCCACTGAAATAATAGGCAGAACTGTCTTTGCCAAAACGGTCTTTAGCCAAACTAACATTGCTTTTTGAGCCATGTTGAGAATTGCCACTTTCATCGTTAGAGTTTTGATTGAAAGGGTAAAAAACTTTAAGCCCATTGCTTGGTATTTGAGCAAATAAATGAATGAAATTTAAAATGCTTAAAGAGAGTAGTATTAGTTTCATAAGGCAAATATTGTTTTTTTAAAAGTTGTGTTTTATCAAATTATTTCACAATTAAATTGATTTTGTATGAATTTAAAAATTCGTCTGTAACCAATATGAAATAGGAGCCATTTGTCAAATGATGGTTAAATTCTATATTGAAATCATCAATGATAGTAGTTTCAAAATTTTGGGCTTGTCCGATTGTATTGTAAATTTTAAAATTAGACTTGCTTAAGTTAATTAAACTTGAATTGATTTTAAAATTATAATTGGTACTTGGGTTTGGGAACAATTTTAATTTTTCTTGAATAAATAAATTTGAAATGGATGTATTAGGTTGATAATTGTATAGTTTCAAGACTTCGGTTTTAGATAGAGGTCTATCATAAATAGCGATGTCATCTATCCAGCCATTAAAAGGAGAACTTAAGTTGTTCCTTATCCCTATAAATGCTTTCGAAGTGCTTCCATAATATGGGGATTTATTCGTACTAGAACCAATTGAATCACTTAATACACCATTAACATATAGTAACACATAGTTTGAGTTCCTAACACATACAACATGACACCATGTATTTACTAATGACGCATTTTCATTCAATGAAAAATGTGGAGAAGAAGTATTATAGCCTCCTGCTAGCCAACCATTGAAAGAAGACCCGAAATTGTTTGCAGCATTTAATGACTGATCTCCACCAGGGCCGCCTATATTCAACATAAATGACATATTGCCACTCGTAGGATAAGTTTTAAGTTTAGCCCAAAGTGAATAGGTGTATGTGTTGTTTAATAAATTTGTTACTGGAATTTCAATGTAAGAGTTGGTATTGCCATTGAAATAGTATGCAGAACTGTCTTTGCCAAAACGGTCTTTAGCCAAACTAACATTGCTTTTTGAGCCATGTTGAGAATTGCCACTTTCATCGTTAGAGTTTTGATTGAAAGGGTAAAAAACTTTAAGCCCATTGCTTGGTATTTGAGCACTTAAATGAATAAAATTTAAAATGCTTAAAGAGAGTAGTATTAGTTTCATAAGGCAAATGTAATAGATAGTTGATTGATTTTAAAGCATTTTTTTTGTTTTTTTTGTTAAATTGTTTAAATTTGAAAAAATTCAACTTTGAAAATATTTGTTAAATATTTTTTAGCCATCTTGGTTTTTTTTGAGGCCTATTCTAAAAATAAACCACCGTTAGAGCTAACATTTGATTCAACACATTTGTTGATTAGTCTAAATAATGTCGATAAAATCAATGAAATAAATGATTTTGTTTTAATGCATTTCAATAAAACTCAACTAGAATACTACAGGCCAATGTTCAAAGGTCACCGTAATAGTAAAATACAAAAGTTGTACGAAATTAAGTTTGTCAAGGGATTGAATTATGGATTAATCTTTGAAAAGTTTAAAAAAATAGATTTTATAGCGTATGTCGAATTTGCGCCTATTTATAAATTATTTGCAACGCCTAATGATTTTGATAGCCGTCAATGGTATTTAAATAAAATCAATGCCAACATGGCTTGGGATATACAAAAGGGAAGTTCAAATGTTAAGATAGCAATCATTGACGATGCTGTCGATATCAATCATGAAGATTTAAAACAATCGATTTATACCAATGCGTTAGAGATTCCAATGAATGGCATTGATGATGATGGAAATGGTTATATTGATGATTATAAAGGTTGGCATGCTACTTATGATTTGCCCAATCCCAATCCCCCATTTATCAATAGACATAATTTTTCACATGGCACTCATTGTGCTGGTATTGCTGCTGCAACCACAGATAATCTTAAAGGTATTGCCTCCATAGGTTATAATGTTCAGATAGTGCCAATAGCATGTTCAGATAGTTTAAATCCTGGTTATATAGTTTCTGGGTATCAAGGTATTGTTTATGCAGCAGATTTAGGCGTAGATGTAATCAGTTTGAGTTGGGGTGGTTCTGGTTTTTCAAATACAGGGCAAACCATTATTGATTATGCTATTAGTAAAAATATCGTAATATGTGCTGCTGCCGGTAATAATGATGTGAGTTTAAAAATGTATCCTGCCGCATACAATGGCGTAATTTCTGTTGCAGCAACAGATGAAAATGATAAGAAAGCAAGATTTTCAAATTATGGAAATTGGATTGATATTTCAGCACCTGGTGTCAATATTTTCAGTACCATTACTGGTCAATCGATAGAATATGATTACTTGAGCGGCACCTCAATGGCGTGTCCATTAACTGCTGGTTTGTGTGCCTTGATGCGCTCTAGAAATTCTAAGCTAACTCCTGCTGACATAGAAAACTGCTTGAAACAAGGCGCTGATAAAATAGATTATTTAAATTCAAATTATAAAAATTTGTTAGGTGCTGGTAGAATTAATGCCTTTAAAAGTATGCAATGTTTAAAGCCAATGTTTGCAGATTTTAAGGTTGATAAATCATCGATTTGTCCAAGTTCAAACATCCAATTCATTGATTTAAGTGTGGGTCAAGTAACTCAAAAAAAATGGACAATTTGGGGGCCTCAGAATTTTCAATCCTCATTAGATAATCCTGTTTTGACATTTAATGTCGAAGGCAGCTATCATGCAAAGTTATGGATTTCAGATGGGGTTTATAAAGATTCTATTGAATATTTAAACATATTTAAGGTGGAAAAAGCGGAAGGCATTTTGAGAAATATGTCTCAAAACATTAAATTAAATGATGTTGCATTTTTAACTGTAGATTTAAAGGGAGAGGCACCATGGCAAATTAAAGTCAGTGATGGAGTAAACACAAATGTATATAGCAATATAATACAAAATCCATACTATTTTGATGTCAAACCTATTGAAAATAGCATTTATCAGTTGATTGAAGTAAGCGATAGTAGATGCCTAGGACAATTTAGTGGTAGTGTTTCTGTTTCGGTAGATACTAGTCAAAGCAATTCTCAGCCTTCCTCTTGTTCAAAATTTGAGTTGTTTTCAAAAGTTTATGATTTTGGGGGCAATGAAGTGCCACATACTGTCTATACTTTAAACGATGGCAATATTGCAATAGTTGGAATCACCAACAAAGGTGGCATTGGTGGCGATGATATTTTTTTAAGCAAACTTAAACCTAATGGAGATTTAATTTGGACTAAATACTATGGTACTACAGCAAATGAAAATGGGTATCCATTAGGTATTTTTGATGATAATGATTTGAATATTTATATTTATGGAAGTTCGTTTGTGTCTTCACCAGAATCGTCTTTACTTATAAAACTCGATCAACATGGTCAAATATTATATACTCAAACCTCTTTATCTAATTTAGCACAAGATATTTATAGAGGTGGTATTCAATTGTCAAATGGAAATATTGCAATTGCATCAACTTCAGGCATTACAAATAATCAAGCTGCTGGTGCATTTGTAGTAAATGACTTAGGAGCTAGAGTTTGGGAAAAATCTTTTGATAAAGTAGGATCAACAGAGCATTTCATTAACGTGGTTCAAATTAATAATAATATTTATTTTACAGGACATACTTCAAATGGTAATGGAGGCTTTGGTTCCCTTTTAACAAAAATGACTTTGAATGGTAATGTAGTTTGGCAAAAATACCCAGATTTTTCTTATTGGGATGCTATTATAGAGTCGCATCCAACTCATTTGAATACCATAGTTAATTTACATTGGGTTTCTAATTCTGGTGCTTCAAAATTTGGTAAAAATGATATTGGAATAACACATTATGATACGAATGGAAATATAATTTGGAATAGGATAATTGGTGGTTTAGAGATAGAAGATCCCGGGGGGCTTATGTTTCTAAATGATTGTATTTATATAACAGGAACAACTAAAAGTTTTGATAATGGGAACTCGAAGATTTTTTTGATTAAATTGGATATAAATGGCAATTTAATTTGGTCAAAAATTTATGGAGAAATTAACGAGATTTATAATAAAGCCCTAATGACTAAAATGATTACTAAATCAAATGATGGAGGAATTGTTATTGTATATTCCAAACAGAATAATACGAAAGATTTGATTTTAATAAAAGTGGATGAATGTGGCAAATCAAATTGTAAGAATAGAATAATAGCTTTTAATATGTCTTCAGAAATAGTGTCAAGTAGTAATTCAAATTTAACAAATTTAGGTTTACTTAATATCCAAAGTCAAAATATTATTACTAAAACTTCTGTTTCTTCAATTTCAGATAATATATGTCCAGTTCATAAACCAAAATGCTTTTTAAAATCTGATTTTATTTTCAGTCAGACTTGTATAAAAGACTCTGTATATTTTAATCAAAAGACAATTGATTTAAGTGGCAAATCAATTGAAAATTTCAAGTGGATTTTTCATGATGGTAGTTTTATTGTTGGTTCACCTTATGCAAAATATAAATATTCTAATACTGGGACTTTTAAAGTTACTTTGATTTCGTATTCTGATACACCTAATCAGTGTTCTGATACGATAGTTAGATTTTTACAAGTTGTTAATAAATTATCTGGTAAAATAGTTTTAAATAAATTGTCGCATTGTAAGGGAGATACGATATCCCTGCTATTTTCAAGTGTTTGTGGTGTAGCTCCAATTAAAATACAATGGGAGCCCAAGCAGTTTATAATTGGTTATAATGATTTTCAACCAATTGTGAGTTTACAAAATTCTTCTTTCGTAATAGCTACTATTACTGATGCTGAAAATAATATTTTTAAAGACTCTATTTATATAGAAGTTGATAATACTTGTTGTAAATATGAAAGTAAACTTTATACCTATAAAAGTCAATATTGTATGAATGATACAATTGATGTTTTAAATCTAAAGTTGCCATTATCTTCGAATTCTAGTTGGCTAGTTTATAGAGAAGGAGTATTAGTAGATTCAATGCAAAGACATGAATTAAGGGGCTTTAAATTAAATGGAATTGGACTTTGGCAATTCTATTTGTACCAAAAAGGTGATTGTAAGTTAAATGTTTCAAGTATTGAGGTATTTGTCTATCCATTGCCTTTAGTCAATGCTGGAAAAGATACGTTATTATGTCATTCAAGTCGTTTTAATATAGGTGATTTGCCAATCAGTGCGCATGCCTATAAATGGACTCCTGAAACAGGTCTAAGTGCCCCGTATGTGTCTAATCCCATTGTTGATTTTTCTTCCAATCAAACTTATATCTTAAATGTAAAAGATTTGCAAACACAATGTTCGGCATCTGATACAATAAATTTATTGCTTGGTTCTGGATATTCTATGGCTATTGATACGGTTTTATGTGAAGGTAAAACTTTGCAGTTTACGCCAATAAATTCAAGTTTTTATACTTTTAAATGGGAAAATGGCAGCAGAAGTCCTGTTCGTGTTTTTCAAACACAAGGGATTTATATATTAGAAAAAACGAATGTTTGTGGTGTTTATTATGACACCTTGAATATAGATTATGAGTTGTGTTTTTGTGAACTTACATTGCCCAATGCCTTTTCTCCTGATGGCAATGCCATCAATGAATTTTTTCCTCAATCGAATATTGAAACCATTATTGATATGAAGATATACAATAGATGGGGCGAATTATTGTATGAAAATCAATCAACCCAAAAAGGATGGGATGGTAAATTAAAAGGCGAAAAAGTACAAGAAGGCGTTTATATGTATTTGATTAAATACAGAAATTGTAATGGTAAAATTAAGTATTTAAGAGGTGCATTTACTTTGTTGCGTTAGATTGATCAATCGTTTTTCATACTGTTTATCAATTTAGATATATTCAAGTTCTCTTTAAGAAGGGGATTTTACTCATCAACAATTCATTGAATTCTTTAGAGATATTGAGTTTGTAAATTGATAAAACATATAATGGTCCTAAAATAATGGTTCTTGTAATAGCATCAAAAATTGGATTAGAAAACCAACAGCCAAGAAATGAAAATAATAAAAATAATATAAAAACACCAATGATTTTCAATTGTAGTTTTTCAAATGGATTTGTTTTGAGGTGTTGATGAATCAAAATATTTGAAAAAATATTTAAAATTAACATAGTTAATAAGCTGCTAATGGCCCCTCCAATAAAACCATATAAAGTAATGAAATAGTAATTAAATACAATTGCGAAAAAGCTATTAAAGATTATAATAAATGGCACCCACTTGTATAATTTGGAGTTTGAAATAATTGGACTATATGTGCTGTTAATTGATTCTATCACTTTGCTAAGCCCAATGATAAAAACCACCCATTTACCCTGTTTGTAAAATTCACCTTTTGGCATAATGGCATATAAGTTGTCAATATTTAACCAAATTAAAAAAAACAACAAAGAAGCGATGATCAATTGATTTGTTCCATTTTTTTTGTTTAGAATATTTAAATCATTGATGTTGTTGTCCTTTAATTGTTTTGATATAAGTGGCAATGAGATTTGCATGATTGTTCTTCTGGGAATTTCAATGAATGTGGCTAAATAAAAACCAATTCTATATATAGCTACATTACTTAGATCCTTTTGTATTTTAGAGATTAAAAAGAAATCAATTTTAGGAATAACTAAAGAAAACATTGCAGAAAAAATCAAAACAAAACTATACATGATAATTTCTTTTTTAAGTTTTTGGTTTTCTTTAAAAAAAATAAAATCAGGTTTTAAATTAATTTTAGTTAGTTTAGAAAGAAATAAAATATTTATGACTAAAGTTAAACCATATGAGGCAACGATAAGCCAAATACAAATTTCAAAATTAATGATTTCAAAGAAGTAAAGACTTGCGGATAATAAGATAAGAATACGCATGATAACCTCTTTTGAAAAATTGGTAACTGCAATTCGACCATGATTGGCGCACGAAACTTCTGTAACAACAATGTATATATTGAAAAAAATTAGACATATTAACATAGGAAACAAACCACTATATTGCATGGCGTTTTCATTGATAAATGTAAAGAATGCAGATCCCAAAATACTTAGAATTATTGATAATATTACAAAACCAACTCCAGGAATGATTAAAACCCAGAAGAAAAAACCATGATGTTTTTGGTCGTTAGTTTTAAAGTATGGGAAAAATCGGTTGATACTAGAGCTTGTTCCCATTAATGCAAAAGCAGATAAAACAGTGCCTAATTCAATGAACAAAGTGACAGCCCCAAGTTCTTCGGGATTAAAGAATAATGGAAATAGAATAAATAAACTTAAGAATGCAAGAGCAAGACCTATGTAATTTGAAATTGAAGCTTTAAAGCTTTGTCTGATAATTAGTCCCATTGCTTTGCAAACATAATATTAAGTTGAGCAAATATGTTTGTTTTTCGACCAATAATTTAATAACCCATGCTTATATTTGTAGCTTAAATCTTACATAATATAAATGCATATATTGTTTCTAGCAAGTTTTTTTCCTAATCGAGTCAGAAAAACAGTTGGCATATTTATGTACCATCATGTACAAGCTATTTCTAAAAAATTTAATGTAACCGTTTTAAGTATTGAAAAAGATTCAACACTTAAAAACACAATTGAAATTGTGAAAGAGAAACAGGGGTCTGTAAATGTTTATTTGTTGTATTATAATTGGGACAACAACGTTTCATTTTATTTTAGGTTTAAGCTAATTATACGTTTTTTTAAGTTGTTTATAGGAATTTTAAAAACGTTTCAATTGATTGAAGATGAAAATGGTTTTGTTGATAAGGTTCATTTAAATGTAAGTCATCCATTAGGAATTGTTGCATTGTATCTTAAATTTATTAAATCAAAAACATATTATATTACAGAACACTCAACACTATTTGTGCTTAATCATTATAAAAGCTATTCCTTTTTTGGTAAACTAATCATTAAGCTTACATACAGATTTACAAGCGGATTAAGTGTTGTTACAAACTATTTAGGTCAATCAATTCTTCGTTTAGGGCTATTTAAAAGTTCTTACCATGTTATACCAAATGTGGTGTCTACAGAGTTTTTTAATTTAAAGAATTTAAACAATAGCAAAGACGAGCCTGTTTTTATTCATGTTTCAACATTGCGTCCATCAAAAGGAGTAGATATGCTTTTAGACGCATGTAAAATTTTAAATAATCAAGGGGTTAAATACAGATTTGTTATTGTGGGAGGAACTGGTGGATATTTAAGTCATGTCCAAAATAAAATTAATGCTTTAAATTTAAATAATAATGTTTATACAACTGGTGAACTAAATCCTAATGAGATTGCAACTTTTTTAAAGCAAGCTGATTTTTTTGTGCTAAACAGTGAGTTTGAAACATTCTGTGTGGTAATGATAGAGGCAATGGCATGTGGACTTCCTGTTATTGCTCCCAATAATACTGCTATTCCCGAAAATATGAACAGTCAAAGAGGTTTATTGTTGCTCGAGAGAACACCTGAGGTTTGGGCTAAAGCTTTAGTCTATATGATAGAAAACTATAAATCATATGATAAAAGAGAAATGTATCAATTTGTTGAGAATACTTTTAGTTATGAGGGGATTTCAAGAAAATTTGAATTACTTTTTAAAGGGTGAAATATTTTTTAGTAAATTTAATTTTGATTTTTATTTTTTCAAACTCATTTTTTGTTTGAAAAAGTTATATTAAATAATGAATTGTTAGTTTATTTTCTAGATTTTATTATTAGCCAATCCATTCTTGTGTTTCTTTCTAATAGAATTGCGTCTGTATATTTTCTGAAATTAATATCCTTTAATTCATCGTAATCTGAAATCGATTTTAAAACACTTTTTACTATTGTTATTTCATGTGTTTTTTCAAATAATGAAATTAATCGATCTTTTATACCTTTTTTGATAACATCATGGGTTTCAATAAGGATATCACAATTAATTAAATTTTGGATATTGTCATTGTCGAAAAGCTTCTCTTCATATCCTTCACAATCACTAATTATTAAACTTTTTTTGTCAAAATTAAAGTTTTGAAGAGTTTTATTACTACAAAAACTAAAAAAATCTATATTATTTACATTATTCAATTTTGCCATTTTTTTACAGAAATTCAATGCATTTTCATCAGTGTCATATGCTTGAATTTTTGATAATGGGGCTAGTTTTGCAACTCCAACTGCATAATAACCTTCAGCACAGCCAACATCAAAAATATATTCATAATTGTTTTTAAGTAATTCGCTTAAATAGAGGTGCAATTCATCTTCATAACTGCCTAGAAATTTTGGGAATAAAGCAGAGCCATACGATTTAAATTCAGGATATATAAGACCTTTAAATAATCCAGAAATTACTGTTTTGTTAGGAGAAATTAATTCGCAAAGTTCTTCTTGCTGAATTTTTAGATGTTTGTAGTATCCCTTTGAAGCTAATTTTTTAATTATTTTTTTAAACATATCTTTTTAAGAAATCTAAAGTTTTCATTGGTTTCAAGTTAGCAAATATAATGTTTCTTTTAAAATGATTGTATCATACATTGATAATTTGTATGCCGTTAATAAAAATTCATTTTTCTCTCAATCTCTTCATTCATTTTATCCAGTTTTTTTGAATAATTGAAATTTTTCATCACGTATTGATACCCATTTTCTGAAAGTTCTTTTCTTTTTTCGGGGTGATTGCAAATAGTAATGATTTTTTTTGTTAAGTCTTCTATGTTGTTTTCTTGGTACAATAAACCCCCATGTTTTAGCCTGTCTTGGTTGGTAGAGTCATCCATCATAATAACTGGTGTTTTACAAGCTTGGGCATCTAGAGAACTTAATGAATTTAAACGTGGTATGATGATGCAATATGCCAATGAGTAATATTTGTAAAGCTCTTTGTTGTCAACGGGAGGTAATATTGTAACACGAACATTGGAAATATTCAACGATTCAGAACTAAAATACGTTTCGATATATGTTTCGTTTTTTGGTCCAACTAAGATTAAATGAATCTTTTTGTTGATGTTGTTGTCAAGCATGTTGAGCGCCTCTAAAATCAAGTGAGGTTGCTTAAATTGGTCGAATTTACCAACATACATCAATGTAATTTCTGAGTCGTTTATTCCGAGTTTTTCTTTCAGGGATTGGTCTATTTCATGATGAAAAACTTGACTGTCTGTAGAGATTTCATTGTCGCCTATTAGGGATTGTTTAATGCCTAAATATTCTGTTAATATTTTCTCATTTTCTTTTGCTGTGTAATAAGCAACCACTTTATGTCCCATTTGATTAAATTTAGAAATGATAATGGGCTTTAAATATAAGCTTCGGTATAGTTTCCATAATAATGAAGCATGTTTTAATTGGTTAAATAAAGTGTGAGTGTCGCATAAAAAAACTTTAGAATGCTTTAATAAGTATCCAACAGATAAGGCATATCCATGAGATTCGATGGCATGCAAAAATGTTATATCAGGGTTAATGATTTTAAATTGTTTTTTAATACCTAAAATCACAGAAGTTAAATTGTCTTTCTTGGGTTTAAATGAAGGCAACCTAATAATTTTTACATTATTTTCTTTTTCAAATATTAAATCTTTGTTTTTTATGGTTTCTATGGTTTCGTTCCAAAGGCTTACATCATTTGATGCAATGATAAATTGTTCGTATTTATCTTTATTATATCTACACATCATGTTGATGTCATAACCCATTTCTGGATGAAAAATCAAGGTTAGATGTAGAAATTTTAATTTCATTTTTTATATAAATAAGCCATTGTTTTTTCTGCTATGATTTCACTCGCATTTGCAGTGCCATAAAGGGTGTCATCAAATTGGATATTCGTATCAGAAATGATTTTTTGAATTTCAGATAAGTTGTCAAATACAAGGGTATTACAGCCATTTTCTAGTGTTTCTGTCCACTCTGTTTCTTTTCTGATGGTTATACATTTTCTTTTTAACCAATAGGCTTCTTTTTGCATGCCTCCTGAATCAGTGATGACACAGTCACAGTTTTTTAAATATGCTAGATTGTCAAAATAACCTTGAGGTTCGATAAATGCTATGTTGTTAAAATTTAAATCAATTTGGTAAGAGTTTTTGAGCAAATTTAAAGTTCTAGGATGAATAGAAAAAATTACTGGTTTATCAAGGGTATTTAGTGTGTTTAAAATATGAAGTAATCGGTCTTTGTTATCCGTGTTGTATGGTCTGTGAATAGTAGTGTAATAGTAGTTTTTATTATTTTGTGCTGGAACGATTTTCTGTTCTAAACAAATATTCATAATATCTTTCATCACATCTCCACAGAGGTAAACATCTTGATTGATACCTTCTGATGCCAATTGGTTTAAAGCTGTTTCTGACGGAACAAAAAGCAAATCACTGATGTGATCTGTTAAAATTCTATTAACCTCCTCAGGCATTTGTTTGTTAAATGATCTTAATCCTGCTTCGATGTGAGCTATAGGTATATGAAGTTTTGCTGCAGCTAAAGCTGCGCCAATGGTAGAATTAGTGTCACCATATACAATGATTAAATCGGGCATTATTTCAATCAGTAATTCTTCTATGCCAATTAAAATGTCTGCTGTTTGTTTTGCATGACTCTTGCCGCCCGATTCTAATGTTTTATATGGCTTTTTAAGGTTTAATTGATTGAAAAATATTTGACTCATATTTTCATCATAATGTTGACCTGTATGAATAGAATAAAACTCAACATTTTCAAATTTTGAAAACGCTAGTTCAATAGGTGAAGCCTTAATAAATTGAGGACGAGCTCCAATAACTGAAATGATTTTATATGTTTTTTTCTTCATTAAAATAAAATGCAAATATGCTGATATTCTTCAGTGAATTTATATTTTTTTTAGTTAAAAGAATTAACAAGGTTTTAAGTATAAAACTTAAGACCTTGATGACATCAGATTCTTGTTTTAAATCATGTTATGATATATCAACTAAAATTTTTGGTCATTATAAATTTCAGAAGCAAACTGATTTTTAATTCAAAATAATCTTCCTAACATCAATGATGTTGTCTTGACTATCAATTATATAAAGGAGATATAACCCTTTCCCAGACCAAGTAGACAAATCGATGGTAAATATTTGTTGACTAATCTTGTTCGTAAAAACAGTTTGTCCAAGTGCATTAGATATTTTAATTTTATAATTTTGAATAAGAGCATAATTATCCCCACAATCAATTGAGATTTGATCGCTTGTTGGATTGGGATATACTTTGATACTGTTTTTGTGTTTTAAAGGTTCTGAACTGAGCAAATTCATATTAATAATTAATGTATCTGTTACTGAAATGTATTTAACACATTTGCCTTCATTGTAAATTAATTCTACTTCAGTAGATGTTAATTCTCTATTATAGATTCTAATATCATCAATATGCCCTTTGAAAAATCTAGATGCAGCGGATCTAGTTGCACCTATTATTACATCATCTAATCCGTCAACTGATGTAAGGAATGATGTATGTGTATGGCTTGATATAAATTTACCATCTAAGTAAAATTTAACGGATTTATCTGATCCCGTATATATATTGATATTATGCCATGTGTTAAGTGTAATATCAAAAGTATCTCTAATATTACAGATGCTTAATTGCATTTTTAAATTCCCATTTATTTCTTTAATCATACCTGCAATTAAGCCTTTGGTAAGATTTGGGTTGTCTGAAGTAATAATAGAAACCCAATCACTATAATTTGCATTAGAGGCATTAAACCACATATTAATAGTTTTTGGCATAAAATCATAAGTGTTTGGTAATGATATATAATTACTAGTTCCATTAAAGGAATAAGCCTTGTTGGCATTCGAAAATCTATCTGATACTAAGGTTGCGCCACTTATTGTGCCATGATTTGTATTAACGCTTTCATCATTTGCATTGCCATTAAATGGATAATACCCAATTAATCCATTTGTTGGGATTTGTGCATTTAATTTAACCGGTAAAAAATTGATTAATAATAAGGATGTTAAAAGAGTTAAATACGTGGTTTTAAATTTTAAAGACATTGTTTTATATATATCAACAAATATCAATCAATTTTTTTGAATTAACAATATATATATTCTACTGTAATTGTAGTTAATTATTTACTTTGGTTCAATGATGCTTCAATTTTAATAGATTGTGCATTGATTTTTTGAGCATTGGCAGTCAATTTTTTATTGATTGAATTCAAAGTTTGATTTCTAACTTTTACAGAGGTTTTGGGCGTTATTAGCTTTTTTTCTTGTTTGGCTAATTTTTCACTTTTCTTACTGTGCTTAGCAATTGAGGCATTGATATCCTTGTAGCTTCTCAATAAATTGTAGTTTTTTACAAGCCAAGCATTGTATTGATTATTCATTTCAATGAGTTCATTGATGTTTGCTACATATTCTTGATCTATCCATTGGGCATCATTTTCATCACCTTTAGTTTTTAGTTTTTTAATCAGTGTTGCCTTTTGTTTGAATAATTTAGCATTTTCTGTGTAAAGTTTTTTACTGTTTTTAAGGTAATTAAAAAATGAATCATACATAAACAGTTTGTTAAAAAACATCATGGAATCCATGCTCTCGTTTCTTAATATAATGGAATCACGAACAATTTTGATGGCATGGTCAAAATTATCAAACCCATATTTCATTCTTAACTCGGTTGTTTTAAAGATACTCTGAGACTTGTCTTTTTCTAAATTGTTTGCCTCGTTTAGTTTTTCTAAAATATCATCTTGAAAATTATCTGATAGATTGGTAAATCTATTTAATGAATCTTTGTGTCTAAAGATGATTTTATCTAAACTGTCAATTTGCTTTTTTAAAGCTTCATATTCTTTTATTTTTATACTCTTAGCTACTTTAGTCTGACTGATATCAGATGATTTAATGGTGTTGTTAATGTTGTTTTTATTATTACTTACAGTTGATTTTGCATACTGATAAATTTTTCCAATTTGTTTGTTGTTTTTCTTCACATATTTCTCCTGATTTTTAGATACTGTCATGAGTTTTTTGTTTTGTTCAACGAGTTGTTTATTTTTAATTTCAATGTTTCTAAGTTGCGATTTGATTTGTAAACTCAAGAAGTAGGCATTGCTATCAAATAATTCAATTGCCTTGTTGGATAAGATGTATGCAGATTTGCAAATTTCAATTTGATGTGTTTTGTTTGAAACAGAATTTATATCTTCAAGTTTTTGGATGGATTTTAAATAAAATGAGACACCTTTTGTGAAAAGATTTCTTTGGTTCAAAGTGTTATAAGCCATGCCATTTATCAAAATATTGCTAGTATCATCGTTCATGTAATATTTCAAACGTTCGCTCATGAAATTATTGTCATCTATGATTGATTCATCTCTGTCTTTTAAATAATAATAGCTACTGTCTTTCTCAAAATCATTGATTTTATATGTTTTGTTTAATAATTGCCAGATTTCGTTTGCTGCAAAATGATCGTAAATAAAAGTATTACCAGTTTTTAAATAAAAGGTTTCGTCTGGGTCGAAAATAAACTTTGGCTTAAATTTGTAATGGTGTTTTTTGCCCAATGTAAAAAGGTAAATAAATCGTCCCCTCAATGTTTTTTTATAATTTCTTACATAGCCAGCATCCCAAGTTGCATCTACCAATCGCCATTGATTATCAATCAGAACGGCATTCCAAGCATGATCTTCTATATAAAATGAATCGCATATATCGACACCAATGTTTTTGGTGTAACCTGGAACAATGACAGCTGGAATATCTGAATATTCACATAGTTTTTTGAATAATAATGAGTATTCATAACACATGCCCTTTTTGGTTTTTAATACTTTTGAAAGCGTTGGAGCATCTGTGTTTTTTGATAAAGTTCGCTTATAATCGTATTTGATATTGTGAGTTATCCAATAATGAATAGCACAAACTTTTTCTTCGTCTGTGCTTAGGTTTTGAGTAAGTTTTTTGCTGAGTTTTTCAATGTTTCTAGAAGCAAAATAGCCTACTTTTTGTTTGCAACTTTTAGTTTTTGTGTTTTGAGCAACAATTGAAAAAGTAATTAATAAAAATATAATAGTTGTGAGTAATTTTTTAATCATTAGGTTTTAATAATAAGATAATATTTTGCTTATAAAAAAGAGTTTAGTTTTTCTAAAAATTCTTTTGGATTATCGGCATGCAACCAATGACCTGCATTAGAAACGGTTTTGTAAGTGACATTTTTAAAGTAGGACACTATGAAGGGTTTGTCTTCTTCTTTCAAATAATTAGAGTTTTCACCCAATAAAAAAAGGGTAGGAATGTTGTTGATTTGATTAAAGTTTAATCCGCCAATTATCTCTGGATAAGCTTTTTCGATGGCGTCAATATTACATTTCAGTTCAAATGCTCCTGCTTCATTGCGTTCTATGTTTTTAGCTAAAAACAGTCTAATGCCCATATTCTGTTCATATGCAACCAAAGCATCATCAATTTCTTTTCTGCTCAGTAAACTCGACCAATCTATATTTTTTAAAGCTTTGAAATAAGTTGTATGTCCTGCTTGATAGGTTTTTGGTGCAATATCAGCAACAATCAGTTTTGAGATTCTTTCTGGAAATTGGTGTGCAGTCCACAGAGCTGTTTTTCCACCCATGCTATGTCCCAATAAAATAAACTTGTCAATCCCTAAATCGTCTGCCAATTCAATAACATCCTCTGCCATTAATTGATAACTCATTTCATCAGCATGTGGTGATTTGCCGTGGTTGCGTGCATCAATCGTAAAAACTTGGTATGAGTTACCTAATTCTTTGGCTATGTTGTGCCAATTGTCTAACATGCCGAAAATGCCATGCAGAATAAAAATTGGAGAACCGGAAGAACCGTATTGCTTGTAATGGAGCTTCATTAATTAGATTCAAGCAAATGCCTCATTCAATATTGCAGCTTGTTCTTTATCGTGCACCTTTTTGTAACCCGTTGCTGGACTTGCACTGCTTTTTCTGCCAATGTATCTTAATGTGAATGGTAAATCGTAACGGCTAAAGTGCATCCAAGTACCCATGTTTTTAGGTTCTTCTTGTGCCCAAACAAATTCTGCTTTTGAAAATTGTTGATACAAGTCGGCTAATTGCTTTTCTGGTAATGGAAATAGTTGCTCTATTCTAACAATCGCAACGTCTTTTGCTTTATCAGATTGCTGTTTTTCTAGTAAATCATAATACAATTTGCCTGAACAAAGGATAACACGCCTAACTTTTTTTGCATCCACATAAGTGTCGTGTATGATTTCTTGGAAACTACCTTTGGTAAAATCTTCTATTTGGCTCACACATAAAGGATGTCTTAATAAACTCTTAGGTGTCATAGCAATTAAAGGCACTCTGAAATCTTTGCGTTTTAACTGTCTTCTTAAAACATGGTAATAATTGGCAGGAGTTGTGCAATTGACAACTTGCATATTGTTGCTAGCACAAAGTTGTAAGAATCTTTCTAATCTAGCAGATGAATGTTCAGGTCCTTGACCTTCGTAGCCGTGTGGTAGCATCATAACTAAACCACTGAATTGAGCCCATTTGGTACTCGCACTTGCAATAAATTGGTCAATCATAATTTGAGCACCATTGCCAAAATCACCAAACTGAGCCTCCCAAATGGTGAGGTCATTGGGTGTTGTAACACTGTAGCCATATTCAAACCCAAGGGCTGCATATTCACTCAATAAAGAGTTGTAAACATTGAATTCACCTTGTTTGGGTGAAATATGTTGCAATGGAATAAATTCTGTTTCTGAATCTTCTTTTTTAATCAATGCGTGTCTATGGCTAAAAGTGCCTCTTTCGCAATCCTGACCAGAAAGTCTAACAGAATGACCTTCGTCTAAAAGCGTTGCGTAAGCCATCATTTCTCCCATTGCCCAATCATATTGATTGTTTTCAATTTGTTTCAATCTGCCTTGATACAATTGTTGTACTTTTTTGATTGGTAAATTATTGTCAGGAATTGTATTGATAATCTTGCATAGTTCAATCCATCTTTTTTCTTTAAATGAAGTATCAGTTGCTTTGATGAAATCTTGATCTGTAGGATAGTGAAAATCTTTCCACAAATCTTCAATTTTAGGTTTAGATTCTGGTGCTTTGTTTTGTTTGACATCGTCCAAAGTGATTTGCAATAAGTCTTTAAACTTCTCTTCCATTTCTTGCGCAATGCTTGCATCAATGTCGCCTCTGGCAATGAGTTTGTCTTTGTATATTTCTCTTGGATTGGGGTGAGAAGAAATTAATTTATACAACAAAGGTTGTGTAAATCTTGGTTCATCGCCTTCATTGTGTCCATATTTTCTATAACCTAACAAATCTATAAAGACATCGCAGTTAAATTTATTGCGATATGCCATTGCCATTTTTATAGTATGCACTACAGCTTCAACATCGTCACCATTCACATGGAAAATAGGGCAATTGGTTGTTTTGGCAACATCAGTACAGTAAATACTGGTTCTACTATCTGTGTAATTTGTTGTAAATCCAATTTGATTATTGGTTACAATGTGCATAGTTCCTCCAATATTGTTGGCTTCTAAACCACTCATTTGCACCACTTCATAAACAATGCCTTGACCAGCAATGGCAGCGTCTCCATGAATTAATATTGGACAAATTTTATTGATATTATGTTCGTAAACGTGGTCTAATTTGGCTCTAACTATCCCTTTTACAACAGGATTAACTGCTTCTAAATGAGAAGGATTTGGAGCTAATTTTAACTTTACCTCTTTGTCTTGATAGGTTTTAACCAAAGTGGTATAACCCAAATGATATTTTACATCGCCTTCAAATTGCTCATCTTGAAAAACTTTGCCTTCAAATTCACTGAAAATATCTGAATACGTTTTGTTGAAAATATTGGCTAAAACATTCAATCTGCCTCTGTGAGCCATTCCCATTACAAACTCTTGAACGCCTAGTTCTGCACCATAGTGAATCACACTGTCTAAAGCTGGAATTAAACATTCTAAACCTTCAAGTGAAAATCTTTTTTGACCAATGAATTTAGTGTGTAAGAAATTTTCGAAAGCGGTGGCTTGATTGAGTTTATTTAAGCATTGTTTTTTTTCTTCAATATTTAAATTAGGAATATTTTTAGTGGTTTCCATTAAATGGCGCAACCATTCAATTTTAATAGGGTCGCCAATGTGCATGTATTCAGCTCCAATACTTTCGCAATAAGTGGTTTTAAGGTGTTGAACGATGTCAGAAAGTTTGGCTGCTCCAATGCCAAGGTCATTACCAGCATTGTAAACAGTGTTTAAATCAGCTTCGCTTAACCCAAAGTTAGACAATGCTAGAGTAGGGGTGTAGGTTCTTCTTTCTCTAACAGGATTTGTTTTGGTAAACAGATGCCCTCTGGTTCTATAGGCATTTATTAAATTTAAAACATTGATTTCTTTCAATGTATCCTCGCTCAAATTTGCAGAGCCTGTGCCAGTTTTGCCAACACCAAAGTCGAATCCTTCAAAGAATTTTTGCCAACCGTATTCTATCGATTCTTTGTCGCTTTGATATTGTTTGTATAAGTCGTCTATGTAATTGACGTCTGCATTGCTGATATACGAATGAGGAAGCATGTTAAATTAATTTGCGCAAATTTAATGTTTTTTTAATTTTGCTTGACGATGAAAGTGGATTTATTTTTTTCTAACAATCACAAATTCCAAAAGTTGTGATAAACTTCTCCTGCTTTCATTGTCTGGCATTTGTTCTAAAATGTCTAATGCCATTGTTTTATACATCTCCATTTTGGATTTAGCATAATCAAAACCACCAAATTGATGCACAAATTGTATCACTTCTGCCACCTTTTTCTTATCTGTATTGTGGTTTTTGATGATGTATATGATTTTCTTTTTTTCTGAACTGCTACATTGATTCAATGCATAAATCAGAGGAAGTGTCATTTTTTTCTCTTTGATGTCTATACCTGTTGGCTTACCAATATTATTGTCGCCATAATCAAACAAATCGTCTTTAATTTGAAAAGCTATACCCGTGTATTCCCCAAAAAGTCTCATTTTTTCAATGGTTTCCTTATCAGCATTGGCGGCTGCTGCTCCAATAGCACAACAACTGGCAATCAATGAAGCGGTTTTTTTGGTAATAATATCGTAATAAATGTCTTCAGTAATGTCTAGTCTTCTAGCTTTTTCTATCTGAAGCAGTTCGCCTTCACTCATTTTCTTTACACTTTCACTAACGATTTTCAATAAATCAAAATCATTGTTATCTATGGATAAAAGCAAACCCTTTGCCAATAAAAAATCTCCTACCAATACTGCAATTTTATTTTTCCAAAGGGCATTGATGCTAAAAAAACCTCTACGCATATCGCTTCCGTCCACCACATCATCATGAACCAAGGTAGCGGTATGCAATAATTCAATCAAACTTGCCCCACGATAAGTACGTTCATTGATTTCACCATGAAGTTTAGAACAAAACAAAACAAACATCGGTCGAATCATTTTGCCTTTGCGTTTCACTATGTAGGTCATGATGGTATTCAGCAATGGCACATTGGTTTTCATACTTTTGCTGAAGGTGTCCTCAAATAAATTTAAGTCAGACTCTATGGGCTTTTTGATATGATCGATGGATAATTCCAAACTAGTTTTTTCGCTTTGCAAATTAAACAATAATATTTTGACTTATTTTTGCACCCAAGAAAAAATATTATTTAAAAGATGTTAACTATCAATCAATACAATTTTAAAGGTGAAAAAGTTTTAATCAGAGTGGATTTTAATGTGCCATTAGATGCTCAATTTCAAATAACAGATGATTCTCGAATTACTGCCACTGTTCCAACCATCCAAAAAATATTGAATGATGGCGGTTCTTGTGTTTTGATGAGTCATTTAGGTCGTCCGAAAGAAGGGCCAACTGAAAAATATTCTTTAAAACACATTGTTAGCCGAGTGGCTGAATTAACAAGAGCGAAAGTTTTGTTTGCCGATGATTGCATAGGAGAGCAAGCCAAAGAAATGTCTCAAAATCTTCAAGCAGGCGAAATTCTTTTGTTAGAAAATTTGCGTTTTTACAAAGAAGAGGAAAAAGGCAATGTTGAATTTGCAGAAAAATTATCTAAACTAGGCACTTTCTATGTGAATGATGCTTTCGGAACTGCTCATAGAGCTCATGCTTCTACAGCTGTTATTGCTCAATTTTTTAATAGTAAAAAATGTTTTGGCTATGTGATGACCAATGAATTGGAAAACGCACAGAAAGTATTGAACAATCCTCAACGTCCTTTCACTGCAATAGTTGGTGGCGCAAAGGTTTCTGATAAATTATTAATCATCGAAAACTTGATGAATATTGCTGATAATATTATTGTTGGTGGCGGCATGGCATACACATTTGCAAAAGCATTGGGCGGCAATATTGGCAATTCACTTTGTGAAGACGAACGCATGCCATTAACCTTGGAGTTGATTGAAAAAGCTAAGCAAAAGGGTGTTCAATTACTTTTGCCTCAAGATAGCAAGATTGCCGATAAATTTGATAACCAAGCGCAAACATCTTTTTGTAACAATAATGAAATTCCTAATGGATACATGGGTTTAGACATCGGACCAAATGCCATCGAAACTTTTTGTAAGGTGATAGAAGCATCCAAAACCGTTTTGTGGAATGGTCCAATGGGTGTTTTTGAAATGTCTTCATTTGAAAATGGCACAAAAGCTGTTGCCAATTCTGTGGCACATGTAGCGCAAAATGGTGGTTTTAGTTTAATAGGCGGAGGCGATAGTGCAGCAGCTATTCATCAGTTTGGCTTAGCAGACCAAGTTAGTTATGTTTCTACAGGTGGCGGTGCATTGTTAGAATATTTTGAAGGAAAAGAATTGCCAGGGGTAGCTGCTATTTTGCAAAATTCTGCCGAACAATAGTTTTTTAATATAAAAATCATTAGGTTTGAAACAATCAATATGACACAATCTGTTATAATATTAAATCATCAACAAATTTCGCATAAAATCAAGCGTTTGGCTTGGCAAATATATGAAGATAACATGGAGTTGGAAACCATTTATGTAGCAGGAATTGATAACAGAGGCATGTTTTTAGCCGAAAGAATTGCAGATGAATTAAAAACAATTGGTATGGAAAACATCCATTTAATCAACATTGTGATTGATAGAAATAATTTTGAACCTCAGTTTTTTAGTAATGTTGACCTTAGCGAACTTAAAAACCAATCTTTAATTATTGTTGATGACGTTTTAAATAGTGGCAAAACATTGATTTCGGCTTTCTTACCTCTTCTTCAAAGACAAGTTGGCAAAATTAGAATTGCTGTTTTGGCCTCTAGAAGCTACCGTTTATTTCCTGTAAATGCAGATTTTGTTGGCATCAGTATGGCAACCACATTTCAAGAGCATTTGTTGTTTGATGATTCAGACATCAACGATTTGAAGTTGGCACTGAATTAGGGGTTAGTTCGTGTTTGAATCGTTTGCCTTTAGTGAGTTTACTATCAAGTTATAGAATGTGTAAATGAGAGATTGTTTACATAACCTTTAAGAGGGTGGATCATGATTCACTCAAAAAACCTTGGCGCTACTCTGCAAATATTTTTATGCCCTTTTTATGCTTGAGCTATGTTCAGACAAAAAAGGGGTTTTCGGGATTATTTGCAATGATCCCTGAGGGGAAGGCTTCAAGATTCTCAAAAAAACCTTGCCACAA
Source organism: Bacteroidota bacterium (assembly GCA_030682255.1). Lineage (GTDB taxonomy): Bacteria > Bacteroidota > Bacteroidia > NS11-12g > UBA955 > JABMMZ01. Next base: position 72,655 of record JAUXOK010000016.1, on the reverse strand, counting down.
CTCTGCAAGTTTTTTTATACCCATTTTTACTTGAGCTATACTCAGACAAAAAAGGGTATAAAAAAAACCTCAATAAAATTGAGGTTTTTTGAGATTCTTGGCGGAGAAAGAGGGATTCGAACCCCCGTTAGCTTTCACTAAAACAGTTTTCAAGACTGCCGCATTCAACCGCTCTGCCATTTCTCCAATCTATCTTAATAACAACTTATTGTTTTTAAAATTGGTCTGCAAAATTATAAATAAAAATGGTAAAAATGAAATTTTATTTTAAAATAAATTATTCCAAAAAATGATTTTCTTTTTTTCGCTTTTCTTGATGAATTTTAACAACACTTGTAATGCTTTTATTTAATTCAAATCCTATTAAAATACACAATGAATTAAAGTAAATTAATAACATCAAAACAATGACAGCTCCAATACTTCCATAAAGTTTATTATAACTGTTAAAATCCTCAACATAAGACGTAAATAAATATGTTGCTAGCAGTGATAAAACGGTAGCAACTATAGCCCCTGGAGAAAAAAACTGCCATCTGATTTTAGAACTTGGACCAAAATAATACAAAGAGCTCATGATGAAAAATACCAAAGCAGACAATGTTGCTAATTGAAATATATTGATAAAAAAAACAACAATGGTTTTGTTGATGATTTTTTCATGAATCACATATGAACTCAATAAATTGCCTGATATTAATACAATAAGAGAAATGATAATTAAAACTGTTATTAAAAATGTTATGAAAATTGATTTACCTCGCTTTCTAAAAAAATTAGATTTCTTTTTGTCCATTTCATTGAAATTGCTGTCAAAAGCTAACATCATCGAAAAAACACCATTACTTGCAAAATAAATGGCAGATAAAAAACCAATAGATAATAATCCTGATCTTTGGGTTTTAACTATGTCTGCAACTGTTACTTTAATTACTTTGTAAGCCTCATTTGGTAAAATAAAGTCCATTTGTGTTAGGATTATTTTTTGGAGATTAATACCTGGAATATATGCTATCAAAGTAAATAGAAAGATTAATGCAGGAAAAATTGCTAAAAAGAAATTCCATGATAGCGATCCTGCATATAAATTGAACCTTGGGTTGATTATTCCTTTGTAAAAAAACTGCAAAACAGAAAATAAACTAGCCCCCTGAAAACCAGGTGGAATAACCTGATCAAGGTAGAAAATAATTTTTTTCACCAGTAGATTATTTGTCAATATTTTCTTAATGTTCATAGTTTTAATACCTTATTACAAAATCTTGTTTTTCGTTTTCTATTCTAAAAAAGACAATACCCATTACAAATAAATCTATACTTAGTGTAACAGCAGGATGTTTTTTTATTTTTTCCCAAGCTATTTGCATGTCTTCACTCCAACGAATATCATCAAATATAAAAATTGAATTAGTATGCGCTTTGTTTAAACACCATTCAAAATATTTTAAAGTAGCATCCATTTGATGATTGCCATCAAAAAAAACATAATCTAATCTTTCGATCTGATTTAGAAGAATCGGTAATTTTGTGTCAAAATCACCTTCAATAAAGATCATATTCCCCATTTCCAATACATCACTATTGTGTTTTGCTACCTTAATACTATCAGGATTGCCTTCCATGGTGTATAAAGTTCCTTTATCTAAACCACTCGCTTGATACAATGCGCTTATGCCAAGAGAAGTTCCAATTTCGAGTGCTAATTGGGGTTGATAATATGAGCAAATACGTTCTAATAGTTCGCAATATTTGGCGGATTTTGAAGTGCGAGAGCAAACATTTTTGAGTTTTTCTTTTCGAATATTTTGAAAAGTGGTAGCCCCTAATGGCAATATTTCTATCTCAGCATTACTTTTTAACATTTTAGTTCTTATCAACTCTATGGAATGATAAGTCGGTTTTTGTTTTCTAGTGTTCAAAACTTTGACTACAAAGTCATAAACAAAAGGTGAATGAATATTATACTTCGTGTCTGAGGTAAAGAAATAAGTTAAATAGTTAATAATATAAGACAATAGTTTCATCAGTCATTTCCACTTTATTTTTGTGGTGATTGATTGTTCCTAAACTGTCTTAAAACCTTCAACTCTTCTTGTAATTTAGAGACTTGAGCATTGATGACATTGATTTTTTGTTCAATTTGTTGTTTCAATTCATCAGCTTTTTTAGATTTAGCAAAAAATCCAATATTATTATTGAGCGTTTCAACACTTTCTTTCAAAGCTCTCATTTTGTCTGAAATTAGTTTTTCCTCTTGCCTAAGTTTTTCGGAACCGTTAGGAGCGTTAGACAACATTTCAAAATGGTCTTTCATTCTTAATGATTTATTTTCATCAGAAGCTTGTTTGAATTTTTTATAAATGGCATCAACTGCTTGGCTGTATTTTTGAGTTAATTCTTGTTTAACTTTAATTGGTACAAAGCCAATGTTCATCCAGTTCTGTTGATGTGATCTCAATGCTTCAAAAACAATAGCTGAATCTTCTAGTTCAATGAGTTTCTCTACTGCGCTGATTATAAATTCTTTTTGTTCTTGGTTTTTTTTCTCTTCATCATTTTTTCCTTTATAAAAATCATTTCTTTTGGCAAAAAATGTATCACAAGCTTTTCTGAATCTTTGCCAAATTTTTTCATTCATATTTTCAGGAACTGGTCCAATGGATTTCCATTTTTCTTGAAGAGCTATCATCTCTTTTGAACCTGAATCAAATTGTGAGGAACTTGCAATTTTCTCTGCTTGTTCACACAATACCGTTTTTAGTTTCAAATTTTCGTCTTTGCCTTTGTTTAATTTTTCAAAAAATAATTTTTTATTCTGATTGAATGTGTTTTGAGATTCTCTGAATCTTCTCCATATTTGGTCGTTAAAGCTATCAGGGACAGGTCCAATGGTTTTCCATTCTTCAAAAATTGAATTCATCTCTTCGCCTTTTTCTTTCCAGGTTTTGAATGTTTCAATAGGTAGTTGAATAATTGCTTCCACTTTTTCACAAAGCAATTTTTTTAGTTCTAAATTTTCATTTCTTTTAGCTTTAATTACCTCCATTTGAGATCTTCTCTCAGCTAAAATGTCATCAGATGCAGCTTTGAATCTTTTCCATAAATCCTCTGCCATTTCTTTTGATGCAACAGGGCCAATATTTCTGAATTCTTCATGGTATTTATTCAATAAAATATGGGTTTTTTTGATTGATTTTTCCTCTTTTAATTGATCGATTTTTTTAAGTAGTTCAATTTTAAATTCAAGATTTTTTTGTCTGTCTTTATCTTTTAATTCATTGTTGATAGAATGGTTGTCATAGAATTTATCGAGATAAAAGCGGTAACTTTCCCATAATTCTTGCATGAATTGTCTAGGAATAGATCTGATTTGCTTCCATTGTTTTTGAATTTCATCTACTTCGCTAAAAACTTTCTCAGTTTCATCTGTCGAAACAATATCTTTTAATCTATCTAATAAATCTTGTTTTGCTTTTAAGTTTTTTTGTTTTTCTTCTTCAGCTAAGCGTTTTTCTTCGGCTCTTTTTTCTAAAAATTTAGCATATACTTTATAAAACCTATCCTTTTGCTCATCATAAGGGGGTTTAAATTCTCTCACATCTTTACCCTCTTCGGCCCATTCTTTAATCAATAATACACGTTCTGCTTTGATAACATCGTCAAATAAAACTCTAATCTTTTTAAAAATATCATGAGATTCTTTGATGTTTGGAGCATCAATTAAATCTTCAGCTTTTTTAATAAAGTCTTCTTTAGTAAAGGAAGAATAGTCTGTAGAATCTCTTTTTTCATCTTCTATTTCAAATTCATCATCATGTTCATCTGAATCGCCCTGTTTTTCTAAATTAGTAATGGCAATTTCGATTGAGTGGTCATCGTTTGAAATGTTTAAACCCTTTTCTTCCAAAGAGTTTTCATTAAGTGTGTCGGTCATGAAGTTATTAAAGTATAAGTTAAAAAATTATGTCAGAATGTTGTTTTGGATATAGGTGTCAAATCATAAACTGCTTTAGATTGAGTTGAATTTTAATTGAAATAATTTGGCCGTTCCCATATTGATTGATAAATGCAAAATTAAACACGATTTTTAATAAAATGAAAACTTTTTTAAAAAAAATAATTAATCCATAAATTCTAATAAATTGAGTAGTTTAAATCTACTGCTTTTTTTATTGTTAGTAAGTACTACAAGGCAAGTGTCTTTCTCTATATTGATCCAAAAAAATGTCCAGAAACCTTTCCACCATCCATTGTGATAAACCCATTTTTCATTGTTAATTTGTTTTAGTCTGAATCCGAGACCATAGCTGCCGCCATAAACATTGTATTTATAACTTGGTTCATGCATCATATCTAATAATTCTTTTTTAATCAACCTATTAGTTTTTAATGCATGATAAAATAAAAACATATCATCAATAGAAGAAAATAAGCTTTTATCGCCCAATATGCCATTCAAATAATAGGAATGTTCATATAATTCCTTCTCATAACGTCCTGTCATTACCGTTGAGTGAAATCCTTCGGGTTGAGGACAATTGTAGTAAAAAGTGTTTTTCATTCCACATGGTTTGAAAATAGAGTCGATTACAAATTGATTAAATGTTTTATTTGAAACTGATTCTATGAGCATAGGCAAAAGTGCATAATTTGTGTTGTTGTAACTGAATGAAGCGCCAGGCGCTGTGTATATTTTTGGCTTGCATTTAATGAAAAAATCAAATAAATCTTTATTGTTCATTAATTGTAATTTATTTTTCCAAAAAGAGTCTGTGTAGTATATGTAATTTGGCAATCCACTTCGGTGTGAGAGCAATTGACGTATACTAACGTTTTTGTATGGGAAAGAATTAATGTATTTAGAAAACATACTGTCGATGTGCAATTGTTTTGATTGATGTAAAATCATGGTAGCAACAGCGGTGACAGTTTTTGAAACAGACGCCATTTGATAAACATCGTCAATCTGTTTTTTATGCTTCTTTTGAATTTCTTGATATCCCAAAGCTTTTTTAAAAATCTTGCCTTTTTTATAAACAAGTACAGAGCCATTAAAATCTTTGTCGAAGCAATTTAAAATAGAATCTTTTTGAGATTTACTGAAACTTTGATGTTTAAAATTTGATTGCCAATAATTGTTTTCTATGCTTAATTTTTCTTGTTTTACTTCTTTATTTTGGCAAGACCATACCCCAAATAATGAAAATAAAACTAAAAACTTCGAAAAATTATTTATCATTATCTAACTGTGAAGATAAATTCTTTTCTGCCAATAATTGCCTTTGCAATTAAATCGCATGCATTGTTGTTATAAGGGTTGTAATCTATTTCTATTTTTCTGTCATTGTCAATATTGATAATTGATATTTTGCCATCAACAAATGTTCTTGCACATCCCATTGCAATTTTTTTGTATAGCGGTTTGTCTACTGTAACTTTAAATGCCTCACCTTTTCTGTTTACACCAGATGCTTCACCCGTTATCTCAAATTCATCGCCAATTACCCCTGGTCCGTTATCTATTTTTTTGGTAATAATTCTTTTGCTTTGCCAAGTGCAAACGCCTTTTTCATTTTCTAATCTAGCATTTTCTACTTCAAAAGTGTAAGAGTTATTACTCAATTTTACCAAAGTTGTTTTTCCTCTAATATTTGAAAGATTAAAACCATCATTTCCTGCATAAAATGCATCATTTTCTTCTGCCCACATTTCACAAATAAAACTGTCTTGAAAAAATCTTTTATTTGTTTTGATATGCAAAATGCCTGCTCTAAATCTACCATCATTACAAAAAAGGCCTTTAGGGTCAGAATTTCTTAAAGCACCAAAATCAATTGTACACTCAATGCCATTGCCATCAGAGAATAAGCTATCTTGAAATGTAATAATAGCGCCACTCGGCAATAAGAAATTACCACTTCTAACTCTGCGATCATTAGACGCAAAATCTTCCATGACGGTATATAAAGAAGAAAACTCAGATTCTAAAGTTGAATTGTCTTCTGCAGAAGTAATGGAGTCTTTGGTGATTCTTCTGTCTTTGTTACATGAAATAACTAAAACGGAAATAAGGATATAGAATATTGTTTTTTTCATTACTTTTAGACGACAAATTTATAAAAGGTTACAGACATTTATTAAGGTTTTTTAAAATAATCTCACAAATTATTTGAATTTCCTCAGTTTGAATGATAAGGGGTGGAGATAACCTGATTTTATGTTCAGCATATAAAAACCAATCAATTAATAATCCGTCTTTTACACATTGGTCAATTACTTTTCTGCAAAGCATTGGGTCTTCTAAATTTATTGCAAGCATCAATCCTTTTCCAGTTACTTCTTTAATTTTGGGATGAATTAATAACTGTCGGAATAATACTTCTTTTTCAGAAATTGATTTTAAGACATCTTCATTTTCTAAAAACTCAATAGCGGCCAGCGATGCAGAACATGAAACTGGGTGGCCTCCAAATGTTGTAATATGACCTAATACAGGATGATTCATTAGGCAACTCATTATTTCAGATGAAGATATAAATGCCCCTAAGGGCATTCCGCCACCAAAAGCTTTTGCTAAAAGTAATATATCAGGTTCTATTTGAAGGTCTTGGAATGCAAAAAACGAACCTGTTCTTCCCATACCTGATTGTATTTCATCAAAAACTAATAGTGTTTTGGTTTCTTCACATCTATTTTTAATGGCCTGTAAAAATGCTTTAGTACAAGGCATGTAACCTTTTTCTGACATAATAGGTTCTACAAACACAGCTGCAGTTTCATTTGTAATTAGGCGATTGATATGCTCAAATTCATTTTGTTTAATAAAATCGATACCAGGAAGTAATGGCGCAAATCGATGTTGAAAATATTCATCACTCATTAAACTCATTGCACCTTGAGAGCTTCCATGATAGGCTTTTTCTATTGATACAAACCGGGCCCTTCCGGTGTGTCTTTTTGCTAATTTCATGGCGCCTTCTACTGCTTCACTTCCGCTATTTACAAAATATATGTTATTTAGTTTTTCTGGTAATAATTTATTTAGTTTAGATGCTAATAAAACTTGTGGTGATTGTATAATTTCGCCATAAACCATTAAATGCATGTGCTTGTCAATCTGTTGTTTTATGGCGTTGATAATGTATGGGTTGGAATGTCCTAGGTTGCTTACTGAGATGCCTGAAATACAATCTAAATATTTTTTCCCTTTGATATCAAACATCCATACACCTTGTGCATGAGAGATTTGAATACCAAGAGGTGTATCAGAAGTTTGGGCAACATGATTTAAAAAAAAACGATTCATGGTATTCATATGGGTTACAAAAATAAAAAATCCCTTTGCTATTTAGACAAAGGGATTTGAAAACAAGTAAAATAAATTATTTTACTTTGCTTGAAAGGTCTGCACCTGCTTTAAATTTAACAACTTTTTTAGCTGCAATTTTAATTTCTTTTCCTGTACGTGGGTTACGTCCAGTTCTAGCTGCTCTTTTAGTTACTGAAAAAGTTCCAAAACCTACTAAGATTAATTTGTCACCTTTTTTCAAAGCTCCAGTTGTTGCTGTGATGAATGAGTTCAAAGCTGCTTGAGCTTGAGCTTTTGTTACTTTGGCATCTCCTGCCATTTTGCTGATTAAATCTGATTTGTTCATAATTTTTTAAAATTAAATGTGTTTATTTATAAATCTGTGGTCAAAAGTATTGTAAAGTTTAGTAAAATCAAGGGATAGGGCTTTTTTTTTCAAAATAAATATTAACACAAAATCAACATTTATTAGTGTTTGTGTTTTGAGTAATTCATAACTATTTGAATTACAGAAGATAAGGATTGTTTTTCTTTTCCTAAGATATTGATTTCAAAATCAGCTTTTTTGTATTTTTTTTCTCTTTGAATAAATAATTCCGACAATTTTGAGTCTATTTCTAGGCTATTTAAGCCCTCAAACATTGGTCTTCGTGTTAAGTTCTTCTGAATTCTTGACGAAATAGTATTTAAATTTGTATTTAACCATATCACAATTCCATGTTTTTTCATGAATTCTAAGTTGTCAAAAAACATAGGTGCACCACCACCACAAGATATTACAATGTTATTTTCTTTTTCTAACCCTTTTAAAATGCTTGTTTCCAAATGTCTAAAATGATCTTCCCCATTTATTGAGATAATTTGTTTGATGGTTTGATTCTCTTTTTTTTCAATCAAATGATCTAAATCATAAAATTTTAGTTTCAAAGATAAGGCTAATTTTTTGCCCAAATATGATTTGCCCGATCCAGGCATTCCAATGATGAATATTTTCATGGGCAAATTAATGATCTAATTCTTATGATAAGATTAACGGTTATTCTTTTTGATGATTTTAGAGATTTTCTTGAAAGTCGGAATACTTCTACAACTCCATTTGTCGATAATTTGTCCTTTTTTCCATAACATAATGCCAGGATTAGATCTTATTAAGGTTTTTAATAAAGTTTCATCAGAATTGTTGAAATAAAAAGGCAATTGATGTTCTAGTCTAAATGCATCGGCATCTTCTAGCGAAGTGGCTGTTATAGCGAAAAAGGAAATGTCATTATTTTTAGCCTCGTTTGCTAGTAGGCTTATTTTAGGCCAAGCATCCATATATGTTTTCTTTAAATGAGTAGTTACTAATAATATGACATATTTATCTTCGTTTAGTAAGCTATTTTTAATGTCTACATTACCGTTTTCTGGCCTTGGTGAAAAATCAAAGCCATGAACTTTTGATTTCCAAGCAGGTTCAATAACTGTATTAACTGCATCTACAAATTTCCAATCGTCTGTTTTGGGGTAGTTCTGAATAGTAAAACTTTGCTTTTGTCCATTTTTTTCATAAATAAGTTCAGATTTAACAGAATCTATTAATCGAGCACCTTTTGGTGGTGTCATTAAAGCGTTAATGTTATTCCCAATTTTATAAGGTAAAAAATCCCAAGTTGGCAAATACATGTTGGATAAAATTGTAAATAATGTTGATGCGATAAGTACAACTGCCATAGCGTTCCAACTGAATAATGTCGAAAATAGTGGAATGATTTTTTTTCTTCGAATGAAAATAATTAAAATGAAAAAGAGCAAGAAAATATCTTTCCAAAATGATGTCCAAGGCTCTAGCTTAATAAAGTCGCCAAAACAACCACAATCTGTCACTTTGTTAAAATAGGCGCTATACCAAGTTAAAAATGTGAAGAATAAAATTAATAATAAAGTAAGCCATGATACCAGTTGAGGCTTCCAACCTATAAGTATTCCAAACCCTAATACAACTTCTAATATGCACATTATAATAGAAAAATAAATAGCATATGGTCTTAAGTCTCTGAAAAATCCCACCCAAAAACTTTGTTTTTTAGTGTATTGATATATAGGTAATACTTCCTCTATTTCATGTTTGGTTTTTAGGTTTAACGATAAAGATTTGTCTAATAAGACGTTGTTTAATCCAGTTTTGATTTTTAAATTTAGGGTAACTAATTCGCTTGTGTCTTCTAATATATAGTCTGCATTGAAGATGATTTGGTTGTTAGCTGTTATAAAAATAGTTGACCCAAGAAAAGAGTCTGAATCTTCTGGAATTTCTTCATCTTCGTAATAAATTGATTTTACTTCAGACTGGTTTATTTGTATGTTTTTAAAAGAATCATTTTCCGAAAAAGTATAAGAAATAAATTCGCTTGTGCCTAAATTATCTGTTATAGAAAAGGTAAGGGAATCCTGACTTGCCTCAAATTCTTTGGCAAATACATCAAAATACTCATTGAGTTTTATGGCTGTTCCTTTTGGGTCGTTGCTTTTGATAAGGCCAGAAAAAATAAAAAGCAAACCAACGATGATGCGAGATATAGAAGTAATTACTTTCATTTTATTTTCAGTTATGAATGTTGATAAGTGCAAATATAGCATAATTCATCATATCTCGATAATTTGCATCAATGCCTTCACTAACAATTGTTGCGCCATCATTATCCTCTATTTGTTTAGTTCTATTTAGTTTCATCAGTATTAAATCAGTAAAACTACTGGTTCTCATTTCTCTCCATGCTTCTCCATAATCATGATTTTTTTTCAGCATTAATTCTTGAGTTGCTTTTTTTTCTGAATCATACATATTCATGATTTCTTCAAAAGTGAATTCTTGTTCATCTTTCCAGTGTTTTAACTGCATTAATCCTATTATGCTGTAGTTATATATGCCAACAAATTCATCTTCAATGCTTTCGCCAACTTTATTTTCTCCCTTTTCTTCAATGCTTCTAATTCTTAAAGCCTTTATTAGAATTTGATCTGTAACGCTTGAAGGTCGAAGAATACGCCATGATGAACCATAATCTGCATTTTTTCTTTCGAATAAACTTCTGCATTTTTGAATTTCAAACTGATATTGTTCTAAAGTATTACTCACTTTGCTATTTAATTTTTATTATGTTTGCAAACATAAGCCGATAATGAATATTTTCAAACCTTACTTTTTGAACATTAAGGGAAACCTCATGGAAATAAATACACCATGGGTGATGGGAATATTAAATACTACACCAGATTCTTTTTATGATGGAGGTAAACACATTGACTTTTTTAATGCTCTCCAAAAATGCGAAGAAATGCTCAATGATGGCGCAAAAATCATTGACATTGGTGGACAGAGTTCTAAACCTGGGGCTCAATATATTTCCATTGAAGAAGAGTTAAATCGAACGATTCCATTGATTGAAGAAATTATGAATAGATTTCCTAATGCAATTATAAGCATCGACACATTTCAATCCAAAGTTGCGGAATATGCTTTAATGGCTGGCGCCTCAGTTGTAAATGATATCAGTGCGGGAGATGATGATATTTCTATATTTGATGTTGTTGAAAAATATCAAGCCGTTTACATTGCTATGCATAAAAAAGGCAATCCTCAAAACATGCAATTGAATCCTCAATATCAGAATGTTAGTCAAGAAGTTTTTAGTTATTTATTAGCCAAAAAGAAAGTTTTGATTGAAAAAGGTATTAACGATATTATTTTGGATGTTGGATTTGGTTTTGGTAAAACAATTCAGCATAATTATCAATTGTTAAATAACCTTACTTACTTTCGTGAGCTAGATTGTCCAATTTTAGTTGGATTATCTAGAAAAAGTATGATTTATAAAGTTTTGAATACAGACGCCAAAAATGCCTTAAATGGAACAAGTGTTTTAAACACAATTGCATTGATGCAAGGCGCACATATATTAAGAGTGCATGACGTAAAAGAAGCTTTTGAAACAATTAAATTAGTAAACGAATTAAATATTTCTAATAAAATATGAATCAATTAATAGCAGAATTTTCGAAATTAAATCCAATTATTCAAGCTTTGATTGCCACAACCTTCACTTGGTTGCTGACCGCTTTGGGGGCCTCTGTTGTTTTGTTTTGGAAAAACATGAGTCGAAAGTGGCTCGATTTTTTGTTGGGATTTACAGGAGGGGTAATGGTGGCTGCTAGTTTTTGGAGTTTGTTAACACCTGCTATCGAAATGTCTGTTGAATCGTTTGGCGAAAAACTTTCATGGGTGCCAGCTGCAATTGGATTTATTCTCGGTGCTGGATTCATTTTTTTGATAGACAAAGTGTTGCCTCATCTGCATTTAAATAGCGAAATGAGCGAATCTGAAGGATTGAAAACAACCTGGGACAGAACGATTTTGTTGGTTTTAGCTATTACATTACACAATATTCCTGAAGGCTTGGCGGTTGGTGTAGCTTTTGGAGCAGCAGCGCTTGGCGACCCACATTTTACCATTGGTTCTGCTGTAGCTTTGGCAATTGGAATTGGTATTCAGAATTTTCCTGAAGGAATTGCTGTTGCAATGCCATTGAGAAGACAGGGCATTAGTCCTAGAAAAAGTTTTTTTTGGGGACAGTTAAGTGCCGTTGTAGAGCCTGTTGCCGGTGTTGTTGGTGCTTTAGCTGTCATTTATATCCAACCGATTCTGCCATACGCTTTAGCATTTGCAGCTGGCGCAATGCTTTATGTGGTGGTTGAAGAAGTAATTCCCGAAACCCAAAGAGATAAATATGCCGACTTTGCCACCATGGGTTTTATTGTAGGATTTATCGTAATGATGGCTTTAGATGTTGGACTAAGCTAATTCTGAAATCGTTTCCAAAAAATGGATTTGGTGTTTTTTGAGTTGTTCTAAAATTGGTTCGTAAATTTCTTTGTAAATTGGCATAATAACACCCTTGTTTTTAATTTTCCCTTCATATAACAAAATAGTGCCATAAGCCAAAGGTAAGCCAACGGTCTTTGCCATAGCCGTTTTTATTTGTGTTTCACCATTTAACATCAATGATGAATTTAGTAAAAAGGTTTTGCCATTTAATTGATATATGATTTCATGCACCATTACCACCATGTCTCGGTCATCAGTCTGAAGTTGCCATTTGGATTTAAGGATTTCTTCTAATATTTCAGCGGATGTGCCTATATGAATTGGAAGAGGGGCATCACTGAGTAAACCTAACCACTCTATTTTATGCATATCATCATCGCTACATGATAAATATTTCTGAATTTTGGCAATGCCATTTGGGCAATACATGTCTAACCATTGTCGACAAGTGATATTTTCTTGAAGCGTCAAAACTTTTTGATTATCTGTTAAACCTAAACTTACTAATTGCTGCCAAGCAGAACAAAAACCTTCTTTTCTCAATGTTCCCCTTATGATTGTTGAAGCATTTTCAAGTCCATAAACATTTGTATACAGCAATGAATCTCGGTTTGGATAACCTTCAAATTTTTTACCTTCGATTGAAAATGAATCGTTCAATTTGAATAATTGATGATAAGGCAAGATTTTAAGTAGATTGTTATTCAAGTACTGAGCGCAACCTCCTTGACCAGCCAAAACTACATTTCTAGGATTCCAAGTGAATTTATATTTCCATGGATTATCACCTTCGGATACTTCGTCTATCAATCCACCACAATAACTTTTAAAAGATTGAATTACTCCTCCTTTTGATTGGATGTCTTCAAAAATTTGCATGGCACTTAAATGATCAATGCCAGGGTCTAAGCCCATTTCGTTTAAAAAAGTGAGGTTTTTTTGCTCAACTTCATCATTTATTGATTTCATGTCATCTGAGATGTATGAAGCAGTACATAGATTCTTGCCCTGAGAAAGACAAATTTTGGCAATATTAAAATGCAAATTCGCAGGCAAAAGCGAAACAACTATTTCCGCGTTTTTGATTAAGGCTTCCACTTGATTTTGGTTTTGAATATCTAAATGTTTGAACTCGAGCCATTTGTTTTTTGTTAGATAAGACTCTACAAAAGAAACATCTTTGTCGCAAACCATCGTTTTGATTTGATGTTCTTGACCATATTGATTGAGATGTTCTATCAAATAGATGCTGCTTTTCCCAGCTCCAAATACCAAAAAATATTTCATACAGCAAATGTAGTTAGAAACATATGCATAAAAAAAGCCCAACTTTTAAAGTCGGGCTTTTTTAAAGAAGTTAAATTGGAAAATTATTGATTAATATAAGCATTAACAAAATCGTATTTGATGTTGTTCTTTTTCCAAATTACTGTATAAACAGATAATTTGTCTTTGTTCCATTCAGATGGTATATCAATATTAACAACTTTGTCAAAAAACTTGCCTTTTGCCACAGAACCAGATGAAATTAGTTCACCCCAGCTTCCATTACCTCCTCTTAAAACATTGTCGTGTATTGCATTTGGGCCGCCTTTTGGTCCAGATTGATTCGCAACTATGCCATTTTCAAGAACATAAACACCAAGATAATAATCACCATCTGTATCTTTAAAAAATTTAGTTGAAGTGCTAACTACTAATTTATCGCCTTCAATTTTTTGAGAATAGCCAACATTAACAATTACGGGATCGTTTTTGTGAGTATTAATGCTAGTAGAAATGATATTATTCATACTTTGAAATGTGTTTCCACCTGACCAAGCATCATTGAAATTGCCTGTAAATGTAGGGTAACCAGCTGTAACTGGAACTCTTCTGTCCATATCAGTTGCAATTGGACTAACTAATAATTTTGCAAATGTATTTTGACTATATGCAGCAATACATACAGCGTCTTTTTTATGATATTGGGTGATTAAATCTTTAAACATATCCCAACCCCAATCACCACAATAGTAGCAATTTGTACCGGTAAATTTAAAAACTAATCCCATATTTTTTTCTTCTACTTGATGAACTGGTTTAGGTTCAACAGGCGGTTCAACTTTCTTTTTACATCCGTTGAATAGAACAGCAGCTATTAAAAAAGTTGACATTAAAACAATAATTTTTTTCATACAATTTTATTAAATTTCAACAAATTTAGCAATATTTTAATTGTATTTCCAAATATTTTAAAAAAAACATTTAAAATATTCAAAATTTGTTTTTTTTGACACTTTTTTGACACTTTTTATTAATGATAATAACATTCATAGAGTTTATTGTTTTAACAAGTATTTATGAATTGTAAATTGACTTTTTCAATTAGATAAACCAATGATTTCTCCTTGCTTTAATTCAGCTACTATATCAAAAACAGCATATTGTAAACAAAATATCATGTCTTCATCATGACTTAAATAGGAGAGTCTTTTATAATGTGAAGACTTTTTTAAATATTCCATTAAGTTATTTTTTACACAATTGTATAAATCCATACATATTAAGGAAGAATCGCAGTCTATATTTAAATTTCCTAAAGTCTGCATTTCTTCTACCAAAGCACCTGCAAATAAGCTGTCCTCCATATTTACTTTGTCTTTCCACCCTGCACAAATAATTACCACATCTTGACCTTCAGTAACTAAATGCTTTGCTAAGGCTTTGATGTTTAAAAAACTTCCTGCAAAAATCTTTCTAGCTAAAGCTTTCTCGGCAGCTTCAAAACATTTGGTGCCATTGGTAGTGGTTAAAGCAAGTTTTTGATTTTTAACCCTGCCATTCATGCACTCAAAAGGAGAGTTGCCAATATCAAATCCTTCTATTTTATGTCCATTACTCTCGCCTGCAGTTATATATCCCTCAGTTTTTAACAATAATGCCTCTTCGGGGGCTAAAAAGGTTTTAACACTGGTAGCGCCTTCGTGAATTGCAGTAACAATTGTGGATGTGGCTCTTAGAATATCTACTACCACAACATTTTTGTCTTTAACATCTGCCAAATGCAATAAAGCAGGACTTAATACAACTTCAACTTGAATCATTCCACAATAGTAGATATCTAATTGATAATTATCAAATATTTTGGTTGCATTTTTGCAACAACTTATTTTTATCAATATAAATGAATTATAGACAGCTGTTATTGTGTACGAGTATTTTACTCAGTTTAAATGTGTTTTCTCAAAATGAAGATACTAATCAAGGAATTCAACTGTTTCAGGAAAAAAAGTACCAACAAGCTATAGAACAGTTTAATTCGGCTCTTCAAAAAAATTCAAAGAATGCTGAGATTTATTTTTACAGAGGAACTTGTTATCTCATGCTTCACAAACCAAGTATAGCAATGGTAGATTTCAATCAATATTTATCACAAGAATCTAAAATTTCCGAAGCTTTTCTTCATAGAGGCTTGGCACATCAATCACTAAAAAATTACACTTTTGCTCATGAGGATTTTTTGATTTATAAAAAGATAAATCCCGAAAACAAAGAGGTGTTAAAATATTTGGTTTATTTAATGGACGAAATGCAAGAACACGATTTTGGAATTCAATATTGTTCAGAGTTGATTGAAAAAGATCCTCGAAACATTGAGTTTCTTAAAAAAAGAGCTTTGCTTTATCTTAAAAATGATTCTTTATCGCTTTCAATCAAAGACATCAATCAATGCATTGAATTGAATAGTAATGACACCATTGCATGGATGATGAAAGGAAATATTTATTATGATGCTGGAGAATATACGCAAGCTATTGATGCTTATAATTTGGTTTTAATGAATTTTCCTGACCATCTGTCAGCATTGGTAAATAGAGCAGATGCCTATGTGTCTATGGCGCTATACAATGAAGCCATCAAAGACTACAAAAATTTGCTTGTTTTTAAATCGTATGATGTTGATTTTTTGTATAATCTTGGTTTTTGCTATCTTCAAATTAAGGATTATCAATTGAGTGTAGATTATTTCACCAAAGCATTAGAACATAGTAATGAACAAATTGCCAATGTTTTAACCTTTAGAGGCGTGGCCTTTTATAATTTAAACCTCAACAAAGAAGCATGTTTTGATTGGAACAAAGCCAAGGCAATGGGTTATAAAGAAGCTGAAAAGTATGTTGTAAATTACTGCCAATAAATCTATAAAAAATCACCATCAAATATGCTTAAATTAAATACCAAGGAAATTCAACTAAAACTAACTGAAATTGAACCTCAATGGATTTTCAATGACAACTCAATACAAAGAAGTTTTAAATTCAATGATTTTATCGAAGCTTTTTCTTTCATGACTTCAGTTGCCCTCATCGCTGAAAAATTGAATCATCACCCCAATTGGGAAAACACTTACAATAAGGTGAGTATTTCTCTTTCAACCCATGATGCAGCTGGTCTAACGGATTTAGATTTTAAGTTTGCTAAAGCAATAGATAAATTAATGAAAAAATAAGACTTTCTCTAAAACAAAGTCTTCTGTCCGTCTAGTTCATCTATAATTGTTTCTGGTACTTTGCCCTCACTAACTACTTCTTCTACAACTTCTTCAATCCATTCCCCAATTTTCTCGCTGAGCAATTTAGCTGATTTAAATGTGTCGGAAGTGATTTTATTGCCAGACGCTTTCCAACCTTTTACTTCTATAAAATCGCCTAGTTTGATTATTTCGGTTTTCTTCTCACCTTTAGCAGTTGTTGTTTTAAGTTCAACTTCTGGATTTTCGTGTGTGCTGGCAAGTATCAGTTTGCTACTCGGTCTTTCGTTGATGAATAAGAATTTTTTGCCCGTTGTGGTGGTTTCAATTAAGAAACGTTTGGCATAATAGTTTTTAGATGATACATCGTAATGAATACAGCTGATGGGTTGTTTTTCATGGAATTTCTGCATCATATAAATATCTTTGTCTTCATATCTATTGGTAAGTTCGTTGTCTGTTAGTTCGTAATTGCCATCATTAAATATTACCAATATTTTATCTTCGCTAGTAAATGTTCCCAACAACTGACCTCTGCCATCCACATTCAATCTGCCAATATCAGAATCGTACCAAATTTCTCGTCCTTTAAAGGTAGATTTACCTTTTTCTTTTAATTCTATTTTTCTAATAGGATGTTTGGTCAATGTGTTGCCTTTAGATGTTCTGCCTTTTATTTCTAAGGTAGAGAAATCATATTCCAAATACTTGTTTTTGGCACTAGCCATATTACTTAAATAGATGGCTATTTTTTCTGCTTCGCTATTGTTGTTGGCTGAGAAATAAATCATTTTACTGCCAGTGGTTCCCATCGTAACATCGTATTCTTTATCTCTGATTACGCCCAAAACATTGAAACGTTTGACATAGCTTGAACCTGATTTGCCATCATAATAGGCAACATTATAAACCTTACGCTCATCATTTTTGCGATAAACATCCACATACAAAATATCTTTGCCTAAAAATTGTTTTTCTTGAACCTTGCTAACCAAATAGGTGCCATTTTTTCTGAAAACTATTACATCGTCTATGTCTGAACAATCGCAAATGTATTCGTCTTTTTTCAAGCCATAACCAACAAATCCTTCTGCATAATTTACATACAGTTTTTCGTTTGCAACAGCCACCACATTGGTTTCAATTTTGTCGAACATTCTGATTTCTGTTTTGCGCTCTCTGCCTTTGCCATATTTTTTAATCAAGTTTTTGAAATAATCTATGGCAAATTCAATCAGATTTGCTAAATGATTGTTGACTTCATCAATCTGAGTTTCTAGTCCTTTCATGTACTCATCTGCTTTAAATGAGTCGTATTTAGAAATTCTTTTAATTCTGATTTCTGGCAATTTAGCGATGTCTTCTCTTGTAACTTCTCGTTTTAATAGCTTTTTGAATGGTTTCAATTTGCTATCTATCATCTCCAAAATCTCTTCCCAAGATTCACATTCTTCAATGTGGCGATAGATTTTATTTTCGATGAATATTTTTTCTAATGAACTAAAGTGCCATTTGTTTTCTAGATGTTTTAGTTCGTTTTCTAATTCTCTTTTTAATAAGTGCAGGGTGTTTTCTGTAGATGATTTAAGCATCTCGTTAACGCCCAAAAAGTATGGTCTGTCTTCGTTAATTACACATGCATTCGGAGAAATGCTGACTTCACAATCGGTAAAAGCATACAAGGCATCAATGGTCATATCGGTGCTAACGCCTGGTGTTAATTGCACTTCTATTTCAACATCCTTGGCTGTGTTGTCAATTACCTTTTTTATTTTAATTTTTCCACTATCATTGGCTTTTAAAATACTGTCAATGACACTTTCTGTGGTAGTGCTAAATGGAATGTCTTTAATCAACACTTTTTTGCCATCAGCAGCTTCAATTCTGGCTCTACATCTTATTTTACCACCTCTTCTGCCTTCGTTGTAATTTGAAAAATCAGCTAATCCACCAGTAGGGAAATCAGGGAGAATATTTGTTTTTTTGCCTTTTAAAACATCAATGCTAGCCTCGCACAATTCAATGAAATTATGTGGCATAATTTTAGTTGCCAAACCAACTGCAATACCTTCAACACCTTGAGCTAAAACCAAAGGAAACTTAACAGGTAAGGTTACAGGTTCTTTTTTTCTGCCATCATAACTAATTTGCCACTCGGTGTTTTCATCATTAAAAGTAACTTCTAATGCAAATTTGGAAAGTCTGGCTTCAATGTATCTAGGAGCTGCAGCTCGGTCGCCTGTTCTGATGTCGCCCCAATTTCCTTGGGTTTCTATCATCAAATCCTTCTGACCTAAATTAACAATTGCTTCGCCAATAGCCGCATCACCATGTGGATGATATTGCATGGCTGAACCAATAATGTTTGCAACTTTATTAAATCGCCCATCATCCATTTCCTTCATCACATGCAGAATACGCCTTTGAACAGGTTTTAGTCCGTCAAATAAATTAGGGACAGCACGCTCTAATATAACATAACTCGCATATTCTAAAAACCAATTTTCATACAGTCCTGAAACAGGTAAGTCGCCCGTGTTTACTCTATGTCCATGATGGACAATGTCATCACTTTTCTTGGGGGTGTTTAATTCTTCTTCTTCTTCGTTTTCCATATACTATGCTGCTTCTTCTTCAATGATTTCTTCGGTTTCTGCTTCTTTTTCATCTGCCAAAGCCAAATCTTTTTCGATGTATAAATTATCTATGATAAACTCTTGTCTTTCAGGTGTGTTTTTGCCCATGTAATATTTCAAAAGTTTCTCGATACTGGTTTCTTTGCTTAAAATAATAGGCTCTAAGCGAATGTTTTCGCCAATAAAATCCTCAAACTCACCTGGTGAAATTTCTCCCAAACCCTTAAATCGTGTAATCTCTGGTTTTGATCCCAATTTTTGTATGGCTCTTTGTCGCTCTTCATCGCTGTAGCAATAAATCGTTTCTTTCTTATTTCTAACACGGAATAATGGTGTTTGTAAAATATAAACATGACCATTTCTTACTAAATCAGGGAAAAATTGCAAGAAAAATGTCATTAATAATAAACGGATATGCATGCCATCCACATCGGCATCTGTTGCAATTACAACTTTATTAAACCTTAAATTATCTAAACCTTCTTCAATATCTAAAGCATGTTGAAGTAGGTTGAATTCTTCGTTTTCATAAACCACTTTCTTTTTTAATCCAAAGCAATTCAAAGGTTTTCCTCTTAAACTAAATACAGCCTGACTTTCAACATTTCTGCTTTTGGTGATACTACCACTTGCGCTATCACCCTCTGTGATAAAGATAGTAGAATAATGGCGCTCTTCTTTATTTGCATCGTTAAAATGGATGCGACAATCTCTTAGTTTTTTGTTGTGAAGGTTAGCTTTCTTTGCACGTTGTTGTGCTAATTTTCTAACACCCGCCATGTCTTTGCGTTCTCTTTCGTTTTGTAAAATTTTCTTTAACAAAGCATCTGCAGTTGCCGGATTTTTGTGTAGATAGTTGTTCAATACATTCGATAGTTGTTCGCCAACAAATGAACGCATGCCTTGACCTCCTGGAGCTATTTCTGTGCTGCCCAATTTGGTTTTGGTTTGTGATTCAAAAACAGGTTCTTGGACTCTAACCGCAACTGCCGCTGTGATGGAGGCTCTGATATCTGATGCATCAAAGTCTTTTTTATAAAAATCTCTGACCGTTTTAACGAATGCTTCTTTAAAAGCACTCAAATGTGTACCGCCCTGTGTGGTGTATTGACCGTTTACAAAAGAATAGTATTCTTCGCCATACTGATGTCCGTGGGTAATTGCAACTTCAAAATCGGATTCTTTAAAGTGCATGATGGGATAGAGAATTGTTTCTGTGTCAACTTTTCTCTCTAATAAATCTTTTAACCCATTTTTAGAAATGTAGTTTTGGCCATTGAATGTTATTGTAAGTCCTGCATTTAAAAAAGCATAGTTCCAGATTTGTTCAATCAAGAAATCAAAAATAAAACGGTAATTTTTGAAAATTGTAGCATCAGGTTCAAAAATCATCATGGTGCCATTTTTTTCAGTAGTTTCTGTTTCTGGATAATCTTGTATAATTTCTCCTTTGCAGAATTCGGCTTTTTTGGATTTACCTTCTCTGAATGATTGAACACAAAAATAACTAGACAAAGCATTCACAGCCTTGGTTCCCACGCCATTCAATCCTACAGATTTCTGGAAAGCTCCACTGTCATATTTTCCACCAGTGTTAATTTTACTCACACAATCAATGACTTTGCCCAACGGAATACCACGACCATAATCTCTAATGGTAACTTTGTTGTCAGAAATTTTCATTTCTATTTTTTTGCCGTTGCCCATCATAAACTCATCTATGCTATTATCAATAATTTCTTTCACCAAAACATAGATACCATCATCAGCACTAGCGCCATCGCCTAGTTTGCCAATATACATGCCCGGGCGCATTCTGATATGTTCTTTCCAATCCAGCGATCTTATGCTGTCTTCGGAATATTGATTGTTATCTACTGTCGCCATTACTAATTAAAAATAAAAGCGCAATTTATATCGTTTTTTTTTAGGGTTATTTACAAAGTGTATGGATTTATGAACACTCGGGGAGGAGTTAGTTGTTTAAAGTATAATGGTTAATGGTTAATGATTTCCCGTCAGAAACTGGGGAAAATGAAGATTAGATTCGTTTGGGAAGAATATTTTATGCCCAATATTATTTTCAAAATAATTACCTCATAATGTTTTTCATTTTTTTTGCCAGTTAATAAAAACTCCAACTTAAAAAAAACGTTAATAAAAAATCCAATAATCAAAGATGATTAAATTATTCTCAATTCATAAGTGTTATTATGGAAGATATATCGACTATGTCAAAAACTATAATTATTGAAAATTATTAATTAACCTATTGCTTTGTGATCAACCATTTCGTGTTTAATGTATTACTTTCTTTGATTTTTAGTGATAAATTGAATTTTGGATCTTGGGTTTTGTTTAATTGAATGGTTTTGATTAAACCTGCTCTCGAAATAAGGATGTTTTCTGTCGAATTGATAGTGTTAAGTTTTATCAATTCTTCAAAATTGTTTTTTATTCTAATATCGTTAATGGCAATCAGTTCATCTCCTGCTTGCAAACCGCTTTGCATGGCTGGTGAATTAAGTTCTACTGATTTGACAATTGTTTTTTCCCCTTTGATTTCCAAGATAATGCCTGTGTAATTTTGACTTTTACTTGGTGTGTTCTCAAGTTGGAATGCTATATTAGAAAACACTGTTTGAATTTTTGCTAATATCTCGGCAGTATTGGCTTGTTCAACCCAATATTTCATATCGATGTTTTTCCCTGCAACAGCATTGATTGCTAGATAAAACTCTGCATCAGTAAAACCTTTGTTTTGTTTCAGGTAGAAATTATTGTAAAGGTATTTCATCAAATCATCTAAGTTTTTTTGTCCGTTGGTAGCTATGATGATTTCTATGTCTAAAATGGCCGCCACTATTGCGCCTTTGAGATAGTATGAGATTTGACTGTTGATGCTGTTTTCGTTGGGGCGATATTCTTTTATCCAAGCATCAAAAGAGGCTTCGTGAAGAGATTGATGATAGGCGCCTTGTCTGTTCATAGTGGCTGTAATGCTAGAAGATAGCGATTTGAGGTATTCTGCTTGTGTCCAAAAACCTGTTCTGTACATAATGAGTTCGTCATAATAACTGGTAATGCCTTCTGCAACCCATAGTAAATTGGTGTAGTTTTCTTGATTGTAATTAAATGGTCCTAAAGCAGCTGGTCTGATGCGTTTAACATTCCAAAGGTGAAAATACTCGTGGGCACAAAGGCTAATGAAGGATTTGTAACGTAGTTCGTTGCTGTAGTTATATCTTTGAAATTGAACCACATTGCTGTTAGCGTGCTCTAATCCGCCACCGCCTTCTTCTACATGATGTATAATGAATAAATATTCTTTACAAGGGTGTGTGCCAACTATTTGAAACATGCCTTCGCATATTGTTTTTAGGTCTTTGGTGAATTTTTCTTTGGGACAATTGTTTTCACCCACTAAAGCCACTTTGTGTGGAACACCTGCCACATCAAAAGTCAGTTCATCGTGATTGCCGATTTCTATTGGTGAATCAGCTAGGTCATCGTAATTGTCAAATTCGTATGTGTAAGGAGAAACACGTTTTAAAGTTGTAGAAACTCTGTGCCAAGCAGCTGGAAATTCTAGTTTCAATTGACCTTTATTGCCAATGCTGCCATCCACAAACATGAGGCAACTTGTTGGTAAAATAAAAGCATGGTCGTTGTCGATATAAGTCGTTCTTACGCCTGCTTCAAAGGCATAAATTTCATATTCAAAAGACAATGATTTTAAATTTTTAGGATTTTGAATGGTCCAAGTATTTTTGTCAGATTTTTGAACTGCTAGACTTTCGCTGCCAATGTATGCTTTAGATTTGCCAACATTTCTTGAAAATTCTCTAACCATGTAGCTGCCCGGTGTCCAAACTGGGAGTTTAACGTGGATTTGCTTAGCTTTGATTCCCGAAATCTCCATTTTGACAGTTGCATAATGCGAGTTTGGGTCTTTTATTTGAATGTTGTAATTGATAGTTTGAGCCATCATGCTTGTGGTATAAAATAATGCGGATAAGATTAAACTTTTAATCATGTTGCAAAATAGCAAACTAAGTTTCTTTTATGCAAACTTTTGTTTTAATTGCATGTTTATTTTTTAATTATGTCAAATATCGTTATTCACAAAGCAGAAACAAGGGGTTCGGCAGATTATGGATGGTTGAAACCTAACTATTATTTTAGTTTTGCCAATTATTATCATCCAGAAAGGGTTCATTTCGGCATGTTGAGAGTCGTAAATGATGATTTTGTGGAAGGCGGAATGGGTTTTGCCAAACATCCACACGACAACATGGAAATAATCACCATTCCTTTAGAAGGCGCTTTGATTCATAAAGACAGTATGGGAAATTCCTCGGTTGTTCATGCAGGCGAGATACAGGTGATGAGTGCAGGCAAAACTGTCATTCATAGCGAACATAATTTTCATAAAGATTTGCCTTTGAAATTGTTTCAGATATGGGTGTTTCCTAATCAAAGAAATGTAGAACCGAGGTATCAGCAGATTACATTGGATAAAACTTTAAGAAAAAACAAATGGCAACAAGTGCTTTCACCCAATGAAGATGATGAAGGTGTATGGATTTATCAAGATGCTTGGTTTATGATGGGCGATTTTGACAAAGGGCAAAAAGCAAGTTATGAATTAAAAGATGCTATGCATGGTGTTTATTTAATTGTAATTGAAGGAGATGTAAATGTGAATGGCAATGCTCTTTCGAAAAGAGATGCAATTGGTATTTCTGAAGTTGATGCCATTGAAATTGAAGCTTTGAATGATTGTGAGCTGCTTTTGATGGAAGTGCCTATGAGATAGCATTTTTAAGACTCCGTTTGTTTTTGGCACATCATTTGAATTATGGAAAAGTATGGAGGCTATATTGCACCATATTAACCAAAATAAAAGTATTATGAAAAAAATCATTTTAAGTCTTGTTGCAATAGTTTTTGCAGTTAGCGCATTTGCACAAAAGGGACCAAAAACAGAAAAAACGGCCGAAGAAATGGCGAATAAAAGAGCCGATAAATTGAAAACAGAATTGTCTTTATCAGATGAACAACGAGCAAAAGTTTATCAAGCACACTTGGATAAAATGACAAAAATGAAAGCAGTTAAGGATAAGAATCTAGAAGATAAGAAAGCAGTTGCTAAAGAAATGAAACCTATTAACGATTCTTTTCAAGCAAATATGAAATCTATTTTAACTGCAGATCAATTCGCTAAATGGGAAGCCGCTAAGAAAAATGAGCAAGCATCAAGAAAAGAAAAACGTAAAGAAAGAGCCAATAAATCGGAGTTAACGGCAGAAGAAATGGCGAATAAAAAAGCAGATAAATTGAAAACAGAATTATCGCTAACTGATGAGCAACGAACAAAAGTTTATCAGGCTCAATTAGAAAAAATCACTCAAATGAAAGCCATCAAAGCTAAAAATTTGGAAGATAAAAAAGCCAAAGCCAAAGAAATGAAACCTGTTAACGAAGCTTTCCAAGCCAAAATGAAAACTATTTTAACCCCAGAACAATTGACTAAATGGGAAGAAATGAAAAAGAATCAAAAGGAAAAAGGTAAAGAACAACGCAAAGGTAAATTAGATAAAAAAGGTAAATCATAATTATTACAAATTATAGAATTAGAAAGCCCCAATTAAGGGGCTTTTTTTATATCAAATTAACCAAGTTTTTGTCAATCAATGATTGAGTTTGAGGAATATGATGGATGATATTGATTTTATTGAGAGAAAACATCACATTTTCTAGCATTTTGTCGCTGATATTTTGATCGATACTCCACTCGGTGCTGTAAAACCAATTATAGGCATCTAAGATATCTAATTTAAATCTTTGGCTAACTTCTTCGATGCTATTATTTGCTTTCATAAATTGTTTTGATGAAAAATTAATGATTTGAGTAAGATTTTTAATGCTTTCTGGATGTTTTTCAATAAAACGATTGCTTGCAATGATTTGAAAACAAGACCAAGGTGTAATGAATTCGCCAATGCGTTTTATTGTGCCATTATCTACAGATGGTTTAGTTGTGTATTTTTCCCAAAAAAACACATCAGATTCATTGTTTTCCAATGATTTTAATGCACCATTCATATTTTCGATTAAGACAAAATCTTTCTCCAAAATATTTTTACCTCTTATTTCAGCATCTATGAGTGCCATTAAGTGACTTCCACTTCCAAATCGGCTAATAGCGTATTTTTTGCCATCACAATCTCCAATGTTTTTTATGCCTGAATGATTGCCGGTATGAATACCCCAAATTAGAGGCGAGCTGATATATTGTTTGATGATTTTAGCTTCTAGTCCGTTGATGATAGCAGAAACAGCGCCCTCAGTAAGAACAATGGCTATGTCGAGTTCATTGTTTGCAATAGCTTTAGTCATTGCGCCAGTACCAGCTGGAAAATAATGCCAATCTAATTGAATGTTTTTATCTTTAAACATCCCAAACTCATTGGCAAGAATAATCGGTAAGTTAAAATGTTCGGGCACACCGCCCATTCTGATATTTATCATTAAAGAAATTATTGTTTTAATTACAACAAAAATACAATGAAAAGGTTGTTGTTTCTTTAATAAAATATGAATGTTTAAGGCCAAGGATTTGAAATCCCGAATTGCCTTGTTTTTTTAAAAATAATGATTATCTTTGCAGCCCTTATTAAAAAAATATAATAAAAAGTATGAGTTTAGTTAACTATGAATCTGCAATCATTTTAACACCCGTACTGTCTGAAGCGCAAATGCAAGAAGCGGTAAAAAGCTACAGACAGTTGGTTGCGGAGCACGGTGGCAAGATGGTAAATGAGACCAATTGGGGTCTTACCAAATTAGCCTATCCGATTAAAAAGAAATCTACCGGCTTCTATCACTTCTTTGAATTTCAAGCAAACCCTGAATTTATTGCTCAGTTAGAGACAGTTTATCGCAGGGATGAAAGGATTTTAAGATTTTTAAACATCAAATTAGACAAACACGGTGTTGTGTTCAATGAACGCAAACAAAAAGGAGAAATTGCTCCAGCCGCCAAAATCGTAAAGGAGGACGCTAAAGTATGAGTAAACAAGCAGCACAAGACGCATTTGGTTTTAACCAACAACCAACCATTATTAAAAAGAAATATTGTCGTTTCAAAAAACATAACATCAAATATGTTGATTACAAAGATGCCAATTTTTTATTGAAATTTATGAACGAACAAGGTAAAATTCTTCCTGGAAGAATAACTGGAACCTCTGATAAATATCAACGTAAAGTTTCAACAGCTGTTAAACGCGCTCGTTTCATGGCTATCATTCCATATGTAGCAGACGGATTAAAATAATAACAAAGGAGGATTAAAAAAGTATGTCAAACATGAAATTAATTTTAACCCAAGACGTTAGAAATCTGGGTCATAAAGACGATGTAGTAAGCGTTCGTCCAGGATATGGAAGAAATTTCCTAATTCCTCAAGGAATGGCTAAATTAGCAACTAGTTCAGCCATGAAAATGTTGGCTGAAGATGTTAAACAAAGAGCCTTCAAACAAGAAAAAATCAGAAAAGATGCTGAATCTCTTTCTGGTAAGTTAGAAGGTATCAAAGTTATTCTAAAAGCAAAAACAGGCACAAGTGGCAAGATATTTGGTTCAATTACCACACTTCAAGTTGCTAATGCATTGAAAGAAATGGGAATTGAAGTAGATAGAAGAAAAATTGTTTTTGCTATCGAGCCAAAAATGATTGGTGAATACAAAGCTAATATCAATTTACACAAAGAAGTGACTAAAGAGATTGATGTTGACGTTGTAGCAGAATAATCAATTCAATAACAATAATATAAAAAGGGATGAAATTTTTCATCCCTTTTTTCGTTTTAGGATATATTACACTTATTTTTGAACTTTAATCATGCGCAAATTATTATTTATCAGTTTATTTCTTCTTTTTACAGTCAATTCTTTTTCACAAATTACAAAACAAAAAGGTTTGCTTTGGCAAATAACTGGAAATGGACTTAAAAAACCAAGTTATGTTTATGGTACCATGCATGTCAGTAGTAAAATTGCTTTTCATCTTGGTGATTCATTTTATATTGCCTTGGCAAAGTCGGATATTGTTGCATTGGAGCAGAATTTAGATAGCGTAATTTATAAATGGATATCAAAAAATGAAGACGAAGATTTGGAAGATATTAACAAAGTGGCCAAAAAAGACATGTATGCTTTTTTGAATCTTTATGATTTTACGTTAAATAATTACAACAAAAAAATGATTGCTCGAAAATTGAGCGAAGAAGCTAGAGAGGTTAATTATTTATTAAAAAGAGGCGAACAAGGTAATTTTGAAGAAGACGCTTGGTTAGATTTATATATCTATCAATTGGCGAAAAAAATGGGTAAACATTTTACAGGAGTAGAAGGTTATGAAGAAAGTCGTGATTTGGTTAAAAAGTCACAAAAAGAACCCAAAGACTCAAAGTTTAAGCCCAAAAAATTTAATTATAGTTTGAGACAGCAAATAGCAGACGCCTACAGAAAAGGTGATATCTACATGTTGGATTCTATTGATAGGATGACTGAAAGTGAGCATTATTTAGAGTATATGCTTTATAAAAGAAATGCCAATATGGTTAGAAGAATGGATTCTATCATGAAGCTAAATAAAATACTATTTACGGGAGTTGGTTGTGCACATTTGCCGGGCGAAAAAGGTGTTTTAAATATGTTGATTAAAATGGGTTACCAAGTTAGACCGGTTCAGAGTATTGCAAAAGAAAAAAGTAAATTAGCTAAAAAATTTGAAGAAAGGGAATACAAACATGTCATCGAAACACAAATTTCAGAAGATGGGTTGATTTCTGCGGGTTTGCCCGGAAAACTTACCAAGGTAAGAGATAATAGTTTTTATAGCACTTATTTAAGTCCTGATTTAGCTAATAGTCATTATTATCAAATTGATAAGGTGAAATCAAATGGCGTTTTTTCTAGTAAAGCAACAGATGTAATTTTAGAAGAAATTGACACCTTGATTTTTGAAAATATTCCAGGTGAGATTTTAAGTAAAAAAAATGTTCTAACCAATGGAATGAAAGGGTTAGAAATTGTTACTAAGTTGAAAACTGGCGATTTAAATCGGTTTCAAATTTTGGCATCTCCATTCAATATTTACATCATTAGATTGTCTGCCAAAAAGAAGTATGCAGTTTCTAAAGAAGCTGATGATTTTTTTAAAACACTGAAAATTAATGAAGGGGCAGATTTAACTTGGCGAAGAATGAATAGCCCTGATAGTTTGTTTTCTGTTGAATTGCCGGCAACTAAGCTTTCTGATAAATTCACCCAAATTGATAAATCAAATCCTTCTTACGAATATCTAGCATACGACAAACAATCATTACATACTTTTTTAATTAAACAAGAGGAGATTATTAATCAAAGTTATTTAGAAGAAGATTCTTTTGAATTAAATGTCATGTCTAAGGGTTTTGCTTATACAGATAATTTTAATATAATAAGTAAACGACATCATCAATGGCAAGGCTACAATGCGTTAGATGTAGTATATAAAAATAGTGTCAAAAATTCAATTTACGCCAGATTTATAATTTCAGGCAATCGTTATTTGATGTTTGTTTTAAAGCCTCAATCTCCAATAGACTTTAATCATCCATTTTTTAATACCATACAATTTAATAAACAATCAAATTATAAGTTCTTTGAATATGCCGATACAACATTGTTTTTTAAAGTGAAAACTTCAGTTGTTCCTAGTTTTGTAAAAAAGGATAAGGAAGAAGAAATGTATTATTATGACGATGAGGAGGATGAGGAAGAAGATTTGACAATAGATAACAAATACAAAGGAAAGTTTAGTGAGGTTTATTTTGTGCCAAAGGTAGGGAATGAGTTTGTTGCTGTTAAATCATACAGATATGGCTATTATGAAAGTCAAAGAAAAACACCGAAAGAGTATTTTGATGCTTGGAAAAAAAATGCATCATTATTAGTTGAAAGTAAACAAGAGTATATTAAAAAAGGGGTAAAATATGTTTTGTATACTTATACCGACACCAATTCAACTAAGAAAATTAAAGTTTTAAACACCCTACATGGCAATAAGAGATATTATGTTGAGGCTTATATTGATGGGGTCTCTGGAAAGAGTGATTTTGTAGATAGTTTTTTAAATAGTTTTGATGTGAGTGATTCCATAGCAAAAGGTGATATTTTCGAGAAAAAAGGACATTTATTTATCAAAGATTTTGCGGGAAAAGATAGTTTAGCTAGAAGGGCTGCCATCAAAAATTTAGAAGATGTAGAATTTACGAAAAAAGATTTTCTAAGCCTTTGCCATATCATAGACACAATTAGTATGAAAGGGAGTGGTGCAGGCATTCGCACCTATCTCATTTATAAGCTCAGTGCTATTGATAGTTCATCTGATTTAACCATTCCTTATTTGCAAAAATTATACAAACGATTTTCAGATACAGCTTATTTGCAAATAGAAATTTTAAAGGCCATAGCAAAACAGAAAAATCAAATGGCGTATCAAGCTATTAAACCCATTTTAGAAAATGATTTTCCAATATCAGACTCCAAATATGAAATGGAAAACATGTTGTTTGCTTTTTCTGATTCCTTGAAATTAACTAAAACAATTTTAAACGAATTAATTGAATTAACCAACATAGTAGAATATAGAAATGCGGCTTATTCAATTTTATCAAGAATGAAAGACAGTGGAATAATAAATGAGAAAGATTATTCAAACATTCACCAAAGATTGGTTTTTGAAACAAAGATTGAGTATAAAAGGATGATGGCAACTATTACTAAAGATAAAAAAGAATCCTACAGTTCTTATAATGATTATTATGATATCAGTACTTCGGCATATAATTTTCCATCAAGAAGTAAATCATCTAAAACATACTATAGTTCTGGCTCTAGTAGTTTGTTGTCAAAAGTTTTAGATTTGTCTTTGCCCCTTTATGCCAAACAGAAGGAGTTACAAGATATCGTTAGCAGAATTTTAAAAATTACAAATAACCCGAAACGTCTTGTATTGATGCCTGTTTTGTTAAAACATCAGATACATTTTGATGATACTGTTTACTACGCTTTAGCCAAAAATAAAGAAACAAGAAGTAAGCTTTATTCGATATTGGCGGAGGCTAAAATGCTGAATAAATTTCCTGCAGAGTTTTTAAATCAAAAGGATTTTGTTGTTTCGCAATTGTATGCAAATGCAGGAACTTACAATAAAATTGACACTTTCGAATTTATTAGTAAATTCAAGTTAGTTTTAGGAAAAGATACAGGCGTTATTTTTGCTTTTAAATTCAATTATGATGATGAAGTCAACTCAAGATTATTTTTATCAACTTCTCAACCAACAGATACATCCAAGTTAAATACTATTAATAGTAAAATATTATTTTTAAGTGAGAGTCAGATGCTCAGTACTTCTGTGCCCATCTCTAAAGTGATAGAAGAGATACTTTTTGAAACAGAAATGGCATACAGAAGAACTACTAATGGAGGATATTTTAATACATACGCTAACAGTAGAAAGTATAAACAGAGTAGCAACACATATTCGATGTTTTAAAATTAAATAAAAAAAGACGAGGTGATATAATCAGCATATAACATGCCATCAGTGGTTAAATAAAGATGATTTTTTTCTTCTTTAATCCATTTTTTGTTGATGAATGTGTCTTTTTGTTCATTGAAAACTTGGTGATTAAATTTGAACCTTTTGATTTCATTTAAGTCAAGGCCCCATATTGTTCTTAGCTGAGTCATTACTAATTCATTGAATTTGTTTTCCTCAGAAAGTAATTCTGTTTCTTGAGGTAGTATGTTCTTTGTGATACTTTCGATGTATGTTTTATTGTCAGCAATATTCCAGCTTCGGTTGTTCTTGTCGAAAGAATGAGCAGAAGGACCAAATCCAATATATGGCTTGCTTTTCCAATAAGATGTGTTGTGGATAGCTATATGGTTCTCTTTAGCATAGTTGCTGATTTCATAGTGTATAAATCCATTTTTAGTGAGTGTTTGATGAGCCATTATAAATTGTTTTGAACTAGATTCATCATTAACTATTGGATAGTTTTTGTTTTTAATTAATTTGCTCCAAGGGGTGTTTTCTTCCAATGTTAAACCATAACAAGAAAGATGATTGATGCCAAGATTGATTGCTTTGTCTATATTGAATTGCCATTCTTCATCTGTAGCATTTGGGATACCAAAAATTAAGTCGATGCTAATTTTGAAACCCATTTTTTGAGCTAATAAGATACTCTTTTCTGCTTCTTTAGCATTATGTGCTCTGTTCATCCATTTAAGGTGTTTGTCGAAAAAGCTTTGAACACCAATACTTAATCTATTGAATCCAATATTTTTCCAGTAATTTAAGTTTTCTTCATTGATGTCATCCGGATTTGCTTCGAGTGTAACTTCTTTTACATTAGAAAAATCAATTAATTGTTTCAATTTTTCAAGTATTTCAGAAAGCAATTGATGCGAAATGTAAGAAGGGGTGCCACCACCCAAATAAATAGTTTCAATAGGTCCTGAAATTTCTTTTTGTCTCAAATCAAATTCTTTGAGTAATGCTTCAATTAATGGTTGAATATTTTTATTGCCTTTTTCAAAGTGGAAGTTGCAATAAATACATGCTTGCCTACAAAATGGGATATGGATATATATGCCAGACATATTTTACAAAAATAGGTTGAATAATGTTGTTAATTAGGGGATTTTTAATTTTTAATTTTTGTTATTTTGAAAAAAATCATTGAAAAATTTGGTTTTTAATAAAAAAAAACATTTAATTTGTTCTAAATATTATTTGCTATGAGTACAATTAACAACATTTTAGTTCCATTTTCTAATTCTCCTTCTGCAATAGGAGCACTCAAAACCGCGATAGTTTTATCTAAATTATTTCATGCGAAATTGCATGTAATTCATGTTGTAACCAATATTTCTGAAAATAATATTTTAGATCAAATCAGAAATATTTGCACAGCCGAGAATGCGCAATTTACTTTTATCGAAAGAAGTGGCAATATTAGCAAGGAAGTTATTAAAGCCGAACAAGAAATAAATGCAGATTTAATTGTTATGGGCGCCTATGGTATATCAGGTTGGCAACAATTGTGGGTGGGTAGCAATGCCTTTAAAGTGGTAAGTACATCACATTGCCCTGTTTTAACTTTACAAGGCGATGTTGGTTCATTTGCTGGATTTAACAAAATTATGTTGCCTTTAGATGACAGTGAAGAAACCCGTCAGAAAGTGAATGTCGTTAAAATGTTTGCAAGTGCTTTTGATGCAAATGTTTTGATATTTAATGTTACAAAAGTAAAAGGCGAGGAGTCTCGCCAAAAATTAAGTAAATATGCACATCAGGTAGAAGAGTTGTTAGCTAAAGATGGTATTCAATCTACATTTGATGAAAGTTATGGTAATAATATTGCAGAGGATTGTATCAAATTTGCACAAATGCACAATTGTGATTTAATCACCATCATGACAGAAACAGAAAATACCAATAGCTTCTTTATGGGCACTTATGCGCAACAGTTGGTAAGCACCTCCACAATTCCTGTTCTAACAATTCACGCTAGGTCGGTATCTAGATTGCAGAGTTTGGCATAGAATGGTTAATGGTGGAATAGTATATTGGTTAATGGTTAAAAGTGTAATAGTGTATTTGTTAATAGTGTAATGGTGTAATAGTTTCCCGCATGATAAATGCGGGAGGTTAATTGTGTATTGTATCATTTTGCACTCTTTGCCGAATAGACGGTTCAAGTGCGTGAAGTCCTCTTTGCGTTCTTTGCGTGTATTTTTACTTTGCGTTCTTAGCGTGAAATTCCTCTCTGTTTTTAAAAAAAACGGTGATTGCTCACCTCCGAAAGTTTTGTATTTAAATAACCATCAGAAACAAAGGAAAATGCCCGCTGATATTCAGCCTTAGCAACAACCCAAACGAGATGCAAGGCAATACCTACCAACTTGCCCCCGGACAAAAAACCACCAAATTAAGCACCACCCTAAACCCCGATACCGAAGCCCATTTTTTAATAGTTAAAAACCCAGACCCCCAAACAGAAGGCAATTTTTGGATTAAATTGGATTAAGGGGAGATGGAGCGCGTGTGGGTTTTATTTGATGATATTATATTTTATGAGTTCCCAAGAATAATTTTCAACTTTAGTTTCTCTTTTTACAAGACCAACATCCTTCGCCCAATAATAAATAGCTCTTGGTCCCTTAAATTCAAGAGGAACAGGGTCACTGCTTGAATACCAAATTGCATCTCTGTCAATCTCAATCTTAGCCACATTTTGGTAGGTTTTACCTTGTATGGTGAGGGTGCTGTCCATTCCGATGTAGTAACCCCAAGTAGTGCCAGAGCCTCTGCCATTTTCGTTTGGAATTATAAAGGGGTATGTAAAAGGAGAATTTATATTGCCATTTCCTTTTCTATTTATTGTATTACCATTCAAATTATGTAATGGATAATTAGGATTTATTGAACGGGTATATTCATAATACATTCTTTTAATGATTGTGCTATAGAAAGATCTAATCATAATGTCATAATAGACAGTTATATGACTGCTATATGAGTTATAGCCCTTCACTAAAATGGAATCAAAATAAAAGCCTCTAATGGTTTGAGTGTCCAATTCATTTGTTTTGGTGTTTTTATATATCCAATAACTTCCTGCATTGCTCCATATATAACTTTTGAGTTCGTCAGACATTCTGACTCTATGATATTCAGGTTTGGGTGGTTTGCTTTGATAGCCTGGCTTGCTTGGGTCTTTGTCGCAGGATAAGAAAAGTGTCAAGCTTAATAGAATCAAGTAATTGAGTGCGTTTTTTTTGAAACCATATTTTTCAGTATGATGAAAACGCAAATTGCTCCCCTCTCCTTTGGAGAGGGGCTGGGGGTGAGGTATCAGTGCGTTTTTTTTCAAGTTTTTGTATTGTTTTATTATCACAAATATATTACGGTATTTTTATAAATCAAATAAAATATGAATGATTGTTACTCTCAATAAAACCTCAGCAAACAAAGGCTGCTATCACCTTCCTCATTAAATTAATGCAAGAGTTTCAAGGATTTTTTTTAATTTTTTCGTAACATTGCACCTATTCACGATGGTTACTAAAGATGTTTTAATGAATGCTTTTACTTTGATGTGTAAAGCAAGGGCAATGGCTCATATATACGATGATAATAGAAGCATAACTAAATATGTTCATTCAACAAGCAAAGGGCATGAGGCGATTCAGTTGGCAGCGGGTTTTTTGTTAAAAAATATTGATTATGCAGCGCCTTATTATAGAGACGAAAGCTTGTTGTTGGCTATTGGCATGTCGCCCTACGAGTTGATGTTGCAGCTTTTGGCAAAGGCAGACGACCCTTTTTCGGGTGGCAGAACATATTATTCACATCCCTCTTTGAAAAGAGAAGGCATGCCAACCATTCCACATCAAAGCAGTGCCACAGGCATGCAAGCCATTCCGGCAACGGGCATGGCGCATGGTATCAAATACAAAGAATCTCAAGGTTTGATATCAACAGCCGAAAATCCCATTGTGTTATGCAGCATTGGCGATGGCAGTATGACAGAAGGCGAGGTGAGCGAGGCATTGCAAATGGCGGTGTTAAAAGATTTGCCTATTATCTATTTGGTTCAAGACAACGATTGGGGCATTTCTGCCAGCGGAGATGAAATGAGGGCAATGGATGCGTATGAGTTTGCCGCAGGTTTTAAGGGTTTAAAAAGAGCCCGAACCAATGGCAGCGATTTTATAGAATGTTACGAAGATTTGAGTCATGCTTTTGATTGGGTTAGAAAAAACAGAAAGCCTTATTTATTGCATGCCAAGGTGCCGCTTTTAGGTCATCACACCAGTGGTGTCAGAAGCGAGTGGTACAGAGATGATTTAGAAAATGTTTCTAAAGACGACCCATTTCCAAAATTAAGAAATGTGTTGCTAAATTTAGGAGAATTTCAAGAAGCATTAGATTTAATATTTAAAAATGCAGAATCGGAGATTAAGGACAGCTTTGAGAGAGCCGTTAATGCCAAAGACCCACAAGCCAGCGACTTGTATCTTCATGAATTTGCGCCTACTCCCATAACAGAAGAAAAAGGGATTAGAAAGCCAGAAGGTAAAGAAGCCATCGTGATGGTAGATGCCGCCTTGTTTGCCTGTGATGAAATTTTAAAAAATCATCCAGAAGCCTTGTTATATGGTCAAGATGTTGGACATAGACTGGGTGGTGTTTTCAGAGAAGCAGCCACTTTAGCCAAAAAATATGGCAAAGACAGAGTGTTTAATACGCCCATTCAAGAGGCATACATTGTTGGCTCTACAGCTGGAATGAGTGCGGTGGGATGCAAGCCAATCGTAGAAATTCAGTTTGCAGATTATATTTGGCCGGGTATTAATCAATTGGTGGAAGAGCTTTCCAAAAGTTGTTTTTTATCGAATGGTCAATTCCCCATACAGTCATTGATTAGAATTCCAACGGGAGCTTATGGCGGTGGCGGTCCATATCATTCAGGCACAGTAGAGAGCAGTATATTGCAGATAAAAGGCATTAAAGTGGTTTATCCAAGCAATGCCGCAGACATGAAAGGTTTGTTAAAAGCAGCCTTTTACGACCCCAATCCTGTGGTGATGTTTGAACATAAAGGACTGTATTGGAGCAAAGTGCCTGGCACAGAGTTGGCAAAATGCCCAGAACCGTCTGAGGATTATATCATACCATTAGGCAAAGCCAATGTTGTTCAAGAAGCTTCTTCCGATGCTATCAAATATGGAGAATCCTTGGTGGTTATCACTTATGGCATGGGTGTTTATTGGGCATTGAATGCGTCCAAACAATTCAATCAACAAGTAGAAGTGTTGGATTTGCGAACCTTGAATCCTTGTGATGATGAGGCGATTTTTACAGCAGTTAAAAAACATGGTAAAGCCATCGTTTTAACAGAAGAAACTCTTAGAAATTCATTTGCAGAAGCCATTGCAGGCAGAATTCAGAAAAATTGTTTTAATTTTTTAGATGCTCCGGTAGAAATAATTGGTTCAGCCAATCTACCCGCCATCCCTTTAAACATTGGATTAGAGAAAGAAATGTTGCCTAATGCCGATAAGTTGGCTGTTGTTATTGATTCATTACTAGAACAATAAATTTGTTTTTGTCGTTTTTTATTTATTAATTTGTTTTTGATTATTACAATTTGAATAGAAAAATTACTATATTAAAAGGTTTAGGTTTTAGTTTTTTTGTTTTAGTGTTGTTGTTTGTTTCTTGTAAAAAAAAGGAACAAGAGGTAGTATTAAACAATCAAGCAAAAAACTACGATAATGTATCAACCGTTAAAGTTGAAAACTATATCAATAGAATTTATATTGACCTTTTAGGCAGAGAACCATTAGATGCAGAAGCCATTAGAGATTTAGCCATTTTAAGAGGAGGAGGTTTGTCTTATGAAGCAAGACAGCAAATTATTTATCGATTAATGACAGATTCAAGTTTTGTAATTGGTGATTCATCCTACAAACATGCCTATTATCAAAGGATTTATGATTTAACAAAAGCAAGGTTAATTGAAGGAGCGTCTGAATCTGAAATTTCTCAGCCCATAGGAAACGCCCAATTTGCATTGTTGTCATCTCGTTTGGTAGGAGATTCTATTGGTGTTTTTAGTGCAAAAGAAACCATAGAAAGATGCACAAACGTTCTTAAGTCTAGACGATTATACAGAATAGGTGTTATTGGAATTGCCGATATGTATAGATATATGTTAGATAATCCCATTTATGATGTTATCAATATGAATTCGCTCAACTTTGTGAATGCCTCTTACGATGATTTGTTTTTTAGATTCCCTACAAGAGATGAATTTAAAATTGGATTTGATATCATAGAATATGGAACAGGGGGTGCCTTGTTTGGACAATTTGCAGATAGCAAAAAAAGTTATTGCAAAGCTTTAACAAGTTCTAAAGAGTTTTATGAAGGTTTAATTAAATGGGCTTATTTATCTCTGATAGGAAGAGAACCCACCACACAAGAGTCTGTTAATTTGATGAAAGACTTTTATACAACTAAAGATTTTCAAAATGTACAATTAATGATTTTAACAACCGATGAATATGCGCAGTTTTAATATAATAATTTGTTTGCTTATCTTTTTGGGTGTTATCCATGGATGTAAAAAGAATGACACTTCTCGCTATGAAGTTAAATCTACTACTTCTTATGGCGACAATCTCAATAAAAATAAAGCTAAATCAAATATAGAATACCACAGTATTTTATCTACCAATTTGTTTCAAAAGCCATCTTCTGTTAATGAATTAACGAGATTAGACAGAGTTATTCAAAGTTGCGGAGATAAGTCGCTCATTAATGAGGTTATTATCAGTAATTATATGAATTCTACGCAAGTAAGGTTGCCTTCGCGTAAAATGATGACAGATAGTACTGACCGTTTTATAGAAGAAACTTATGTTCGTTTTTTCATCCGAAGACCCACAGAGGCAGAAAGAACGTGGTTCAAAAATTTTATAAACTCAAATAAATCAAACCCCAATTTTACCCCAGAATTAGTTTATACAGCTTTTGCTGCATCAGACGAATACTTTTTCTACTAAAAATGATACAATAAAATGAAAAGAAGAGATTTCGTAAAGAAAACAGCCGCTTTGGCAACTGGTAGTCTAGTTTTGCCATACTTATTGCCAACTGGTCGTTTGTTTGCAAGGAGTAATGATCCAAAAGCAGAACATGTAGTTTATGTCATATTTGGAGGTGGATTAAGGCAGCAAGATTCTATTTTACAGCGGTATTTAGCGGACAGTCAAGGTTTCAATGTTGAAGGCAATATTTTATATAATATGTTGGAAGGAGCCCCGCCATCCTCAAAAATCGCTTATGGTACAACGCCTTCTGGATTACCAAATGGCAGTCAGCCCATTCCAAAAATACTATCTCAATCTATTCAAAAACAGGGAACCATTTTTGCTGAAATGAGGGCCATTTCTGGCGGGCATTATGGAGGATTAAATTCTTTAGTAACAGGCAGTAGAGTAGAAGGACAAGGTTTAAAAGTTAGGCCTATTAATCCTACCATTTTTGAATATGCTAGAAGATTTGGAGGTTTTAAAGCCACAGATGTTTGGTTTATTGGAAATACCATTAGTAATTCAACACCATTGTTAAATTCAAGTAGACATCCTGATTTTGGACTACAATATGGGGCAAACTTTTTTGCACCTGGCATCACCTTTGGTGCAGATGGCAGAAATACACTTTCTAACGCTAAAATATATCACCCACAAGAGGAGTTAGAACCCATGTATAAAATGAAGAATTTTTTAGATAATTCTTTCAATATCAGGCAGGGTGATATTCCTGGAATTAAAAACACGGATGAGGAAAAAACTAGAATCAAAGAGTTTATAGACAACACATTCCAAAGGCAAACTGCTGGTTTAATTCCTATGCCGCCTGTAAACAGTGGCGATGGTACAACCATTGGTTATGCAGCTGAGGTATTAAGGGTTTTTAAACCCAAATTGTTGGTTGTTAATATGAGCAATATTGATGGCTGTCACAGCAATTTTACAGGTTATTTACAAGCCATGCACAAAGCCGACCATGCACTTGGTTTTTTATGGAATTATATTCAAACTCAAATCCCTGAAATGAGCGGCAAAACAATTATGACTTTTGTGCCAGAATGTGGAAGAAATCTCAATCACAATCCAATTCTTGATGAAAATGATTGGTATGGCTACGACCATGGGGATTTCAATTCACTCAGAGTTTTTGGTGGGATGGTTGGCAAAAATGTGCCGTCCAATTTGATGATAGGTTCTGAGTCTAATCCTATTGGTAAAGTAACAGATTTTTCTTTGACAATAGCAGACATTCTTGGTTTTAAAGACGAAGTGAAAAATGCAGGCTTATTAGACCCTCAAGCACTTAGTTTATTCGATCGTATTTAAATGAGAGTATTGTATTACATAGCGTTATTTTTTGTTTTAAGTTTTGTGCTTATTTCTTGTAAAAAGTCAAGCTCTAAAACCAATCCTTATGATGATTGGAAAGACACAAAGAAGCCCCCAGTAGTAGTAGATGTTAATCTTGACCCCAATACGATTGAAGGCTTACATAAAAACATTTTTAAACCAACCTGTTCAAATAGTGGCTGTCATGATGGGAATTTTGAGCCTGATTTTAGGAGTGTAGAAAGTTCTTATAATTCGTTAATCAACCGATTAACAACTAATTACGATCCGAATAATCCACAGTTTGGAGTCAGAGTTGTGCCAGGAGATGCAGCTAAGAGTATGTTATTGCATAGGATTTTGGAGTTTATTCCTGGTAGCCAAGGTAAAATGCCATTAACAACTGACCCCGGAAGTGATTGGCCAGAAAAAAAGGAACAGTACATTGAAAATATTAGAAATTGGATCAATGCAGGTGCTAAAGATCAATTTGGAAACAGTTCTACAAATTTAGATTTTCCACCACAATTAGGCGGATTAATAGCATTTGTTGGAGGTTCTTCAACACCATTGCCTCATTTGGGTTATAATCCAATTGTGGTTCCATCGGGAGCCAATCAAATCAAAATCATGGTGGCTTTTTTAGACGATAAAACACCGTTAGGACAGATGGGGGCAAGTCAATTGAATTACAGTTTAAATCCAAATGATTATCAAAATGTGCCTTTTGATTTGGTAAAAGAAACAACCCCATTTATTACCAAAGGAATATCTGGTGCTGATGTTGAATATTGGTTTAGCTTAACATTAAATATTAGCCAATTAGGATTACCCGGTGATGTTATTTGGTTAAGGTCAGAAACAACAGATAATATCAATCCAAGAGTTTTTATTCCATCTAGCGAAACATCGTTTAATTTTAAGAAATATTTTGCTTTAATACTTAGCGAATGAAGCAGTTGTTTTACATATTGATAATGTTGGTATTCATTGCGTCTTGCAAAAAGGAAGCGAATGTTTCAAAAATACCTCAAATTAAGTTGTTGTCTTTAAGTATAACAGAGCTGATTCAATTTAAAGACAGTTTAGTAATTGAGATAGAATACATTGATGGAGATGGAGATATAGGAGAGGAAGACCCTGATAAGAATTCAATTTATGTTAAAGATAAAAGGTTGAATGAGGCCGATTATTATTTCATCAAACCATTGTCTCCGCCCAATAGTAAAATTCAAATACAAGGAAAAGTTAGAGTCAATATAAAAAATGTTTTTTTGCTGGGTTCTGCCAATCAGGAGTTTACAAATTTTGAAATAAAGTTGAGAGATAAAGCAGGTAATTGGAGTAATTTAATTGTAACACCAGAAATCATTATTAAAAAAGAATAAAGCTTGAATAGTTTTAGATTTAAATATCGTCCATTATTAGGATTAATCATGTTAATTGGTCAATGTTTGATTATGAATGATGCTGTGGCTCAAACTGCTTATAAAATGTCTAACGCCAAAGTATACGCATGTAAAGGCATAATGACAGATAGTGAAGGTAATCAACAATCGACTGGTAAATATGCCAATAATGAAGATTTGATTTTCACTATTGTAGTTAAAGGGGCAAGTAGTATTACTATCAAATTTAATGGGGCGTTTTGTACAGAAAATGTTTCCGATTATTTAAAGGTTTATAGAGGTAATGATACCAACGGGAATTTAATTAGAACCTACACAGGAAGTATCAACAATCCATCCTCTTTCACAAGCAACGATTCTGCTTTAACTTTTTATTTTCATTCAGATAAAAACATAGTTTGTGATGGGTGGGAATTAACTTGGGAAGGAAAAGTAACACAAGTGCCACAACCAAAATTTAGTGCCTTGGCCGACCCAGATTGTAATTCTACAAAAATAAGAGTTACCTTAGATCAAAAGTTTCATTGTGATTCAATAGATGCTTCAAATTTTAAATTATCTGGAACCCTTTCTACCGCAATTTCATCCATAACACCAATCAATTGTGTCAATAAAGAAACCAATTCCTTTGATATCAAT
Organism: Bacteroidota bacterium; assembly: GCA_030682255.1. GTDB lineage: Bacteria > Bacteroidota > Bacteroidia > NS11-12g > UBA955 > JABMMZ01. Next base: position 31,221 of record JAUXOK010000016.1, on the reverse strand, counting down.
TTTGCATCAGGGTTGAATAGAAGTGGTAACTATGTTTTAGACTTTAATTCTTATTTTAAGGATGCATGCGATAGTATTTGGTTAATAACAGCACGATTAAATTTCAAAATTACCAATTGCCCAATCAATGTAGATTTAAGAAGTAATAGATTAATAATTTGTAAAGGGTCATGCGCTAATTTAACCGCTATTATAACAGGAGGTAATTCGGTGAATTATAGTTACACATGGTTGAGTGGAGGCTTAACTGGAGCGCCTCCTAAAACAATTTGTCCTACTGATGATACAAGGTATATTCTGCGTGTTTCTGATGGTGTATCTGTTTCAGGCATAGATACAGTTGATATTACGGTTTTGGACCCGCCAATAGCACAAAATGATACAACCATTTGCCAATCAAGTGGTCCATTTAATTTGATGGGATTACCTTTAGGTGGCGTTTGGACAGGTTCAGGAATTACCAATGGGGCAAATGGTACTTTTGATCCTGCCGTTTCAGGAGGTGGATTTAAAAAAGTGTATTATAATGTTGGTTCTTGTAGGGATTCAGTTTTGGTAACAGTTAGAGCCATAAATGCAGGAGCCCCAAATGCGGCTTGTCCTGGCGCAAATTCTTTTTTAGTAACTGGATTTACACCCACTGGGGGCACTTGGAGCGGTCCACATATTTCATCTAATGGTTTGTTTACACCACCATCAATACCAGGTAGTTTTGTTGTAACATACAGTTGGAGCGGTTGCACAAGTGATAAGATTATCAATGTAGATGGTATTCAAATTCCTAAGTTTGATACGATTTGTAAATCTAAGCCTTTTGATACCATTCAAAATTTTAGTCCTATTGGAGGTAATTGGTTTGGACCAGGTATCATTAATTTTAGACGTGGTATTAGCCGGCCATTATTTGCTGGACCAGGCAACAAAAACTATGTTTATGTAATAAACGGTTGCATAGATACTTTAAAGAGGTTTATTAAAGATGTTGATGCGAGATGGGATGAGATAGCCTGTCCAGATGCTGGACAAAGGGTATTGCTTGCGGGCATACCTAGTGGTGGATATTGGACAGGAAAAGGCATTTTTGATTCTGGGAATGGTATTTTTGATGCAGATTCTTTTAGGGTGCCAAACAAAGTTACATTTACTCAAACAAATTTAACCTATCATGCTCCCAATGGCTGTAAAGATGATAAAATCATGTACTTAAGATATACAAAATTTTATAAAGACACTATTAAAAATTGTGTTTACGATACGGCCTATTTTATGCGAAATTCTTATTTGTTTAATGATCCATGGAATATGATTTTTTCTGGGAGTAACGCCATTGTAGGCAATGCTTTATTTAATCAGAAGTTTAGCCCTTCACTAGCTGGGAAAGGGTCTTATAATCAAATTATTGGAAATGCAAATGGTTGTAGTGATACTATTGTTATTCATGTATATCCAAGGGCCAATATTCAAAAAGATACAGTTTTTTGTGTTGCTGACGATCCATTTAGATTGTTCAATGGAGAGGGAAAAGGCACTTTTGTTGGTAAAGGAGTAACAAATGCTGTTTTAGGTGTATTTAGCCCAGTAGTTGCGGGAGTTGGTACTCATTTTATCTACTTTAGTTATCCAGGAAGATGTATAGATACTATAAGAATTACGGTGAATCCATTGCCAAGTATATCATGGTCTGGATTGAGAGATTATTATTGTTTTAAAGATTCCAATACTATCATTAACTTAAATCCTTCAGGAGGTGTATTAACAGGTGGAGCTGTTTTAAACCAAGTTTTTAATCCATCACTTGCTGGTGCGGGCAATCATCAGATTGTATATAAAATAGGGCAAGGAAAATGTGTCAACCAATTGGTTAAAGATGTTGTTGTAGGTATGCCTATCTCAATGTCTTTGAGTGTAGATAAAGATTCAATTTGTGTCGGTGAAACTATTGAATTATCCACTATTACAAATGGAGGAACAAATAATGTCAACCTCTTTTGGAGTTCTGGTCAGTATAATGTTACTAATATATATGATGTGCCTAAGATTTCGCAAACTTTCAGAGTAGTAGCTTATGATGGTTGTAGTGATTCGGTTGTAAAAATTCAATTTGTGTATGTTCATCCACAAATGTATGGTCAGATTCAAACTAATGATAAATTATGTTTTGGTAATTTAGGTTTTGCTAATTTAAAAATGAATGGCGATGGTCCTTATTCGTATTTATGGAATACTATACCGCCTCAGATAACACCTAATATAGTAGCTCCAGTAGCTAATACATATAAAGTAAGGGTAAAGAATTTAAATACAGGTTGTTTCTACGACACAAGTGCAAATGTTTTGGGTTATCATCGTATAAGGGCTTATTTTACCACAGTTCCATCTGGCCAATGTGTTTATAGTGATAATGCCTTAGTAAAAATTATTAATTTAAGCGAAGGAGGAATAAAAGGGGAGTGGAATTTTGGAGATGGTTATAAACAAGAATACAGCGAAGCTTTTAATCCCAGTCATACCTATATTGGAGATACTGACAACTATGTAATTCAGTTGATAATTACAAACGAAGGTGGTTGTAAAGATAGTTTTAAAGTAAAAATTTGTGTTTTGGATACAGTTTCTATTTTTATGCCAGATGCCTTTTCTCCAAATGATGACGAAACCAATGAAGTATTTAAGATTTATGCCAAATCTGTAGTTCAATCTAATTTACAGATTTATAACCGATGGGGAGAAAAGCTTTTTGAAAGCGATGGCTTAAAAAAAGGTTGGGATGGTACCTATAAAGGGAATCTATGTCCTACAGATTACTACATTTATCATATCAAGTACAAAGGTAAAAGTACCTCATGGAAGTATAAAAAAGGGGTGTTTTACTTGTTGAGATAATAATTTAATGGCAATTGTCTTAATACTCAAAAACATATTAATTACATCCAAAACTTATCCCTTTGTTGATATTAAGTGTTAAATAAATATTGTTGTATAAGTTATCTTATTTTTTATAATAACGAACTTGAGAGTTGATAATTTCTAATGTTGGATAAATGTTAAAAATTCTTCTTTCCCATGCCGTTACAAGGCTATCCTTTTTATACCCTTTTTGTGCTCGAGCTTTGCTCAAACAAAATTTTTTTCGGGATTATTTAAAATGATCCCTTAGGGGTCGGCTTCAATATTTACAAAAAACCAAGCCGTTACAAGGCTATCCTTTTTATACTCTTTTTGTGCTCGAGCTTTGCTCAGACAAAAAGGGTATAAAAAAACCTCAATACAATTGAGGTTTTTTGTAAATCTTGGCGGAGAGTGAGGGATTCGAACCCTCGATACCTTGCGATATACACGCTTTCCAAGCGTGCTCCTTAAGCCACTCGGACAACTCTCCTTAATATGTTTGCAAAAATAATGGCATTTTTCATATAAAAAACTTCATTATTTAATACACGCTTTCTCCCGAAAGTTCGGGATGCTTCCTTAGGCCATTCGGACAACTCTCATTATTGTGCTTATTAATAACTTTAATTTATGTTTGATAATCTCATAATTAAATACTTGCTTTCTAATTAATAATTGGGATGCACTTAATATTAAACTTAACATAAACCTAATTTTTTTAAGGACTGCAAATTAAATGAAAATTATCTAATAAATGTTTAATTTTATGAAGTTTTAGCTTTCGATTTTATATTGTAGGTTTGCAACTATGATTTTTTTGGATGTCGATCACATTAGTGATTATTATATTTTAGACACAAGAGTTCAAGATATATTTGAAAGAGGTTTCATTCCAAGTTCAATTAATATTGGATTGAACGGTTCTTTTGATGAAAAAATAACTCAAATAATTAAAGATAAAACTATTGAAATATTAGTAATTGCTAATGATAATGAAATTTGTAAAAAAAGACTTGAAGAATTAGGCTATATTAATTTGTTTTTTTTAAAAAATGGCTATAATACCTACCTAGAGTCTAACAGAGCAATAGATATGATTATTAGCATTACACCTGAGGAACTTGAATTAGATTTAAATTTTCAAGCAGAATTTGTAATTGATGTTAGAAATGCTGAAAAATTTGCTGACGGACATGTTTTAGGGGCATTAAATTTTCCACTGGAAACGTTTATTGATGATTTAAATAAAATACCAAGAGATAAACCTATATACATATATTGTAGTGGTGGATATAGCAGTGTTATTGCTGCAAGTATTCTTAGAAAAAACGGCTTCTCTTATATTAAAAATGTATATGGTGGATTGAATAAAATCAAAGAAACTAAAATTCCAATTGTTAAGTAAATATTGAATAAATCAACCCTCATATGGCTAAAACGTTCTCTTTATTTCTTGATATTTTGGGGTGTTTTCTATTTTTCAGTTGGATATTTTAAATATTTTAGTTTACCGCCAATGGGCGTGCATCAAAGCGCTCAGTGCGATAGAGCCTCTTTGGCTCAGAACTATTTTTACAATGGATTTAACTTTTTTTATCCTGAAGTTAATGAAAATAGATGCGAAGATGGTATTGTGTCTTGTGAACTCCCTATAATTAGCTATTGCGCAGCCATAAGTTATAGATTGTTTGGTTACGATGAGTTTTGGTTCAGATTGATTACTTTTTTTGTTTTTACAGTTGGCATTTTCGCCCTATTCAATTGGATAAAAAATTATTCAAACTCGTTAATTTCGTATGTTCTAATTGTTTTGTTATGTAGTTCTCCAATTCTTTTATTCTATGCCAATAGCTTTTTGCCTGACATTCCATCTTTTGGGTTAATTCTTATAGCATTCTATTTGTTTTTTAAATTACACATCAAGCATGCATATCTGCCAAATTCTAATTCTTTCATTTTAAAGGTGGTTTTTATACTTTGTTTAGGGTTATCCGTTGCTATAAAAACAACATCCTTAGTTCACTGGCTTACTTTAACAAGCTTACTTGTTTTTTCTAATATCAAACCCTTGAATATCATTATAATCAGTAAAAAAGAGCTTGCGTTTCAGTTGTGTTTTGCAATTCTAATTCCAATTACATGGTACTTATGGAGCCGACAATTGGCGATTAACCACAATGCCGATTATTTTTTAATGCAATTGCCAGAATGGACTAATTGGTCTAATTACAAAGATGCTTGGCTCATATATTTAAACAATTGGCCTGATCAAACATTTGTATTACCATTATTTTATATAGTTACTTTTGGATTGGTTGTGCAATTTTTTCTTTTCAAAAAATCAATATCTCATTTGTGGTTTTTATCTGTTATCAATACATTGGGGGCTTTTTCTTTTTTAACTATCATGATGTTTCAATTTAGGTATCATGATTATTATATCATTACACTTTTCCCAACTTTTGTTTTGAATTGGATTTATATTTTAGCTTATTTAAGTACGCTAAATAAAAGTTTTGTGTATTTTAAAGTTGCAATTTTAGTATTACTTATTATTGGCGCCAACTATCATTATAATTTTGGTAAAAAAAATCTTACTGAAAGATATACATTTGGTAATTATTGGGAACAATCTCATCAAAATCCTTCTGATTACATAATGTTCAAAAATAAAATACAGTCAATTAATATAAGTAGAAACGACTGTGTTCTTGTAGGTTATGATATTTCGCCCAATAACATTTTGTATTATTTACATCTGAGAGGGTATAGATTTTATTCGGACCAAAGCGAGGAAAAATTAAGCTCGATTATTGGTAACGCTCAACTAAAATATATCATTAGTAATGAAGAAACATTCGAAGGTCAAGTAAAAAAATACGTAGGTTTAAAATTCTTGAAATCCTATAAAAACATCAAGTTATTTCAAATCATTCGTTGATTTCTTATAATTGAAAAGACAATAAATTACTCAGCTTTTAAAACTTTAAACACTTTAGTTTTATTGATTATTATCATGTAAACACCATTTGGTATTTGTTTGAATTCAATGGTTTGTTGAGGAGAAAGTGTTAGATTTATTTTTTTACCCTCCATGTTGATTATTTCAACTGACCAAATTGGTTCGTTGCTTACAACATTTACAAAGCCACTAAATGGATTAGGATATACTTGGATGTTTTTATTTTCTAAAACTGATACGACAGATAAAGGTTCATTGATTTTAAAATTCCAATTTGTTGCGCTGATGCCATTATATGTTTGGTTGAATGAATCTAAAACTAAACCATTGGAAATATCAACGCTTATTTTAGCGCCTTTTGTGAATAAAGCAGAAGTGTTAAATTTCAATTTAGTGCCTTCAATACTTATTTTTGAGTCAGTATATTGCAACTCTTCAAACAAGTCATTGTTTTGGAATATTTTTATTGAACCTGCTTGTCCTAATTGAATAGGATGATTAAATTCAATTTCAAATTTTAAGTTTTCTGGAACATCTACGGATAAATGAGCTGGATTAAAAGATGTTGGTTTTAATAAATCTAAAGTTTTGAAAAACCAAGAACCATAAGTAATTGGTGAAGACTTTGAGCCTAACTCATCTCTGAAACAACTATCGGTTTCTACAAAAACAAAATGATTAGGCATAAATGAGTCTGTTAAAGTTATGATTACTTTATTTCCAATAATTGAGACATTGTTGCTGTTTACATTGATGATTTCTTTAATTACATAATTTTCATACACTTTAATATTGCCATTACCTTTAAAAATAGAATCTTTAAAATCAATAATTAGTTTTGCATTTCTTGAAACATTAGTTTGAGTATGTAAAGGCGAAAAGCTTGTTATTTCAGGTAAAGCTTCTATCGTAGAAAAAGTCCAATCTGAAACTGACACTATTTTTGAATAAAATAACCCAACCGAATCTTTAAATGATTTTGCAGGCACATTTACTTTAATGTTGGCATTTAAAGGGAAGGGAGTAGAGGGTGTAATAATTGCATTTTTATTGTCCATTACCACATTTTGACTGTTTACTAAAATGTTTTCATGGTACAAGTCATTGGCGTATATTTCTATGACACCATTGTTGCCTTTTATCATACCTCTGTCAAATCTCATGACCAATTTTGCATTTGGCATTACATTAACTTTTTGTAGATGTGGATTTAGTGAAACTAGCTTAGGTTCTTGGGTGCCATATATACATGAATAAGGAAGAGGTTTTTTTTCAATAGTCCCTTTTGGTGATAATTCTTTGTTTTTAAATCCTGAAAAGGTATCAGGGTAGAATGAACATCTAAAAACAAATCCATTTTTAGGAGAAGTGCCATCTGTTTGTATAACATTGCCTATGTATGGATTTTTATATTTCCAAACTATTTTACCCTTTGGCGTTACTTCGAAAAACAAACTCTTAGTGCCTTCGCAAATCAACGTGTTGCCGTTTGGCAATCTTCTTGCACCAGATATAATTTGAGAATAAAAGTTTGTAGGATTAGAATCTTTATATTTCCAATGAGCCGAAGTTGGACCCATTGGTAAATTGTATAAGTAATTATTGTTTGATAAATCAGGTATATCAATAACTTCTACTGTTGAATAAGCGGTGTCTCTTCCCCATCCATTATTAAATAACATAATTTTACCCTCGTCTAAATAGCCTTTAGGTATCCAATGTGCATCATGTTGTCTAAATAATTTTCTATCTGCGATAGTTCCATGGCCATAAGCCATTGGATTTCCCCATCTAAAAAGTAAATCTCCGCCTTTGTTGTATCTACCTCCTGAATGAGATTTAGATTCAGCTATAGTTGTACTGTGGTCTATAATCCAAAATTCACAAATATTGTGGGCGCTTATAACTATTTGATCTAATTCTGCATTATATGCCACTGAATTGGCATGAATCCAATCAAATGTTTCTAAATCTAAAGCATAATTGATGTCCATCAATTGAGGGAAATCTGATGGAAATCCAAAATTAGGTAATAGAGGGTCAAAATCCTGAATCAAATGATCAAACAAATCCCACTCCCAAACCACTTCTGCACTATCGGTTCCTAGTGGTTTAATTTCAATGATTTTTTCACCCCAAAGCACTTTTTTATCTGTACCATATTCAAAATTTTCTGGTTTTCTGCCTAATGCTAATGCTCTAGCTTCTGATATTTGATGCCATGCCAAAACTAATATATTGCCATTTGGCATTATTTCGATGTCATGATGATGTAAAAGAGAATCATTCATTACAACATATTTCCATAATAAATTGCCATCCCAATCGTATTCCTCTATTAACCCAGCTTTACCTCCGGCATGATTAAATGTTGTATCTTTATAAATGCCTGTTTTTAACAAATTGCCATTTGGTTTTAAATAAAGAGACATACCTGGAGACGAGAGGTTAACCCATGTATGAACTCGCTGTCCGCATTTATTAATTAAAAAAGTGGTATCTGATAGAAATGGCGAGTATAAAACGTAACCATTTTCTTGTGAACCTGAAAATTTATCGATAAGTCCGTATGTTTTTGTTTGTGAATTGACATTTAGGAAAACAAAAGTTAAGAATAAAATCAAAAGACTAACTTTAGTAAAAGTAAATTTATGCATATCGACAAACATAAATATAAATTCTAACAAAAATACAGGCTGTTAATAAAATGACGAAAAAATGACGAATTACTGTATGGTGTACCTTAACTTAATTCCAAAGGTAGTTAGAGCAGTAGGAAAAGCATTCGAAGCATGTGGTTTGGATGCTCTTCTGTCGTAGAAAATATCAATATTGATGTTGTTATTAATCATGTATCTGATATTTGGTCTAATAAATACTACACGTTGACCGTTTGCTGCTGTATTGCTATTTTGGTCCACTCTTCTGATAATAGTATAGTTGTTTTGTATGCCAATATCAGCAGTTATTTGTAAATCGTTTTCTAAATAAATTCTTTTGCCATTTACTTTTATAGGTAATTTAATGCCGTTTACTCTATATCCAAAATTTAAATTAAATTCTTTATTAGTCATTTCTGTAACGTTAGCATTAGGCACAAATAAAGTTACATTTCTAGATTGATTGTATTTGACATTAGTGGTCAACCCTTTTACAGTTGTAATATCTATTCCAATCAATGGATTAAATTGTTCTCTTATCGAAACGTTGTTTATATTCACATCACTCACTAAATCTTTGCCATTTTCTGGGGAAGATAATGCATCAAATTGTAAGTTACTGGTATAACCTCCAACATTATAGTTTCCAACATATCTATGTTGAATTGTTATATTAGAAAAATATTTGTTAATAGCCTTGATTTTACTTAATCCATTGTAATTAATTGTCCAATTTGGTAATGGTATCCTTCTGAAAGGACTAAGGGTAACTTTAGCTTGATTTTGACCAGTATAGGCGGCTAAAAAGGCGGGAATTAAAGTGTTTTGTGCTGTAGGTCCATAACCATAATAATACTTACCTCTATTAGTTGTATCTATAGTTTTGTTGGTTACTCTTGAGTCTAATTCTGCTTGTCTTTGTGAAACTACAAATCTAAAGTTTTCAAAATTTTCATAATTTTTACTTCGCCATTCATTTTTTGCGCTTGAAGGGTCGTTGGCTGTTTGGATGAATATACCAGTCATTGAGAAATTGCCTGTTTCTCTGATCGAAAAATCTCTCCAATCTTGTGTTGTATCATCATACCTAAATAATGATTGAATGTTATTAGATTGAATTAAGCTAAAATTAAGTTGAATTCTAAAATCTTTTAAAGGTTCGATAGTAGAACTACCCGTTATGTTTTTAGATTTTGTTTGAATAAAGAAATTATTTAATCGGATGTCATTAGATAATGAACCTTGATTGGCTATATTATATCTGACATTTTCATTTTGACTTCCTAAGATAAAAGGAATGCCAGGTGCATCCTGAGCAAAATTTTGTCCGAAATAATCAATTTGATGAACAAAGCCTGGCAATGTAATACCATCTCTAAGTGTATAATTAATGTTGAAGTTTCTAACCATCATTAATGTGCGTAAAAAACCTGTGCCAAAGGATGGTTTTTCTTTTTCGTTTTTATCAGTAGCTGCTGAACCTTGGTTTTTAGCATCTTTTGGGGTGGTTTTCTTTTTAGTCCCTTGATTAATTCTTCTTAATGCTGGAATTTTATTGTACAAATTAACAAAGTTTAATTGTGTATTAGCATTAAATTCTCTGCTGTTTGAAATTGTGTTTCCAAAAGTACTAAACGCAGGAGGTGCCTGCGACCAACCATAATTTGCACTATATCTTAAATTTGAAGTAATCCAATTTAAAATCCCTATTTTTTGAAAAGGCACTAAGTAATTCAAATTAGCGATTTGATTAAAATCTCTCATTCTACCTAATGCCCAAAAGTCTTTTCTTATACTATCTCTTTGTTCTTGATTGGTTATTTCTCCAAATGGCTCTTGAATTCTACTGTTAATGGTTGCTGAGTAATCTAATTTTAAATTTTTGGTCAAAGGGTAATTCACATTGTAAACCCTTTGCATGGTAAAGTTTTTGTCATACAATCTAGGCGTAATTTGTTTAAATAAATCGTTTCCTCGGTTTAATGTTTCTGAATACATTCTGTCAACATCAAATCTTACCAATATTGTTTGAGGATATAAGTTGATATTAAAATCCTTGATAATGGCTAATTTCTTGTTTTTGATAAAATTAAATGGTTGCCAATTTTTGGGTTTTGGACTGTAATTATAACCGATACTTCCGTGATATAATTTTTGAAAATGATCTTCTATTTGTATGTTTCGCCTTTGATTATGGATATAAGAATATGTTAGGTTAAAGTTAGAGATACTCCATGGCATAATCCTGCCTCCACCAACTGCATTTTTTCTGACATTTGTAAAATTAATGCTATATCTTGAGTTATAGTCTTCAGCCGCTCTTAATACTTCTTTTTTCTGATCCTCGGGCAGTCGTGCAACCGAATTTTTTAATTCAATATCAGGATTCAATGGATTAAATTTAGGTCTCATAATCGCACCGCTATAGCCAACAAACATTGGGATGTTTACGCCTGCTTTTTGTGAGAAAAATTTACCCAATTCAAAAGCAGATGACAAATCAAATTGATAATTATCGCTCAAATTTCTTTGATTAAGTCTTTGGTCTATACCGCCAAAGCCTATGGTTGAAATATTGCCCGAAGCTGATAAGGTTGCAAAATCTGCCATTTGTGCTACTACTCTTCCAGTTGTGGCCCATCCTCCTTTGTTTGAAATTTCTGTTACTCGCATTTCATTAAACCAAACTTCTCCACATTTAGGATTATCTGTATTATTTCTTACGCCAAGCATAATAACTCTTAAATTACTTAAATCAGGTAATCCTAAAATGGTTATTTTATGTCCTTTTTCATTAAAGTAAAAAAATGGTCTATTGAGTTGAACATTGGATTCCTCTCTTTTGGTTTTGGAATTAAATAAATCGGCTAATAAAAAATTAAATTCATTTTCGGCCATCCATATTTTATCTGCTGCTATCGAACCATCTGGAGTGATTTTCAAAGGGATTTCATATTCATAATAGTTGCCAACTAAATCAGTTCCGATTCTAATAAATGCAGATATGTCGCCATCTTTCAATTCTGTTCCTTCTGCATGGACAAACATTTTGAAATTTTTATAATTTCGAATATCAAAATTAACTGCTTTAAAAGCTGCCCTTGAATCGCCTCCTTTTAAGTTACATACTCTTAATGATAGGGATTGTTCATTTTGCTCTACGAAGTTTTGCGAAGCAGGGTCTCTTACTCGGTTAATTCCAGGAGGTTCAACATATCTTATTGGTGTTCTTTTGCCGTTTTCTTCGATATTAACTGTTGATACAACAAATGCGGTATTGTCGGTTGGGTCTATTGGCACCACAGCGCCAGGGCTAGTTAGTGAATTTAAATATCGTCTCCAATCAGCTCTTACTAATTGAAAGTTTGCAAATCTTAAAATAGTACTGTCTGTAAAGCCCTTCATATACATTCTCATAAAACGTATAGATTTAAAGTCAGATATGTTTCCTACAGTTTTAGAATATTCACGAATAGGAACTTTTAATTGTATCCATCTTATTTTCTCAACTTTGCCATTCTTCAATGTTTTGTTTATTTCTGAAATATCTGTTACAAAACCTTTGCCTATTTCCAAATCTGAAGGACTTAAATTTATTTCGTAATTGAAATAATCCTCAGTTTGGTTCATTGTGAAATCGTTATTAATATCCTCGTTATCTGGTAAATTGGTTGCAGCTTCTGGTGAACCATCGGGTAATTTATCTAATGTGGAATTACCTTGAAGGGAATTAAATTTTTTATATCTTGAAATAATTGATGATTGCGTATTATCGTAAACACCTTTTCTGTTGTGAAGGTAATTATCATTAGAAGGGTCAGCTAATGCGTCTTGATATATTTTTGAATTAACGCCAAAATTATTTTCAAGTTGGGTTAAATAATTTTGAAAAAACAATCTTTCATCATCATCATTCAATCCATCTAGACCAACATCCTGAAAAGGTCTAGCCGTAGGTTCGTTATCAAATGCATTGTTCAATTGTGGTAATAATGGCACTCTTCCAAAAATCGAGGTGTCTGCATCTCCAATATTGCCTGAAGGGCTAAATCCATTTTCAAAGGTTTTTCTTCTGTCTGGTAAAATATCTTCACTAATATTGCCTAAATCTATGTATAATTTACCTTTGTTAGAGCCAGTATTATTGTATACAAATGGATCCATCATCCAAATTTCGATATAGTCAATATTTGCGGCTTCAAAATCATTGCTTTCTATTCTTCTCATTACACCGCCCCATGTATTTTCTGGTTTAAGGAATAACCCATTTGGATCAAAATCAGCTGAATTTGGATTGTAATTATATTGTCCTCTTTCTTTAGGGAAAAATGCTAAATCAAGTGTAGGTAAAATATTTGGAGCACCTTGTTGTATTTGTTTATTAGGGAATACTTCATTTACAGTAACTTCTCTCATAAAATGATTGCTTTGCATATCAACATCATCTGCTATATGAGCAGGTGTATATCGATCTTTTCTGTAAAATGTAGGGTCGATATTATACCAGGCAAACTGCGCTCTTTGATAGTTCCAAGTTTTTTTATCAGGTGCATTTAATGCCCACTCAGGGAATAATTGAGGTTGAGATTGAGGGATACTTGCTAATTTCCAATTGGATAATAACCTTAAGTCAAATGTGGTTTCGGCACCTTCAAAATCATCTAGATAGCTAACGCCTCTTTGCTTGTTTTGACCTAATGCCTGTCCGGGAAATAATCTGGCATACTCACCTTGTGCTGTAATTTTACTCTCAGCTTTTGTTTGAATAAAGGGAAGTTTATCTACTAGTTTTGTTAAAAATAATGAGGATGAATTGTAATTAAAATCTACCCCAATGATGGTGTTTAAAAGCGGGTCATCATTGATGTTGGTTTTGGGTGTCAAAGCCCTTTCATACATATGCAAAATTGTGCCACCAACCAATAGTTTTTTGTTGGCGGTGTAATCAAATCTTGCACCAAGTAAAGTTTTTTGTTGGATATTAAATAAGCTGTTGCTTTCTGCAGATACTTTAATTATTGCTCCGGATTGCAATATCCCTTGATTGATGATTGTTACTTTTCCGCCATTATAATCTACTGTAAAATCAACATTTTCAGTTAAACGAGTCCCATTGGCAGTTACAACTACCGAACCTTGAGGAACATTTAATGCATTTAGTGATATTTCATTGCTACTTGTGCCTTTAAATGAACCCTTGAGAAAAAACTTATTGTGTGTAACATCTTGTTCTGCCATCCACTTTGTACTATCATACAAGGCATCAAAAATATACCTGTCTGCTACTGAATTATTGCCATCAAACTTGCTTCTTAAATATTCCCCAAATGGCTCTCTAACTGGAAAGATAACTCTACCAAAACGACTTTGGAATGTAACATCTTCTATGGCATCAAAAACTCCATCTGGTTTTGGTTCTTGTTGGCGATTTACCTTGTCCATATTCATTACCCGAATTAAAGGATTGCCTCCACTTAATTGAGGAAAATCTTGAACAGGCATATAATTTATATCAGCACCTGATGGGTCGTCATTGTATATGACATTAAAATTTAAATCAGTAGGATTAATATTGAATGAACCTAATGAGTATACATTTTTCATCATCAATTCCCACATAGGGATTTTTGTTCTGATGATGTTGTTTTTTAACATTTTAACCATCAATATTCGGCTATTGGCTCTATCGCTATTAATTTCTGATGCAAACTCTCCAACTTTATAAACTTGTCCATTGTAGGTGTATTCATAAGCTACACCAAGTATTTCATCATTATTGAGTGCGGAATTTAATGAAATATAACCCAATCTTTGGTTTATACTGTATTCATTCTCATTCAATTGTCTGGCATAAGTTAATAATTCATAATCAAGTCCTTGTTGATAAGCTGGATAATTTTGATTTAATACATCAATGGTAGATTTGGCTAATCTAATTCCATTGGCATTTACGCCTTCAGAAAATTCTGGATATATCAAGTTATGATTATTACTTGTTCGGGGATCTAAAGTAGGAATTAACGCTGAAGCTGCAGGATTATAGGGTTTAGATTCACCTAAATCCATAATGCTTAAAACATCTCTTGTGTTTTCAAAATTACCACTTCTGTTTGTTACCCAAATTTCAACACGATTTATAAAAACACCAGAAGCTACTAATGGCAAATCAGATAAAGCTCCATCGTATTGATCTTTGAAAAATTGTCCTAAAAAGTAGTGCCTATTTTGATCATAATTATGTGCTTGAATATTGAAATTTGTAATTTGGGCTCCACCATTTACGGTGGTTTCTGTTCTTTGTCCTTTGTTTTGAGTAGCAATAACAGACATTTTTAATCTGCCAAATTGCCAATCGGTTTTAATGCCAAATAATGACTGACCAGCTTGAATTAAGCTCCCATTGAGCGGCAAACTTACATTTCCCAACTCAACTTTTTTAAGCATTTGATCTTCTTTGCCTACCCAATCTAATTTTGTTTGGTTGTCAAAATCAAATGTAGCATCTGTATCATATTTGATGGCTAGATTCAAAGCGTTACCTATTTTTCCAACCACGTTCAATTGGATTTTTTGGTCAAAATCAAACTGACCTGTTCGTTGTTGTCTTGCACTGAATTGTGGATTTCTAACGGTGTTAAAATTGCCGCCAAATGTTAATTCGGCCGAACCGCTTGGTTGTATATCCACTAAGCCACCTCTAAAAACTTTGTCTAAAATTTCAGGAGGTTTTATTAATTCTATTTTGTTGTTGTTGTTATAACCACTTGCGCCCGCATTACTTTTTGATCTTTGTTCAAAATATCTCTTTTGCTCCTCTTTGGCGGTTTCTTGAAGATATTCTTCTCTAGTCATCGACCTCACCAATGATTTACGGCCTCCTACAGTTTTATATTCATCATATTTTTTTGTAATTGGATTGTATTCAATTGTATTTTTATAAGAGGGGTCTAATAAATCGATGTTGTTTTTGTAACCAGGTTTATCATTATTCAAATTATCTTTGATAGGATAAATTGGCTGTTTTGATTCCTTAGATGTATCAGTAGTATTTTGTTTGGTCGTGTCTGCTGGAACTTGCCTTAATTCAATCTTTTTGTTAGATATCGAAGATTTGGTACTTGATTTTTCGATTTTAACAGATTCGTTTTCTAGAACGGTTTCTAAAAAATTAGTTAAATGAAATTCACGATAATAAGTGATACTAAAAACAGGCGCACTCAGGCCAATCAAGATAAACCAATAAAGGTATCCATGCCTTTTGCCTAAAAAAGGTTGCAAAAAATTCAATTTAGAGTAGCTCACTTAATGCTTTGTAAATCAGATAGTAGTAATGTTTTTTATAGGCTAACGGCTTTTAATTGGAGTGCGAATATAACGAAGTTTTTAAAAATTTATTGTCTCAAGAAAAAAAATGACAAAAATTATACATTTTAAGAACTATTATTTTTGTTCTAAATCAATTTGTTTCTTTTAAATTTGCAATGTGTTTAAAAAAAATATTTTTCTATTTTTATCACTCTCAACACTTAGTTTACTCGCCAATGAACCTTATCGGGGTGTTCAATTTGGTTTTTTCCCTGGTTATTTGATTGCACATAGAGAATACATGGCAAATATGGCTGCACATTCTTATGGTTTTGAAGCCGTTTACACAAGCAATCACACTGGTTGGAACAATGTTGACAATGAATATAAATACTTGAAATGGGGGACAGGTATTTCTTTCTTCAATCTTGGAAACAAAGAACTAAATGGTAATACTTATGCTTGGCATATTTTTGTAGAAGCGAATTTGAAAAAAAGAGAGAAATTTCAAAGTGTTTTAAGATTTGGCTCTGGAGTTGGTTATTTCAATAAACCATTTGATTTTCAATCCAACAAAAAAAACAAGGCTATTGGATCAGGGTTTAACGGCAATATGCAAGTGATGTATAATGCCTACTTTGACATCTCGAAAAAGCAACAATTGGTGCTTGGTTTTGGAGTTACACACTACAGTAATGGTAATTTTAAAAGACCTAATCTTGGTATTAATATGGCACATTTCAATTTTGGTTTGTTACAGAAATTAAATAGTAAAAAAGAATTTAAACGCAAAGACTTACCTGTATTATTTCCGAAAAATGGCATTGAAATAGCGCTAGGATTTGCCAATAAACAAATTGCAGTAGCAGATACTAGAAGATTTAACATTTATTCTGGCAGTTTGGTATACTACAAAACGTATCAAAAAAATAGAATTTGGAGACTTGGTTCGGATATTTTTATTGATAAAACCTACCCTTATGAGCTTTTTAGACCTGAAACGCTCAATAACCTTAAATTGTCTCAAATTACTGAGATTGCATTTAAAGCAGGACATGAATTTACATTTGGTAGAATTTCTATCGTTACAGATTTAGGAACCTACATTTACAGACCAAGTCAATTTAAAAAGCAAACTTATTTTAAAATAGGGTTTAATTATTTTTTCAACAAAGGCATTTCAGCTCAAACTCGTCTTAAATCCCACATGGCTGTAGCAGACTATTTTCATTGGGGAGCTGCTTATCGTTTTAATCCTTTCAAAACTAACAATGAAACAAATTAATCTATATCTTATTGGGATGCTTCTTTTGATATCTTGTCAAAAAGGTGGTGATTTGTTTAAATCATATGGCGAAGTTGTTTCAGAAAAAAGGCAAGTATCATATTTTAATCGCATTACGGTTGGTGATAAATTTGATGTGACGTTAATTCAAGACTCTAGCAAGGATGGACAAATTATCATGTATGCTGGCAAAAATGTTATTAAAGGCTTTACCACTAAGGTGAAAAACCAAGAATTGATTATTTCTAACGAAAATAAATTCAATTGGGTGCGCAAATTTGATGTGAGACAAAAAGTTGAAATATATTTTAAAGATCTTGATAAACTCTCTATTTTAGCCAGTGCCCATGTAAAATGTATCGACACCATTTATAATTCTGAAATTATTGAAATCACCCAAGGAGGTTTAGAAGATGCAGAACTGAATATTGTAGGCGATTATATTTATGTTAATGCGGTTAATACGGGTGGTGTAAAAATCAATGGCAGATGCTTTTTGTTGTCAGCTTCGGTAGATGATATTAGTTTTGTTGATTGTAGAGGGCTATTGCCTAAAAAATGTTTTATTTCTAGTTTTAGCCGAGATCATTCTTATGTTAGGAGTATAGAAGAATTGAATATTAGAGTTTTTGGAGAAGGACATATTTATTATTATGACACTTTGAATCTAAAGAAAGAAATAGTTTTTACTGGCAATAGTAAAGCTATTAAAGTCAATTAGGCTTTATTTTGGATTTTAGCTAGTACAACTTGATAAAAATCAGTTTCTTTATTAAATAAAAAATGTGGTTTTACAGGCAAAACAAACACCCTGTCGCTTGGTAAGATTTTTTTAAATTCAATGGTGTTAAGTTTTACAGCATCTTTTTCTGTTGTAATGATGACATCATTATTTGCCATTTTGTTGACAGCTTTTTGCAAATCTCTGGCTTGATAAATATGATGGTCGTTCTTGTTGATTGTTTGAATAGGCAAACCAAATGTTTCCAAATATTTGATAAATGTGCTAGAATTTGCAATGCCAGAAAGGGCTATTATTTGTTTAAAATCTTCAACTTTAAACTTAGAATCACCAAATAAAGGTTCTAAAGAGTTGTATTGCAAACTTGTAAAAAATACACAGGAATGGTTTTTGAATTTTAATTGATTAAGCATCTCGTTTGCTTGTTTGTGACTTAAACTTTCAGGACATTTTGTAACAATTACGATATCAGCTCTTTTCAAACCACTCATAGATTCTCTGAGTCTTCCTGAAGGCATTAAAAAATCATTGTAATAAGGTGAATTAAAATCGGTTAACACCATATTGACATCCGCTTGAATCTTTCGGTGTTGAAAGGCATCATCCAAAACAACTAAATCTATGTCTTGAGATTCAAAATATTTCAAGCCGTTTTCTCTGCTTTCAGACACTACCACTTGAGCGTTTTTCAAGTTTTGAAAATACATCAGCGGTTCATCTCCAATAGTTTGCGCAGTGGCGTTTTCATCAGCTATTACTATGCCTTTTGTTTTTCTGCCATATCCCCTTGATAAAATTCCAACTTTCTTTGTCTCCGATAAATATTGAAACAACATTTTTACCAAGGGTGATTTTCCGGTTCCTCCAACTTGCAAATTGCCTACAACAATTGTTGGAATTTTTGAATGATAGGATTTAAAAACTTTGAGGTCGTACAAGCCATTTCTAACAGATGTAATCATCCAAAACAAAAGCGCAATTGGACTGAGTAATATTTGTATAAAACGGTTCAAGGGTTTAATAGTCGATATTTACTAAATACAAACCATGTGCGGGAACAGATGCGCCTGCCATGGTTCGGTCTTTACTTTCTAAAATGGCTTCAAATTGTTCTAAATTTATTTTCTTTTCGCCCACTTTTATCAGTGTGCCAACCATTGCCCTAACCATATTTCTTAAAAAACGATTGGCTGTTACTTCAAACACTAAAATATTATCTCTAAAATACCACTCGGCACTGATTAAATGACAGACATAATGTTTGACATCTGTGTTGGATTTGCTAAAACATGCAAAATCTTTTTCGCCAACTAGAAGCAAACAGGCCTGATTCATCATTTCAACATCCAATTCTTGAAACCATCTGACAGCTAAATTTTGCAAAAAAGGATTCTTGTTGAACACAATGTGATATTCGTAGGTTCGAAGTTTGGCATTAAATCTGGCATTAAAATCTGGCGCAATGCTGATTATTTCATGAACTGAAATATCAAGAGGTAGAATACCATTGAGATTGCGAATAATTGGTTCTGGTAAAATGCCATCAAAATCAAAATGTGCAAAATATTGTTTGGCATGCACCCCTGTATCGGTTCTGCCACAACCTAATGTAGAAATCTCTTGCCTTAAAATTACAGATAAAGCATTATTTAACACTTCTTGAACAGTCAATCCATTGGGCTGAATTTGCCAACCTTGATAATTGGTGCCGTTGTATGACAGTTCTATTAAATAGCGCATTTAATTAATCAGTAAATTTACCGCCTGCATTCAACCAAGCCAAGATGATTGACTTTTCATTGGTAGATAAATTTCCCATATTGCTATCCACAGCTTTTGTTTTCATCAAAGCTCCTCTTTCCACAATTTTGCAATCTGTAGAAAAAATATTGGGTATAGTGCCATTGGCAGCATGACAGCCAGAAATGGCGCATTTCTGAGCAACCAATGCTTTTACTGCCGAAAACTTATCACCCATAGCACCACCCGCGTTAACAGTAATATTTTGAGTTCTCTCACATCCTTCAAAATCTCTAACTGTTATTTCGTAAGTGCCGGCTGATAAATTATCAAACCTATTACTGACTTGCAAATCACCATTGTTTAACTTGTAAGTGAAATCCGTTGAACCTGTTGCTGTGACAATTATTGTGCCATTGTTTTTGCAATTTTCTACATGAATAACACTGTCGGAAATAACTATGTTTTTCATGCTGCATTTGTCTGGTTCAGGTGCATCATCATCTGTTGAACATCCTAAAATAAAGAAGCTTACTAAACCAATTGTTAAAAGTATTTTATTCATAAAAGTTATTTTTTCATTTCTGCGTAAAATTGATAGAAATATGGAATTGTTTCGATGCCTTTGTAGTAATTGAACAAACCATATTTTTCATTTGGAGAATGCAATGCATCTGAATCTAATCCAAATCCCATTAATAATGATTTGATGCCAAGTTCTGCTTCAAATAAAGCAATAATTGGAATACTTCCGCCACCTCTTGTTGGAATTGGATTTTTACCAAAAGTTTTAAACATGGCTTTTGATGCTGCTTGAAATTCAATGCTATCTGTTGGTGTTAAAACAGGCTCTCCACCGTGATGTGGCGTTACTTTAACTTTCATACTTGCGGGAGCAATTTTCTCGAAATGCGCTTTGAATAAATCGGATATTTGATGAGAATTTTGACCTGGTACCAAACGCATGCTGATTTTTGCATTGGCTTTGCTTGGTAACACTGTTTTAGAACCTTCACCAATATAACCACCCCAAATACCATTTACTTCTAAGGTCGGTCTAATGCTGGTTCTTTCAACAGTTGAATACCCTTTTTCGCCCCAAACATCATCAATGGCTAAATCTTTTTTATAAGCTTCTAAATCAAATGGTGCTTTTGCCATTTCGGTTCTGTCGGCATCGCTAACTACTATCACATCATCATAAAATCCGGGTATGGTAATGTGGTTGTTTTCATCGTGTAATGAAGCTATCATTTGACATAAAATTGTTGCAGGATTGGCTACTGCACCGCCATAAACACCTGAGTGTAAATCTCTGTTTGGACCCACCAATTCTACTTCCATATATGCCAAACCTCTTAAACCAACATCTATACTTGGCGTATCATTAGCTATCATGCTGGTATCGCTAACTAATACAACATCTGCTTTTAATTTTTCTTTATTGGCTTTGATGAAGGTGCCCAAATTAGCTGAACCAACTTCCTCTTCGCCTTCTATCATGAATTTAACATTACATGTTAGTGAATTAGTTTTAACCATGCTTTCAAAAGCTTTCACATGCATGTACATTTGACCTTTGTCATCGCAAGCACCTCTGGCATAAATAGCACCTTCAGGATGTTCTTCGGTTTGTTTAATAACGGGTTCAAATGGGGGAGAGTGCCATAATTCAACAGGGTCTGCTGGTTGAACATCGTAATGACCATAAACCAAAACTGTTGGTAAATTGGCATCAAATATTTTTTCGCCATACACAATCGGATGACCTGCAGTTGCACAAACTTCAACATTGTCTGCGCCTGCTTCTTTTAATTTTTCGGCTACAAAATCAGCTGTTTTTTTTACATCACCGGCATATTTGCTATCTGCACTAACTGATGGAATTCTTAATAAATCTAATAATTCGTTTAAAAAACGTTCTTTGTTGGCGTCTAAATATTCTGTATGGTTCATTTTAATAATAATGTTATTTCTGCAAACTTAAATCTTTTTAATTTCAAAACAATAATTATCATAATAAGTTCTTTTAAAACCTAGATTAAGTTTAAGTGAAATCTTAGCGTTTAACTTGATTTTATATGTTATAAAACCTATATTTGCAAAAAAATGAGTTTTAGGGATGTAAAGAATATAAATACTTCGTAAAAGTTCACAATTCAACATCTTGAAAATTAAATTATTTACAAAAATATCGACTACAAAAGATTAAATATTCCAATATGAAAAAAAAAGTTTTAATCCTATTTGCTCTATTAGTTGCATACAGTGCCAAAAGCCAACTTGAAGAACCTGATGATAAACAAATAAAAGACAGTCTTTATATCCATGAGGTTGAAAACAAATTCAAAACCGATAAGGTCTTGCATGCTGAGCCACTTTATATCGACTTAATTAGAGATTTGGGAGCAAGAAAAGGTGAAAAAGAATGGAATGTGGGTTTGGGTATGACAGACAACAACGACTACACCGAATACACCGCTCTTATTGAATATGAATGGGCCCCGATAGATAGATTGGGATTTGAGGTTGAATTGCCTTTTTCTTTGTATTATCCCATCAACGGCAGTCTGAATTCGCCTAGCAACAAACTCAATAGTTTCAAATTAGCTACGCAATATTCCTTTTATGTGTCAGAAAAAAACAGAACCAGTATGGCTTTGGGATACATTCACGAGTTTGAGCTCAACGACATTAATAAATACAGAAGTGGCAATGTTTATATTGGCAATGTTTACAACCCTTTTTTTGTAGCCGCCAAACGTTGGGGTACAAATTTTCATACGTTATTATATACAGGTCCTGCCATCAGTCAGCATTTTTCAAGCAATTCCTTCAATACTAGATGGGAAATTAATAGCAATTTCCATTACATGATTCCTGGCACTAGAAATTTTATTGGGATTGAATTTAACAAAACTCTAACGAATGGCGATTTTGATATGACAGTTCGTCCACAAATGAGGGTTAGCATTGCCGAAAATCTTCTAGTTGGTATTGTAACGGGCATCCCCATTAGCAGAGAATTTGAAAGATTTAGCACTTTTATAAGGTTGATTTATGAACCAAAACACAAGTAGTCCTTCTTGAAAACTCAACTACTTGATTCATTTGATTATGTGTTTATAGCGGATGAATTTATCTTACCATCACCTGAATTTCCCAAAAAACCTGCCCATTTTGGAATTGGCTAATTTGATTAAGTTTTTGTCGATGTTTAAAAATAAGCATATGCCATCTAAATTTTTTGGGTGGCCGGATGCTTGAAACGCCTTAACTAATTTTTGTGTCATTTGATTGACTACAAATTGACTGAATGATTGAGCATTGGTTTTCAAATCAGGTAATAAAACCATCTCCAAATCCTTTATGGCATTTTTGACTAACAAAGCATTTGCACTTTCTTTTTTCAACAAAAGGAGTTCTTTAAGCTCATCGGTGCCATTTTTAAGTACATGGTTTTGAATGGTTTTTTTCAATGCAATTACACTGATTTCAGATAATTCGTCAAACTTAGAATCTGAAATATTAAATTGTTGTATAGTTTCTTGTTTCAGTTGCTCGCGTGCTTTTGAAAAATCAAATTGTTGCATAATAATAAATATTTAAGGGCTAATTAAAAGCCTTATTCTATCGCAATATAAGTGTTTATTATTATTCTTTCGTGTTTAATTGTATTCAAATAAGAAGTAATTCATAAATATACTTTCATATAATCATCAAATCCTTCTTTTTCTTTTTTTTATCATTTATTTATTTTTTTTAATTGTAATGATGAGTAAGCAAAGCTTAGTTCATTGCCAAAAAAAGACCACGAAGTAGCAGCGAAGCTAAACAACAAAGCGAAGCGACCTTACGAATGCAATAAAACAAACAAGAATGAGTAAAAAAGCTAGCACCAAATTAAATTTAGAATTCTTATGTGATTTTTCAGACCACTGCGGGTGATTTCAATAAGTCCACTTGCTGAACTTCCCTTTTGGTTTCCCTGAAAAATCTTCATTTCGCAAGCTTGCGGAACAAAGTCAAATTTAATAAAGGTGCGGTCGGCTCTGATTTTAGAATGCATATAATGAAAAGTAACCATGCGGATGGGGTCAAGCAAATGCGTGAAATTTCCATTTTGGAGATGATTGTGCCAAGCCGTGCAGCTCCAAAATGAGAAATTTATATTTGGTTGTGCCTTTTTGTTTCTTTTTGGCACCAAAAAGACCACGAAGTAGCAGCGAAGCTAAAAAGAAATAATATATTGTTTGGGTGTTGACTTTTTCAGCAGTCCCTAAGTTAAAAATAATATTAAGTTATTAAACAAACTTATTTAAAACCAACTTGATTTCTTTCGTCTTGTTGTTGAACTAGATTTAAGTCCAAGAACGCCCAAAAGTCCTCGGGTAACTTCTCTCAAAACCATTCTTGCGGTTGGGCTGCCCATTGCTTTTTCAAATGTAGATTTCTCGTTGGTTTTTCTTGGTTCAGGAATTTCTTCCTTTTTGTCTTCGATGGTTTCTGCTTGGTCGTCCATCTTTTTACTCAGCATTTCGTAGGCACTTTCTCTGTCTATCTCTTCGTTGTAAAATCTAACAAGACTCGATTTTTTAACCAAATCATCTATTTCTTGTTCGGAAATCACATCCATTCTGCTGAGTGGCGCAGTTAAATAGGTGTGAATCAAAGGTGTTGGAATTCCTTTTTCATTTAATACTGTTACAATGGCTTCGCCAATACCTAAGGCAGTTAATAAATCGGATGTTTTATAAAAATCGCTTGGAGGAAAATTCTCTGCGATGGTTTTGATGGCTTTTCGGTCTTTTTCGGTAAAGGCACGCAAAGCATGTTGAATTTTCATCCCTAATTGCCCCAAAACTTCATCCGGCACATCTGTTGGGTCTTGTGTAATAAAATACAAGCCAACACCTTTTGAACGAATCAGTTTTACGATGGTTTCTATCTGACTCAATAAGTTTTTGGATGCTTCTTTAAAAATTAAATGGGCTTCATCTATGAATATACACAATTGTGGCTTGTCCATATCGCCTCTTTCTGGAAAGGTTTGATAAATCTCTGCTAACAAACACAACATAAACGTTGAAAACAAACGGGGCTTGCTTTGTATATCGGTTAGTCTTAGTATGGAACAATAGCCTAAACCATTGTCGTCTGTTCTTAATAAATCTTGCACATCAAAACTTCTTTCGCCAAAAAAAACATCAGCGCCTTGTTGTTCTATTTCCAATATATTTCTCAAAATAGCACCCAAACTTGCTGAACTCACCAAACCATATTGCGACTCCACTTCTTTTTTGCCTTCGCCAGTTTGAATATGTTGGCAAACTTTTCTAAAATCTTTGATGTCTAACAGCGGCAAACCCTTATCGTCACAATATTTAAATATCAAGCTCACCACTCCGCCTTGTGTATCGTTCAACTGCAAAACTTTAGAGAGCAAAATGGGCCCAAACTCGGAGATGGTAGCCCTCATTTTCACGCCTTTTTCGCCCGAAATTGAAAGCAATTCAGTAGGAAATCCTTTGGCTGCCCATTCCACACCAATGGTTTGATGTCTTTCAGTGATTTTATCGTTTGCTACACCGGGCTGAGAAATTCCACTTAAATCACCTTTGATATCCATCAACAATGTTGGCACACCATGCAGTGAAAGTTTTTCAGCTATGTTTTGAAGCGTTTTGGTTTTGCCCGTTCCTGTAGCGCCTGCAATTAAGCCGTGTCTGTTAAAAGTTTTGAGAGGGACTTTTACCAATGCATTTTCCAAACATTCTCCATCCAACTTGGTAGCACCAAGTGTGATTGAAGCGCCTTTAAATTCAAACGATTTTTGAACAATTTCTTGAAGTTCTGTTTTTTTCGACATACTGATTTCAAGGCGCAAATTATGCTAAATATCACTATTTTTCTAGTATTAGAAGATTTTTTTAACTTTTACAATGGAGGCATTT
Organism: Bacteroidota bacterium; assembly: GCA_030682255.1. Lineage (GTDB taxonomy): Bacteria > Bacteroidota > Bacteroidia > NS11-12g > UBA955 > JABMMZ01. Next base: position 5,684 of record JAUXOK010000016.1, on the reverse strand, counting down.
TCCACGTTATTCCGATCTCGGCTCAGCCGATAGAGGAATCTCCCCATCGAATTATGTCAACCCCCATTATGAGATTCTTCGCTCAGGTTCAGAATGACGGAGGCAATATGTGGTTTAACCAACTATTTATATTTAATGCGATACAAACATTGCTTACTGCCACTGTAAGAATTTGCAGGCCAACAATACATGTAATTGCCAATGACTTCAAAATTATGCCATAAATCATATTGGGTTAAATCAAATGCCCCAATAGGATTAATAGGGATAGAAAATTTCTTGTAATTAGAACCACCATCGTAACTTATCCAAAACTCTTTGGTTACATTATTTCTGAAACAGATAACATCTTTTTCGAGCACAAAGAAATTGCCATGTGTGTATGGTGTATTAAATTTTGTAATATAATTCCAAGTTAAACCGGCATCGGTAGTTTTTGATATACCATGGATATTTCCAACATAACCAGTTGTTTTGGAATCCATTTGGTAATTGCCTGCAAAAATAAGTTCTGATCCAGATTGAGAAGGTACGGGCACATTTTGCCAAGTGGCACCCTTGTCGGTGCTTTTCCATAAAGCAACTCTGCTACTTACATAGTAATTGTCGGGATCGTGCATATGAATTCTTTCAAGATTTTCTGCAGGGCTTGGTAAATTTGATACACTTGACCATGTTTCTCCTCCGTCTGTGCTTCTGACCATCAAACTACTAGGGCCTATGGCTATGCCTATGTCCCCATCAAAATCTAATTGCCAAGGTGCAGAGCTAACATACTGTGTTTTTTTGACCCAAGTTTTGCCTTTATCGGTGCTTTTAGCAATATAACCTTGTGTGTTATTGCCGGTATATCCACAAAGAAAACCCATATCAGGTTTTTCGAAATGAACAGCGTATTGACCAAAAGCAAAATTGCCGAAGGGAAGCAAATCGGCTGGTAAATCCATGCTATCCCAAGTATTGCCGCCATCGGTGGTTCTAAAACTCATGATAACATTTTTATATGAACTGCCAACACCTACCACCACACCATGCATTTCATCTGCAAAAGAAATAGACCTAAAATATGTGCCATCGCCACCCTTGTCAAAATTCATCACTTCTTCAATTTCCAATGGAGGAGCGAGTGTTTTGGCTTTTTCATCTGCTTGCTTGTTGCAGGCGCTCAGCGCAAATATCAATGCCATCAGATTTAACAAATAGGGGTGTTTAATAAATCTTGTTTTCATCTTATCTTAAAATAATAAGCAAATGAATGGTATTTTTTTTAATTTTCCAAATGGAGAAAGGGGGTGGTGGAGAGGTTGTAGGTGCAAAAATTGTTAGAGGCCAAGAAACAAAAAGAAGCAAAGGTTTTGGATTTGTTGAAATGACAAATAAAGACAAAGGTCTATGGGCGATTAAAACCCTTAACGGTCAAGAAAGAGCCTAACGAAATAAAAAAGATTGTTTAGGTTGCCAAACTTAGAGAAAACCAAACAGAAAGATTCCATTTAACACAGAAAACAGGAAGTCATAAGCATCGTTTTTGATAATTTGTGAAACGCTACTTACAATAAAAAGTATTTGCAATAATAAATAAAAGGACTTGTTGAAAAACGAGTCTATATATTTATTTGTCAAATAAATCGTCAATAAAACAAGAACAATAGGCTGACTTGAGAAATTATTTTTTTGCTATAAAACTTTTAAGACTTTAAAATAGCACAAAAGATCTCAATGTTAATACCGATAGAATTGGTATTAGAATTTCTAAAAGAGATTTGGATTTTTAACAAAAAATTTGTTTTTTTGTGGTGCCCAAAAAAATAAGGCTTTCGAACTTGTTTCTTCGTTCAATATAGCACTCAATATAGATTTTCATTGTTTTTGGGTGATGGATTTAATAAAGTCCATTTTAGCAAATTGTAAAATAAGAGTAAATAAAATTGATGTTAGAAAATAAAAATAAAGTATTGGTTACCCTCTTGTTTATTCTAACTATTTTATGTTCAAAAGCTCAAACATTCAACACAGATTCACTCAAGTTTTCGTCTCTGAACAAGTCAAAATTATCATTTATACTAGACGACACCTATTTTATTGGAGGCATCAATACTTCTGGCATATATTACAGTAATAACTTCAGACAATTGTCATACAAACCTGGTTTTTCTATGGGCATAGAACAATATTTTCCTCTCAAAGGAAAAGTATTTTTAAGCACTGGATTCAATCTTACTGAACGCAATTTTAGTTTTCAAAAAAATGAGCCTAAAATAGCCATCAACAATCTTTACATCGATTGTCCATTGACAGCAGCTTTTGAGCTTCCAGTTATGCGAACGCTTGATTTTAGAGTTTTTTTAGGTGCAGTGGTCTCTAAAAGACTACAATCCAATATTTCGGGTAATTATGAAGAATTATTATCAGAAAAGCCTGATGTTTTTCAATATCAAAAAAATGATTTTCACGCTGGCGATTTTGGATGGCACTTTGGGTTAAGTGCTGAGTATAAAAGTGTCATTTTTAGATGTCGGTCATATTCTGGATTTGTTAAACTTGATAAAAAAGACCAAGGCATGTTAAGTTCATTCAATTTTGAAGTTGGCTATTTTTTATTTAGAAATTTAAAAAGATGAATCTAAGATTATTGAAAATATTATTACTTAGCGTCTGCGGATTTATTTTTACTTTATCCTATTCACAGCCCATTAATAAAGTCAATAAACCGACCCATTTTGGTTATTACAATGGAAACGAAATATACAGTTATATAAAAATTGATTCAAACGAGTTGAAAAATGGCAACTATACCTTTTCCTCCCTACTAAATCCAATATCATTTCATGACACCATCTATTTAAATGAACTAAATATAAACGGTAGTTATTTAAAAAATACCAAAAACGGCATCTGGAGCTACAAATACAACACCTACACAATGTTTGATTTAGCAATTAAACAAGCCTCAAACATCTCATTTCAAAACAAACTCAATGGCCTAGAAAACGAATATAAAATAAGCTACAACAAAGGGGCTTTTGAAAAAAATGCTACGTTTAATCAAAGAAAAATCACGAATGGACGCTTAAGCAATGCTACACAACTTGCTGAAATAAATTATTTAAATGACACCATCATGGGAATATTTTCCATCTCATTAGATAACATAGACATCAAAGGCAAAACTGATCAAAATGGCTTTTTAGATGGTAATCTAATATTAAAATATGCAGTAGATGATGTGCCAATAATTGAAAAAAGAAAGTATAGAAATGGGTTTTTATTAGAACTTGAAAAACTCAACGCAAACAATCAAGAAGAAATCATTAAATTGAATTTTGCAGAAGTAAACAATATGCTTAATCAAATTGAAAACAAAGAAAAGGATTTAGATTTTAAAATATCAAACCAATATTTTGGGCTAAAATTCAATATAGGCTATCAACAAACTGACAAGAGAGTTTCCGAACAATTGCAAGGCAATAAAATCATTGAAAAATATTTGCGTATTTATGATTCCATACATAACCATAACACCATTGGCGAAAACAAGTTTTCAATTTTAAAATTCACAAACCGGTTTGAATATTTATATCCAAATGGCGCCCTACAATTGTCAAAACAACTCACAGAAGAAAACCTTGCCTTAAATGAAAAAGTGAATGATTTTTTGAATAAACCTATTATTGTATTACGAAAAAACAACTCAGATTCATTGTATCAACAATATCAAATTTTAAAACATATCAAAAGTAAATCAGACCAATTAAAAATTGTTTTTGAAAAAATAAATTCCGGCTATTTTAATTTCCGTTCTATCAATAAATATTACAGCAATGGAGTTGATGGATTAAACACTCAAGATTCCATCTCTTATGAATATAAAAACGGGAATTACACAATTCCTTTTCGATTCAAACAACTGATTTCAAATTCGGATAGTCTGATTTGGCAAATAAAAACAACCATAAATGCACTGCAAGAAATCGCCAATAAAACGATACTAAATCTATCTGAGTCACTGAAGATTTACGAAAATCAAGAAAAGATAGACAGCTTGGATAAATTAATTTCAAGCTTAGAATCTCGTTTAAATGAAAAATATCTAGATTTAAACTTTTATGTTTCCAGTGACATCAGCAAAAGACCATTCTCTTACAAATTGATGAATAGCCTTAACGAAAGGACCTTAAACCAACTGAAATCAAAGTATCTTAACCAAAATCTTCAACAAGATGAAATGATTGCAATAGGAAATAATCTTATTTGCAATTATAGCTTTTTAGATGATAACAAGCTATATTTAGACAAAATTGGCGAAACACAAAAGATTTGGAACGACAGTTTATTTGTTGTTTACAAAGACAACCCCTTCGATTTTAGAAAGCTAGAAACAAGAATATTAGAAGGTGTATTAAATGCTTCAACAATTTTATTAAGACATTATGCCAATCAATTATTAAATGCCAAAAATTGCGAGCAATTAAATTTAGAATTTGAAAAAATAAAACGCCTCAATTTGCGCATCGAATATTTAGTAAAAAACCATGAACTCAATAATGTTCAACAACTTAACAAAGCCTTGAGACGCGAGAGAGTACCATATAGAATTGAAAGACTATTAGAATTATGATAAAATACCTATTGCTTGGATGTATCTATTTATTACCATTTTTGTCTTTTTGCCAAAAGGCAGAAACACTAAACAATCGTGTTTTATATACCAAATACAATGTTGCAGATTTTTTTCATGATTCTAGCAAATGGGCTTGGGAGTTTGATGTAGTTTATCGCAGACAAAGCGAACTTGGCGAAAACAACCTTTGGGCACATCCATTAAGGTACAGTGTTAGACCCTGGATAGCCTATCAATTTACGAAACTAACACGCGTAAGTTTTAATCCAATAGGCATATTTCATTCAGCACCCAGATTTCCATTAGAAAGTGATTTGGATAGACCATTTGAGAGAGAACTAAGAACCACTTTGCAAATCAATAATTACTCAAACTACAATAGATTCAACTTCACTCACCGCTTAAGATTTGAATCCAGATGGCGAGGCATTGATAACCCTGATGGCATCAAACACAATTTTAGGGTCAGGTATAGAATTAGACTTAGAACACCTTTAAACACGAATTATTTTTACAAAAACAACACCTTATACATCTCCAATTATCACGAAGCACACATTGAATTTGGTCGCGATTATGGCACCAATCATTTATCTCAGAACAGAAATTTTGTGGGTTTGGGTTATAGATTTTGGGATTGGACAAGGATAGAACTAGGATATTTATATCAAATAAACACCCGAACTAACAATACCCAAGTAGACATCAGTCAAGGTGCAATGTTTTACATTTTTTTGGATTTACTCAGTAGAAATCAAAGAAAATATAAACACTCTTTTTAGATTTTATACCATTTATATTTTTAAAGTAGGGTCTGCTGAAAAACCACAATCACATCTTAATCAATTTAATAAACTTCTTTTTAATATATCAAGTGCAAGGAAATTTACATAAAACCCCAAAAAGTCGTGCATTTACTTTATTTTTTCTTTTTTTTCATTGCCAAAAAAAGAAACAAAAAAAGCTAGCCCCATATTAAATTTAGACTTTTCATCTTGATTTTTCAGACCACTGCGGGTGATTTCCTTGAGTCCACTCAAGGAACTTCCCTTGTGGTTTCCCT
>JAUXOK010000012.1 GCA_030682255.1 Bacteroidota bacterium | reverse complement strand
TATATGAAAAAATTAATTACTCAATTTAACAAGAAGATTCTAATGTTTGCCTTGATGGCGATGCTAGGTTTTTCTTCATTATTACATGCGCAAGCGCCATGGTGCCTTGCCAACAATCCAGGTTCTATGTACATGTCATCTGGAGGATATTATTACGCAGCAATTGAACAAACTCGAATTTCAATTGGTAATACAGTTATATACAATAAACCTGCCGATGGTTATAAAGCTACAGCAGGGTCGTGTGGAGCTGGTTGGTCTCTTATAAATCCTCCAAGCAGAGCTATTGATTTAGCAGCTGGAAATACTTATACGATCCAATTTTCTACTTCAACTACTTATGGTGGAGGCTATACTGCTAATTTTGGTTTATACATTGATTTAAATAATGATAAAGACTTTATTGATGCAGGGGAGATGTTTTCAACAGCTAGTTGGTCAGCCACAGGTACTCAGGCTTTGACAGCAGGAGCACTTTCAACCTATACATTTTCAATACCATGTAACATAACACCTGGTGCTACAAGAATGAGATTAAGATCGGATATGAATTGGTATGGTGCATTTACATTAGCCAAAGGTTGTCAAACAGGTACTTGCAATTCTTATACAAATTATTATGGAGAAACTGATGATTATAGCATCAATTTAGTATTACCAAACAGTGTATCAGCTAGTTTTATTGCACCTACAGAAGCTTGGGTAAAAACAGCAGTTACATTTATCAATAACAACCAATTAGGCTACACCGAGCACGCTTGGGATGTAAATAACGATGGCAGTTGGGAACAAAGAGGCATTACACCAAACTACAGAACAATTTCTGGAAATAGCGGTACATGGACCACACCAGGTACAAAATGCATCAAATTAAGAAGCACAAATTGTTTAGGCAGAGATAGTACTGTTAAATGTTTGACATTAAAAGACCCACAATCAGTACCAGTTATTGATTTTGTTGCAGAACGTACAACAGTAGAACAATATGAATCAGTAAGAATATTTGATTTATCAGAAAATGGTCCATACGAATGGAATTGGGATGTTTATGATTCAACAACCTATGCAACACAAGGTTATTATCCAAATTTAGATGATGGTGATTTATTTGACAATCCATGGGGAAATGGTGCAGACAGATTTTCGCAAAATCCAGAATTTGCATTTGATATTCCGGGAGTTTATACAGTTGTTCTTCAAGCAAGAAATGACCGTGGCTTATCTCAAAAAACAAGAAAAGTGATGTACATCACAGTAACCTTGCCAACTCAATATAACTTAGGATTTGGTGTTTACGGACCAAATTCAGACAATGTAGTAGGTAGCCCAAGCGGAACAATATTTGATAATGGCGGACCATTTTTAAATTATAGCAATAGCCAAGGCTTAGGTACAAGATCTTTCTTGCAAATTACACCATGTAATGCACAAAGAATAGATTTGACAATGACTCAATTGAAATTTAGAGATGCTGGAGATAAATTAAGAGTTTGGGATGGTAGAAGCCCAGGCGGACCAAACACCACATTATTGGCTAATTGGAGCAGTAACTCACGACCACCACAAAGTGTAACAGCTTTCAGCGGCAGCATGTATATTTTATTTGAAACAGATGCTGTAGGCGTAGATTCAGGATTTGCAGGTTATTACACTTCTCAATTAGGCGCAGCTACGGTATCAAAACCAGATTTCGAGCCAACAACAACACCAAGTTATACAGGGGTTCCAGTTAAATTTACTAACACCACCTCTAATATAGTGGGCGTACCAACTTGGGAATGGGAAGTAGATGGGCAAATAGAAGGCTTACAAAAAGACTTTAATTGGACATTCTTTACCGATGGTTCATACGAAGTATGTGCAATTATTAAATCATGTGTTGGAAACGACAAAACATGTAAAACCATAGATGTAGTTACACCGCAAGATCAAACTCAATTAGATATTATGGCTTCAACTCGCAGACCAACAGCTAATGTAGATGTTGTAACATTAACACCAATGAGTGATAAAGCCAACCGATTTGAATGGACAATATTCCCTGCAACATATACATTAACGAATCCACCAACAAGCGGAAATGGATCATCAGGCGTAGGATTTGTAAATTATACAAATACACCAAACAATATGATTCCAACACCAATGATTAAGTTTACAGCTGCAGGTTGTTATACATTAACATTGAAAGCATGGAATAGCAACAATCCTACAGCAACTACCAAAACTGTTGTAAAAAACAAGTTTATATGTGCATTAGACTATTGCACACCAGCATCATTGATATTGAGCGCAGACGTTGGTATCAATAATGTTAAGGTTTTAGATGGCACTACAGAATTGATTAATAATTTTAGCACATCAGGAGATCAAGCATACACAGATTATACCAATGAGCATACAGCAAACTTAACTTTTGGTAAAACATATACTTTAGAAATGTCAAGAGTAAGTAATGTAGACCCAGCCAATAGAAAAGGTTGGATAGATTGGAACATTGATGGTGACTTTAATGATCCAGGAGAAGAAATATTCTTCCAATCAAGTAGCTATGACAAAGTTTATACAACTACCTTTACAGTTCCTGCATTATCACAATCATTTGAAGGTGTAACAAGATTAAGATTAGCAACAAACTATCATACACAAAGCACCACAGCTTGCGGACCATTAACAGCTGGTGAAGTAGAAGACTATGCATTAGTTTTAGCCAATGACAATATGCTTCCAGTGATTACCTTAATAGGTCAAGATACTATCAGAAGAGAAGTAGGTGGCACATATACAGATGCAGGAGCAACGGCTTTTGATGTATCAGAGGGAAATATTACATCAAGAATAGTTACAACTAATGATTTAGATATGTCAGTAACAGGAATTTACACTTATGAGTATAATGTTACAGATTTATCAGGCAACAGAGCTATTCCAGTAACAAGAGTAATCATTGTTGTAAACGACATGACTAATCCGGTGTTGACATTAAATCCAGGTGCACCAGGATGCATAGAAGCAGATAGAAACAATGCACCATATGTAGATCCAGGCGCAACAGCTACAGACAATAAAGCACCATTCAACTTAACATCTTCAATTATAGTAAGCGGTTCAGTAGATACACGTACCATTGGTAACTACACATTAACCTATTATGTACAAGACGTAGCAGGCAACAATGTAACACAAACTAGAGATGTGTGTGTAGAAGACACCAAAGCACCAGTAATTATGCCATTAGGAGAGGATCAAATTCAAATCAACACATTATGGGTTGACCAAACTATGGTAGAAGATGCTTATGATAACAATCCTGAATTAACAAGAACATGGGGCTTTAATGGTCAAGTAAGCACATTGGTAAGAGCAACATATCCAGTTACTTATACAGCAGTAGATCAAAGCGGCAACCAAGCAATACCAGTGGTAAGAAATTACAGAGTAGATGACTTTGTGCCACCAACAATCAATTTAAATACATTTGATGTGGTTTACCATGAAGTAAGAACACCATATAATTCAGTGCCAGCAACAGCGTCAGATAATTACTATCCAAACAGTCAAGTGAGTTTAGTAAGAAAATCAAACAATGTAAATTCAAATGTATTGGGAACATACACTGAAGAATTTGAAGCGATAGATGGCAGTGGTAATGTTACAAACAAAACAAGAACAGTTATAGTAAGAGATACAGAAGCACCAAGAATTTTTGGTCAAATTATTAAAGGTTGTGTAGGCGAAAATATTTGGCCAATGTGGGGAATTTCAACAACAGACAACTACTATAGCCCACAAGATTTATTGCCATTAATCGAAATAGTTAATCAAAATGTTAATCCATTAGAAGAAGGCATTTATTCAATCACTTACAGAGTAACAGATCCAAGTGGTAATACATCAAGTGAATTTACTAGACTAGTTCAATATACATACTGGCCACAGTGTATGAATAGTACAGTTAATTTAGAAAATATTAACATCGAAGAAAGCATCAATGTATATCCAAATCCAAGTACAGGAATCGTTAACATCGATTTAAAAGGAGCAATGACCCAAAATGCAACTTTAGAAGTATTCAACGCCATGGGACAAAAAGTATTGAGTCAAATCTATACAGATGCA
>JAUXOK010000011.1 GCA_030682255.1 Bacteroidota bacterium | reverse complement strand
AGATGACATGTACATAGAACCTGGATTGTTGGCAAGGCACCATGGCGCTTGCGCATGTAATAATGAAGAAAAACCTAGCATCGCCATCAAGGCAAACATTAGAATCTTCTTGTTAAATTGAGTAATTAATTTTTTCATATAAAAGAATAATATTTTATTGGGAACAATTTTAATTATAATTTCTCTAAACAAAAAACATTTTTAAAAAAAATGACACTTTTATTACAAAAAGTGTCATTTTACTTAGAAATAATGCAAAGTACTAAGGTTATACAACTCCCATGTTTTTTAAATGATTCACATGAGACATAATAGCCTGTGAAACTTTTTTGTATTCAGTATATTTTACGTTATATTCTTTACATACTTGTTTAACAATTTCACTCAAATTTGGGTAATGAATATGAGAAACATTGGGAAATAAATGATGTTCTACTTGAAAATTCAAGCCCCCTGTAAACCAAGAAACAATTTTATTTTTTGTTGCAAAATTTGCAGTAGTATTAATTTGATGAACGGCCCATTCATCTTGAATTTTTCCAGTTGAATCTGCTACAGGGAAATGAGTATCCTCAACAGTATGAGCTAATTGAAAAACCAAACTGATAACAATACCAGTAAAAAAACCAAAAATCAAAAATCCGATTAACCATGTAACAAAACCAAGCATAAATATTGGAATAATAACAAATAAAATTAAGTGAAGTAATTTAAACCCCCAAAAACTAAGATGATCGTTCATTTTCATTTTTTTGATAGGCATGTTACCAACTTTACCTGTAAAATATTTTTCATAATCTGTAAAAAATATCCAATAGAGATATAATAAGGAATAAGCAAAAGGAAAATAAAGATATTGAAATTTATGAATTTTATATTTTTTTTGTGTTTCGCATAATCTCAAAAATGGTCTTGCATCTATATCATCATCGATGCCATCAATATTTGTAAATGTATGATGAACAACGTTATGTTTGGTTTTCCACATAAAAACATTAGCACCTAAAAAATTGAGAGACAATCCGGCCAGATCGTTGATCCATTTTTTTTGACTAAAGCTACCATGAGCTCCATCATGCATAATATTAAACCCTATGGCTGCAGTTGTAGCGCCTAACAAAAGACATTCTAAGACACTGATATACCAATAAGGAGATGTAAAAAAAACTAAATGAATATATGTAGCTACTAAAATTGTAACTAATACAATTGCTTTAGAATATAATCTAAAGTTCCCAGTTGGCTTGGCATTTATATCAACAAAATATTGATTAATTCGCTTTCTAAGTTCAGCGTGAAATGAATTTGTAGGGTTTAAAAATTTTGGAATTACCATATATAAAAATAAAACGTGCAAATATAACCTTTAGTTTTTAAAATGAGTAAATTTATACCAAATTAGTGCTGATTGTAATCAGTTTTAATGTAAAATAATAATTTACAAGCAAATAAAATTATGCCTAGCTCATAAATATATCTTACTTTTGTATTGTTTATATGAAACCTGACAAAAACAACAATAAAAAGAATGAATTCATTCAAAATGATGGTAAAAATCATAAAAAGGAATTTTCAAAAAATGATGATAAGGGATTAGACAAGGATGATCTAAGTTATAAAGTTAAGTTTATACCATTAAATAATTCTCAAAAAGAATTTCAAGGGTCTAAAAAATCATCAAATAGTGGACCAGAAAGGGAGAACAGAAATAATCATTCTTTTCCTAAAAAATCATCTTATCAAAGGGATCCTTATGCAAAAAAGTCGTACAATAAAGAAACTAAAAACAATGAAACCAAAGCCCCTTATAAAAAAGAGTCTGATAAAAGTTTTAAAAATATTGCTTTAATAAATGAAGGTAATGACAAACCAAAAAAACAATATAAACCTTCATACGACCCTGAGGTTAAAAACAATAATAAACCTTTTAAAGAATTTAAACCTGCTCGACAAAGAATCTCAGAAAAAATAAAAACGCCACTTGAACCAGGCGAAATAAGACTGAATAAATACATTGCACAATCTGGCATATGCAGTAGACGAGAAGCTGATGATTTAATAAAAAAAGGCTTAGTCATGGTAAACCAAAACATAATAACAGAAATGGGATTTAAAGTAAAACCTAATGATATGGTTAAATATCAGGGGAAAATTATTTTATCAGAACCATTTGTTTATATTATCATGAATAAGCCTAAAGATTTTATAACAACAACCGAAGATGACAAAGGTAGAAAAACCGTAATGGATTTATTGGTCGACAAAGTTAATGAAAGAGTTTTTCCGATTGGAAGATTAGATAGAAATACAACTGGTGTATTAATTATTACTAACGATGGTGAGTTATCTCAAATGTTAACACATCCATCATTTGAAATTAAAAAAGTTTATCATGTTGTCTTAGATAAAAAAGTAGCTCAAAAAGATTTAGACCAATTGGTTGAAGGCATAGAATTAGAAGACGGAATTGTTCATGCTGATGCGGTTGCATATGTTGAATCTGACGACAAAAGACATGTAGGTATTGAAATCCATAGTGGCAAAAATCGAATTGTTAGAAGAATGTTCGAACATCTTGGTTATGATGTTGAAAAACTAGACAGAGTGAGTTTTGGGGCTTTTACAAAAAAAGATTTACCAAGAGGCAAATGGCGACATTTAAACAATTATGAATTAGCTACTATTCTCAAAATTAAAGAGGGAAAGAAGTAAAAATATTTAATTATTAACACTTTAAATTTAATCGGTACTGACCTTTTATCGGTTTTATTTCCAGACATTTGCATTGGATGTGGGAGTGTTTTGTTAATTCAAGAAAAACACATATGCCTATCTTGTTATTACAAGTTACCTAGAACTAAATTTAAAATAAACACAGACAATCCTACAGAAAAAATATTTAAAGGCAGAATTCCAATTCTTGGTGCTAGTTCATTTTTATATTTTAAACAAAAAGGCTTAACACAAAAACTAATCCATCAATTTAAATATAGAAACAATAAAGAAGTTGGACATTATTTGGGAGAACTTTTTGGAAAAGAAATTGCAGAAAATAACCCTGAATACAAACCCGACATCATTACGAGTGTACCTCTACATTATCGAAAACAAAATTTAAGGGGATACAATCAAAGCGAAGAAATATCAAATAAAATATCAGAAACACTCAACATTCCAGTAAATAATAAACTAATTACTAGAAAATTATTTACTGATACTCAAACGCATAAAAAGAGATACGAAAGATGGAAAAACACAGGGAACATTTTTGAAATCAACACATCAGACAACTTAAATGGCAAGCACATTGCAATTGTAGATGATGTAATTACTACAGGTGCTACAATTGAATCTTGTGCTCAGATTTTATTAAATAATTTTGAATGTAAAATTAGTTTTTTGAGTTTATGCATCGCTACTCATTAAAAAAATATTATATTCGCAAAAAAGTTTTATTTTAAATATGAAAAAAATATTAGTATGTGTTTGGGTAGCATTTATATACTCTGCTGCGTTATTAGCTCAAAAACCTGAATTTAATTCAATTATCACAGAAAAAATGCCATTGTATTGTGGTTCAACAGGTTCTGGAAGTTCTGATAGTAGTCGTTTGCCAATTTTATTTAACATCAGCATTGCTGGTCTAGATCAAGGGATATCTTATAAGTACTATGTTAGAATGATTAAAATATCAGATACATCAGACAACAATGCAACGGGTGCTGGAACTTGTTTATTTCTCAAATCAAATGGCAAATGGACAAGTACAAATTCACCAGATTTAAGTACAGTTGGCGGTCATGATACGATTACATTAAATGGTAGCCCTATTTTTCAAGGTTGGTTTGGTGTCATTTACAATAATGACAGTCGTTTTACCCCAGGAAGCTATGTATATCCTATGATAGTTTTACAAGAAATAGGTGGAACTAGTGTAATGAAAAAATGTGGATTTGACTCAATCAAAGTTTTAAATTTTTCATCATCATCTGGTAATAACAATGGAACTGCAATATATGGAACATCTTTTGCAAACTCTAAAAATTTTGTATTGTTATATGACAATACAAATGGCACAAATAGCAGACCCATAACTATTGCTTATGCTGAAAATGATAACATAAATGTAAGCAATGTTAACACATGGTATACCAATAATGTAAATGGCAAAAATGGAGCTTGGGGAAGTATTATACCAAATAGTTTAACTACAGGGATTCAAAGAATTGAACAAAGAACGTTAAGTAACAATAATACTTTATATGCGAACATCGAATCGGATGGTATTTGGGGAAATGACTCAACTATGAATAGAAGAGGAGGAAATATTAAACCAGTTTTTATTAAAAGCGATTTTGCACCATTACAAAACCCTGTATTTGAATTTATTACTCCAGCAAGCAATATAACTGAATCAAATTCTACAGCAAATATTCTTGTTAGAAGACTATATGGCAATGCTGATTCTAGTAAAGTAGACATTCAGGTATTAACAGGTTCAGCAACTTTAAATACAGACTTTAAACTTTTAAACAACAAAATTGTATTTAAGCCCTATGGTTCAATAATTGACACTTTAAGGGTTAGAATTATAGATGATTCATTAACCGAAGGAAATGAAAACACTAATTTTAGATTACAAAACCCATTTAATGGTATCGTAAATAACAGTTTCAATTCGCATCAATTAAATATCATAGAAAATGACATTCCTAAAATTCGTTTTGATAAAAAAGGAATTTCAGTAAATGAAGACCAAGGCAGCATAAAGGTTAAAATTAAATTTGATTTTGGTACTTTAAACTCATCTACATTCAGAGTTGTAGTTAAATACAAGGCAGATAGTACATTTATCCCTCAAGAATTCAAAATTGGAAACAGCAATAGAGATACATCAATGCAATTTCTGGGTGGTAAAGCTTTTGATAGTTTGGAATTTAATATTCCAATTATTAATGATAATATGGTAGAAAAATTTAATGATACCATCATTTTAGCTATTAGAAACCCTTCTTCTCCAGCAACAGTTGGCTCCGATTCCCTATTTACCCTTGTAATTATTGATGATGATACGCCTCCATCATTCTCTTTTAGTCAATCTAGCTTGACAGTTAATGAAAATGTAGGCAGCATCAATGTTAAAATCAATAAAATAGGCTATAATAAAAACCCGAGCGACATTATCATGTCGCTTCACAGTTTAACATCTACTGCTGTAGAAGGTTCAGACTTTATTTTTTCAACTAAAATTCTAACATTCGAAAAGAATCGCACAGATACTACCGTCAATATTCAAATTATTGATGACAATATTAATGAAAATACTGAAAAGGCATTTTTTGTAATCAGAACATCTTTTAATTCTAGAATTGCAAAACCTGACACATTTCAATTAACCA
Source organism: Bacteroidota bacterium (assembly GCA_030682255.1). GTDB lineage: Bacteria > Bacteroidota > Bacteroidia > NS11-12g > UBA955 > JABMMZ01. Next base: position 143,339 of record JAUXOK010000011.1, on the reverse strand, counting down.
TAATTGACAATGATTTACCAACCTATAACATTTCAAGAGTAACATCTTTTAAAGCACCAAATAATATTGTGGATAGTATTAATACCAGATGCATTTTAAGAGGTGTTGTATACAGTCCAAATTTTTCAACAACCGGTCTTGAATTTACGCTTACAGATCCTACAGGTGGCATCCAAGTGTTTAATAACACAACCAAGGGATATAACGTAACACTTGGTGATAGCATTTTAGTGTATGGTAGAATTGCACAATTTAACGGCTTAGCTAGAATAACACAATTAGATACTATTATTAAACTTGCAAGCAATAGGACTTTAAGAACACCTACTCAGTTTTTTACACTCAATGAAAATTCCGAATCGAAACTCATTAAATTCAATGCTGTTAGATTGTCTAGATCTGCTCAATGGCCAACTAGTCCTTTAGCCGCTAATTCAACTAGAATTGTTAAATTCTTAACTCAAACAGACTCATTCGATATGTTAATTGATAGTGAAACCAATATTGATGGACAAAATGCTCCTTCAGGATTTTTCAACATTACTGGCATCGGAGAACAAAACGATAATTCAAGTCCATTTAATTCAGGTTATTATATCAAACCAAGATTTATCAACGACATAGAAAACACAACAGTTCCAACATTTAGATTTACAACAGCCACATCATTGGGATATGAAAACAGAGATAGCTCGGAAGGTTTTATATTAGAAGCTCTAAACTTAAATTCAAATCAACAAATAAGTATTGTTATAAAAGGTGGAAATGCTACTAGAAATGTAGATTATCAATCTAACGTAAGTAGATTATTTATTTTAACGCCATCTAATCCAAGAGTGAATATTAAAATCAAAATGATTGATGATGCGATTGTTGATCCAAACGAGAATGTAATTTTTGTAATTAGAGGCAATCAATGGGGAACTTTAATTGGTGCTGATAGTATCCATATAATGACTATTATAGATGATGAATCAACCAATATTAAACTCAAAAATTTCAGTTCTAATACCAATATTTATCCTAATCCAGCTAAAAATCAATTTAAAGTATCAAGTAGCGAGATCATTCAATCCATTGAAGTACTAGATATTACAGGTAAAATAATTTCAGTAATTGAAAACATCATGAGCAATGAATTTGATTATAACAGTTCAGATTTATTAAGTGGAAAATATTTGATTAAAATCAACTCCAATATTGGTACTATTTATAAAAATCTAGTGATTTTAGAATAGTGTTTTAGTACCCCTAATTAAAAACATCTGTCTAATTTAGGCAGATGTTTTTTTATGTTTTATTCACAGCATATCGTTCCTTAAAATTGATTATAACAAGTATAATGACTCAAAAATTAAGGTGAGCATTTGCACTTAATCTAGCAATTATTTATAATTAAACAAAAACAAACAATTGATTTACAGACTTTTAATTGATTTACAAAAATCAATTTACAAAAATATTTTACTTATTGGTATTTTTATACTACTTTTGCTGCACTAAATCAATCTTTATGAAAAAAACAAGTTATATTGTAGTATTAATTACTCTTTTCTACATCAATTCCATCAAGGCGGAAAATTTTCTCTCTGGTTCGTTTATAATCAATATGGGTATTAGCAACCAAACAGTTGGCAATGGCTTAAAACCCTATGGTATGATTTATGATTTAATCAAAAATTATAATGTGCCAGTTAAATGGGTTATTAATCCCAATAAAACTAAAGATGGAGAAGATTTTTTGTATAGAGATACTTCATATAAAGGAGGTACTTTTATAATTCCATTTCAATCCATAAATTCAGATGTTAAAACTAGAATTACCTATTGGAGAAACCAAGGCGTTATTGGCTTATATACATCAACTAATTTGAATGTTAATGTAACTCACACATTAACTACTTATCCCAGATGGACTTTAAACAACGCTAATAAATCAATTTCTGAATCATTCTTTGATTTGGCTGGTATACCATCAAATGCTTATAACTTTTCTACACCTGCTCAACTTGATGCTTGTAATGATATTTTTGTAATGCCACATGCAGATCCGAATTGGAATACTCATGGCAATTTATACAATTGGAACAGAAATTCACTTGGAGCAATTTGGGCAGGATGCCATGCAGTTAGTGTAATGGAAGGACTTATAAATCCAAATAATAATTCCCAACGATTAAACTTTTTAAGTACCCAAGGTTTAATAAATTTTAATACGCACGATAATAAAGGCATCTCAAATCAACCATTAAGTTATCTATTTAATCAAAGCAATTATAATGGTTCTTCAATATCAGCTTCAGCATCAGATCCTGTTTTTCAAATGATAGGTGCTGAAGATGATGCTCATACTAATGGTTCTGAAAGAGTCTACATTCCAGTTAATACCTCTGGTTCTGGTTGGAGAAATACCACAAAAATTGGCGCTTTTGACAATAACCATTCTAATGTAAACTCATACCCTCATGGTCCTGCTGCAATGACTTTATATGGAAGAGGTTTTGGTTTAAATACCTCAGGCAATGTAATGTATCAAAGTGGGCATAATATTGCCTCATCTAAAATAGGAAATAATGATGTAACATCTTCTCATCATGTAGCTGCACTTCGACAATTTTTTAATTTCTCACTTATTTCAGCTATGGATAAAGTTCCGACTATCAATAGCTACAATATTTCTTCACTTATAGGAAACAATCAATCCTATAACTTTTCAATTAATGCAAGTTCTCCTGTTAATGCAACAATGACTTATCTATGGACTTCGACTATCGGAGGCACATTTAGCAATCCAACATCTGCATCAACAACTTATACTACGCCATCAGATTTTTCGACTGAAGATGGTTTAATAATTTGTGAAATAACAGACCAATGCGGAAGAAAAATATTCATTTCGCAACCAGTAAATACTTTTACAATTAGCATTCTTCCTATAAAACTAAGTAATTTCATAGTAAATCCGTTGAATCAATCCATAGAATTAAAATGGATTTGCCATCAATCAGAAAACTTAATTCAAACCGAAATATTTAGATCTAACGATGGATTTTCTTATGAAAGAATTGCTACTTTATACTCTGATAATAACAATTCTATTAATAACAATCAATTTATTGATGAAAATGTACAATTATTAAATGTCGATAAATTTTATTACAAACTTAAATTCATAGAATTAAATGAGGAAAGTTCTTGGAGTCCAACTAAATTTATTTTGAATGAAAACTTTAACAATACAATAACTATCTATCCTAATCCATCCAGTGATGTAATTCATATTAAAACAACACTTGAAATAGATAAAACACAAATTATCGATATGTTTGGAAGAGTTTTGAGTGAAGAACTATTTAGCCATAACATAAATATTAGTCAAATTCCTAATGGAAATTACATACTAAGAATAATGTCTAAAGACATAGTTAGAACTAAAAACATTATAATTCAACATTAATTTGAAAAAAATCAATAAAAATTATATTGATTTTTTTATTGAATTATCTCAAAACAATCATAAAGAATGGTTTGATAAGAACAGAAGCAGATATGAATCTGAAGTCAAAATTCCATTTACAGATTTAGTCAATTCATTAATTTCTGAACTCAAAGAACAAGAAAAATTATTGGATATTACTGCTAAAGATTGTGTATTTAGGATCAATAAAGATGTAAGATTTAGCAAAGACAAACAACCTTATAAATTACAAATGGGAGCCTCAATTTGTAGAAATGGTAAAAAAGACATGGAAAATCCAGGACTATACTTTGAGATTGGACCAGAATTTTTGAAAATATACACTGGGGTTTACATGCCTGATAAAAACAGTTTAGAACGTATCAGAATTTATATATCAAAAAACATAGAGATCTTTAATAAAATTATTTCCGAGAATCAATTTTTAAGTAATTTTGAGGCTGTGAAAGGAGAAAAAAATAAAATCTTACCAAAGCATCTTAAAGAATTAAGTTTTAACCATCCAATTTTATTCAACAAACAATTTTATATTATACATCAAATTGAAACTGAGAATATTATTAAATTGGATATTAAGCAATACATTTTAGACATTTATAAAACAGCCTATGAATTTAATTCATTTTTAAGAAAAGCTTTATGAATTATAATGAGATATTAACTGTAACATTTACTTTATTTGCCGTCATTGATATCATTGGTTCTATTCCTGTAATCATAAATTTAAGAGAAAAAATCGGTCATATTCAATCTGAAATAGCTACATTAGTAGCAGGATTACTTATGATTATATTCTTTCTAGTAGGTGAAAGTTTTTTGGGATTATTAGGTATAGACATTCATTCATTTGCTTTAGCTGGTTCAATTGTAATATTTATTATTGGTCTTGAAATGGTTTTAGGAAGAGATTTGTTTAAGATAGAACCCGACATCAAATCTGGCAGTATTGTGCCAATAGCTTTTCCAATTATTGCAGGTAGTGGCACTTTAACAACTATCATGTCGTTAAAGTCGCAATTTGAAGCCATGAATATATTTATTGGCATACTAATCAACCTAGTATTTATCTATATTGTATTAAAATCTACAAACGCCATAGAAAGATTTCTTGGAAAAGGTGGTTTACTTGTAATAAGAAAGTTTTTTGGAGTCATTTTGATTGCAATAGCTGTTAAGATTTTTAAATCTAACTATAATATGTAATCACAATTAAAAAAAACGAAAGTTTATAATATTAAAAGTTTATTCCAACTTTCTTGCTATAGAAGTTTCCTCAAAAATCTCTAAATTATCACCAACATGAATGTCTTGATAATTTTTGATTTGCAATCCACATTCAAATCCTTTAAGTACATCTTTAACATCGTCTTTAAAACGTTTGAGTGTATCAATAGAACCTTGATGAACTACTACTCCATCTCTGATAACTCTTAATTTAGAATTTCTTGTAACTTTTCCATCAGTTACCATGCATCCGGCAACTGTTCCAACCTTAGTGATTTTGAATACTTCCCGAACTTCAACATTACCAATAATAGTTTCTTTTATTTCTGGACTTAACATTCCTTCAATAGCAGATTTAATTTCGTCTATTGCCTGATATATAATTGAATAATGTCTAATATCAATTTGTTCGGTGTCTGCTATTTTTTTAGCCCCTGATGATGGTCTAACTTGGAAACCAATAATAATTGCGTCTGAAGCTGAAGCTAATAACACATCACTTTCGGTAATTTGCCCCACTCCTTTATGAATAATATTAACCATTACTTCTTCGTTAGTTAAATTTAATAACGAATCGCTTAAAGCCTCTACAGATCCATTCACATCACCTTTAACAATTAGATTAAGTTCTTTAAAGTTTCCTACTGCCAATCGTCTTCCAATTTCATCTAAGGTTATATGTTTGGTTGTTCTAATTCCTTGTTCACGTAATAATTGTTCTCTTCTATTTGCCAAATCTTTTGCTTCATCCTCAGTTGCCATTACGATTAATGGATCTCCTGCACTTGGAGAGTCAGAGAATCCTAACATACTAACTGGTGTTGCAGGACCTGCAAAATCAACTTTTTGATTTCTTTCGTTGAAAAGAGCTTTTACTTTTGCATATCTTGATCCAGCAACTAAATGATCGCCTACTCTCAAGGTGCCTGTTTGAATTAATACACTTGCAACAATACCTCTTCCTTTATCCAGTCTTGCTTCAATAACTGTACCTTTGGCATGTCTTGTTGGGTCAGCTTTTAAATCTAAAAACTCTGCTTCAAGTAATACTTTTTCTAAAAGTTTATCAATGTTTAAACCTTGTTTAGCTGAAATCTCTTGGGTTTGAAATTTTCCACCCCATTCTTCAGCTAATATATTCATAGCGGATAATTCTTCTCTTATTTTCTCTGGATTTGCTCCAGGTTTATCAATTTTATTTATAGCAAAAACCATAGGCACACCTGCCGCTTGAGCATGACTAATGGCCTCACGCGTTTGAGGCATAATGCTATCATCTGCTGCAATCATTATAATTGCAATATCGGTAACTTTAGCACCCCTAGCTCTCATAGCCGTAAAAGCTTCGTGACCAGGTGTATCTAAAAATGTCATTTTTTGACCTGATGCCAATTGCACTTCATAAGCACCAATATGCTGAGTGATACCACCTGCTTCGCCAGCTATCACATTGGTTTTCCTTACATAATCTAACAAAGATGTTTTACCATGATCAACGTGTCCCATAACAGTAACAATAGGTGGACGTGGCACTAATTTAGCTGGATCGTCTTGTTCTTCATCATGTTGAATAGTTTCACCTGCATCAACAAATTCAACTTCAAATCCAAATTCATCTGCAACAAGAGCGATAGTTTCTGCATCTAATCTTTGATTGATTGAAACCATTATTCCAAGCGAAAAACATGTTGAAATAACTTGAGTAACTGAGGCGTTCATTAATTTAGCTAAATCATTAGCTGTTAAAAACTCAGTAACTTTAAGCACCATTTCTTCTTGCTCCATTCTCTCCTTTTCTTCTACTCTAGCTTGAAAATGTTCGGCTCTTTTAGTTCTTTTAAATTTAGATTTATTAGTTTTTCCTCTTCCTGAAGTATCAATTTTATTAAGGGTTTTCTTTAATTTATCTTGTACTTCCTTTTGAGATATTTCCTTTTTGGGTTCTTCTTTTTTGAATTGAGTAGATTTATTAACCTTAATTTCCTGTTGTATATTGACTTTTTGAGCCACAACTTTTCGTTTGCGTTTTTCGCCTTTTAGTCTTTCGCTTGGCTGATATTTAGATTTTATTTCTACCTCGGGTTTGATTACAATCTTACCCATGATAGTTAAACCATCTAACTTTTCAAGTTTAGCTTTAACCAATTCTCTCTCTTCTGGTTCTTCTATTTTAACATCTTCTACTTTTATTACTTCAACTTGTGGAGTTTCTATAATAGGCTCAGCCTTTGGAGAAATTATTTCAACCTTTTTTTCCGGAATTTTTGATTCTGGGTCTTTTTTAGATTTCTTTTTATTTGCATCTAAATCAATTTTACCTTTAATGGTTATGCCAGATAGTTCAACTCTTGAAGATTCTTTTTCTGCAACTTCTTCTGTTTTAGTTTCTTTGATTGGTTCTGGCGTTTCAACTTTAGTTTCAATAATTGGTTCTGGTTGTTTTTCAACATCTGGTTCAATAATTGGTTCTGGTTCAACAACTAAGTTCTTAACAAAAACAACGGGCTCAGATTCAATCTCTAATTCGATTTCTTCTACTTTTTTATTATTGACAGCTTGTTCTTCAACAGCAATTTCTTCTTTCTTTTTTAATTTATTTGATTTTAACTTCGATTCTAGCTTTGCTTCTTTATCTGAAGAATAAACACTAGAAATATAGTCATACATCTCTTCTGTAAGTTTTGAAGTAGGTTTATTCTCAATTGAAAATCCTTTGTTTTGAAGACTTTCAACAATCGCCTCTCTACTTACATTTAACTCTGTTGCCGCCTTTGCTAATCTTATTTCTGCCATTAAAATTTTATATCGATAGCAATAAATATTGCTAAATTGCAAAGGTAATACTATGAGGCAATTTTTACAAATTAAAATTACTCATTACTATCTATGACATTTAAAGTAATCAAATGGCTCTTTACAATCCAAACACTTATACAATGATTTACATGCTGTGCTGCCAAATTGACTTATTAACTCTGTATGTTCACTGTTACATAGCGGACAAATGATTCCCTTAGGGCTACCAAACAATGTATCTATCGAATAATCTTCATCTTGAGGTGGTGCTATTCCATAGGCTTTCAGTTTCTCTTTTCCTATCTTAGACATCCAATCTGTAGTCCATGCAGGACTTAAAACTAATTTTACTTGACAGGGTATATGATTCTTTTCGAATAATATTTTAATGTCAGCTTCGATGGTATTCATTGCCGGACATCCTGTGTAAGTAGGTGTAATATCTATTTCAAATAATTCTCCATTCCAACTAACCTTTCTTACAATTCCTAAATCAATAATTGATAATACAGGTACTTCAGGGTCTTTTACTTGTTCTAAAAGTTGAAAAATATCTTGATTGCTTAGGTGAAATATACTCATTGGTTTTGCAAAAATAATTTTACTTGGAGATAATAACTAACTTTTTTACCGTTTCCTGACATAAATCATATTCATATCCTTTGCCCATTAGGTACTTAATTGTTTTTTGTTGCCTGATAAACAACTGACCTTGTTTAATTGTATTAAAATATTTGCTTGCTAAAGCTTCGATAGTTTGGTCGTAATTTATTTCTTCAATTTCAGATAAGGCTTTATTGATGCAATAATCGCTGATTTTTCTTTTTTTTAATTCTAAAATAATTTTAGTTTTTCCCCACTTCTTTTGTCTAAATTTTCCACCTGCAAAAGCTTTGGCAAAACGCTCTTCGTTAATAAAATCAGAATGAATAAGCTTAACTAATATTTGATCTTGCTCAGCTTGATTTAAACCATAAGATTTTAATTTCAATAATACTTCTTGATGACACCTCTCTTGATAAGCGCAAAAAAACTCAATCTTGGTTAAAGCTTGTTGTGGTGTTAATCTTTTTTCAGAATCATTCATCTCTCAATCACAAATTTTACCTTGAAAATTTCTCCATTAGCAATACCCATCATCCAATAAATTCCTACAGGTAAATTATTTACATAAACTTCATTTTCAATAATTTTAAATGCTCCTTTTAAATCCCTACCAAATGTATCAAAAACTTTAAGATTACTATATTCAAATTCTTTATTTAACTCAATAATATTATTTGCCGGATTAGGATTAATTAAATTAATTTTTGATTGATTTATGTCAATCGGTTTGGCTTTTAAAGTATATGTGTTGAAAATAGAATAAACAGGAAAATGATCGCTAGTTGTTGTAGAATAATTTATTAAATAATTTCTTAAATCTATCAAATCTGTTTGATTATAAACCCATTTTATATTTAGAGCCGAACTCACTAATTGGTGGTCTATTGCGTCAGGGTATTTGGCCGTTGTTCCCAATTTTCTTTGATTAAACACTTGTGTTAGAAAATGAAAATCAGGATTTAAAATTAATCCGGACATGGGCGATGGCCAAGCATTATAAATTGATTCATCAATATCATCATTCCAATCTCCCAAAACCATAAAATATTTGTTCTTATAATTCTCAAGCAAATAATTTCTAATCCAATCGCACGAGCGTTTTCTACTTTGGTAAGCGTTTTGTTTTTCTTGAGTAGTGCCTGTGTGTGCTTTGAGATGAATATTTATTAAAAACAAAGTATCAATACCTATATCAAATTGGGGAACTAAGGTTATCTCTAAAGGAAATCTGCCTGTAGAAAAAAAAGCTTGACTATCATTTCCGATAATTTTACATTCAACCAATTTAAAAATCTGTTTTTTGTATGCAAAAGCTATTTTTAATTCTGAGCTATAATTACTTATGCAATAGTTGTAATTTGGCAAATGTTTCATCAAGCTATCAAAAACAAGCGCATTTGCAACCTCTTGAAAAGCAAATAAATCTATATCGCTTTCGTTTATAACATTTTTGATGTTATTAAACTGCAATTCTTTGTCTTTAGGCCCAAAACCAATTTTTCCAAACCATTCAATATTCCAATTACAAATCTCCAATGTATGGTCTTTCCCTATTTTAGGCAATGTTTGTCCACTCAAATAACAGAAATTCGCAATTGAGTAAAATATAACAATGATAATTTTCATAACTTCGTTTTTTTAAAAGTTAAAGCTACTTTTTTAATCATCCAACCAAAAATCAAAGTTGATAAAAATGTCAAAATCGCATAAACCATTGCAGGCTTTTGCATCTCTATATTCTTCAATATATTACCTGAAACCAACAATGCCAAAGCTGTATTTTGCAAACCAACTTCAACAATAATTGTAATCTTATTTCTGAATTCAACATGAAAAAAAGTACTTAAAAAATACCCTAATAGCATACTAAGGAAATTTAAAGACAAAACCCAATAACCTTGACTAACAAGTTCTAACTGTGTCAGCATAACGCCTCCTTTATCCTCTGGTGCAAAAATCTTCACCATAAAAACAATAAGCAATAAGCTAGGTAACAAATATTTTAAAATAGGAATAATTTTCTTGGCTATATCTGGCAATCTTCCTCTGATAAAAACTCCTATGATTGCAGGAATTAATGTTACAAGTGCAATATGGGAAATAGTACTTAAAACTGGTAAATTAATATCAGAAGATTGATGAAAGAAATAATACAAAGCTAAATTTGTTAAAATCGGAATTGTTACCATACAAAGCAATCCATTAATAACTGTTAATGAGATACTTAATGCAATATTACCTTTTAAAAGAAAGCTTACCAAATTTGAAGTTACTCCCCCTGGACACAAAGAAATAATAACAAAACCGACTTTTGTTGCAGGCGAAAAATCAGAAAAACTAATTAAAATAAATGCTAAAAGTGGCAACAATATCATTTGAGCTATAAGTCCGATTGTTAAAGATTTAGGATTTAAAAACAACTTATTAAAATCGCTACGAGTTAAATTCAAGCCAAGACTCATGGTAATAAATGCTAATACGATATCAATTAAGAAATCAATATTGTTAAAAATTAAGTCTTGTATCATTATTTAGGCTCAACAAACCTAAATAATATTTTTATCAATTAAAATTTAATTGTGAACATATTGAATATTTTTTTAATCATAACACTTAATTTTGCATCATGTTAAAATTTTTTGTGTTCTTAATTGTTTCTTTATCATTTTATTCATGCACCGAAAAAGGCAAAATAGCTGATGAAATGAAAAACATTCAAAACAACAAATGGACCTATCAAAACAGGCCTGATTTTGCATTTACTGTTACAAATCCAAACTTATATCATAATTTTTATTTAAAATTAAGGGTTGAAAAATCATATCCGTATGAAAATTTATACATATTAGCTCATATGAAAGACCCTATGGGCAGAGAGTCTACACAAAGAGTCAATTTTACGCTTATGAATGAAGAAGGCAAACCGCTAGGCAATATTTCAGGTAATTCCATCAATTATGAATTGCCAATTTTCAAAAACAAAAAGCTGACTGGCGGTGCTGGTTTGTATTTTTTCGCCATAGAACAAAACATGAGAGATAGTGTAATTAATGGCATTGAGAGTATCGGTATTAAAGTTAAAGAAAGTGAACCTGTTTTTTAATTTCTTATGAATGTTGTTTTTTTTGACGGTGTTTGCAACCTTTGTTCTAATAGTGTTAAGTTTATCATTAAAAATGATTCTAAAAACCTCTTTAAATTCAGTTCATTACAAAGTAAATATGCTATCGAAACATTTGAAAACTATCCTGAAATTAATACAAGTAAATTACAAAGTATCATATTAAAATCAAAAGATAATCAGATTTATACTCAAAGCACAGCAGTACTTAAGATTGCTTATCACCTTAGATTTCCAATCAATTTACTAGTGGTATTTATTATAATTCCAAAAACAATCAGAGATTGGATATATCAAATCATAGCCAAAAGAAGATATAAATGGTTTGGTAAAAAAGAAGTTTGCTGGCTTCCAAATCCAGAATTAGCAACAAAATTTATCGATTGAAAAAAGCTTTAATAATTATATTATTTTCATATGCTAATTTAGCTAATAGTCAAGTTAAATTACATTTAGATAGCGCACTAAAAACTCATTATATTAAAACATATGGATTTCACGAAAACAGGATGATAATTCCATTTTTTTGCGACCCTATTCACGAAAAAAAATATAAAAAAAACGACACACTTGGACTTTGTGGTAGATTTGTATTTGTAGATACATCATTCTTTGTTAAAATAAAACCAAGTTTTAATTTACCATGTTGGTTCGAACCTAAATTTAGCGAAGGCTTATGTGCAGTGAATATTGGCAATGAGATTGTATTTATTGATACAATTGGGCAAATTGCAATCAAAACAGGATTAAGCGCATGTACTTTCCATCAAAATAAAGTACAGCCTTTTAAAAATGGACTCTCAAAAGTTTATGAAGGAAAACATCAAACCAAAAAGTACTACCAGATTTACTATTTAAACAAAAAAGGAGAAAGGGTTAACCAAGCTATTAATGTAAAAGTAAAAACAAAAGAAGAGCTAGCAACTATTGCCTTAAATTTAATCAAACAAAAGAAAAACAAAATAGAAGCAACGGTAACAACACCAGTAGATAAAATCGATTTCTTAACGCCACGAAAAACCATTCCGAATCGTTATCCAGTTGAAATAATTGAAAGAACAAAAATCAAAAAAACCTTTGTTTCATCCAGAAATTTGCATCTCATTCAATTTAAATGTGGCGAATATCAATTAGAAAATATGGCATTGAGCGATACTATTTATTGCGGAAAATACATCTTCATAGATACTTTTTTCAATGTAAAAATTGCAAAGGGTTTTCAAATCCCATGTTCATTTGAGCCAGAATTTTCAGAAGGATTGTGTGCTGTATCCATCGATAGCAACATTGTATATATCGACACATCAGGAAATATCATTATTGATACTAAGTTAAAAGCATGTTCTGCAGAGAACAATAAAGCTAGTACTTTTAAGAATGGGATTGCAACACTTTTTAAGGGAGATGCTATCAACAAAGGTTTATACACAACAACCGCTATTAATACCAAAGGAGAGAGGGTTAAACTACTTGAATTTGATGACCTTGCCCTAGCAGAAGAAAAATTTCATTTATTTAAAAATTTAAATCAAGAAGAGTGTATGAATTGCTTTGTAGGAAAAGGTAAAAGTAATGGCATTTGGTTTTTGATTGAAAAAAGCGGGAAAATCAGAAAAAAATTGGATTTGAAATAAATCCTTTAAACCGATTCTTTTTCAATGCTTAAACTCATTGTAAAAGCCAATAATAAAGCAAAACCCACAACTGTAGCTTGTCTTTCTAAAATACTCTCAAATAAACAAGAAATAAAAAATACTACACCCAATAAAAGAGCTAGTCTTTGACTTTTTAGGGTAATTCCAACAACAAACAAAATCAAAAAAAACAATAATAAAAACAAGCCATTTAACACACCGCTTTCAACCATAGTTTCTAAAAACTGAAGGTGTGGATTCTTTCTGTTTTTTGGTAAAATTGATGGATTAAAGGTTATAAAATTATCATTTAAAACCGCCTCTACATCCCCTATACCTACACCTAAATATGGATGTTTTCCAATCACATTTACTGCATTTTTCCATGCCTCCACACGCATTGCAAAAGAATAATCATTAACATCTTTTCCTTGTTTCAACACTTTAACATCTTCAATTGAATTAATTAATCTGTTTTTTAAAGCCGGACTAGAAAGCAGCATTACAGTAGGCAAAACAACTATTGAAATTGCAACCAATAGTTTTGTTTTAAATTGCATTTGAGTTAATTTTATAAGTATCAAAACAAATAGAGCTGCATAAAGAGATAATATACCCGTTCTTGCTGTTAGAACATGAATAATAATAAAGTTTGAAATGACTAAAAATAATAAAATATAGAAATAGAAATCAAACTTTTTAGATATCGATAAGTTTATAAGCCAATATAATCCAATGATTATAGAAGCGGCAATTAAAACTGAAAATTGAATGTGATAAATACCATAACCAAATTCAATAGGCAGAGGTTTGGATTGTAAAATCAGGTCATCAAACAATGTTTTATTAGAAAAATAATTATAAACGCTAACAATTCCTGGTAAATATAAAGCATAAGCGAAAATAAGTATTAACCACTTTTTAAAGTCAGGGATGACTGTTTTAAATGCAATTAAAACAAGTGGAAAGCATAATAATGGAAGTTTCAATATCAACTTACGAATGCCTTCGTCAAAATTTTGAGTATTGAGTAAGGAAATCAAACTCAATATAAAAGAGAGCACTAAAAGCAAAGAAAATATATCCCAAAACTTATGTTTCTTAAATAAAAAAAAAGCGAATAACCCTAAAACTGAAATACCTATAAAACCAACACTTATTAATGGTTTAGATAGCGTAAGACCAAAAGAAAAAAAACACCAAAAAACAACAAATAGCCTATTATAATATGTTGCAAAAGGTTTGATAAACAACTATTTATTTGGCGTAACTCACTTTAACCTGTGTATCATTGCTGATACCTAGCTTATGAGCAACCGTTTTGCTCATTTTTAAAACAATGCCTTCTTTAACACTACAAGTTCCTACAACACGAGCAAAAACTGCATTATTGTTATCAGGATTTGTAATCATTACAATGGTACCAACTTTTGCAGTGGGATGCAAAATAAAACTTCTTTCTTGATATAACTCACCTTCATTAGAAATAATAGCAATACCACTTTCTGTAATTTCATCCCCGTCTATCGTAGTATATTTATTGACTACTTTTTCAACATCTTGTTTTTCCTCAGTTTTTGGAACATCATTTATCGTATTTTCCTCTACAGTTGTTTTTGGAACATTAACTACAACGTTATCATTATTATTTGTTTGCTTAGGATTTGGGGTATTTACTGTTGGTGCAGTGGGATTTGTTTTATTTGAATAAACCAATAATTTCTGTCCTAATTGAATATTTTCATTGGATAGTTGATTGAGTGATTTAATTTGCTCAATGGTTGTATTGTATTGGCGAGCAATGGCTGATAAAGTATTTCCTTTTACAACAGTGTGATATATTTTATCTTCTTTATTAGGTAACTGATTGGTTTTTGGTGTTTGATTAACAACTCCACTTTGGCGAGGTATTAGTAAAACTTGACCAATTTTAATAGACTTTTCAGAACCTTCATTTGCAGCAAAAATGGCCGATGCTGGCACCGTATATTTTTTAGCCAATCCGTATACACCGTCACCTTTCACAACTTTATGCATAAGATATCTTTTGCCATCAATAACCTTATTGCCAATAGAATCTTGTGGTGTGGCATAAGAAACAGTTGCCAACAAAAATGTGGTTAGAATTAAAATTAATTTCATCATCTTACAAAGTAAATTCATTTATTGTAGAATTGCTTTAGTTTTGTATTTAAAATTGTTAACATATGACAATTAAAAAATACAGTTATTGACTTATTTTCGATTGTTTTTTTACTTCTTCAATCAATACATCTAAATCTTGTGGTAATTGATGAATAACTAAATAATGTCCATTCCCATTTTCAGCTAATTTCTTTAAAAACACCAAAGCTTTTTCATCTTTCCCGAATCCAATGGTAGATAGTTTGATTTGATTTTTCTGAAACTCTTTTTTTGCTATTTTGTACAAATCTTCATTTTTAAGATTGCCCCCGTTAAATAAACCATCAGTAGCTAAAAACACTTGGTTATTGGCGTTTTTTATAAAGTATTGATTGGCTTTTTGGTACGCATTTAAAAGACCATCTGCACCATAAGACCCCCCCTTAGCTTGAAGTGTGTCGATTGATGTTTTGATGTCTTCTAAATTCATGCCACTCGTAAACTCTAAAACAACTTTTGCTCTACCCGCATAAGTTATCAAAGTAAAATAATCAGTAGATCTTAACTCTTTTGCCAAAGCAATCATAGATGCTTTCATGAAATTCAATTTGAAAGAATCTTTCATACTACCGCTGATATCAATAACAAAAATTAAATGATTGGGCATGTATAAAGTATTATCCAACTTTTTGGTTAAACCCACTGGTTCATAAACTATTAATTCTGTTGGTTGAGGGGTTTTAACAATGGTATCTATTTCATTTTCTTCAACAAGTACTTTTTCTAGAAAGACCTCTACAACATTGTTTTCTCTATAAAAGTTGAAATTAAGAGATTGAGGAATATATCCTTTTAGTGAAACTTTGATATTTAAAAAACCTTCATCACATTTGCATTGATAGGTCAGCTGATTAAATCCTTGGGCACAAAATACGGATTGGTTTTTAAATTGCACTTCAACTTTTGCCCCACCTAATAATTTCAAAGTTTCTTTGTCTTTAACTATTACTTTTAAAGGAACTTGGTTTATCTTCAAAGGTGCTGAGTTTTCTATGGATGGACATTTATCTATGGCATTGGGGTGAATAGATTTGATGTTGCCGGAAATTCCAAGGAGAATGGCGTCATTTAAATGACTGAAGTAAACTGGAATAGAATAATTAATCTTGCCTTTGTTTTCAACATACAAAACAACACCTATTTGAATGGTTTCGCCTGATATAACTTTCTTTTTATCAGTAATTATTTGATAATTATCCGCAGGCTGAGTGCTTAATAGGTAAACAGTTTGAGGGGTTTCGTTTTTGAATAAAAAAACAACGGTGTCGTTATTAAATTGTTCGATTGTACCTAAATCAATTTTCTTAGATTGAATATTTATTTGACCATAAGAGCCAATAAATAAAGACATGAAAAAAAATAATATGGACGAAAATTTGTACAACTTTTATATCCTAAACGAAAATTGTACCAAAAGTATTGTGTTGGATGCAAAAACTATTGCATTTCTCTGATTTGAGTTAAATCAAGTGTGCCATAAACCCCATACATGTATAGAACTGCAATAGCAGACAACGTGGATAATATAAAACCAATCCAAGCTAAGATGGTTCCAGTTTTATGTTTTTTTGCTGCTGCATCACTGTAATTATCTGGAAACTGTTTTAACATTTGTTTATCTTTGTCAACTAAATAAACTGCGATAACACCGATTATAAAACCAATGATTGCAAATAATGACATAAATGACAATATAATAGAAGATATGCCTAATACTAATTTTGCTTTTCCAAATGGCAATGAGTCGTTTTTTAAATTATTATTTTCCATACTGTCGGACAATAGATTGCAAAAATAATGGTTTATTGTTAAACAACAAGTTAATTTTAAATTAAGAATGAGTATCGAACATAACTATTATCAGCTTATGGGAATTGAATGGTTTTCAGACATCAATTTGATTCAAAAAAAATACAAACAATTGGCTAAAATTTATCATCCTGATAAAAACCCAAGCGACCCCAATGTTGGCGAATACTTTAAAATTGTAACCCAAGGCTATAACTTACTATCCAATGCTTCTCAAAAAAACCAATATGACCAAATTTTAAAAGAATTTTATAACAAGGACACCGAATTTGTTAATCAGCAAAATGCCAAAGTACAATTAAAAGAAAAAATAAAAGCTAATAACGAACGCAAAAAAAGCAGAATTATTCAGCAATATTTGAAAGCTGAAAATGATTTTCCACATAAATATCGACTGATTTTTGCAATTCTGATTTTTTTATCTGGCTTTCTAATGACCTACAACAATTGGTTTATTAATTTCAAAAGCTACAATGTTTTATATGCACTCACAGGTTTTATTATATTTGGTTTAGGATGTTTTTTAATTGCCAATAATTATTTCAAAAAAGAACAATTTGCATCTTATATATCTGTTGGCAGAGAACCCGAAACCATTAAATCTGTTAAAACTTTTGTTTGGTTGTTTCTAACAACGCCCATTTTCTTTTTTGCTTTGGTTACTACAACCAAATACATTCATATGAAACATTATTTTGATTATACAATCGTCAATCAAATTGCAATAGACCGTGAGCAAGTTGCCTATAGTTATGTAATCAATGGTGAAGAAATTTTAAGAAAAACCGATTTCATATTAGGAAAAAACTATCACGATAAATCTAAACTAAGGGTTAAATTCTCAAAAATAAACCCCAATATCAGCGAGTTAGTTTTTGAAAGTTATTGAATTAATACAAAACTAAAATTCTCCAAACAACTCAATCAGTTTCTTTCTTCTGAACTCAAATATTTGATTCAGTTGTTTTTTTACCAAAATGAAGTTAGCAATATCACCTAAAAAACCAAGTGGCAGTTTGTAATGAATAATATCTGTCATTTTAACGCCACCTTGAATTGGTTCAATAAAATGTTTGTGATGCCAAAATGAATAAGGACCAAAACGTTGCTCATCCACAAAATATTCTAAATCTTTGACATGCGTAATTTCAGTTACCCAAGTCATTGGAACACCCAACAAAGGACTGACTTTATAAGCAATAATCAAACCGGGATACATCTTATCAATTGGGGTATCGCTTGTAATATTAAACCCCATTTCGGGTGGTGTAATTGTCTTTAAATTTCTTGGCGATGACATAAACTCCCAAATAGTTTGCATATTTGAAGGAATATTTTGTTCAGTTGTTATAGAATAAATGCTGCTCATTAGATAAGAAACAAAAATGCAAAGGGATGGTTTTGTGGGGGGAAAGGATTGAAATGATGTTATTTTGAAAATGAGTCTATTATTTGTTTTATTTGTAGAAATTAATACTTAAAACAAGATGAATATTCATACAAAAAATAATTCCCTTTATAGGATGAATGATTGACACTGGGCTGTTTTTGTGGTAAAAAAGAAACTATACCAAATATACAAACAATTTAAACTTCACATCATAAAATAATTTGTTTATTATATAGATAATTATCATAAAATCCTAGGGACTATTTAATAGATCTAAATGAAATTTGTAAACTAATATATAATCAAATAACCTTACCATTAACCACCCAACTAACACTGGCGTTAATTTTGAATTTATTTATCATTTCTATTCTATTCTACCTCAACACATTAAGCATCATTTCATAAAAAGCATGTGGTGTTTGTCCATTGAGTTGAGGCATGGAGGTGATTTTTATTTTAATCAAATAAATACCTTCTTGCACCATTTCGCCTTGGTAAGTGCCGTCCCAACCTTGATTAATATCATTGGTTTCAAAGATTTTTTCGCCCCAGCGGTTGTAAATGTTCATTTCTAAATTTTGGATATAATGCCCTTGAATTTTAAAAACATCATTTGTGCCATTTTGATTGGGTGAAAATGCTGTTGGTACAAATAAGAACATTTTGCAATTATTCATGGGTTTATAGCTTATTGTGTGGCTACAAAGGTTGTTGGCAGTAACCGTAACCGTATGCGAACTGGTGTCGTTAATATTTAAATTGCTTTGCATTTCGCCACTGGGCTGCCAAACATAACTTTTGAAGGTGTCGGGCATAATTTGTAATAATGTATAATGATTGCCATCTAAACATGGCGTATCGTTTTGAAAAACCTTAAATTGTGGAATAGGCAAAACCGAAGTAATTAAAGTGTCTGTTTTAAGACAACCTTGATTATTTAGAGCAAGGGTATATGTACCTTGCTGATTAAATGTTTTGCAGGGGATATTACTATTATCCCACCATGAAAAGCTAGAAGTAGTAGGTGAAATAACAGGACAAACTTCTTGAGGGGCATTGCTGCAAAAAACGAGTGTTTTAGGTAGATTGCTGCTGGGTTTTTCTACTACCATCAGATTTAGAGAATCGCAAAAAGTGTAGCCCATGGTATCATAACAAGCTTTGATTTTATGTGTGCCAAGAATATCGTTTGCTAAAAACACATCAGAAGCTATCAATTGATTGTTATTTATCTGCCATTTAATTGGGCGATTGTCAGATAAAGTATGTTTTATATTAGAACTATTACCTAAACAGGCTAAACTATCTCCAATAATTTTAAATGCAGGATTAATTTCTTTGAGGTAAAAACTATCATCAAAAGTGCAATTATAATAGTTGGCAACTCTGGCAAACTTATAGCCAGAGGTATAATATGTTTTATGTTTAAAAGTATCTTGTGCAATATTATCCCAGTTTATTTTAAAAACATCATTGGGATAAACAGCATTATAACTGTTATTGGTAAAGAAGAAAGTGTCTTTTAATATTTTTTGAAATGGGGGTAAGACAGAAACGGTGAAAGTATCATAAAAGCCATTGTTTTGAGCAACTAAAGTAGTGGTAGTTGCAATGTAGGTTACAAATGTATCGCCAATGTATATAGGTGCAATATCTCCTAATTGATACCATTGGGTATTAACATTAGTTTTGGAATAATATTTAGCAACTTGAGGTTTACACAAAATGCGAGGACCCGCTATAATGGGTTTTATAATTGTATGTACCAAACTAAAGTTGGTAACTTTTACTCTTGATATGAATTTATAATAAGTTAAAGGTTTGGTATAATCTTTTTTAATAATTTCACTATTTTTTAAGAAGCAACCAAGTGTTAAAAAGCGATAGGCACTATCTGCCACAAAAGTATACGTAACAGTTTGATAAAACCGACTTTCTACCCCTTCGGTCTGTTGATATTGGGGTTTGATATTAAGGCGTTCGTTGGTTTTTTGAATTGGCTTGTAAGTAGTAAAAGCAGCACCAAATAAATTTGAAACTCTACCTGCAGTGTAGGCAATATCAAACTTAAAAACATACGTTTGCCCAACGATTAAAGGCTGTTTGAGTTCAGTCGACATGTATTGTCTGCTAGTGCCATACATGATACTAGGGTTGATATCAATGTAATTTCTTAAGTTATTTGATTTTACATAACTTAAAAGTGAATCATCAACATTTGTAAAGGTTTCAAAGTATGAATCTTTAAGAATTGGTGGTATCATCACTGATTCATCACAAGTTCTGTTGCAGCTTAACTCAGTCGATACATCTCTACAACCTGGACAAGCTTCCCCTCTTCTATTATGATAATAAATTGAAACGCAAGAATCCACATAATTGGGTATTTGATATTGAACAGGAATTTCGATATTGTAATAATATAAAATTGCAGCATAAGGGTTAGGGCAAAACCAATCCTTACAAGTTTGCCAATTGTAATAATGATATTGTATCATTTGAGACACGCTAGGATATTTACTAAAATCATAAGTTTGTAACTTTGGATTTTTAATTAAATTATCTTGCCCATGTGTTTTTAAACTAACAAATATTAAAAACAAAACAGCAAGCCCTTTCAGGTTATGAAAAGGCTTGCTGTAATTATATGTTTTATATCTATTCAATGTCTATTGTTTAGTGAAAGTAACCTGCTGATGCGTTACGCCATCTAATTTAAAACTTATAAAATAGATGCCTTCACTTAACGTAGAGACGTTAATTTTGGTTTTAAGGTTGCCTGAATTAATAATATTTGATGATAAAATTACTTTTCCGTCAACAGACATTATTGTATATGAGATGTTTTGATATGCATTAGTCCAATCAATATTAATAAAATCATTTACAGGATTAGGATAAATTTTGATGGTTGATAATTTGTTTTCATCAATACTTGTTTCTTCGTTTGGAACTGGGGCATTGCCTTGAGCATTTGCATTGCTAGTGGGGTCTGTGCCATTGGTATTAATCGTTCCGTTATAAGCATCTGAGCCATCGCTGCCATCAGGACCAGAAATAGCTCCAATAACATCACCATATAAATCCGTTGGATAACAACCTACTTCATAACATTTTTCTAAATCAGGGCTGCTTAGGTCTTCTAAGTAGCCATCAAAAGTAGAAGATGGATGGTATTCTATCAATTCTAAATCATTAGGAGTGGATAACCATTTCCAATTGCTATTACTTAATGCTGAACCTAAATCTATTGCTTCTGTTGTTAAAGGCTCGAAAGACACATTGCCTACAAATTTATCAAAAATCAATTTGCAATCAAGTTTTTCTTGCAAAGGACATTTGTAATTTATGCCATTTTCTGTGGCATATAAAACACTGTTGTATTGTTTCCATTGAGCACTATTTCCAGTCCCTCCAAAGTTATAGTTAATTGCACTTAAAACTGTATTCATCTCTCTAAAAATTCTAAAAGTTTCTTCACAATTACAAATTGTATCATCACCGCTTCCCGTTCCTCCACTGCTCCAAGTTACACAAGGTTCATCAAATGTGCTTGTAAATTGAGTATTTGTTGGTATGCCAACAGACCCATTACCACCTTTACCGCCTTTACCACCCCAAACCCTAAATAGCGGTGGTGTAACTGAAGGAGGAACAGCTCCCATAAATTTAAACCAAATTGTGCCAGGCCCGCCTCCGTCTCCTCCTGAGCCACCGCCAGCCCCAATACCTGGGTCGCCATATCCACCATTGGGACCACTGTAATATAAAGCTCCTGCATCACAACAGCCAAGGCTTCCTAATCCTCCTGCTCCACCTGTTGCTCCTCCGCCTTTTCCTGCTCTCCCTGCCCATCCATTTTCTCCATTAGAATATATTCTAGGAATACCTAAAAATGCATTGTTAACTAAATTATCTCTAATTTTAAAAAGTATGATACCTCCACCAGCACCAGCCTTTCCTGCATCTCCTCCTGCTTGTCCATCCTCGCCTAGTTGACCAGGAGCTCCTGAACCATTTGAGCAAATGGAATTAGATTCTCCGCCATCTCCACCTTCACCACCACCACCACCACCATCACCTGCTTTATGAGTAGAGTTTAAAATTCCCCATTTGCCAAGCGTTAATATGTTGGGATTTATGGGTGTAACAAAAGTGCCTGCATAAGGAATTGTATAACTGCTATTTGTTCCAGAACTACCAGTATTATTTGCAGCTTCTCCACTTTGTCCACCTGTTCCATAAGTTCCAGGAGTGGTTGGAAATGTATGATAAGGGGCTGTATTAACAGGTCCAAAAGATCCTGCTCCAACTGTCCAAGGGTTGTTGGCTGCTCCTGTTCCTGCAACTCCCATGGTTTGATTACAATCAAATCCTTTGCCTGAAGCATCAACAGCTCCACCATTTATAGTGAATAAATTCATAATCATAGGCAATACACCACCATGACCATTGGTTCTATCATATTTTGAACAAGTGATTTTACCCCCGTCATTTAAAGTTACTTCATCATAAATTTCAACTTTAACTATTTGAACTTTATTGATTGTACTATAAATATGATTTAGAGCAGCTACATTTACCTCAATTTCTTTAGTTGTAAAATTTATGTTGTTAATTAAAATTCTCTCATGTCTGCCTGCTGTTGGTCCCTCCATCTGAATAATCAATAAATAATTATTGGGGTTTGAGGTTGTTAAATTGGTAGAATTAAAATCCGAAGTTTCATTTTGAAAAGTTATTACAACTGGAGAACTTCCTGAAATGATTGACACATTGGCTCTTGCTGCATCTGCATAATGCGTAGTACCACTTGATACAGTAAGATTTGTTGTACTTGTAGGCCATCCAATCATTTGCCCTTTCGAGGGCAATGCAAAAGATAAAATAATGGCTAGTAGTGAGAACATCTTTTTAAAGATGATAAAAGATTGAAGTGTTTTCGTTTGTTTTAGTAACGATTGTGTGGGAAAAACATTTGCATAGCAAGCGCCCTCCACGTTCTGTGTTTGAATTAATTTTTTCATGGTTTTATGTTTTATTTAAAACTTAAAAACAAATTAAACATAAAATATTTATATAAACAATATTTTTTTATTAAAAATATTTAGTTATCAATTCAAACAACTCATTATTAATACAATAAAAAATATAAATTGAAGATTGCTTATGTGAAAATAATTGAAAATTGGATTTTGAGAATTAAAAAAACATCCAATTAATAATACTAAAATCTATTAAAAAACCGTTCGCCTCAACGAACGGTTTTTTGTGTAGTTAATAGTTATGTGTTTTCCGCATGTAAACTGCGGGAGGGTTTACACTATTAACTAATAACCATTAACCACCCACCTACTCAGGTGTTAATTCAAAATTGAATACACCACTGCCTTCAGGGGTTAACATGATTGGGGCAGCAAAGGGCTGAAAGCCCATTGCCATGATGGTGACATTGGCAGATTCATCTGCTGTGATGGGTGTTTCTAGTGAGTATTCACCAAGTGGGTTGGTGTTGGTCATTAACGGACCCATACTGGTGTTGAAGGTTAACATCGCATTGCCAATTGGTGTTGCACCAACAGTACTGGTAACTAAACCCGAAAGGACATATGGCTCTGGGTCAGGGTCTGGTGGAGGTGCACTGGTGTTTACCTCAAAGCCCCATAAACCCAATTCTTGTTCACTGCCTTTTTTAACACCCAACAATACATCCCTCACAGCCGTTACATCTTTTAGCAATGTGCCAGCATCATCAGACTTACTGCCTTTGCCAAAACCCATCAAATTGTTTCTTTTTTCTATCTCCAATTCTTTTTCTCTGCTAAGAGTTAAAGCTTCTGATTGATAGCCTTCTGCTAAAGTTAACAAATCTTCAAAAGCCGTCATATCAAAAACTTCCAAAATAGAACCAACCCCATCGGCAGTATGTTTGGTAATGATTCCTCTGGCTAGGGTCAACAATTTGAGTGGGCTGCGAGACACAACGACAGTTTTTGAGCTGTTTACCTCAAAACCCCACAAGCCCAATTGCCTTTCGTTGCCTTTGAAGGTGCCCAATAGAAAATCTCGGATGCTCGAAACATACCATAAAATGGTGTTTGGCAAATAAGAGCTGTTGCCTGATTTAATACCCAAAGCTATGTTTCTATTTTCTACAGCCAGTTCCTTAGTGTTCGACTTTTCATTAACTAAGATGTTGGCTGCATTGGCAGCAGTATAACGAGTACCCATTTCGGTCATGTTGATAGAAGACAACACACTGTTGATGCCGTCTGCTGTATTTTTTGTGATGATGTTTAAACAAAGAATTAAAAACTCAAGCACTTTCCTTGGTATTACTACCCTGATATTTTTTTTCATATCGATATATTTTTATTTATTATAGAATTTAGGATTCTTTTTATCTCATTGTTATCAATGAGTTTCAGTGCGCCTTGGATAAGATGATATCTTAAAGAATCCAATAGCTAAACCATAGGCAAAACATTCACAGCAGGCGGCTCTCTGGCATAAAAATAAATGATATGGTGGGGTTGTATAAATGCTGTTTCAAAATCAAAATAGGTGTTGTGTTCAGAAATGTATTGCCAAATCAAAACCTGTTGCTTGACAATGAACTTTGATTTTTTCTTGCTTAATTTTTTGCTGATAGAAGTAGCACTTGTTTGTTGTTGGCTACGTTTATAAGGCTTCTTGCTAGCTTTTGAAATGAATCTAAGCAACTTTGAAACGCGTCTCGGCAAAGTTGTTTTGTGACTCCGCAAACTTGTTTTGTGTCTCCGCAAACTTGAAACTTGACTCCGCAAACTTGTTTTGTGACTGAGTGAAGTTAAAACCTCTTTTTGAGAAGAAAAAACCTCTTTTTGCGAAGCATAAACCACCTTCGAAGAAGACAAAAACAGTGTGTTTATCTCTACCGAAGGCGTAATCAACTTCTCGGAATGAGATTTCAACTTTGCGGAATGAGATTTAAACTTTGCTTTGTGAGATTTAAACTTTGCGGAGTCAGGTTTAGACTTTGCAGAGAGACATAAATTGTGTACCGAAAGAGGTTTATTCTTCATTGTATGAAGTTTAGCCTTTGAGGAGAGTGATTTATTGTTCTCCGAAACAGGTTTAGACTTTGCGGCATGAGTAAAATAAGACAAAGAAGGTGATACAAAAGCTGAAGAGGAATTAATATCAGGCGACATTGCAAAAGCAGGTTTGCCAAGCACCGCCCCACAAACAAAAAGCAATGTTGAAAGACTCAACATTGCTTTTCTACAATCAAAGTTTAAGGTTATTGTTCTTAACAATATGGAAACCCTGCGAAACATAACTACATAACTCTTAGATAGACACTTTTATTGTGCAATACGTTGCATTTATTTGTAAAAAAAGATGAATGGAGGTTTTTGGGGGATGAAGGGAGGGTTTATATTTTTTGGAGATTTAGGAAAAAAGGGGGTTGTTTGTGGATACTAAAACTAAAAACATGACGACTAATAATACAATAAAAAAGTTCCTCCTACATATATAGAGTGAATGCTTTTGGGACAATTGTAAAGAAAAAAATCCTATTTAAGTAAGTTAGAATTCACTATAACAGACCGACACGACAAACAAAAACGAACAGTAAAACGACAGACAAAATGCCAAACCTTCGCAAAATAAAAAGAGCTGCAACCCGACAAACGAGCCAACTTTTTTGCAGTACATTTTATTTTGACCAACTGCATAAAACACCGCAAAGACACAATCATATGTGCTGCATCTGTTTCGCTTTGTTAAAACCTAAGATAAAACGTTGTGTTATCTGTAACTTATTTTTTCCAAAAAGAGAAAATTTTTTTTTTGCTTTAAATCATTGTATGATACATTACCTCTAACCCAATCAATCTTGCCTTTACGAACAAAAAAATGACTTTCGCATCCAGTAGTTTTCCATACAGACGGATAAATATTAATTTTACTTTTTTTGCTGATCTTGAACCCCCAACAGGGGGCAGCGTCTTTTATCAAATTGAGTTGAATTAACTTCTGACAACCACAAGGGCAGTTTAAAGCCAAAAGCCAAGGTTGCTTTGCATCGCCAACAATGTAAATGGTTTTATCTTTTACATTTTCAGGCAATTCATCAATATAAACAAGCTTATGTTCCGATTGAAGCCACTCCGCAAACTTAGCAACTATTTTCCGAAACAACATCATAACACAAGTTCTGACATTTCAATGAAAGGGAGCATATCTCCACGACCTGACTTCTTTTTCAGGTAGGTATCTTGATCAAAATCCGATTCAGCGGAGTTAACCATATATCCTTCAGTAATATCAATAGTGCTTGCAGCATAAGAAGAAGGATGCTCTGCTTTGAAAGGGTGAATTCGATTTAGAAACTCATTCACTGCGTGACTGGCAATTTGCATATTGACACTTATCACAGCCGGATTATTGACATTGATATTTTTAATGTATGCCTCTTTTCGCAGGTTCTCAAATTCTTTTGGATTCTTCCGGTATTGACTTGATGCCCTCAAATCTTCTGTTGTGTAAACACCACGAGTAATCAGGGATGACTTACAAGGTTGGAGATAATGAACAGAGCCACAGATTTTGTCAATGCCACCAAAACCATTTGCTTCAAGTTTTACACCCAAGTCAAAATAAGGAAGCAAATAAAATGAAGAAAGTTGATTTAACAGGTGTCGACCATCAACGCTGTCCATACAACCAAAAACGACATCACAATTGATAAGCGCTTTGAGAGTTTTAACATCATCATATAAGTTTACCTGACGTGCATCAATAACGGTTCCCAATCCGATTTTTTTTATTGCATCTGCAAGAACAAGAACTTTTGGCTTTCCTTTTTTTGCATCTGAATTTGTTGTGTTCAATATCCTGTTAAGGTTTTTTCTTTCAACTGTGTCAGGGTCAACAAGTACAAGTTTTCCAATTCCTAACCTCACAAGTTGTTCAATCACAAGACTTCCTGTGCCGGAACAACCGACAACACCAACGGTCAATTCGTTTAAACTTTGGTAAGTCCTTTCTCCAAATGCCTGAATAGTTCTGAGAGCAAAATCCGCTTTACTAATTTTCCCTCTGTTTACAAATTGCTGAATCGTATCACCAGCAACTAAAATTTTATTAATCGGTTTATGGTGCAAGTCATTGAAAAAAAATCGTCCAAAAATTTTTCCATTAGGCAACATCACCGCACTTGCGTGCGGTTTGTCATTCATTGCCCAGCCAAATGCTGAATCAAAAAACTCATTGTCCGAAATATCATCTGTTCTTGAAAACTTATTGTAACCGCCTGGGTGACTATGAATTTTCAGCAATGCAAAATCTGTTTTTCCAATTCTTTCAAAGTAATGTTGAATCTTTTCGGTTGACCAGTGTAATAAATCGGGTTCACGACAGTAACATTCATCATGAGGAATCAGAGTTAAATCATGAACAAGAAGAATTTCCGATTCATCATCTCTGTATCTTCCACACAAGGCAACAGCAACCGCTTCTTTGCCATCAGCAGGTAGTAAGTGTTCTTTCAGAACTTCGTGATGAAACCCTGATATTCTAAGCTGCAATTCCATTTGCTTGTTTTATGAATTCTTGTTCAAACCAAAAACTAACTAAAGCCATATGAGTAGAAAGGTCATCAACACCTTCTCTCCATGGGTTTGCTCCTGTTCTATGCCGAGACCAACGCTGAAATTGTTTACCGTCAATCGGCTGACCGCTTATTGCGTTGATAGCTTTGCCATCAAGGCGTTGCAGTGCCGGATAAAAATACGCCATATCAAGTTGCGTTCGAGGATAACCAGTTTCAATCTTGACAGCAACAGAAACCTTTTTAAAGTTGTAGCCCGATACAACGGGATAATCGTGCACTATTATCCATTGCATACCTTGGTCATTGATTGCTTCCCAAGGCAAGCCCAACCTGTCAAGAAAGATTACATCTTCTTGTGGCAGTTGAAAATCCTTTCTCATTATCCTTCGGTTTGGTCTAAAGGAATGGTCATGAATTTTTCAATGCCTGGTTCGGTGAAGCACACTTTTTGATCATACCCAACTTTAACCACCTTACCGCCTTTGAAGCGTTGATTAAGTTGGAATCTTTCAGGTGGGGTTTTACCTGCAAGAACCAGTATTTCTTTGCCAATCATACATTCTTGCCTTACTGTAAATTGCTGTCTGTCAACAATAATTATATAATGTTGACCGGGAGGAACGATTCTGCCTTCGTTGGCATACAAGGCAACGTCAATAACTATTACCCCTGATTCTGATTTGTTGTTTGATTCCATTTTTTTGATATTTTGATTACAGATAAAATACCTAACCGTGACACAGCAATTTTTTTTCGGATATTTTCTATCTTTGTCACGGTTCCGGATTTATGATATAAACATAATTCTTAAATGCAAGTTATTACTAAAACAACGCCAATGAAAATTAACTTTACCGACCAACAGATTGTTGATGGTCTGAATGATGATGATGACATAAAACGATTACGTTTATCCCAGCATCTGTTCTTTCACAAGTTCAAGGGTTACATCTATAAGATTGCCATAAATCGGTGTCTCAGTTTTCTTGATTCACAGGAAATGGCAACTGATATTACGCAGCAAACCTTTATCAATGCCTTCAGAAAAATTAAGGATTTTGATTTATCAAGAGAGTCGAATAATTCTAAACATGAGTATCTAATCAAAGCATGGCTTGGAACGATTGCTAACAATTGCTTCAATAAAGAGTATGCTAAAAGAAAAGACCATGTATATCTGGACGATTTAAAATCAAGACCAGAGGAAGGAGAATACGATATGTTTGAAAGTTTGTATGGTGATGAACCGATTGAAGTTCCAAATATGTTTCGTTCAAAACTCAGAGAAGCAATGAAGGGACTAACAGAAATTCAAAATCATGTCATTGAGGTTTATGCAAGTGAAGGATGTATCCATGATGATAAGAAAAAGTTGAGTAAAGAGGCAATGAATATCCTATGCAAAACGCACGACACCAGTTCTGACAATATTCGTCAAATCAAAAAAAGAGCACTTGATAAAATCAAAAAATACTCTTTCCAAACGAGCAAATAAAAATATTTATGAAAAAAAGAATAAACGACAAATCCAAATGCAATCAGCAGGAAAAAATGATTGAGCAAACATTAAAGACAAGCGGTTTTCTCTTTCCTGAAACTGTTGAAGAAGTAAAGGAGTTTGAACGAATTTACGGATCAACTGATGTAATTCTGCCAGCAGAATTGCATGAGCCAACCTTTCTCTACACAAAATCGGGAATAGGAAATAGCTCAAAAGTTGTAAAGTTTCCTTCTGCAAATTTTGCTATGGCAGCAAGAGAAGGTAAGTCAGATCTCCCAAATGAGATTCAACAGAAAATCATCAAGGACATTAAAGATGCTGAAAGAAAAATTAAGAAGAAAAAAATGTAGATGCAACAAAGCTTTGAAGATATTGCAGAATTGGCAGAAGACCTGGGCAATCGCTTTCTTTTTAGAGGAAAAGTAAACCTTGAAAAGATTGCGAATGGGAAACGCATTCGCTTTATTGAAAGCAATTATGGCAATCATTTTTTAGGGCAGTTAGTCCATCACTCACGAAAGTTCTACATTCTTTTAAACACCGACCAACTTACAAAAAGTGAATCAGGGAGAATCAGATTTACAATTGCACATGAACTGGGTCATTATTTTATTGATGGACACAGAAGCAAACTTGCAAAAGGAATTTCATTGTCGTTTAGTGGTGATTTAAGTGAGCAGGAATGCAAGAAAATTGAAAATGCTGCAAATCATTTCGCAGCAAATTTGCTAATGCCTAAAACTCATTTTTTGAAACTTGCAAGTAAGTTGGAACCGGGTCTGGCAGGAATATTTATTTTAAAAAGCCAGTATGATACTTCCATTGAAAGTACAATTAAGCATTATGTTAATCAAAATATATCAGCAAGCGTAATGATTAGGTGGAGAGCAGACCATATATTACATTACGCATGGTGTTCAAAATCTTTCACCGAAATGACTGGCTTGAAAAACTTTTATTTACCAATCCGCTTTGATTCTGATTACATAAAAATTCAAGTTGAAATAATAAATAGCAGTGGTTCTAACTATATTGAAACTGCAACACCGCTATCTAGGTGGATTTCTAACATTTTGCAAGGCACTTCAAAAGATTTATTAGGGTTGGAGCAGACCGTAAAGCTTGGCGATTTTGGAGGAATCACACTACTCACTTTCCAAAATTGACAAATTTAGCCATTTTGAGACCTTTGTTGATATCGGTTTAACCAAAATCACCAATAACAGTCCTCGCTCACATCCTGTTAGTGTGCGCCATCGCATCCTATCATCGACTTCAAATAATAAAAATTCAAAATCCGTGTTTCAAAAATGATTCCCGCGCCCCAAGACCGGAGGCTGCCTACAAGGCAGGTGCGAAATTCAGTGTAGCACGGAGCGATAGTGAACCCAAAGGGCGAGGAACTTAGCGAAGCGGTCTCACGACTGAAAGGAGTACTAGGCGCCCAAAAGAAAAATTCTCCCCAAAAAAAAGCCCCACATTTCTGTGAGGCTTTTCAATTGATTGTTATTGGGGTTTAATACCTTTTCTTTGGTCCACGGCTTCCGCCACCACCATCTCTCGAATCACGTTTTTTACCGTAGATGCCGCCACTGCTTGGTGCTGGTCCATCGGTTTTTCTGTCTCTTCTTTTCGAAGAATCAAAGCTAGGTCTGTCGCCTCCTCTATCTCTATCTCCGCCACCGCCATAACCTCTTCCACCACCGCCACCACCGTAGCTTCTTCTGTTACCTCCGCCACCACCGCCATAGCCGCCCGAAGAACGGTTGTTGCGCTCGCCCATTGGTTTTTCGTTAGAAACTTCAATTCTAATTTCTCTGCCTTTGAACTTTTTACCGTTGAAGGTTTCGATGAAACTATCTGCAATATCTTTTTCAACTTCAAAGAAACTGAATGAATCTTGCAAATCTATTTTACCTAATTGTGCTTTGGTATGTCCAGTTGAATCTAATAAGAACTCTAAAAATGCAGCTTTATAAAACCCATCTTTAGAACCCAAACTGATAAATAACCTTGAATAATTGCTATTCGAACTTCTGCTATCTCTGCCGTCTTTGTTTAAATCACCCGCTTTTTCGTAGTATTTCAAGAATCTATTAAATTCCATAGCCGCTACTTTTTGAATGATTTCGTCTTTACTCATATCAGCAAACTGCTCTGTTAAGTATGGCATGTATTGTTCGTAGTCACCGTGGTTAACCTCAGTAGCTTTAATTTTATCGATAAAAGCCACAAATTGTTTTTCACAAACCTCGATACCACTAGGAATCATTAATTTTTCGAAAGGCACTTTCATCATTCTTTCTAAATCTCTGATTCTACCAACTTCTCTGCTATGAACGATACTGATACAAACACCAGATTTCCCTGCTCTTGCAGTTCTACCGCTTCTGTGAGTGTAAACTTCAGGTTCGTCTGGCAAGGCATAATTGATAACGTGTGAAATGCTATCCACATCAATACCTCTAGCTGCCACATCTGTAGCTATTAATAAACGGATGGTTTTATCTCTAAAACGACCCATTACTTTGTCTCTTTGTTGTTGACTTAAATCACCATGTATGGCATCAATCTCATAACTTTCTTTCAAAAGTTTTTCGGTGATGTCTTGGGCTTCAGCTTTAGTTCTTGTAAAAACTATACCATACATACCCGGATTATAATCTATCAATCTTTTTAATACTTCGTATTTTTGGTTAGATTGACATTGGTAATAAACGTGTTGAATGTTTTTGGCTGTAGCATTAGATTCTACTTTTACCTCAAACGGATCGTTCATAAAGGTTTCAGAAATTCTTTTCACAGCTTTAGGCATTGTAGCACTAAATAACCAAGCCGCTTGGCGACTGGTAGCATGAGAAAGAATTAAATCGATGTCTTCTTTGAAACCCATGTTTAGCATTTCGTCAGCTTCGTCTAAAACCACATGCGTTACAGCATCTAATTTAAGTGCTTTTCTTTCAATCAAATCGATTAGACGACCTGGCGTAGCAACTACGATTTGGACACCTTTTTTAATTTGTCTGATTTGAGTTTCGATACTACTGCCACCGTAAACGGCAACATGATTAAAATCTGGAAGATACTTAGCGTAATCTTTGAAATCGTTTGTAATTTGAATGCAGAGTTCTCTGGTGGGGCAAATTACGAGCCCTTGTACTTGTTTGATGGAAGTGTCAACGAGGGATAATAGCGGCAAGCCGAATGCTGCTGTTTTGCCTGTGCCTGTTTGTGCTAAACCAACAAAATCTTTTGTTCCACTTAATAAAACCGGGATGGCTTGTTGTTGAATCGGAGTCGGATTGATGTAGCCTAAATCACTAATCGCATCAAAAACGGGTTGACTTAAACCCATGTTTTGAAATGTTATTGTCATAAAATGAGGTGCAAAGGTAACATTAATTTATGAATTAATTTGTTTTTTTCAAGATTAATTAAGTATTTTTGAAAATTAAATCCAAAACTAACCTTTATGTTTCTCAAAAAACACATCATTCTTAGTATTATTCTTTTTTCTTATCATTTTGTTTCTGCAAAAGAATATTTCGTTCAATTTAACAGTTCTGATAATATAGAAAAAAGCATATTAGAAATCAAAAACACTGTTAAAATCCCTTTTACATACTTCAAAGCTTTTAAAACACTCCGAGAAAAAGGATTAGATAGAGTTTATGTCTTAGATTTTGAAACTCCTCTTAACAAACTTCAACTTGACTTAATTCAAAAGACAAATATTGTTTCTTTAATCGAAGAAGTGCCAGAATATCAATTATCCTATTCACCCAATGATCATAACGCAAGTGTTATGTGGAATTTAGAAAAAATTAAAGCACCACAAGCATGGGATTTAGAAAAAGGAGGCAAAAAAATAGTTGTGGCTTTAATTGATGATGGCATGGATACTGCGCATTCAGATTTACAACCTACTTTATGGAAAAACATCAATGAAATTCCAAACAATGGCATAGATGATGATAACAATGGTTATATTGACGATGTGTTTGGATGGGACATGGCAGATAATGATAACGACCCTCATGTAACAGTTTCCAACAATCTAAGTCATGGCACTCATTGTGCGGGAACTATAGGCGCAAGAACAGACAACAATAACGGCATATCCGGCATTGGTTTCAACATCAAAATTATGCCCATAAAATGTGGCAGAAATGGCTCTTCTAGTGTATTTAATCCCTATCAAGGTGTTGAATATGCCATTGAAAATGGGGCAAGAGTTATCAGCATGAGTTGGAGCGGACCAACTTATTCTTATATTTATCAATTACTTTTTGATGTAGCGGATCAAAGGGAAATTGTTTGTGTAGCAGCAGCAGGTAATAGAAGTTCAATTATTCCAGTGTATCCTGCTAGATATAATTATGTAATTTCAGTTGGTTCAACAACCAATACAGATGCTAAAAGCAGGTTTTCTAATTATGGCACTTGGATTGATGTAATGGCTCCAGGTTCAAGTATTTATAGCACCATACCTGGCAATTCATATGGTTATAAAAGTGGCACATCCATGGCATGTCCTTTGGTATCTGGCTTATGTGCATTGATGTTAAGTCGCAATCCCAATTTAACAGCTGCACAAGTAGAAAGTTGTCTAAAAAACACTTGCGACAATATTGATTCTATGAATCAAACTATCATTGATTCGATTGGAGCTGGTAGAATAAATGCCTATAAAGCTTTGCTTTGTGTTAAAACTGTAAATGCTCAATTTACAACAAGTAAACAATTTTTATGCATTGGAGATACAATTAGATACATCGACAAAAGCGTGCAAACACCCAATTCATGGTATTGGGAATTTCAAGGAGGTACACCTTCAGTATCTACCAATCAAAATCCATTTGTAAGATACAACACCAATGGCACATATAAAGTGAAACTAACCGTGATAAGAGGCAACGACACAGATGTAATAGAAAAACTGAATTACATAACCATTGGCAAACCAGAAGTTAGGTTTTCGGGGGTACAAACAATTAACAAAGGAGAATATGCTACCATCAAAGCCGATTTTACAGGTGTAGCCCCTTGGACACTCGTATATCAAGACAAAAACAAAAAAGACACCATTTACAACATTTTACAAACACCTTATTTTATACTAAAAACACCTGATAGCAGCATTGTTTATAAACCCATATCAGTATCCAGTTTCGGTTGTTTTGGCACAGTAAAAGACTCAACCAAAATTACTGTAACTAACCAAATCAGTAATTCGAATTGCGATAGTTCTCTTAGATTTCATGCAACCTTTGGAGGGAGTGGAGATGATATTGGATATGACATAGAAATAGAAAGTGATACAAATGTATTTATCGTTGGTAGTTTATACAATCAATCTAACAATTCATTTGATGGTTTTTTAACAAGATTAAACCAAGGTGGAGATGTTATTTGGAATGTAAATATTGGCAATAGATATACCGATTTAATTTATTCAGTAAAAGTAGATTCAAAACAAAACTCATACATTGCTGCCTCCGTTTATCCTGATAATAGCAGTTCTGATAAAATGATGTATATCGCAAAATTTAATTCTGTAGGCAACCTAAAATGGGAAAGGTTTTTTAGTGGATCTAGCATCGAATACATGAGAAATATTTTAATATCCAAATATGATAATAAATACATTTATTTCATGGGTCCAGTTGTCAGCAATAGTTTTGGTGGCGAAGATATCATGGTTGTTAAAATTGACACATCAGGGACTATTATTTGGACTAGAAATTTTGGAACTTCATCAAGTAATGAGAGACCAGAATCTATGACAGAAGACAATTATGGCAACATTTATATTGTAGGTTATCAAGCTTCACTTGGTCGATTTTTATTTAAGGTAAATAGCTCTGGTAATCTTATTTTCTCAAATGGTTATTTAGCGAGTGCAGAAAAAGCTTACTTTTTTTCTGTCTATCATTATAAAAACCACATATATACATCCGGATATTCTGAGACTACTTCAGGGACAATCAATAGAGAACTTTGTATAACTAAACATAGATTAAATGGCACATTATTGTGGGCGAAAAAATATCCTGCATCTTCAACAAATACATTTATTTCACAAACAAAAACAATCGTTGAAAATGATAAAATTATAACTTCATGGTCTGTAAGTAAAGGTAATGCAGATGGTTATATAATGACATTAGACACAAATGGCAATGTTTTACTTTACAATTCTATAGGTACAAATACAGAAGATGTCATAAATGGCATTTCTATAACCAATGATAATAGTATTTACTATGTAGGTTATGAGAATCAAACTAATAAACAAGTTGTAATAGGCAAATTAAATTGTAAACTTAGAAACAAATGCAAAAACGTCTTAAATACAGTCAGTGTGACAAATTTGTCACCCAATACTAATAATGGCAACTTTTCTAGTGGAAATATTAGTATAAATGCTTCATCATCAATTTCCAAAAACAAAACATCATTAACCACAAATTTTACATGCAAATCTAATCTTTCTTTCATACAAAAAAACTGCAAACTCAGTGGTGATTTTTCTTCTTTTAGCACTTGTCTTGGTGATAGTACTTCATTTATTGGTTCAGCTTTAGATAGCAATCAATTTGACATCAATGGCTGGTATTGGGATTTTGGAGATAACTCTTCAATAAGCGGCAAACAATCACCTCAAAAACTCTATCAACAAGCGGGGTCATTCCAGGTTAAATTAATAGTGACTTCCTCTTTAGGCAATCAAATCTGTGCTGATACGATTCAAAAAACTATAGAAATTAACAACTCCCTTAAAATACTTTTAATGCCATCTGATGCTGATATCTGCATAGGAGATAGTATCCAACCGTTGAGTCCTTATGCAATTTGTGGTTCAAAACCATACAAATATGAATGGTTACCCAATTTAAATTTAAACAACAATAAAATAGCACAACCTTATTTTTCGCCTAAAGAAACCACTACATATCTACTAACAGTTACCGATCAAAATGGCATGAAAGCTTATGATAGTTTAAAAATCACAGTTGATAAAAGCTGTTGTAAAAGTGTTGCCAGATTTGAGTGCCAACAAGAAAACATCTGTGAAGGTGATACTGTTAATTTCATCAACACTTCGACCTATGACCCCAATTCAGTCTATTTTTTATGGAAATTCAGTGGCGCAAATATTAATACTTACGTAGGTAAAAACCCACCCCCTATCATATATAACAATTCACTGAATGCTAATGTTGTGTTAATTTTATCTGATATTTGCTCAAACGACACCATCAAAGCTGATTATTTTATCCATGCTAAACCAAAAGCCAATGCGGGACCAGATTATACCATCTGTGGTTTAGATACCATGCATTTAGGCGAGGAGAGCTTTGGCAGAACCATTTACCAATGGACTCCAACAACTGGACTATCCAATCCCTTTCTCTCAGACCCCATTTTAAAAACAAACGTTGCCCAAAAATATATTTTAAGCATTGTGGATGAATATGGTTGTACCAATAAAGATTCGATGCAGGTTTTTTTCAAAGCTGACACAATACTCATACAACCACGAGATACAGCAGTATGTCCAGGCAATGCTGTTACATTAAACGTAAAAAGCCAAGGTCCCTATTTATGGAATACAGGAGCTACTTCATCAAGTATTACAACACAAAATGCAGGACTGTTTAAAATTTCCATTCAAGGCAAATGTCTTTTAAAAGACTCTGTATCCATAAGTCACTTACCTTTACCCTCATTTAATTTGGGTAATGACACAGGTTTCTGCATCAATGAATCAGTTAACTTAAGAGCTAATACATCTGGCTTCTATCTTTGGAATACAGGTGCAATGACTCAATCAATTTCGGTCAACAAATCAGGCTTTTATTGGCTGAAAGTTACTGATCAAGCAACAGGCTGTTTCAGTTCAGATACTATCAAAATTGACGAATATCAATTGCCTCAATTTAAGATCATAGGAGATTCGTTACTTTGTAAAAACAATGGAACACTCAAAGTTGATAGAACTTTTAATGGTGTTAAATATTTTTGGAACAATAATTCAACAAGCAATAGTATAAACATTAATAATTCGGGGAAATACTCTTTAATTATTACCGATTCTAACCAATGTGAATACATTGATGAAATAGATGTTACAAAGGGGCAACAACCTGTTATATTTGGCATTAAAGATACCACCAAATGCATCAACACAAATTTCAATTACCAACTCACATCAATTCCTGGTCAAACATACCGTTGGTATAATCAATCAACTGGACCAACTTTATTAGTTACCCTTCCAGGCAAATATTTTGTAGAAGCCAAAACAGAATGTGGTGATACAACAGCTTACTTTGAAGTATTTGACGACAGATGCCAATGCGATGTTTGGATACCAAATGGATTTTCACCAAACAAAAATAACATCAATGATTATTTTGCCATTAAAAGCAACTGTCAATTGATTGAATTTGATTTCAGAGTTTTTAACCGTTGGGGAGAAATTATTTACTTAACAAACGATTCAAATTTTGAGTGGGATGGCAAATTCAAAGGTGATATTGTTCCCAATGGCGTTTATTATTATTTGATAAAATTCAGAAAAAATGTTCAGAACATTCAGTTATTTGAAGAATTGAGTGGTTTTATTGAGGTTGTGAAGTAAAAGAAATAATCTTTAAATAAGATTGAAAAATATCTTCTTCATTTAATTTTGATTTAACAGTATTAAACACTTCTTCCTTTTTAAATTGATTCATCTTAATAGAATTTAAAACCTCAACTAGATTATTTTCTGAATCAACTAAAAAGCCATTTTGATTATTAATTATCATTTCAGGAATACCACCTACATTAAATCCTATAACAGGAGTTCCACATAACAATGATTCAGAGACTGTATTTGGTAAATTATCTTCAATTGATGGAATAATAAAATAGTCAGCAGAATTATATATTTCAGCTAACTTATATGGATTATTAATATTTCCCACCAAATCAACTTCTATATCCAATCCATTCAAATCTGGATTATTACCCAATACAATCAAGGAATAATTACTACCACTTGGATTTTTTTTAATGGCTTCAATTAATAATCCGAATCCTTTTCTTACATCATTTGGATTTTCTGCCACAAATAACAATTTTATTTTAGTAGATTTTCTTGATTGTAAGTTTTCTTCATAATTAGGTTTAAAAATTTCAAAAGGAACTGGATTTCTTAAAGTAATTACGTTATGATTGTTGAAAACATAAGACTTCTTAACCAACTGATTCATCCAATCACTTGGAGTGATAACTTGTAAATCAACACCATTTAAATATTTCAACTTTCTTTTTAAGTTAATTGTTGAAACTAATTTAAACTCATCATTATATCCAGTTCTATAATGTTCGCCTCCCGTAAATGGGTTCATATCATGAAAGGTCCAAACATATTTTTTAGATTTGTATTTAAATACTTTTTTCCAATTTAAAAACTTAACAACCCAATGAAAATGAATAACATCAGCCCATTGAAACATTGGATGATTTGAAATATTAAACAAAGAATCAGGTCCATTAAAATAAATTTTAGGTTTGTAAAAAGTGAACCGTCTATTGTATATGATGTTTAATTTGACAAGTAAATTAAAACAAACTTTAAATTTGAATAAATCTTCGAAATAATAAGATTCATTTACTTTAACTCTGCCTGAGCGATACAAGAACAACATTTTACTCTCTATACCCTTTGAAAGTAAAAGTTCATGAAGTCTAATAGCGGCTATTGCCGCCCCTCCTGTATCTATTGTATTGATGTGTAATACCTTCAATCCTTATAAGCAAAAATATTCAATTGCAAATCCATTAAATTATCCTTCTTTGATGGAAAAAATGGTTCATTTCTAAAACTTGGATTATCTATATACAATCTGTAATGTTTTGATAGAACACTTATTACATTTTCGATTTTTTGCTGACTATTTTTAAAAGAGTGAAATTCAACAAATACTTTGTCAACTCTATCAAAACATGATTCAATATGAGGTATAACATCAGTTTCTGCACCTTCAATATCAATTTTCAAGAAGTCGATTTTATCAAATTGATCTAAAAACTCTTTAAAATCAATAGCATCTATTTGCATTGAATTATTTGTTGAATGTTGTTCTACTTTTCCACCATCAACACCATCAGGCAAAAAACTAATTATCTCGTTCTTATGCCAAACGGCTTTGTTTATTAAAGTTATTCCTTCTATTAAATTTGAATTAATATTATCACTCAAAACTTTAAAAACCTCTTTGTCTGCTTCAAAAGCATATATTTTAGAATTAGGATATTGCTCTTTGAAATTCAATATACTTAATCCCAAGTTTGCACCACAATCTATAATAATTGGGTATTTATTTGAAGTGAGAAAATTGTAATATTTTTTGAAATAAATTTCATAATACTGCCATACAAACGATTTATTGTGTAAAATATTAATTTTAAAATTATTAACGCTGATTTTATTAGTAGGAATACGTTTTTTTATCCCATAAATTGATGCAATAACTACAAATTTTCTAAAGCTTTTATCAGTTAATAAATAGTATAATCCCTTAAAAAAAAATTGAGCAATAAACTTCATTATATTTAAAACCTATTAAATAATTTATTAATAACCACTCTTAAAAATTCTTTTGAATAAACAGATTTTTTAATTTGTGATAAAGCAAACTTTTCCATTTTATTTTTTAATGAATTTTCAATACCATCGCCCATATTTCTACATATTGACAAAGCATTTCCGTATTGACCCAATACAATAGAAAAAACATAATTTACTAAGACATTTCTTAATCCTGACACATTTTGATACTTTCTTAAATATCTGATTTCAGCCCAACCAGCATCCTGTGGTAATGAATGTTTTAATACTTTTTGAAAGAAATTACTTTTTGTGACTTCATCTAAAATATCCTTTTTTATCCTTGCACTTCCTTTAATAACACAAGATTCACAGTAAAATTGATTATTTTCTTTAAATGTACGAATAACATCGAATAACATATCTTCATTTTTATATGCATTAATAATCCCTGGTTCAAATTCTGCAACGGTTATTTTACTATGAATAGCTTCTGAAATTGAATTATAAATCCTTAAATCGGTCCCTTGAGAGTCAGTCTTAAACCAATCCAAATAATCGATGTTTAAATTTTTAAGTGCTTGATTAATGGTAATTGTTTTGAGTTCTATTTGTTTTTCAACTGTAAAACTATCTCTATAAAAATAGTCATCTAATTCTAAATAATTTGGCATCAATAAACTAGAGCAAAACGGAGATTTTGTTAAATTAAAAGTATTTGTATCAGCTTCTGAATCAGAAACAATTGCATTGATTATATATAGTTTCTTAAAAAATGACGATTCTTTTTCTTCAAATTTAAGTTCTCTGGTATCAGCATCAAAAGCTATACAGATGGATTTTGAAGCGATTCTTTTCCAAACTTTATTGGTTCCACCAGAAGCACCAATGTCAATAAGAACAATTGGCTTTTCAATTAAAAGTGGATGATTGAGTATTTGGTCTATAACATTCACGCTTTTTTTATTTGCAAAAATATCAATTTTTATCCAAAGTTAATGATTTAAGATTTTCGAAAAATAATCTATTTAGTTCTATATTTGCATTTATGAATTTCAAAAAACTCTTTGAAGACATCAAACCTCATGGTTTGGCTATTTTAATCTTTTTTATTGTAGGTTATATTTATTTTATTAAAACTTTTAATGGTTACATGCACAATGAAGAGGACGTAACTCAAGGTTTGCTTAAAACCACTGAAATACAAAAATACACAGATGAAGATGGCACCTTTCCAGGCTGGACTAACAGTATTTTTTCTGGTATGCCTTCCATTTTAATTAAAGGTCAAACCAGTGGCAATTATATCAAATCATACAATTACTTAACACCTTTCAATAATCAAGCTTATCCTTTTAAGATTTTATTTCTATCATTTATTGGCTTCTATTTATTAATGAACGCCTTTAAAGTCAAACCACTTTTTGGAGCAATGGCTGCCCTAGCTTATGGTTTTGCCACCTATAGTTTGAGCAGCATAGAGGCTGCCCACTATACCAAAGTGCTTGCTATGGCATTATTGCCAGCTATTATTGGTTCTTTGCATTTATTATTCAGTGGTCATTATTTAAAAGGTGGTGTCACATTGGCTTTTAACATGGCTTTACAAGTTTACTTTTTTCATTATCAAATTACTTTTTATACCATTATTTGTCTCTTGGTAATGGGCATTTATTATGTCATTGTACTTGTAAAAGAAAAAAACATCAAACAGTTATTAATAGCAACTTTGATTTCAATTTTTGCAATTGGATCTGGAGTTTTAACCAATATCACAAAAATTAAAACCACGTCTGATTTTGCCAAAAATACCATGCGTGGTGGCAATGACATGGCAAAAGTGGATAATAACGTCAATCAAAAAGAAAGCGGTAAAGATGGCTTGAACAGAGATTATGCTTTTTCATGGAGTTATGGCAAAGCGGAAACTTTTACTTTGCTAATTCCTAATTTTTATGGTGGTAGCAGTCGTGAAAAGCTCTCCACATCTTCTGCCTTTTATAAAGAAACGGGCAATGACGAAGCCATAGAACAAGGATTACCAATGTATCATGGTGATTTGCAATTTACATCTGGACCCATTTATATTGGAGCCATTATCATCTTTTTGTTTGTTTTAGGTATGTTTGTGGTAAAAAGCCCCATCAAATGGGCATTATTTGCCTTAACGCTGATTTCATTTATCTTAGGTTGGGGTAAACATTTTAGCAGTATCAATTATTGGCTTTTTGATAACCTACCTTATTACAATAAGTTTAGAACACCAATGATGGCTTTTTCTATTGCCCAGGTTACCATACCATTAATTGGCTTTTTAGGTTTGAAAGAAATCTATGACAATTGGAAAGATAATAAAAAAGGGGTATCCTTTAATTTCAATATATTAGAGTTATTTAAATCTGCTCAAACACAATATTGGGACAAAATATTACTTTCATTTTTCATTACTGCAGGTTTCTGTATTTTAGCTGCTTTATTAGGTCCTATGATTATGGATATGGGAGGAGCAGTTGATGAAGAACTTAGACAAAGTAACGCCAATTTAATCAGTGTTTTAAAAGAAGATAGAATCAGTTTATTAAGAAAGGATGCTTTCCGTTCTTTGATTTTTATAGCCATAGCTTTTGGACTTTTATATGCGTGGTTTAACAAACAAGTAAAAGGCTATTTGGCTATTATTTTAATTGGCGCATTTGCAACCATTGATTTAATTGGTGTGGATTGGCGCTATTTAAATTGGGATGATTTTGTGTTTGAAAAAGGCACTGCTACCGATAGAATTCCAGATATGGCAGATAAACAAGTGATGTCTGACCAAGACCCTCATTTTAGGGTTTTTGATTTAACAAGAGACCCTTTCAATAACAACGAGGGTGCGGCTTTCCACAAAATGATTGGTGGCTACGACCCAGCAAAATTGAGTCGTTTCCAAGATTTAATTTCAGAATTTCTGTCTCAAAAACCTTTGCAAGACAAAGGTTTGGATATGTTGAACTGCAAATACATGATTGGATCGGATGGTCAACAAAGAATGGCTATAAAAAGAGGAACAGAAAATGGCAACGCATGGTTTGTTAACCAATTGATTGAAACACCAAATGCTAAAAAAGAAATGGATACCTTAAAAGCTATTAATAATAAGACTATTGCTACATTCAATTCTAGCTTCGAAAATAATCAGACTTTAAAGGCTCAAACTTTAACAGTTGACAGCAATGCTACTGCCAAACTATTATCATACCATCCTGATACGATGTATTATAAAACAAATAATTTACAAGCTGGATATTTGGTATTTTCTGAAATTTACTATGACAATTGGCAAGCTGAAATAGATGGTAAACCGATGCAACTCAACAAAGTAAATTATACGTTGAGAGGATTAGCTGTGCCAGCTGGCAATCATCAAATAAAACTTTATTTTAACAAAGGAGATAACACTACAGATAACATTGAAAAAGGTGTTTCATTAACTATATTGATTTTAATGCTTGTGATGTCTATTATTTGGTTGAAAAGTTATTTTACTAAGTCAAAAACAACATGATTTCTATCATTAGTATTTGCTACAACAACCTCGAAGGATTAAAAAAAACTCTTGAAATTTTTAACAACCATTCATTTGGAAACGAAATAGAAATCGTTATTGTTGACGGTGGGTCTATAGACGGCACTAAAGCATATTTAAAAGAACAAACTATATCTACAAACTTTGTTTCAGAACCAGAT
Source organism: Bacteroidota bacterium (assembly GCA_030682255.1). Taxonomy (GTDB): domain Bacteria; phylum Bacteroidota; class Bacteroidia; order NS11-12g; family UBA955; genus JABMMZ01. Next base: position 99,660 of record JAUXOK010000011.1, on the reverse strand, counting down.
AAAGGCATTTATAATGCCATGAACAAAGGTCTATTTATGGCAAAAGGTCAATATGTTTGGTTTTTAAATGCGGGCGACTATCCATACGACAAAACAGTGATAGATCAAATTATAGAAGTTTGTAGAAAAAATCCTGATGCAATTTATGGTGAAACAATGATGGTTGACAAAGATGGCAAACATCTAGGTACACGTTCAGATTTAAGTACAAGGCGATTGCCTTCTCAATTAACTTGGGAATCATTTAAAATGGGCATGAGTGTGAGTCATCAATCGTTTATCATTAAAAAAACATTGGCTATGAAATATGATGAAAGCTACAAATATGTATCAGATATCGATTGGATGATTCGCTGTTTAAAAAACTGCCACCAAAACATTAATCTTCATAGAATCATAGCTTGTTTCACTTTAGATGGCTTTTCAACCCAAAAAAGAAAAGAAAGTAATCAAGAAAGATTCACTGTGCTTCAAAAACAATATGGTGTAATTCCTAATTTAATCAATCATTTGTTTATTGCCATTAGGAAATTGGGAAATAAAAGTAAAATGTGAAATAGTTATTAGTTAATTAGTTAAGGGTGTAATGGTTAATTGCTTAATGCATAACCTAAGTTAGTTTTAAATATACTTCCCTAACTCCTAGTTCCTTGCTCCTAGCTCCTCAATTCCTCAACAGCGCCCACCAATGCATCTAAATCTTTTTCAAGTGTGTAAAGATGTGGTGTTATGCGAACACCATTAATTGCAGGATGCTCGATGGCAACACTGAAAATCTTGTATTTTTCAAATAGTAATTTTGACAATTGTGTGGGTTTATAGCCTTCGATATTAAAATTAGCGATTGCACAACTTCTTTCAGAATCATTGGTTGGCGTATTGATAACAACTTTAGGTAAATTTTTAACTTTGTTAATCCAATAGTTTTTCAGGTATCTCAGTCTATTTTCTTTGATTTCTGCTCCAATAGTGTAGTGAAAAGCAATGGCTTCCTCTATAGCGATGATGGATTGAATGGGTTTAGTTCCTTGATGTTCAAATTTACGAATATTGTTTTTCGGATAGTCTTCATCAGACATCAATGGATAAATCTGGGCAATATGTTCTTGTTTAATTTTTAGAATACCAACTCCCAAAGGACAACAAAGCCACTTGTGTAAACTGGCTGCGAAATAGTCTGCTTTTTGTATCACAGAAGATGTATCAATATGAGCAACACTGTGTGCTGCATCTACCATCACTTGTATGTTTTTCTCATGAGCCCAATCAATTATTTTAGAAGCAGGTAAAATTTGACCAGACAAATTAATTAGATGAGTGAGATGAATAACTTTGGTCTTAGGGGTCAATAATTTCGAAAAAGCTTCAATAATTTCATCATCATTTTGGGGATGTAATGGAATTTGTGCCACTTTAACAATTATGCCATTTCTTTGAACTTGTTGTTGAAAAGCAGCCACCATGCTGCCATAATCTTGATTGCCAATAATAACTTCATCACCTTTTTTCCATGGAAAGCCAGATATAACATTATTTAAAGACTCGGTAGTATTTCTAGTAATGGCTAATTCTTCTTTGTTACATTTTAAAAATTCAGCTAAACTACTTCTGCTTTTTTCAATCTTATCGGATTGCTCATTTCGCATAAACCAACTGGTTTTATGATTAATAGCTGATTCGTATTTTTGGTGAAACGCCAATGTGGATAGAGGTTGCGGACTGAAATAACCGTTTTCTAGATTGATAAAATCTTGAGGCACTTGAAACATTTTAGACATTTGTATCCAATAATCTTCAGAATTTTTATCATATTGATTCAATAATTGGTAATTGAAATTAAAGTCAGAATTAGCAAATAGATTGCTAGGCAGAGTTTGAAGTGCGAGGATTGCACTTGCGTTTTTGATGAATGATTTTCTTTTCATACACAATGTTATTTTAAACAGAAATACTCAATTTATCTAAATATAGAGTTGTGAAGTAAGTTCTATTCAGTTAAATGATTTTAATGAGAGGTTTTTAAAGTTTATTTAATATGTATTGAAGACAAACATAAAATTTAAAAATCAAAATAACAAAATAAAAAAAAGCCCCGAGCTCAAACGAGTCGGGACCATTTTATGACACACATAAACAAACAATATCTACTCTTCTGTAGTCGGGTCTTCTGCAACCTGCAATTGCCCACTATTCAGCTTATCTTTCAACTTTTGTTCTATTTCTTTTTGCATTTCTGCATTATCTTCTATTAAATCTTTAACAGTGTCTCTACCTTGTCCCAATTTTGTGCCATCATAGCTAAACCATGATCCACTTTTTTGAACAATGCCATTCTCTACTGCCAAATCCAACACCTCGCCCGCTCTTGATATACCTCTGCCATACATGATGTCAAATTCTATCACTCTAAATGGTGGCGCTACTTTATTTTTTGCTACTTTTACTTTGGTTCTATTACCTACAATCTCATCGCCATTTTTAATTTGACCAATTCTTCTGATGTCAATTCTCACTGAAGCATAAAACTTAAGTGCATTTCCACCCGTAGTTGTTTCTGGACTGCCAAACATCACACCAATTTTATCTCTCAATTGATTGATGAAAATACAAATGCAACCTGTTTTATTGATAGTACCAGTTAGTTTTCTTAATGCTTGAGACATCAAACGGGCATGTAATCCCATTTTGCTATCTCCCATATCCCCTTCAATTTCTGCTCTTGGAACCAAAGCTGCTACAGAATCCACAACAATAACATCAATTGCTCCTGAACGAATTAAATTATCTGCTATTTCCAAAGCTTGTTCCCCGTCATCCGGTTGAGAAATCAATAAATCAGAGGTTTTGATACCTAATTTTTGAGCATAAAATTTATCGAAAGCATGTTCTGCATCGATAAAAGCACACAATCCACCTTTTTTTTGCGCTTCGGCAATGCAACTCAATGCTAAAGTAGTTTTACCACTGCTTTCTGGTCCATATATTTCAATGATTCTTCCTTTTGGAAAACCACCCACACCTAATGCCAAATCCAAACCAAATGAGCCTGTAGAAATAACCTCTGTGGTTACAACTGTTTTGTCATCCATCTTCATAATGACACCTTTGCCATAACTTTTCTCTAATTTATCTATTGTAAGCTTTAATGCTTTCGATTTTTCCGAATTTGATTCTGCCATAAGTCTATGTTACGAAATAAGACAATAAGCGTCTGCACTTATTCACAATTTACGAGCGGTTATTAACAATTTCTACAGCTAACAAAAATCAAAATCAAGCACTTAGGAAATATATCAATAATCAAACTGAATGTAGTCTGCTAAAATGTCCTCATAAAACTGAATTTCATCTTTCGTCTGCAAATTCCAAACGATGATTTTTAAGCCTTTTTGGTGCATTATATTTTCTTTCCCATCATTTAAAATTGTATGCTTGATCACAAATGATTGTCAAAAACCAAGCAATACAGTGACGAAAGAATTATTTGACAATATATATATATAATAATTAATATATTTGCAATATTATGTTGGAAAAGATTGGACAAAATATTAAAATCTTAAGATTTGCAGAAGGATACAGCAAAAATGATTCGTTAATTAGAGATGATTATTAAGTTCAAAATAGTTTTTTTAAACGAACATAAAATGCAATTAACATATTCAATAAACGTTGCCAACAATAACTTCATTTACAAATATATTTATACTACAAATTAATTATGCGTTTTATTTTATCCATATTTTCAATTTCTTTGTTTTTTATTATTGGAGTTTTATATCAATTGAAATACATTGAAGAGATTCGTTATTATTATTTTGCTTTAATTATTATTAACCTAGTGTTATTTTTTTTAACCAAAAATAAAAGCCCAATTACTTCCAAACAAAAAACTTATTATGTGTATTTATTTACTTTTTGGCTTGTAGTTCTTACTATTATTCATTTTGTTAAATAGCATTGAGATTAAAAATCAATCATCTTAAATTAAAGGCAAGTTGTTATTTTTTAAAATCAGCAATAATACAGAAAAATTGATTTTAAAGTATTAACAGTGTTGGAGCATTATAAAAGGGCTAATAATCAAACTGAATGTAGTCTGCTAAAATGTCCTCATAAAACTGAATTTCATCTTTCGTCTGCAAATTCCAAACAATGATTTTTAAGCCTTTTTGGTGCAAGAGTTCTACTTTTTCGTATGTTAGTTTTTCGCCAATATTGGTCTTAAAAGAAATGCCAGAATATTTTTGTTTTAATGCTATTAAAACGGCTCTTTCAAAATCTCCATAAGAAGTAAGATAAACACTTGCACCCGATTTTTTTGAATGTAGATAATCTAATACGGAAGTAGTTTCTGTTTCGAATAACAAGTTTTTTGCTAAACCATATTTTTGGGCTAGTTCAATGATTATTTCACCTTCTCGTCTTAACATGCCTTCAATATCTACACTGTTGACACTGCATGGCACCCAACCTTTTAAATCAATGCATATTGGTTTATTGGGAAAACTATCCACCACAAACTGAAAAACGCATTCCAAATCTGTATAAGCCAAATCTATTCCGTTGCAACTGAGTATAGATTTAATTTCAATGTCATTGGTTTCGGGAAAGCATTTTAGCTTTTTATCGCAGTTGAAAACATCCGAAGAATGAGACAGCCAAATTGTTTCATTTTTACTAATCTGAACATCCACTTCCACGCCATCAAATTCTCTTAATGATCGCTTAATTCCACCTAAAGTATTTTCTAAATGAAACTGCGAACGCCCCCCTCTGTGAACGATTTTTTTGGGCGGTTCTATAGTGATGGCTTTGTCTTCGTAATAGTTGATTTTCTTACAAGAATTCAGCAATACTAGCAATATGATGATGGCGACTCTCATTTCAGTTTATAAAACAATTGTAAGCCAAAACCTGGCTGAAACTCTCTAGGAAAACCGATTTCTTGATAAGTTTTTCTGACATATTTTAAATTGGTGGTCCACACAAACCCCAAATAGGCAGCAAGTTCAAAGTCACTATTCAATTTCTTCTTTATCATCAACTCAGGACTAAACGAGGCATTTAAAAATTGATTGCTGGGATTTTCAATGTACCACAACAAGGTTTTAAATTGAAAATAATATTGCAAAGGCTGTTCTGCCCTCTTTTTAAACAGTTTTTTGCCAAGCAGAGCATGCACATTGGTGTTGTATCCTTGCTGAAAAACATTTAAGTCTGCTCCCAAACCATATTCAAAATGCAGTTTTTTAAAAGTATGCCTCATACCAATATTTAAACCTTCGTAATTGCCAATTCCGAATTTCAATTGCATGGGTTGAGCTTGAATAGATTGACAAAAGATTATGAGTAAAAGATATATACTTTTAAAATATAAAACACTATTAATTATTTTTTCTAAAATCTTCATTACTTAATTTTATTAAAACGAATCTAATTCTATTTTTTAAAAAAACATTCAATGACTTTATAATTTTCAATCCTATTATACCAATTGTAATTATAAATTAGTCCAATCTAATTTATTATGTTTTTTTATTACAAAAGACAGTATAAGTGAAGAGGTGATTAATTTTTAATTATTTTGAAAGGCACTAAATTTTCATTGATGAATATAAAATATACTCCTGCCGATATAAAATCCAAATTGATGTAATTCTCATTTGAATAATTAGCAATATTTACAATTTCTTTTCCTTCAATATTAATTATTCGATACTTTGAAATCGATTCATTAACGTATAATTTATTATTTACAGGATTAGGATAATATGTTTGATTCATTTCAGAAATTTTATTGGTTGATAAAACAAACTTATTATTATAAATAACATTAGAATTCGTACTTGTTGTTTTATTGTTGTAGGTAAATAAATTAGCAGTTATTCCCTCATTTAGCAATAAATTATCAAAAGAAAAATTAAAAAATTGTTTAATAGTATCTGTAGTTATTAAAGTTTTAATCCCCACCAATCGATGAGCAGGTGCTTTGTTTTGTTTGACACTTTCGGGTGTTGAATAAAAATAAAATTCAACAGTGTCCTTCATGACTTTTGGTTTTAAAAAACCATAAATCTTCGATTGATTAGTTTGAAAATCAGTAACAAAAGAATCTAGATGAAAATCGGTAATTAGATTTACAGAGTTGTTGTTGTCATTTACATGAATAATGGCATTGGTATCACAATTAACAACAACATTGTTTATTATTTTGGTATTTTGAGATGCAATGGCATAAATAGAGGCATTGTAGTATTTTTTGTTTGTAGTTGTTAATCCTTTTTGGTTATATATAAAGTTTCTCTGATTTTGATTTATTCCACCAATATTAGAAACATCATTGTTCTGGGAATTATAACTATTTAATTGCAAAGCAATACCTTCAAATCCTTCTATTTTTTCTTTGAATGGATTATAACCCCAATAATTGCTATATACATCAATTTTAGACCAGTAAGAAGTAATCCCAATAGTGTTTTTAATAAAAAAATTATTTTCAATTTTATTGTTAAATGTACCATTTAAAAAAATGCCAGTAAAATTTGGAGTTGGAATTTCAGAATTTGGCATTAACCCAAAATAATTTCTATAAATATAAGAACTATCCGAATAAGCTATTCTTATTCCGTGGTTAATATTAGAATTGAAAAAATTAGCCCCTTTCAAAGTATTATCACCAACTTTTATTTTTTCAGTTCCTTTAAGTGAATAATAATCTCCCATTCTTAAATAAATACCAGTTGAACAATTTGAAAACACATTCGATAAAAAAGTATATTCAGAATTATAAAATGTATCTTTATTATATTGGTTCCAATTGGCGTTTTCAGGTTTATAATAATAACCAGCATTATAACTTATTGCTTCATCAAAATCTTTAAATTCTATCCCTTTAATACTGTATTGATTTCTGGATAATTCAAATGCATTATTATAAACCCCACTAACAAATGGCAATTTATTTATTAAAGCAATTAAGGGTTTGTAACCTAAGTTGTTGGGAAATTGATAATTATGTTCTGATGTACCATCAATGACACAAGACTCAATTATAGGAGGTAAAATGGTGTCAATTTCAATTTCTTTGTTTGTGGATTTTATGGCAAATTTTATAGTATCAACACCTTGACATAAATTGGCATTATAGATTGCTCTAGAAAGACTGCCTGGCCCGGTAGAATTTGTATTAGTTACAATGTAGTTTTTTTCAGGAAACAGTATTTTATTTTCAAAATTGCAGCTTAAGTTTTCTAAAGTATCTGTGCTATAAACTATACTATGTTGTCCTTTTTTATTGGTCCAAAAGGAGGTGTCTTTTTTAAGTTCATATATAAATTTGTTTTCAAAATAATAAGATGAGGTTAAAATTTTTGAGGATTTTAGATTCAATACAATTGAATCTAAATGACAAGTTGCAATTTCTATATCATAAGAAGGAATAATATAATCTAAACAACCTGGATTTTGTTTTTTTTGTTTTGTCATAAACGGGATAGCTACAATTTGTTCATTGTAAAAAAATTTGATTTTATTAACATTATAATCTCCATCACACATAATAGTTGCATCTTTTGTGCCACACTGAATTCCATCAGAATGATTTAAATTAACATTATGGCCAATTTCATGAGTTAGTAAATATATTCTACCTGATAAATTGCCATATTCCATACTGACAGATGTATTGTTATTGTGGAATCTATTACATAAACCGCCAAGGTAACCCCTTCCTACAGCACCGTCTGTTGGATTGTAATTTTCGTAAAATAAATGATAAATATCTGGTTCAAAATTTCCTTTAAAAATATTTTGTTTAAATTTGAAATTTTCAATTCTATCTAAAGTGCTTTTAGAATTGTTGTAAACAGAGAGAGAATCTTTAGATATTGATATATTTGTTACTTTTATTCTTACGTTAAAATCTCTTGCATAAATGCCATCTGAAATATTGATGATATCTAAAATCTCATTAACAACCACACTTGAATCATAATTTCTTTTTTTGTATAATCCATGATTGATAACTGTATTTAATTTTATAATACCGCATGAAAAATCCACCAATGAATCTTCAATTGATCTTTTATCACTTTTTATAAGATTGTTTTCAGAATGACTAACATTACAACCAAACTTGTTTTTTTCAATTCTATCCTTAGAAAAATAACAAAAAGTTTCTTTATTATTGAAATTTGTTTCAAAGAAAATATCTGATGAGTCTGTCTCTAAAAATCCATTGATGCAATTATCATAAATATTTAACCGAATAATTTTCCCATTTTGAACTTTACCATACCATTGATTTAATTCTGTTTGTATATTGATTTTCATTTTTATTCCATTATCATTAAAGCTTATGTCATCTTCCATTAGTAATTTTGTTGGACTTAGAGTGGCATTAACTTCACCTAAGTGTTCAATATTTATTTTTACATCAAGTTGATAGTTTTGATTATTTTTTTTTAAGTCTTTCCATATATCAACTTTATAAGTTTTCTTAAATTCCAATTCTTGATTTCCATAATAATAGGATTGAGCAAATATTTGGTTGATTAATGTTAAAGAAAAAATCAAAATTAGAAGTTTTTTCATTTTACAAACTTAAGAAATAAATTAAAAATTTCAACATCGATTAAAGTATCATTGGTTTATACAAATAATACAATTAAATATATCAATCGTATCATCAACACATCATATCATCGTATCATCAAACCCTCTCCACCTTCAAAATCACATCCCCCACCACCAATTGATTCACAATATTCATGCCTTGTACAACCTCTGCAAAAATAGTGTATCGACCATCTAAATTCTGGGTATAGGTGTGTGTGATAAAAAACTGTACCCCTTCGGAATCTTTACCCACAGAAGCCAAACCCACACTGCCGGGTTGATAGGTCAAATAATTAGAAAACTCACTGCGTTGATTCCAGTTCAGTGAACCCCAGCCATCGCCTCTTGGGCATCCACCCTGCACCACAAAGCTGGGTACCATTCTGTGAAAATATTTGCCGTTGTAATAGCCAGAATCCACCAGTTTTAAAAAATTAGCCACAGAGGCAGGTGCTTCATTTACCTTGCATTCCATTATAATTTCGCCTTTGTTAGTAGTGATTTTAACTTGTTGATTTTGTGGCACTTTCATTATAAAATCCCAATCAATTGGGTTTTGGTAACCTTTAGAAAAATAACTTTGGTATTGGTATTTTTTACCATCAAAACTCAAAACGGCTTTTTCCAAATCAATCCAAGTTTCAAAATCTCGGGGCAATAACAAGTTGTTTTGTATAGTTAACAAATCCTCTTTGTGAATAACTATGGGGCGTATCGCAAAGTTTTGCTCTTTTACATATTCTGCAATTCTAGAAATCAAAGCAATATCGCCACTTCTAAGAAAATACATCATAAAGCCTTTGTTGATTTTCTCGTTCCAACCAATCATTTGCCAGTGTTTTTTGATATAAACATCCAAAGCAAAGTATCGGATTAAACTGTGGTGAGTTGAATAAGCTAAATGCAATAAAGCCTCATCTGAAAATAAAGAATCTTTTAAAAAATCAAGTTGTTGATAAGGCGAATAGAATGTCTTTAATTTCGCATCAATAAAACTACAATTTTTGGATTCATATTTTTTCTGAACTTCTTTTTCTGAACCGACTTCAAGGTCATCTTTAAACAACTGACTGTAAATATACACTGTTCTCGCATCCTTTGTAAAATCTATTTGATTCAGTCTTTGATTTAAAGTTTCTTGCCAAACATTTATTTTTTTTCTTCTATTTGCAAAATACAATGCCCTCCAATATGAGGTCATATAAACAGCATTTTCAGGAAATAATTCAACATTAACAAAAAAATCATTCAAATCATTTTTAGATGTTTTTGCAATGGTTTCCAGACACAAACCTTTTGTTTCAATGTCTTTTTCGAGAGAAAAATATTGTAATCCATTAAAACTTTGCCAAGCATTCATTTGCCCTAAACTATATAAAATGGCTTTACGAACCAGTACCTCCTTCTCAGAGACAAGTAAATTAAATAAGGGTATGATTGCATTGCTATCTTGTACACTCGCAAAAGCCAAACAAGCCGCTTCTCTGTGTACAGGATTTTGATCATTAAAATAGGTTATAAGTGAATCCGTATTTTGATTATATTGAAACGTATAGATTTTCCTGAGTGTTTCATCGCGAGTGAATCTGTTTTGAGCATATGTGCTATAACTTGTTATAAGCACAAGTATAGAAATTAATACTTTTGTTGTGGTAGTGTTCATTAGAATATTTTTACATTTTTTATATTTGTCACATAGCTATGTTCTCACTTCATTTACTATAGGATGACAACAGTCACTTCACTATTAACTCTTAACTAATAACACTTAACCATCAACCATGTTCTGTCTCAACACTTCATACATCATGATACCTGCAGCTACCGATACATTCAATGAATCTAAATCGCTGTTCATTGGGATTTTAACCAGTTTATCTGCTAATTTTAACAAGGATGGATGAATGCCTTCTTCTTCGTTTCCAACAATGATGACACACGGTTTAATTAATTTTTCGAAATACAATTCTTTATTGGCTTTTTCCGTACCACAAATAATTTGCAAACCTTCTTCTTTTAAATGCTTGATGGTTTGAAACATATTTTGAGTTCTGCAAACTGGTAAGTGCAATAAAGCACCTGCTGAGGTTTTAATCGCATCTTCGCTGACAGAAACCGAACCTTTTTCTGGAATGATAACACCGCTAAAACCTGCTGCCATGGCGGTTCTGGAAATAGCACCAAAGTTCCTAACATCTGTAATTCTATCCAAAGCAATAAAACAAGGTTCAAGGTCTTTTTCAAAAAGTTCTTTGCAAAGTGCTTCGGCATTGTAATATCCTATTGGCGAAATTTTAGCCACTACACCTTGGTGATTGCCAAATCTTGAAAGTGTGTTTAATTTCTCAATTGGCACTTCCGTGTAATTCACTTTGCTTTTGTTAAGCATTTGTTTGATGAATTTTAAACCTTCGCCTTCGCCCTTTTGTACATAAACTTTAAGAAAAGTTGTGTTTTTTGTAAGCGCTTCTTCTAAGGGTCTAATGCCAAATATGATATTTGATTCTTCTTCTTTCATTTTATGTTTGTAATATTAAAAAGAAAGACGCTCTATGCAAGCGTCTTTCCAAATTGTTTTTCTAAATGGTATTAATCATTATTTACAAATGAATTGACAGCATTGGCTAATTCTTTGTTACTTTTCTCAAACTTATTAGCCAAACTTTCCATATTCCATTGTTTTGCAGAATTGGCGCAGCGATCCATCGTATCAAAAGCATCTTTCGCCAAACCTCTCATGTAATAAGATTTATTTGAATTGCCATTAAATTTAAGATAATAGGTCAACTCATTTTTGCTAATCTCATACAATTCACTCAAATTCTTTTCAGCTTTTTGTTTTTCACCAGCTTCATAATAAATATAAGCAATACTATATTTGGCATTTCCTTTTGTTAACAATACATGTTCTGGCATTTCGGTTTGGCATTTTTCTAACAAAGCAATAGCTTTAGCTCTATAACCATCAACTTTTTCTTTATTGCCAGGAATTGAAAAAGCAGAGTCGTTAAATTTGATTTCTTCAACTTTAGTTAAAAAGTGTCCCGCTGTAGAAATAAATAAATTTTGAATATTCGATGGCACTATCATTGCTTTATCATCTAAGAAGAAGTTTTTCTTTTCCTTCATCCCTGAAAATTTATATTGATTCATCAAATTATCGTACAATACATTTTCATTGATACGACTCACATTATTTCTAGAAGCTTGAGAACGAATAGGAATTAATTGATAAATTAATCCTCTTCTTTCAAAATAAGGCTCCATATTCATAAATCCATCACTACCTGATGTTGTTGTGAAACAAATAGGACGTTTCCAACCTTGTTCAGCATTTGTTGCAATTAAATCTAACAACACTAAATCACCTTTATTTAATCCTCTACCTGGAAAACTAATCTGCAAAATTGGGGCAATACTTGCTGCTTCTGATGCATCTACAACGCCTGCTTCTACAACAGCTTTAGCATCAACAGGAACAGTAAAATTGGTGGTACTGAATGAAGGCGTTTTGCTGTTAACCAAATTATTGATAAATGTTCTTAAATCAGTAGGAGCTTGACTGCGATTATCTTGCAATTGGAAGTAATCGTTAACTCCAGCTTTTAATTGCTCCATGGTTAATGTCAAAGGCAATGGTTCGCTTTTATAAACTTTGCTTAATAAAACTTGTGAATACCAATCTGTAGGCAATAAACTTTGGTTAATAATCCTCACATCGGTTCTAATGCCTTCCACATTTTGTGCATACCACAATGGATAAGTGTCGTTATCTCCGTTAGTGAATAGAATAGCATTTTGAGGACAAGACACTAAATAATTTTTTGCAAAATCAATCCCTAAATATCTACCACTTCTATCGTGGTCATCCCAACCTTGACTACCCATTAACAATGGTCCGCTCAAAGCCAAAATAGCGGCTAACATAGCTGCAGAAACTTCGTTCATTTTCGATCTGAGTTTATCCCAAATAAACAGAACACCTAATCCAATCCATATACAAAAGGTTTGGAAGGAACCTGCCAATGAATAATCTCTTTCTCTTGGTTCGTATGGCGGTTGATTCAAGAAAATATTAATCAAAATACCTGTGAATAAAAAGAGTGCCATTACAACTATTGCATCATTTTTACCCTTTTTAAAATGAACAATTAATCCAAAAATCCCTAATATCAGGGGTATTAAATAGTATTTATTTCTTGCTTGATTATTAGCCAAATGTTCAGGTAAATCTGATTGAGGGCCTAATCTTGCAGCATCTATTAATGGAATACCGCTTATCCAATTACCTTCTAATTCTTTATTAAAATCATGCCCTTGTAAATCGTTTTGACGACCCGCAAAATTCCACATGAAATATCTAAAATACATGTGTCCCAATTGGTATCTAAACAAGAAAGCTAAATTGTTCGTAAACTTTGGTTTTTCTGCTTTCAATTCAGCAATTTCATTTTGAATTTTTTGTTTTTCTTGTGGGTCTTGCGTTTGTTGAAGACGTTGTTGCGCATAATCAATTCTTTCACTTACATCAGACATATTACCCCAACTTCTATAGCCTTGTTCGCTACCATCTTTTTGCATATCGCCCATTCTTGGGAAAATGGTATTGTATGCAGGATCATATTTATACTCTTGGTTTTTGCCAATAGCAGTATACATTTTATCATCTTTTCTATATCTAGTAGCACCTTCAATCACATCCACAGGTTGCGCATTGAAATAAGGGCCTTTAAGCAAAGGTCTGTCACCATATTGTTCACGGTTGATGTAACTTAATAATTTAAATGGCTCTTCTGGATTGTTCATATCAATAGGTGGATTGTCTGATGAACGAATCACAACCATGGCATAACTGGAATAACCTAATAAAATATAAGCAAAACAGATAAATCCAAGTTGAATGTAATGATTTTTGTTTTTAACTGAATAATAATAAATACCAAACGCAGCAATAGCAATTAATAATACAATGGCAAACATTGAGCCTGTATTGAAAGGCATTCCCATTGAATTAACAAAAAACAAGTCCATTTTTGCCATTAAATTTGGCACACCCGGAATGATGCCTTTTTGAACAAAAAATAAAATCACCAAGCCAATACCTAAACTATAGATTAAACCTTTTTGTGAAAATTTGTAGTTTTTAAAGTAGTAAATTAATACAACTGCTGGAATCACCAATAAGTTCAATAAGTGGGTACCAATTGCCAAACCTATTAAATAGGCTATTAAAATCAACCATTTATCAGCATATTTGGTATTGTTTTCTTCCCATTTCAAAGCTGCCCAAAATGTGATAGCTGTAAAAAATGATGACAAAGCGTAAACCTCTGCTTCAACAGCACTGAACCAAAACGACTCAGAGAAAGTTAATGCCAAAGCCGCAATAACACCGCTACCCAAAACAGCGAAGAAAGCACCTGTGCCATTTTCGGGTTTAATTATTTTCTTTGCAAAATGAGTAGTAATCCAAAATGTGAAAGCCACTGTGAAGGCACTTGCCATAGCACTCAACATATTGACTGTAAAAGCCACATCACTCAATTCAGGCGCAAACATTGTAAACAATCTGCCTACCAACAAAAAGAAAGGCGCCCCTGGTGGATGCACCACTTGCAATTTGTGTGAAGCGGAGATAAACTCACCACAATCCCATAGACTTACAGAAGGTTCTAGCGTTAAGGTATAGACAACAAGTGCAACCACAAACATCAACCAACCCAATAGATTATTAACCAATTTAAAATTCATATCTTATTTTTTTAAAAACGAAGCGAAAATACACAAAACGAACTTGTTTTTAAAATTTAATTCCAAATAGAATATTTCTATTTGATTTTTATTCAAAATAAGGGAGTAAGCATTTAGAATAGAATTTAAAATGAAAGCAAATACGCATTTGTAAAATTCCATACAACAAAAAAGAACACAATGTAAATGTGTTCTTTTTGTTTTGAAGCGGAGACGAGAGTTGAACTCGTGACCTCAGGGTTATGAATCCTGTGCTCTAACCAACTGAGCTACCCCGCCTTGGATTTCCTAATTTGGAGCGCAAAGATAATATTTTTTTTGAACCTTGAAAATAATTTCTAATAATCTAAAACTGAAATTATTTTAGTTGATACTTTACCCTCAATTATAGCCTTTAAAAAATATATCCCAGATGGCAAATCGCTTATACCACAATTGATTGTTCCCATTTAGAATACTTTATAAAACAATCAATTGTAAATTTTTAAAAAAATTAAACACAAACATAAGTCATTAATTGTTAAATTTGCATTGATTTGGCTAAAATAAAAATTAACATAAAGGATGGTACCATCAAGAAAAATGACCATGTCATTGGCATTGATTTAGGCACGACTAATAGTTTGGTAGCGATGGTGAATCAAACCAATCAACAACCCTATTGTATATCCTATCAACAAAAAACTTTTACCCCTTCTGTCATTCATATTGGCAATGAAGGTAATATCACAATTGGGGAACAAGCTATACAATTTTTAAAAACCGAACCAGAAAATACCATTTTTTCCGTAAAAAGATTGATGGGCAAATCATACACCGATTTAAAATCCATTTCTGGGAAATTTGGATTCAATGCCATAGAAGACAATAGCAATTCTCTTGTTAGGTTGAAATTGAACCAAAGCATTTTTAACCCGATTGAACTATCATCGCTAATTCTAAAATCTTTAAAAGAAAAAGCAGAAAAAGCACTTGGAGAAAAAGTAAACAAATGTGTAATTACTGTGCCTGCCTATTTCAATGATTCGCAGAGACAAGCGACCAAAGATTCTGGAAAATTGGCAGGATTGGATGTTTTAAGAATTATTAACGAACCAACAGCTGCTAGTTTGGCGTATGGCATTGGTTTGAAAAAAGAAGACGAAAAAACCATTGCTGTTTATGATTTAGGCGGTGGCACTTTTGATATCACTATTTTGAATATCCAAAATGGCATTTTTGAAGTTTTAGCAACGAATGGCGACACCCTTTTAGGTGGTGATGATTTTGATAGAAATATTGTTTACCATTGGATACAAACTTTGGGTTTATCATTAGAAGAAATAGAAAACAATCAACAAAACTATCAAAATATACGTTTGAAAGCAGAAGAAGCAAAAAAACACTTAAGTTCAAATAAAACATACAACAGTTCTATTCAACTATTGGATGAAACCTATGAAATTTCATTGAATAAAGAAACCTTCGAACAATTGATTTCTGGCATTTTAGAAACCTCAATCGCATGTTGCAAAAAAGCTTTGAATGATGCAGAGTTAAAAAATACAGATATTCATGAAGTGGTTTTGGTAGGTGGCAGCACCAAAGTACCTTTTGTAGTAGAAAAGGTTACACAGTTTTTTAATACAGCGCATATCAACAACCAAATTAACCCTGACGAAGTAGTGGCATTGGGTGCGGCTATAGAGGCTGATATTTTAGCTGGCAATCGCAAAGATATTTATTTATTGGATGTAACGCCATTGAGTTTAGGCATAGAAACTGCGGGTGGATTAATGGATACTATCATTACTAGAAATAGTAAAATTCCTACCAAAGCAGGCAGACAATATACAACCTCAGTTGATGGGCAAAAGAACTTAAAAATAGCGGTTTATCAAGGCGAAAGAGAATTGGTGGAACACAACAGAAAGTTGGGCGAATTTATCTTAAACAATATTCCTGCCATGCCAGCTGGATTGCCCAAAATAGATATTCAATTTTTTATTGATGCTGATGGCATACTGAAAGTTGAAGCTACAGAATTAAGATCAAGCGTTAAACAAGAAATCGTTATTAAACCTCAATATGGCTTAACAGATGAACAAGTAGAATCGATGCTTTTATCTGCCATGCAAAATGCTGAAATTGATTTGCAAAACAGAAAACTTGCAGAACTAAAATCTGAAGCAGAACAATTGATTTATCAATGTGAAAAACTGATCAAATCTAATCAAACACTTTTATCGGCAGACGAGATTTCTAAAACAAGTTTGAAAATCAATGATTTGAAATCTGCTTGTAATATTCTAAACGAGCAGGCAATAAATCAAGAAATTGAGCGTTTAAATCAATTAACAAGACCATTTGCAGAAAGATTAATGGACGAAGCCATTGGAAACGCTTTAAAAGGAAAAAAAATATAAGAGATGTGTAAAATTAAGATCTATAGTTTATTACTACTTTTCATATCCATCAATGGATATGCGCAAATTGATGGAGAAATTGAAACACCACTGCAACAACAAAATGTTGACACAGAAGAAAACACCAAAACCAAACTTGGTATCAAATTCACGATGGGTGGACATACTTTTAGAGGTGATGCTTTCGACAATGAAAAACCAAAATACGGATTTGGAATTGGCATCTACAACATTGTCCATTTGAACAAAAAGAAGACGCAAAACTTTCATTGGGAGTTTAATTTTACTTTTAAAGGCAGCAAATTTGCAACACCAAACGACACATCTTTTAGTCGAATTTCATTATCTTACATAGAGTTGCCGGTTTATTATTCCATTGCTTTAAATCCAAAAAACAAAAAACCTATTCATCTTTTAACTGGTATGCAGTTTTCTTACATGTTTAGAAATAGCATCAACAAAAGTTATGGCAAATGGGGAACAGTAAAAAGCGATTTACCATTTTTAAGGCATGATTTTGCCCCTGCAATTGGCATTAGAAAAGAGTTAGGCAGTGGTATTTCTTTGCAATTTACAGGAAAACTTGGCTTAGTTAACATCTACACCAATACATTTAAAGAAAGAACCGACAACCCTGATCCTGATGAGCAAAATTATGATTATTCAGATATTTATCCAAGGTTTAAAGATGGCACACACAAAGCCAAAAACGTAAGTTTTGAGTTGTCTTTATTCTTTTAAGCCAAAATCCGGGTTTTAATCAATTCAACTGCAAGGCATACAAATTCTTGTAGTAACCTGAAGTTTGTTGAACAAGTTCGCTGTGGGTGCCTTGCTCTACTATTTGACCCTTATCCATCACAATGATTTTATCTGCATTGATAATAGTGCTGAGTCTGTGAGCAATAACAATACTGGTTCGGTTTTTCATCAATTCATCCAAAGCCTGTTGAACCAATTTTTCACTTTCGCTATCTAATGCACTAGTGGCTTCGTCTAACAACAAAATTGAAGGGTTTTTTATTAATGCTCTAGCTATTGCAATTCTTTGTTTTTGTCCACCCGACAATTGAATGCCCCTTTCTCCTACTATCGTATCAAATTTATCAGGAAATGAATCAATAAAATCAAAAGCATTGGCCTTTTTTGAAGCCTCTAAAACTTCTTCTCTAGTGGCATTAGGCTTGCCATACAAAATATTGTCATAAACAGTGCCACCAAACAAAGTTACATCTTGTGGCACATAAGCAATCTGACTTCTTAAATCTTTGATGGTGTATGATTGGATTGGTTTTTCATCAATCAATATTTCGCCTGAATTAATGTCATAAAAACGCATTAATAAAGATGCAATAGTCGTTTTACCACCTCCACTTCCACCAACAATTGCCACTTGTTGCCCACTTTTTACTTCAAAACTTAAACCTTGCAACACTTCAACATCCTTTCTTGATTCATAAGAAAAACGCACCTCTTTAAATGCAACATTGCCTTTGATATTCAATAGCTGTTGACTTGCTTCAATGTTTTCTGCATCTAAATAAAACAGTTCTTTTACCCTTTGCGTAGCGCCAATGGTTTTCTGCAATTGACCAAACATATCAGCAAAACCTCCTAAAGTGCCTCCAACAAACACACTGTAAATTACAAAACTCATCAGTTCTCCCACTTGTAACTCACCAGTTTGAACCATACCAGCACCATACCAAACCACAAAACTGATAGCCCCAAACACAGAAAAAATAATAAAAGAAACAAATACACCTCGGTATGTGCCACTTTTGATTGCAAAATCTACCAATCGATGAATAATGGTTGAATATCTTTTGTTTTCTGTAGATTCAGCCGTAAAGGCTTTGACAACTGCAATGCCCTGCAAAGTTTCTTGAACTACCGTACTGCTATCTGCTAACATATCCGTTTCCTGTTTGCTCAATTTTCTAATTTTTGAACCAAATACAACCGCACTAATAGCAATCAAAGGTACAATAGACAACATGATTAATGCTAATTTCCAAGAAATAAAAAATATGAGCGACAACCCAATAAACAAAGTAATAATACCTCTTAAAAATTCTGCAAACACAAAAGAAACAGTATCTTGAATTTGACCTGTATCGGCTGCAACTCGGCTACTTAAATCGCCCACCCTACGGCTACTATAAAACGACATAGGCAATGCTACCAACTTAGCGTAAAGTTTGGTTCTCAAATCGGCTGTTGCATGGGTGCCAGACTTGGTTAAAAGATACACCCGCATAAATGAAAAAACAGTTTGTATGCCCAACTGAATGAAAATCAATAGCAAAACGGTATTTAAAGGCCATTGTTTATCTTTAAAACTAAACTGACTAAAAAAACCATTGCTTTGATTAGCCATTTCGGTCATAGACCCTTTGCCACCAGAAACTGAATCAATCATTTTACCCATCAAAAATGGGAATGCCATAGTGCTTAAAGCCGATAAGGAAATAAATATTAATCCACCGATGAAATATTTTTTATAGGGTTTTAAAAAACTAAAAATAAAAAGTACGTCTTTGATAGACTCTTTATTGATTTTAGCTTTAGGGATATCTCTGTCTTTTCTTGGTCCTGCCATGTTTTGTATTAAAGCAACAAATGTAAAATAAAATTGATTGCTTGATATTTATTATAACGTGATAAATCATCATTTTATCTAATAGTGATTTATAAGGGATTAATAACAAATAGATAAAACTACTAACTTGGCAGCACAAATCAAATGAATGTCAAATCATTTACAGCCAATTTCTTTCTTTAAATCATAATCAACAGAATAGCCATTTTGTTCGGCTAAATTAAAATGATAACAAGCATTTTTGAAATTTTTGAGTTTAATATAAAATTCAGCTAGAGAATTATGTTTTTTTCCAATTCTTTTGTTAGTGTGAGTCAAATTGAAGTTTAACAATTCAATACATTTTTGATAATTATTTTCATATCGGTATATGGCTAATAAATCGCTAAAAACATCATTATCTTTAGGATTCAATTGGTAGGCTTTAATCATAAATTCTTTATGAAGATTCATTTTATTTTCTTCTGCATATACCCTTGATATCATAGAATAGTAATAAAATGTATCATTTGTAAGTGTATACAAATTCTTTAAATATTCTCTAGCCTCACTGTATTTTTTTGTATCTACCAATTGCAACACTTTAAACGATATTAATCCAAGATTATTGGGATTGATATTTAAACCTGTATCTATCAATTCAAAGGCAGTTTTTTGGGGTAAATTCTTAAGGCAAATTCGTATTTTGTTAACAATCACAAAATCGCTTTTGGGGTTTTTTAAATAAGCTGTTTCAATATCTTCTACAGCATCTTCTATATTGCCTAAATTAAAATTACAAATCGCTTTATTTGTATAATAGATTTCGTTTTTAAATTGTATACTTTTTATCTTTTTAAGATTTTTTAATCCATTTTCAAAATCATCAAGTTTTATAAACTGATCGGCTAATAAAAAATATGATGAATCATTGTTTGCTGAATTAATAAGCCAACTGATAGCTTCTTCAGGGTTTTTATCTCTAGCATAACATAATGCAATATTATAATCTACTTGTAATTCAGTGGGTACTATTTCTTTTGATTTTTTAAAATAACTGATGCTGGAATTGTATTTTTCTTTTTGCATCTCTACTATGCCATAATGGAAATAATACATAAAAAGCAATTCATCATTAAGTTTGTTAGTATCAATCAATACTAATAGACTTTCAAGTTTATTGTAATTATTTAGTTTTAAATACAAATGAGATTCTTTAACTTTATACTCATCATTGTCATATTCAGTGTTTTTGCATGAATTAAAAAGCTTCTTAGCATTATCAAAATCATTAATTGACAATTTAACCAACGCAATTTGGCCAGTAATTTCACATTTGTTGTCTGCCAAATTGTAGGCAATATTGTAATAATAATCGGCTTCATTAAGATTCCTCTTAAAAAAGTAGCAATCACCTAAAATCATTGCAACTAAAATGTTATTTAACTTTATATCAGCTGATTTTTTACCCCAAACAATGGCTTCATCATAATCTTGTTTAAAATAGTAAACCAATGCTTTTTGAATTAAAAAATCCGCATTATCGGGCTCCAAATCTACACAAGTATTGATGTCTTTTTCAAAATTAAAAGTGTCTCTAAGATTGATATATGCAATAGCTCTGTTGTAATAACACAATGCATAACCATCATTTTTTTCTATGCTTTTATTGAAAAAAACCAATGCGCCTTCATAGTTTTGATTTTCCATTTCTACAACCCCTTGGTTCATTATTTTTAAAAATTTCTGTGAAAAAATAAATTCCGAATGAACAAACAATATGAATAAAAGGATAAGTCTTGCTTTTTTAACTTTCATAAATTTTAGCGAATATAAAAATTAAATTTAAAGTTTTAAATTTTTTTTAGTTAGACCATATCTCAGAGTTGATTTGGTCATATACTTAATTAGTCTATAGTCAAATTAATTACAATTGATTTATTAAAACAGAATAATTTACCTTTGTAAGAATGATAAACTCCAATTATTGGCAATTTCTTTTACAAGAGGAATTTAAAAAGCCATATTTTAGGTCATTGATGCTTTTTTTAGAATCAGAGAAGAAGAATCTTCATAAAGTTTTTCCTCCAGAATCTGATATTTTTAAATCTTTTGAACTTTGTGGTTTTGAAAACTTAAAAGTTGTAATTATAGGGCAAGATCCTTATCATGGACTTGGTCAGGCGCATGGATTAGCATTCAGTGTCAATTATAACTGCCCAATACCCCCATCTCTAAGAAATATTTATAAAGAATTGATCAATGATGT
Organism: Bacteroidota bacterium; assembly: GCA_030682255.1. Lineage (GTDB taxonomy): Bacteria > Bacteroidota > Bacteroidia > NS11-12g > UBA955 > JABMMZ01. Next base: position 78,035 of record JAUXOK010000011.1, on the reverse strand, counting down.
TGGCATAACAATGCCGAGCCATGGCAATTTAGACAAATGGGCAAATCAAGGTGTTTTATTACTAAATTCAACATTGACAGTAAGAGCAAACGAAGCAGGAAGTCATCAAAAAAAAGGATGGGAAGAATTTACTGACAATGTCATTAAAACAATTTCAGAACATAAGAAAAATGTGGTATTTATCTTATGGGGTAAATTTGCGAAATCTAAAAGTGTGTTTATTGATAGACACCGTCATTTAGTTCTAGAATCAGCTCATCCTTCGCCACTTTCTGTACATCAGGGTTTCTTTGGAAATCAGCACTTTTCAAAATGTAATTCCTATCTTGTTGATAAAGGTTTTACTGCAATAGATTGGCAAATCGATTGATTGTATTAGATTTGCTTGATTTTAAATTAAAAATCTAACAATAACATCATGTCTTTAGAAACCGTCATATCATTAGAAAACGCTGACATTTTTCAGGAAAAAAACTTGGTATTGCATCAAGTGGATTTTAAACTTAAAAAAGGCGAATTTGCTTATATCATTGGCAAAACAGGAAGTGGAAAAAGCTCATTGCTTAAAACATTTTATGGCGAATTAAAACTAGAACTGGGCAAAGGTAGTGTTGCAGGGTTTGATTTAAGTAAACTTAAAAGAAGCCAAATTCCAAAATTAAGAAGAAGGTTAGGTATCATTTTCCAAGATTTTCAATTATTGACAGATAGAAATGCCAAAGAAAATTTATTGTTTGTATTAAAAGCTACTGGTTGGACCAATAAAATGGAGATGATTAAACGAGTGGGCGAAGTGCTCAAAATTGTTGGATTAGAGACCAAAGACTATAAAATGCCTCATCAATTAAGTGGTGGCGAGCAACAAAGATTAGTCATTGCACGTGCATTATTAAATAAACCTGAAATTATTTTAGCTGATGAACCAACTGGGAATTTGGATCCCGAAATTTCTAACGATATTGTGTCATTACTTCAACAAATTGCGAGAGAAGAAGGGGCTGCTATTCTAATGGCTACTCATGAAATGCGTTTGCTTGATAAATTTCCGGCTAGGGTTATAAAAGTAGAAAATAATAAGGTGATAGACGATATTAATTTCAATGCATCAAGCCAATAATTCAATGATTTTTTGAATATTTACTGCATTACTATATTCGCTATTGTTAAGTTTGTTGTTTCTAATTTCAATATCGTTTGCAGTAAAATCACATTGCCAAATTTTTTCAATACTTTCGATCATAATTTCAGCATTATTAGCAACAATACATAATTGTTCTAAACCAGTTTCTTGAACCATTAGTGGATTAACAACGCAGAACCTTCCTTTGAAAAGTGCGTTTAACAATTTGAGTTTTATACCCGTTCCCTGAAATGTTGCTAAAACATTAATATGGGCTTCTGATATTGCACTCATAATTTGTTCGTTGGTCCAATTGTCAATTAACTGAATGTGTTGATATTGCTCACAGAGAGATTGCAATTCAGGCGAAGGTTTATTACCTGCAATAACTACAGGTATCCTTAAATGTTTAAACACATTTTTAACCAAATACAATGCTGCATGGTTATTTTCACCAACCGACAAATTGCCATGATAAAGCACAAATTTACCTCTTCCTATAGAAATTTTAACACCATCATTTTCATGAAATGCTGACACCATAACCGCATTATGATATTCTTTTTGAAGATAATTATAATCAGCATTCGAAATAGCTAAAACATGCTTGGCGCTCTTAATTACTTTTTCATAAGACCTTAAATTATCAGACTCATTTCTAAAAAAATATTTCTTAAAAAAATTGGTTTCCACCATTTCTAGGTTTTTATAATAATCATGTTCAATATTATGATTTCTTATAATTTTGAGTCTTGATTTTAATCTTTTGTGTGCTAAAAAAAAAGTGGTGTGGATTCCTTCAAATAAAATCGGTTTATTATCTAAACAAAGATTTTCGAGCAACTCCTCATTATTCCGAGTGGAAACAATATAAGGAGTAGTGCCGATAAAAGGGTTAATGTAGCGACTTCTTTTGTAATAATATACTTTTTCGCACAGCTCGTCCAATTCTATGCTTTTTTCCCTGCCATATTGGAAACAATGCAATATAATTTTAACTTGCATTTTATGTAACCATCTTAATTTATGAAAAATATCTATCACACCGCCATAGTTGGCAGGATATGGCACATCAAAGGCAACCACATGCAAATATTTTATTGAATATTTTTTAACCATTTACCAATATTTTGAGATTCATTTTCCCAACACAAAGTCTGACATGCAATTATAGCATTATTTTGAAAATATGTGTACTTTTCTGGATACTTTATCCATGATTCGATGGTTTCTATGAATATATTTTCGTTATTATCAATACAAATGCCACAATTAAAGGCATTATTTAATGAAACATATTCTGGTAAAAACGAGGAAATACTTGGAATACCTGCATGCATATAATCAAAATATTTATTACTCAAAGAATCATGATAACTCAAGCTTTCATCATCCAATAAATTGAAACCAACAAAACACTTTGGAGTTAATAGTTTAAGTTCATCAGGTGATAAAACACCCCAAAATTTAACATTATCAGATTTTAACTCGTATTTTAAAGACCTCAAAGTTTCACTCAAATCACCCTCGCCAATTATCCAACATTGCATATGTTTTAATCTAGTCATGGCTTTTATTAACAACTCAAGACCCCTGCCTTTATTAAGTGCTCCTTGGTATATAACAGTTGGAATATCTTCTTTTTCTATATTGTGAATGTGGTTACGATGTGGTAGATTTCTAAGAACTTTAAAAGACTTTTTATACCTTTTTTGAAGGCTTTTTGCGAGCGATTCTGAAACTGTTATACATAAACTACTTTGATTAACACCCCATTGTGTAATAAAATGCCAAATTTTCTTTTTTAATAATTTGCCATTTAATTCTGGCACTTCTGCAAAATACTCATGCGCATCATAGATTAAGGGTTTGTTTTTTAGTTTTGATAGAATTGTTAAGGCTAACAAAGTATCACTATCAACAGCATAATAAAAATCAGTTTTTACCTTAAATAATTTCAATAAAAGCGCAAAATTATAAATCAAATAAAATAACACCCCTTGATGAGGTAGAATATTAATTGGATTTGTTTTAAAATTAAATTCTCCTTCTTTAGCAGTTTGCTTACCAAATTTTATGTATGGTCGAAAAAACACATTGATTTCGTATCCAAAATCTTGCAAAGTGGAAGCAATTCTAATCATTCTTTGATCAAAATATATATTAGAAACAGTTGCTATTTGGATAATTGGTCTTTGGTCCATTTCAATATTCCATCTTTATTTTCAATTAGGTAGCCCTCATCAATCAACCACCGCAAAATACTAACTATTTCATCAATTTCTCCTGATTTAAATAAATTTAGCAAATCATCTTTTTTCATCTGCTGCGATTGAATCATAAACTTTATTTTTTTGAAATGTTTCTTAAATTCTTGATTCAAGTTTTTAATTCTATTTAAACAAACATCACAAACTCCACAATTTTTAGCATTTTGCTCCCCAAAATAATGAACCAATACCGATGAGCGACATTTGTCTGTATTCATTAAATAATCATTTACAAACTTTATCTTATCGTAATACCGTTTTCTTAAATAATTAATTTTTTCTTGAGAAATACTTACTTTATTAAATCTATTTTCTAAAAATACAATTTGAGGTTTATGTGTTTGTGGCACATAATCTATCATTTCAAAATCATGTAATTTCTTTAATTCAGCTTTAACCCATTCTTCTGTTTTATGCAATCTTCTTGCTATTTCACCCTCAAATATATTGGTATAAAAATCAAATAAACCACCATAAGACCTTAATAGAATTTTAAAAATTAAATCAATGTTTTCTTCTTTTTCTTGCCAATCAGACAAGGTTTGATCATCTACTAATATTTTTAATCTGGAAGGCAAATAGAAGGCTTCAGTAGTTTGCAAATAACTTTCATTTTCAAGTATTTTTAAAATATTATAAACTAAATTTGGTTGCAATTTGTAGTTTTGACAGAATCGCTGAATATCAAAATTAAATGATTGATTAATACCTGAACCTACCCCAACTTTAAGGTCATTGCATATCAATTCATAGATTCTAGAAATTTGCTCTGAAGCTGGATATTTTAATTCAATATTCCTTTCATCGTCCATCATATCAGACTCGTGATACAACATAACACAATAGGCTTTATTGCCATCCCTTCCTGCTCTTCCTGCCTCTTGATAATAGGCTTCTAGTGTATCAGGTTTTTGTTCATGAATCACAAATCTTACATCGGGTTTGTCTATTCCCATTCCAAATGCATTGGTACAAATCATAATTCTAATTTTTCCGTTTTTCCATGCTTCCTGTTTTCGGGTACGTTCTTCTGGATCAAGACCAGCATGGTAATAATCTGTTGTTATTTGTCTTTGACTCAGTAATTGACTTAACTCATACGTGCGTTTTCTCGATTTTACATAAATAAGTCCTGTGCCTTCTATACGTTGTGAAATATGTATAATTCGTTGAATTTTATTCTCTACTTTTTGAACGACATAAGACAAATTTGATCTAACAAAACTTTGAGTGAAAATTTGAGTTTTATTTAAATCTAATTTTTTTTGAATATCTATAACAACTTCTTTTGTGGCAGATGCTGTTAGAGCAATAGTTCTAAGGTTATCAAATCTATTTCTAAAAGCAGCAATCTCCAAATATGGAGGACGAAAATCATAACCCCACTGAGATATACAATGTGCTTCATCTATGGCTAATAATGTTACGTTAATATTGACCGCATAATCTATAAAACTTTTACTCATTAACCGTTCTGGCGAAACATATAAGAATTTGTATTTACCATTGATGCAATTCTCTAACTCAAATTCAATTTCTCTCCGTTTCATGCCTCCAAATAATGCCAAAGCCATGATGTCTCTTTGTTTAAGATTTTCTACTTGGTCTTTCATCAAAGCTATCAATGGTGTCACTACTATACATACACCCTCCAACATCAAAGCAGGAACTTGAAAACAAATAGATTTTCCACCTCCAGTGGGCAATAAAGCGATGGTATCATTGCCATCTATAACTGATTGTACAATTTCCTTTTGCAATGGCCTAAATTGGCTGTATCCAAAATATTGCTTTAGGGTTTGTTCGGAATTCATTGTAAAATCTGCTCAAATTTAGTTTAAAATCGTTAATTGTTAAGTAGTAATTTAAAAAAAACACCACTGAAATATTGAGTAAAACCGATTAATCGAACTACTTTTAAAGCTTGAAATAATGATATAATTACCACTTTACTCAAAATATTACTTTGAGCAGGATGAAATCCGATTAATTAAGCACCCAAGGTAAAACAAAATGGAATTCTGGGATTTTGACATCAAATCTTTCACCATTGTTTATTCTCTCAAAAATATAAGCACCTTTCATTTTACCAAAACCTGTTTTTAACAAGCAACCTGAGTAATATTCAAATGTCTGATTTGGCAACAAAATCGGTTGTTCTCCGACAACACCCTCACCTTCTACAAATCTTTTTTCACCATTACTATCTTTGATTAACCATTCTCTAGATATTAATTGAACAACATCTTGACTTTCATTTTTGATAAGTATATGGTAAGTAAAAAAATATTCATGTTTGTCAATATTGCTTTGAGCATCATTAAATGAAGTTTTTACTTGTATGTTTATATGGTCTGCTATGGAAAAAGTCATATTTATTTATTTTAAAATAGCAATTATAATGCTAAATTGTTTGCATGAATAAACAATTTAGTCACTTTATGACAAATTCATATTCAATCCCATAAAATGTGCTATTAATAGAAAAGCAATTCCTAGGGCAATGCGATAATAACCAAAGTGTTTGAAACCATGTTTAGTTAAAAAAGCAATAAAAAGTTTTACTGCAATCAATGCGCTTATAAATGCTACAATTAGCCCTACACCTAATGCAATCATTTGCTCTTGATTAAATTCAATATTTGATTTTAACAAATCATATCCAGTGGCTGCAAACATGGTTGGAATAGCCAATAAGAATGAAAACTCAGCAGCCTGTTTTCTATCAAAACCAACCGCAACGCCTCCGAAAATGGTAGCAGCGGCTCTAGAAACTCCTGGAACCATGGAAATGCACTGAATAAAACCAATTTTAAATGCATCCTTGTAACTGATATGCTCTACTTGCAAATATTTAGATGATTTTTTTTCGCTCCATTTGTCTAACAATATGAGTGCAATGCCTCCAAAAATCAACATCAAACTTACAGATAGTGGATTAAACAAATATGTTTTAATGGTTTTATAAGCCAAAATACCAACAATTCCTGTAGGCAAAAAAGCAACAAACAGTTTAAGATAAATATCATAACTCACTAAAAATCTTTTGTAATAAATCGTTAAAACTGAAAGTATGGCTCCAATTTGAATCGCTATTTCAAATGTTTTAACAAACTCATCTTCTCCTATTTCCATTAATGAGGTTGCCAATATCATATGACCAGTTGAAGAAACTGGCAAAAACTCGGTCAAGCCCTCAATGATGGCTATAATAATGGCTTGAATTAAACTCAAAGCAAATTATTCTTCGGTGGTTTCTTCTTCTTTAGATTTTGGTGTGTAAAGAATAGAAACAACACCAATGGCAAATCCAAGTAAAACAATAAGCGGAGCAATTGTAATTTTCATTGGGTCGTCAAATGGTTTATCTTTTCCACTACCCATTACAATGAAACCAATAACAAGTGTAACAACACTTGCAATTAATAACATATAGTTTTGTTTTTTGAAAACCATGAAAGTATTCTTGGTTTTCTTAGGTGCTGTTTTGGTTGCTGTGACTCTGGATTTTGCCATAATTAATAAAGCTGGTCTATTTTAAGTTTTAAATATCTTTTTGTTGAGAAATATACACTGATAATTGAAATAACAAGTGCCAAAACTAATAAAATTCCGGCTAATATCAAATACTGTGAAATAAATTGTTGCCAATTGTTAAATTGAAATTGTTGTTCAGCAAAATATACAATGCTACCTAACAAACTAATTGCAATGATTGTTGAGATTAAAGCATATAAAATATACATTCCTAAAAAAGGTTTGATTATAAACCAATCTGAAGCACCTACATACTGCATACTTTTGATAATAAACCTTCTTGCAAACATATTGATTCTAACTGTGCTGTTGATAAGTGCCAATGAAATTAACAATAATATACCCGCAAGAGAAATTAGGATTAATTCTATAGTTTTGAAATTTTTATTGATTTGTGATAATATGTTTTTTCCTAAATCATCTTTAGCAAAAACCACATCATCTACTTGGGAAATATTTCTTAATTCTTTTTCGAGCTGTGCCATCCTATTATCTTCTGCAAATTCTGGGTCTATGATAAGTTGATAAGAGTGAGGAATAGGATTATAACCAAGGGTTTTTATAAAATCTTCTCCCGTTTTGGCAATTTCTTTTCTTGCCGCTATTTCTCTGTCTACAAAATTAGCTTGTTTTACAAATATTAACTTTTTAATGTCATCTCCAGCTAATTTTGCATTTTCCGTGGTAGTTTCTTCACTAAAAAAAACAAATACTTCAAAATTACTTCTGTAGAATGTTGCTAAATGTTGAGCATACACTGAAACCAAACCTAATAATCCAACAATAAACAACACCAGAGACATGCTGATAATCGTTGGCCAAAAAGATGTTCTTTTTTTGTATGTGTTTTCCTTACTCAAAATATGGCTGCAATTTAAAGATTAAATCTGAATAAAAGAAAATGACATACATTAAATCGCAACTGGTGCTTTAATGCCAGGATGAGACTCATAATTTTCAAGTAAAAAATCCTCAAATTTAAAATCAAATATGGATTTTATTTCTGGATTAATCATCATAGTTGGATACTTGAATGGCTCTCTTGCTAGTTGTTTTTCTACTTGTTCAAAATGATTGGTGTAAATATGTGCATCACCAAATGAATGTATAAATTCGCCATTTTCTAATCCACACACTTGAGCCAACATCATATTCAACAAGGCATAAGAGGCAATATTAAATGGTACACCTAAAAAAATATCTGCACTTCTTTGATACAATTGACAAGATAATTTACCATCAGCTACATAAAACTGAAACAAACAATGACAAGGCATCAATGCCATCTTTGGCAAATCAGAAGGGTTCCAAGCCGTAACAATCATTCTGCGACTATCAGGGTTGGTTTTGATGGTATTCACTAACTCTGAAATTTGATCTATCACAGTGCCATCAGGATTTGCCCAACTGCGCCATTGTTTGCCATATACAGGACCTAAATCGCCATCATCATTTGCCCACTCGTCCCAAATACTGACGTTGTTATCTTTTAAATATTGGATATTGGTGTCACCTTTTAAAAACCAAAGTAATTCATGAATAATTGACTTTAAATGAACCTTTTTAGTTGTAATCAATGGAAAACCGTCTTTAAGATCAAAACGCATTTGATAACCAAAAACACTCTTGGTGCCAGTACCCGTTCGGTCTGTTTTGAATGTGCCGTTTTCATAAACGTATTTTAAGAAAGTTTCATATTGATTCATGTTGCAAAATATTTGAGCAAAATTAATCTACTTAAACTCATTTATAGAATATTAGTCTAAATAATTAATAACAATTTATACTTGATGAATTAAATTGTTTCGTATACATTTGCTATTGAATGAATGATGAAAAAATAAAGGAACTATTGCTCATAAATGGTTTTGATATCCAAGCTCAAGAAGATATTAAGCATGCAATAACTCAAAAAATATTGTATTTATTAGATCATGATTTAAATCGACTATATGCACTTTTGTATCGGATTGATGTTTCAGAACAAAAAGCCAAAGATGCATTTGGCGGTAGCACGCAAGAAATAGCATCCAATTTATGTGAATTAATCCTCAATAGATTGCAAGAAAAAATCGAATCTCGAAGAAAAAACTAAATCAACACAATATTTTCAACGCAAGTTAGTTATTTAAAACATTGAACATGCTTACCAAGTTAATTAGTTGTTTTTTGCTTTTTTATATCCCCTTGTCAGTCTTTTCTTTAGCTAACGACACTTCCAATCAATATAAATTAAAAGGAGTTGATGTCAATATTGGTGGCATATTATATGATTATGACGATAGAACTGTTCCATTTTTTGCAAGAGCTATCACGCCCATGCAAAAGAAATCTGACTATGACTATAATAAAGCAAAAACAGATAATACGAGCATTATCCCTGTAAAAATTGGACTCAATATTGTTTTTGGAAACAATCAAAGAAATTTCAAATACATTATCAATAAACATGAATTCTTATTCAGATTCACATTTGAAACTCTACAAGATAGGGCAAATGTGTCTACTAAAGATATTCACAGAGTTAGTTTAGGTAATAATTTAAGTATGAGTTATACCTATCAAAGTCAAACTTTTGGACTTGGCTATCAATTAGCAAGTAAACCTTTTCTTAAAAACTTAGCTTGTTTTATTGGGGTTCATACTGATTTTGGTATGTTAGCTCTTAAACAAATTTCAGCTATACCAAGCAGATATGATTACTATGATGATTACTATGAAATACCTAATTTCTACACCTCTATTTTCCGTGGCACCGCCAATCTTGGGATAAAATACAATTTCTCTTGCGATATTAATTTTTTCTTTCAATCCGAATTCACATTTCTAAGATATGGTAAAGAAATTGAAACCAACGCTCAAGGATTGGGCGCTAGTTTCGGTATAAGATATAAATTTCTAGAAGACCAAGATAAACTAAGATACAATAAGTCTGGTTTTTGGTAGATTATGAGTTTTCTCACAAACACTCATAAACAAAAACAATAACTATCACGCTCAGGCAATTACTTGCAGAAAACCATTACACTAATCACCTACCGCAATTTTCATGCGGGAAATTATTATACAATTAACTATTATTCAAACTCAGATTGAAGAATCTTTTTGATTTCTTCAACTGTTTCTTCTTCTAGTTGTGTTCTTGCTACTAATTGTTCATTTGGAATACCCAAAACAGCTTTTGCTGTGTCTAAGCCAATAGCTTTTAGTTCGTCAATAATCCAAGAATCGATTTCGTCTCCAAATTCTTCTAAATCAATGTCAGAATCATCTATTTCAGCATCTTCTCTGTATACTTCGATATCGTAACCAACTAATTTACTTGCCAAACGGATATTGAAACCGCCTTTACCAATCGCTAAACTAACTTGGTCTGGCGCTAAAAATACATTAGCTTTTTTAGTTGCCTCGTTGATTGAAATTGAAGAAATTTTAGCTGGATTAAGCGCTCTTTGAACATACAATGAAGTGTTAGTTGTAAAGTTGATAACATCTATATTTTCATTTCTTAATTCTCTAACTATACCATGAATTCTGCTACCTTTCATACCCACACAAGCACCAACGGGATCAATTCTGTCATCATAACTTTCAACAGCAATTTTAGCTCTATCACCTGGTTCTCTTACTATTTTTTTGATAGTGATTAAACCATCTAATATTTCAGGAACTTCTAATTCTAACAATCGTTCTAAGAAAACCGGAGAGGTTCTAGAAAGAATAATTTTGGGAGTTCCGTTAAGCATAGTAACTTCATGAACTATTGCTTTTAAAGTTTCGCCTTTTTTAAAGAAATCAGCTTGAATCATTTCTGTTTTTGGTAAAAGCAATTCATTGCCTTCATCATCCAACACCATAATTTCTTTTTTCCAAATTTGATAAACTTCACCTGTAACAATTTCGCCAATTCTATCAGAATATTTTCTAAACAATTCGTCTTTTTCTAACTCAAGAATTTTGGTCATGAGCGTTTGTCTAGCAGATAAAATATTTCTTCTGCCAAAGAAATCCATAGGCACTTGGTCTATGGCATCTTCGCCCAATTCATAATCGGCTTCTATTTTTCTAGCATCGGAGATACTGATTTGTTTGTTTTCGTCTTCCACTTCGCCATCGTCAACAATCAGTCGGTTTCTGTATATTTCCAAGTCACCTTGGTCTGTGTTGATTACAATATCAAAATTTGCGTCATCGCCATATCTTTTTTTAAGCATATTGCGAAACACTTCTTCTAATACACGCATTAATGTGGCGCGGTCGATGTTTTTGAATTCTTTGAATTCAGAAAAGGACTCTACAAGTCCTCTAACTGTAAGTATTTGTGGTGAGGTCATTTGAATGATAGGATTATTTGTGCTTTTTTAATGTTTTCGAATGGAATTTGAACGGTGACTATATTTAACTTCTTTTTGTTTTTTTCTTTTACTTCAGACTCGAATATCAATACATTTTCTTGAATGTCTATCAATTTTCCTTCTATTGGTGATTCAAATTCATTGGCATCAACAGAAAAAGACCTACCAATGTGTTTGGGGTATTGTCTTAATAATTTGAGTGGTGTGTCTGCGCCTGGTGTTGCAACATCTAATGAATAAGCAGCTTCGGGCATTTGTTCATCTGCAATTCTATTCAGCTGTCTGCTAACATTTGATATATCGTAAATGCCAAGCAATGCATCGCCATCTAAAATAAACTCATAGTTATTGTCTTGTTGATGAATATCTACAAGGAAAATATGGGGATTTTCTTTGAGAATTTCCGACAAGATAGTTTCTAGTTGTTGTTTAATGTTGCTCATATTTATAAAACAAGTGAGGGGCTTTTTAGTGCCCCTCATTCATCAGTTATATTTTAATGGTGCAAATTTATATTAATTTTTTGCATATTCCAAATCAATATTTTATCTTCTTCTGGTACTGCCTCCAGTACTAGGTTGTGCGCCTCCAGTTGAACTGCTTCCTGGTTCTGACGGTTTGGTAGAACTAGGTGATGTTGGAGGATTCCATTTAGTGCCGCTTGTTGTTGTAGTACCACTTGTTCCTGTAGTGCCTGTTTTACCAGTTGAAGTACCAGAACTTGTTGTAGTAGTACCAGATGTGGTGGTTTTTCCAGGATTAGTAGAGCCAGAACTTGAAGAAGTGCCTGTTTTGGCACCTGAGGTAGTGCCTGTTGTGGTAGTTGTTGTAGAACCAGAACTTGTTGTACTGCCTGGATTTCTCTCAGTTGTAGATGGTGGTGTGGTTTTTTTAGGTGGCGTATTAGTACTTGGAGTCTCAGCTGCTGCATCAATAACACCTTTGAGAATAGAACCTAAAGTAGTTTTTTTCTCTGTGTTCGGTTGTGTTGACCTATCGCTAGGTTGTTCTACTTTACTGCCATTGTATGGACCACCACTTCCTGAAGGAGGAATAATATCACCCTTTTTATCTGGTACAATGTCGGAATCATACAACCCTAATTTACAACTGTCTAATTGTCTTTTACATTTTTGGCTTTGCTGCAACATAAAGTTGTATTCTGCTTTGTATTCATTCAATTGATTGTTCAATTGATTAACATTGTTTTGCAAATCGGTTTTATCTTTATTCAATTTAATGATTTCAGCATTTTTCTCATCCAATTGTTTTTTATAAGTTTCGCAGTCTTCAGTTTTGTTATTGGCTTTTAAAGTTTCTATTTCTGAATTGAGTTTAACAATTTGTGCATTCAATTCTATTTCTTTTTTGCGAATAACTTCTGCTGCTGCTTTAGAACTGTCTAATGATTTATCTTTGGCTTTGATAACATTATTAAGTTTTACAATTTCGGCTTTAAGTTCCGCTTCTGCCTCTTTACATTTTTTCAATAATTCAGCATCATTATTGCTTGTGCTAGTTTTACTGCAATTTTTCAACTCATTAATTAAACTGTCAACTTTAAATGACAATGCATAATTCTTGGTATTCAGCCTATTTATAGTATTCAGTAATCCTTGCATCTCTATGTTTATCATATCTTTTTCATCTTGGCATTTTTTGTCTTTTTCGGCTAATTCAGCTGTTTTTTGAATCAACAACACATTGGCTTCTTCTGCTTTTTTCTTGGCAATTTCTGCTTCTGCCTCGGCTTTAGCTTTGTCAGCTTCTGCTTTTTTCACTATCTCTGCATCCGAAGAAGTTGAGTTTTTCTTACACTCTTCCAATTCTTTGGTTTTTTGAATCAATAACACATTGGTTTCTTCTGCTTTTTTCTTAGCTATTTCGGCTTCCGCTTCTGCTTTCGCTTTGTCGGCTTCTGCTTTGGCTTTATCTGCCTCTGCTTTTTTAATGATTTCTGCACCAGTTGTGTTTGCATTTTTCTTACATTCCTCCAACTCTTTTCTCAATGCCACAACTACATTGCCTAAACTATCTGATTTGTAACTTAAATTATAAACTCTGGTATTCAGTCTGTTAATGGTTTTTGCCATTTCTATAATTTCAAGATTTATGATAGCTTTTTCTTCTTCGCATTTTTTAACATCGCCAGTGCTTTTGTCAATCTTACATTTATCAAGTTCTGCTTGTTTTAAAATCAAGAGGTTATTGATGCTGTCTCTTTCTCTTTTAGCAATGATTGCATCATTCTCTGCTTTCTTCTTATCCTGCTCTGTTTTCTTAATGATTTCTGCAAAAGTATTGTTATCGTTCTTTTTGATAGTTTCAATCTCTTGTTTTAACACAATGATTTCGGCATCTCTTTTCTTCAATTCATCTGGACAGTTTTTGCAAGCCAATAAATCAGTTTCACATTTTTTACTCTTTTGTTTTTCTAATTCTAATTCGCGTTTCAATAAATCAATTTCACGGTCTTTGCTCAACTCTCTTTCTCTAAGAGTCCTATTTTCATTGGTTAAAGTAGTGTTTTGATTTCTGATGGTGATACAGGTTTCGGGCTGGGTATTAATATTGCGTTCTCTTTCCAATATTTCTCTTTCTCTTCTTTCTAACTCTCTTTGACGTCTGATAATTTCGTCTTCTCTTCTTTTATATTGTCTTTCTCTTTCAAAGTTGTTAGTTCTATCGATAAACACAGTGTCTTTTTTGATAATACGCATGGTGTCTTTTACTATAATTCTTACCGTGTCTGTTTTGATTTGAATCAGCGTATCGTGTTTCTCTATGAATTCATTTTCTACAATTGTTGAATCGCCAACGGTGTCTATGAAAACTGGGTCAACTTTATTTTCGTACCAATATTTATGACAATGACCTATGCCAAATGAAACGCCTCCATAGATATCTGCACCTCTAAACTGACTGTTGGATGATACATTTAATAATCCACCTAAATTATCGCTTCCAAAAAAAACAGGACCAATACGGGCATAGGCGCCTAAATAAAAGTTTTGATAATTTTCACTCAAGGTTAAAGGCATGCTGAATTCAAATCCTCTTGATTCAATTCTTGGAATGACAGAAAGCATGGATGTGCTTTGCAATCCGCTAGATTGAATAGGTTTTAAACTTTGATTCCAATTAACGGTGGTATAAATATGTTTTGATAACCTAAAATCAGCTTGAAGATTAAAAGCAGCTGGCAAGGATGTATTAAATCCTGCCCCTCTTGTTGCGCCCATTTGACCAAAAATTTTGTTTCCAATGGTATCCATCGCATTTTGATTGCCAACTCTGAATGGGTTTAAGATATTGGAAGGTGCTGTAACATTTACACCAGTGGCTGAGTTAAACTGGTAGTTGTAGCTATTTTTATTGTATCTAATGCCACCAATGTCATTAAATGCCATGGCTAATTTAAAATCATAATCGCTCTTCTTGTCGTTGTAATTACAATTTCTGTTGGCGTATTTTAATCTTTTAGACCTGTAGGTATAATTAAATCCCAAATCGATGCCAGCACCTGCGCCTCTTGCATTTAAAGAAAACAAACCATAAGGATTGTTGAATGGATCGATGATCGATTGGTTGTCTGTGTAGGCGTATTCAAAATCTCCATTGATGATGGCGTTGTTATTATCAGAAATATTAACGCCTAAATTATTGCCTTTGATATATGAAGCACCTAATCCTCTTAAAAATTTAAAGGTAACACCTCCATTTAATTGATGATGAGCTGATTTGTGAAGGATAGTTCCTAATGTAAAACTCAATTCTTGATAAGATTGCGCATTAACACCAAAAGCACCATTATTATAATTAGTGTTTCTTTGCAAAGCGCCATTGCCTGCATAAATACCCGAACTAGAATCTACCCCATTTTTTAATAGACGTGCCACAGGCTCGCTGATACCAAAAATTTGCAATCCGCTTCTTTGACGGGTGTTGATAGCAAAACTGGTTTTTTTAGACAATGGAAACATCATGGCTGGTCCCCATATATCTTGGTTAAAACTGAAATATTTGTCTTTACCATTCAAGTTTTCTAAAAGCCAATCTTTTTTATAATCTGGATTGCCATCTGGTTTCTGAAAATCAAAGGGATAATTACTGTTTGCCCATTTGTTTAATTTGATGGGGGCATTGTAATCCAAATAATTGTTGTAGAAATTAACACCTCTACCCCAAAAGTTGAAATAAAACAGATATTTATTATCTGCAATGGAAGAAGCATTCTGATAGACACCGTAAGTGCCGGCATAATTGCTGTTGGTTCTACCAAGCTGTTGTTGAGCTTGAGCGTGTAATGATACACTAAGAAGTAGAATTAAAAGTGAGAGTTGTGTAATGATTTTTCTCATATTTGTGTTGTATTAAAAGTGACAAATTTTGGTCTTTTCAATCTTACCCAAACAAGGATTGTACCAAAAAATAGACACCTTTATTTTTAGGTTGCGAATTTAAGAAAAAAAATGGTTAAAAGGTATATGTGTAAATGAACGACCCTGAGAGAGATTATCATGAATGTAATTAGATGGAAATGAAATAATAGTAGTTATGAATAGTGTTTCCGAAGTCAATATTTACTCAATCAAAAACATCGTTGTTTTCTAAAATACTTAGGTAATTATAATATCTGCTTGCTGGCATTGTGCCCGCTTCATAAGCATTAATTACAGCACAATCTGGTTCGTTGAGATGAATACAATTGTTAAATTTACAATATTTCATCAATTCTCGTATCTCAGGAAAATAATGCCCAATTTCAGTTTTTTCTATATCCAGAATTCCAAAATCTCGGATACCGGGTGTATCTATGATAGCCGAAGTATCGTTGATATAAAACATTTCGGCAAAAGTAGTGGTGTGTTTTCCTCTGGCATGCATCACACTGATAATATCTGTGCGTTGCTTTACATCGGGTAATATGGCATTGATAATGGTAGATTTACCAACACCAGAATGCCCACTTATCAATACTTTTTTATCAGAAATGATTGGCATTAATACCTTATCTGGATTTAAATCCAATACATTGATAGATGTTTTAACGGTGTTATAACCTAAAGATTGATAAAGTTTTTCTAAAAACTGGCAATAATCTTTTTCTTCGTCAGTATATAAATCGTATTTATTAAAAACTAAAGTTACAGGCACATGATAAGCACCAGCCATCACTAAAAATCTATCGATAAATCCCAAGGATGTTTTGGGGCTGCTGAGTGTAATAATCATTAAAACCAAATCGACATTAGAAGCAATGATTTGCCCTTGTTTACTTAGTTTATTACTTTTTCTAATGATATAATTATGGCGAGGCAATACCTTATTGATTACGGCATCGCTGTCATCGCCAGTTTGTTCTTGTTCATATTCCACAAAATCACCAACGGCAATGGGATTGGTTACATTCAGTTCCTTTAATCGGATTTTGCCCTTGATACGGGCATCTATAATTTCACCATTATCTAATCTTAGTTTGTACCAACTGCCTGTAGATTTAATAACGATAGCTTTCAAAACAATGGTGTATTAAAATACTTTCTCGCAAATTTTGCGTGTGGCTTCGCTTTTGCCCATGGTATAAAAATGTAGAACGGGAACTTTAGCTGCTATTAATTCCTTGCATTGTTCTGCACACCATTCCACACCAATTTGTTTAATTGCATCCGTAGACTTGGCATTTTCTACTTCATCGGTTAATGCATCAGGAATATCGATATGAAACAATTTAGCTAAAATATGCAATTGACTTTTACTAGTAAGAGGTTTTACCCCTGGAATAATAGGCACATGTATGTCATTTTCTCTGCATCGAGCTACAAAATCAAAATACTTTTGATTGTCGAAAAACATTTGAGTAACAATAAATTCAGCACCTGATTCTACTTTGCGTTTTAAGAACTTTAAATCATTTTTCATATTGGGTGCATCATGATGTTTTTCAGGATAACCAGCGGCTCCAATACAAAAATTAGTAACATTGGCATTAGTAAGTTCTTCGTCAATATAAATACCATTGTTCATGTTTTTAATTTGATGAATTAATTCCAAAGAATTAGCATTACCACCCACCTCTGGCACAAACATACTTTCATTTTTGGCATTGTCACCCCTTAAAGCCAAAACATTGTCTATGCCTAAAAAATTTAAATCAATTAAGGCGTTTTCTGTGTCGTCTTTGGTAAATCCACCACAAATAATATGTGGCACTGCATCAATGCGATATTTGTGCATCAAGGCAGCACAGATAGCAACGGTGCCTGGTCTTTTTTTAGTTGGCACTTTGGTAAACGAACCATCAGAACGTTTTTTTTCTATGTACTCTTCTCGGTGGTATGTAACATCTATGAAAGAAGGTTTAAACTCCATCAAGGGGTCGATGCCATGATAAATGCTATCAATGCTATCGCCTTTCAAAGGTGGTAATATCTCGAATGAGAAAAGTGTTTTTTGCGAGGATTTAATATGATCTATTATTTTCATATCTTAAAATTGTGCATTTAAAATAATAGTTTCATTGCCTCTTTTAATAACAACCTCAGCTTTGTCGCCTGGATTTAATGAACTTAAAGCTGTCATATAATCTTGCATGGTAGTAATTTGATAATTGCCTAATTTGGTAATGATGTCATTTTTTAATAAACCTGCTTTTTCTGCCACTCCTCCCATATTAACGCCATCTGCTTTTACTCCTGGTCCATCAAAAGCATAATCGGGCATGATACCTAACTTAACTTTGAAACTCATTCTACCTGTTGCTTCTGCCTTAGTGGGTGTAAATGTAAAATCTTTGGTTTTATTAACAGCATTCATCAATGTTAAAACATGGTTGTAGCAAAGGTACATACCTTCATAATTGATGAGGTGTTCATCATCTGATGGTTTGTGATAGTCACTATGTTGACCAGTAAAATAATGTAAAACAGGAATTTTGTTGTAATAAAAACTTGTGTGGTCGGAACTTCCTGTACCAGATTCACTTGTTTTAACCTTAAGAATCGTAGTGTCTGTTTTGCTTTTATCAAGGCCTTTCTTCCAATCAGGACTAGTTCCAACGCCATAAATCATCAATGTCTTTTTGTTAGAATCTAATCTACCTACCATATCAAAATTAAGCATGTATTTGATAGATTTTAAATCTATAGTAGGATGATTGACAAAATAATTTGAACCTAATAAACCTTGTTCTTCGCCACTAAATGCAATGAAAAGATAATTGGCTTTTTTAAACTTTCTTGTCTTTTTGATTTTTCGCATCAATTGCATCATCATCGCTACACCACTTGCATTGTCGTCTGCACCATTGTGAATTTTACCGCTATTTGGCTCTCTGCTGCCTCCGTATTCATTGTATCCTAAATGATCTTGATGTGCGCCAATTACAATTGTTTTGGCTTTCTTGTTGTTAATAAAACCTATCACATTATGCGCCTCAGCATTTAATTGTGCTATTTTAACTTTGAAGGTTACCAACTCACCATCTAAAAAAAATTCTTGGTATAATTTGGCATATAAAACAGGAATATTAGTTGACTTAATATTTCTATCCAATTGTCCACTTGGGTGTTGGGTAAAAGTATCGGTTCGAATAAAAATAACACCTCTTGCACCATATTTGATAGCAGTATTTACTTTATATGCCAGACCCTCGTATGGTGAGTATTTAGAATGAGGCACATTGGATTCAGGACTACCTAATCTAATGATGAATATTTTGCCTTTGATATTCAAGCTATCTGAATAATCATTTTGATTTAACTCAGGAGCAACAATACCATAACCAACGTTTACAACAGGATGAAAATTTAAACTATCCTGATTGCAACTGTATGACAAAGGGTAAAACTCGCCTTTAGCTGGATTTAATCCAAAAATAATATTTTGAGTTGTTTTAATCATCAAAGGTTCTTGGTTTTGATTGATTCTAAGTCTGATAATAGAAAAATTTTGCAAAAAAGTGCCATTATCACCTTTGGGAGTTAAATTTAATTTTTTAAACTCATCGGCAATATACATGGATGACTTTAGCTCACCATCAGAACCTGTCAGTCGTCCTTCTAGAGCATCAGAGGCTAAATAAGAAATGTCTTTCTTAAAAGTAGATTTTATATCCTCTTTGTTTTGGGCAAAAAGAGGTGTAACGAACAATAAATAGAATAGAATAAAGGTAAAACGCATGTTTAGGTAATTTTTTTGCAAATATAAGTTAAGCCCATTATAAAATAGCAAAGCAAATACTCCAACAATTAAAAAATAAACTTTAATTTCGCAGCATGTCACATAAAATAGCACCGAGTGTCTTGTCTGCCGACTTTGGCAACTTGCAAAGAGATATTGAAATGATAAACCAAAGTGAAGCAGATTGGTTTCATGTCGACATAATGGACGGTGTATTTGTACCCAATATTTCTTTTGGATTTCCTGTTTTAAAAGCGTTGCAAAAACATGCCAAAAAAACATTAGATGTTCATTTGATGATTGTGAATCCCGACCAATATATTTCAACTTTTGCTGAGGCTGGTGCTAATGTTTTATCCGTACATATCGAAGCCTGCCCTCATCTTCATCGCAGTTTGCAAGCCATCAAACAAGCTGGCATGAAGGCTGGTGTTGCGGTCAATCCACATACCAATGTCAATCAATTAGAAGATTTGATGGGCGATATTGATTTGATTTGCTTAATGAGTGTTAATCCAGGATTTGGAGGCCAAAAATTTATTGAAAATACCTATAGAAAAATTGAACAACTAAAAAACATGCAAAACAAACACCAAGTATCTTTTGAAATTGAGATAGATGGTGGGGTTACTATAGATAATTACAAAAAACTATTAGATACAGGTGCCACAGTTTTAGTAGCAGGTAATACCGTTTTTTCTTCAAAAAATCCTTTAGAAACCATCAAACTTCTGAAACAATAAAATTTAGTCTTTTACGTTTAGCTTATATCTTTGAAAAAAATACGCCTTTTAATCTACTTTGTGTTATTTACCAGCAATGGCTTTGCACAAACTTATATTTTTGGCACTGTTTATAACGAACAAAATAAAAGCCTCAACCATGTTAGAGTAACTAACATAGCTAATGGCAGTGAAATAACGAATGACAGTTCAGGACAATATCGCATTCCTTATGTTAATGGCAAAAAAAATACCTTAAAATTTGAAATCAAAGGTTATCGGACTGCTTTTCATAGCATACCCAAACTATTTGAAGACGAAGCCATGCAACTGAATATTTTCATGGTTTCTGATACTTTTAACATTTCGAATATTACATTTACCGTTAAAAAGCAAGATGAACCAGGCACTATCATTCAAATTAAACCCATGGACACTAGGCCAAGTTTAACAGGTGATTTTTCTGATTATGTTAAATCATTGCCTGGGGTTTCTTCCAACAATGAATTAAGCTCACAATACAATGTAAGGGGTGGTAGTTATGATGAAAACCTGATATATGTCAATGATATTGAAGTATATCGCCCACAGTTAGTTAGAAGTGGGCAGCAAGAAGGCTTAAGTTTCATAAACCCAGACTTAGTTAGTCAATTAAGTTTCTCAGCAGGTGGTTTCGAAGCTAGATATGGCGACAAGCTCTCATCGGTATTAGATGTCAGTTATAGATCACCAAAAACTTTTGCCTCTGGTTTTCAAATTGGTGTTTTAGGCTCTTCATTATACACAGAAGGCGTTATAAAAAGCAACAAAAGAGTTGGCAGAAATGATTCGATTCGTGTCACTTATTTAATTGGAGCTAGATACAGAGCTAATCGCAATGTCTTAAATTCATTAGATGCCCAAGGTTTATATAAATCAAGATTTGGGGATATTCAATCTTTAATTACTTACCATTTCAATCGGTTTTCTCGATTAGAGTTTTTAGCTAATTATGCTCAAAACAGATTTTTATTTGCTCCCGAATATCAAGAAACATCCTTTGGGACACTTCAAAGTGCATTGAGATTAAGAATTGGGATGGATGGCCAAGAAATTGTTGATTACAACAGTGGAATGGGTGCTTTGTCTTTTGTAAAAAACAAGTTTTCCAACGAATTAAAAATCATGGTATCCGCTTATTCATCCAATGAGCGAGAACATTTTGACATTCAAGGAGCTTATGAAATTTATGATGTAAACAACAGTTTGGGTTCTGCAGGATTTGGTGATGTTCGAAACTTATTAGGATTCGGTTATTTTATCAATCATGCAAGAAATGATTTATATTTCAATGTCATTAATGGAGCCATTCAAGGTTCCAAAAAACTTAGAATAGCTGGCAAATCGGCTAAATGGTTATGGGGTGCCAAATATCAGTTAGAAAACATAGAAGATCGTTTTAAAGAATGGCGATATAGCGATTCCAGTGGGTATAATATCAATCCCAATGGCAGCATTTCTGAAATAAAGCTTATTGACTACATTAACTCAAGAACAAAAATTACCAATCAACGCTATTCTGCTTTCACACAATATCAGCAAGGATTTGGCAAGGTAAATCAATGGTCTATTACTTCTGGTCTTAGATATTTATATTCTACTTTGAACGAACAATCTTTGTTTTCTCCTCGTTTTCAATTGCATTTCGAACCCAATAAATCATATAACTCTAAAGTAGCTAAATTAGACAATGACTCTATCAAATATAAAAAAAATATCTTATTAAAAGCCGCTTTTGGATATTATTATCAAGCGCCCTTTTATCGTGAAATGAGAAATTTTGATGGACAAGTTAATACCTCATTAAAAGCTCAAAGAAGCATACATTCCGTTGCAGGCATTGAATTTTCCTTCAAAAAATTTGGACGACCATTTAAATTTTTTGCAGAATCGTATTATAAGCAATTAGATTATATGGTGCCCTACATTTTGGATAATGTTAGAATTAGATATTATGCCGATAATACAGCGAGAGGCTATGCGGCTGGTGTGGATGCCCGTGTAAATGGTGAATTTATAAAAGGTTTAGAAAGTTGGTTTACCTTAAGTATATTAAAAACTGATGAAATCATTAAATATTTAGTAGATAGCGTGGTAACAGAAAGCCCATTGTTAAGAAGGCCTACCGACAGAAGAGTAAGTGCTTCTATCATGTTTCAAGACGAATTAAAAACCAATCCCGATTTCAGAATGCATATGATGTTAAGCTTTGGTAGCGGCTTGCCCTATTATTTAGGTGGAACAGCTCGATATAAAGAAGGCAATTATATTCCAGCATATAAAAGAGTGGATATTGGTTTTAGTAAAGTAATTATTGGCGGACAAAAAACCAAGATTAAACCTGGAAGTATCAAAAGACTTTGGGTTGGAGTTGATATATATAACCTTTTACAAATTAACAATGTGATTTCATATATTTGGGTTAAAGATTTTAGCAACAATACTTTCGGTGTGCCAAACTATTTAACAGGCAGATTACTCAATGCACGTATTGTTGGTCAATTTTAAATCATTATACTTCATATTTAAAGTAATTCATTATTTTTGCCCTTTATGGATTTAAGAGAATTAAATGCAAGAGAGGAACAAGTAGTAAACAGACATCCATGGGAACTTGCGCGTTTGAAAGTAGCCAATGATATTTTTAGACAACAAAACTTATCAAATATCGAAGGTTTTTTAGATTTAGGATGTGGCGATAGTTTTTTTATCAATTCTTTTCATCAATTAAATCCATTGAATGTGCCTTTTTTTGGTGTAGACATTAATTTTGAACCTCCCCTTTTAGAAAAACTTAATCAAGAAAATCCTGCTATTAAATTCTTTAAAACATTGGATGATTTAAAAGACAATTATAATGGCAAAATTAGCGTTGTTTTTTTGATGGATGTTATTGAACATATTGAAAATGATATTGAATTTTTAAAAATGGTTTGTCAATACCCATTTATTACAAAAGATACTATTTTCATTATTTCTGTTCCTGCATTTCAATCATTATTTGCTTCTCATGATGTGTTTTTGGGTCACTACCGCAGATACGATAATGCTATGCTAAAAAACCATATTGAACAAGCTGGCATGCAAACGCTGAAACTTGGTTATTTTTTCACTTCCTTATTGTTACCTAGATGGATTCAAAAAACCAAAGAAAGGATAAAACCAATTAAAGAAACTACGGGACTAGTAGAATGGAATGGCAGTAAATTTAAGACACGTTTAATTACCTCAGTTTTGTTATTGGATTATAAAATCATGCGTTTATTATCAAAAATAGGCATTAAAATGCCAGGTTTATCAAACTTTGCAACATGCAAACCATTGGCATCATAATACCGTGTTATAACGAAGCCAAAAGATTGGACACCAACTATTTGATTAGTTTTTTAAAAGACAATCAACACATCAAAGTTTTATTGGTGAATGATGGAAGTACTGATAATACCATAGAGATTATTGAAAAAATAGCTGCCGAATTACCTTTACAAATCGATGTATTAAATTGTATTCAAAATGGCGGAAAAGCCGAAGCAGTTCGTTTGGGAATGTTACATTTATCTCAACACAATGAGCTTGAATGGGTAGGTTATTTTGATGCAGATTTTTCAACACAACTTGAGGAAATTAACTACTTTTTTGAATTTATTCCAAAAGATAAAACCTTTGATATGATGATTGGTTCGCGCATAAACAGATTGGGGAGCAAAATTGTTAGAAATGAATTTAGACATTACTTAAGTAGAATTATTGGTACATTAACTTCAAGGATATTAAAATTGCCAGTTTATGACACGCAGTGTGGTGCCAAAATAATTAACAAAAAACACATCGATTTATTATTCAACAAACCATTTGTAAGCTCATGGATGTTTGATGTTGAACTTTTTGCTCGTTTCATTAATTTTTATGGTCACGAAAAATGCTTACAACAAATCATCGAAGTGCCATTGAGACAATGGATTGAAAAAGGCGACTCAAAAATATCTTGGTCATACACTTTTAAATTACCCTTAGAATTATTAAAAATTAGAAAAACTTACTTTTAATTTTGACCATTCTTCAAGCTTATTTGTTGGCGCTTCAAACTTTAAACTCTCTTGGAGATGTTGAAGAAATAAAAGCTATTATTAAAAGACTTTTTGAAGAAAAATATGCTATTTCTTCCAAAGAATTACTGCTTTATCCTGACAAAAATTTTGATCATGAAAAATCACTCAATCTGGATTTAAATAACCTTTTTAATCACAAACCCTTGCAATACATCCTTGGGCATGAATGGTTTTGCGGATTAAAAATCAGTGTTAACCAACATGTTTTGATACCTAGACCCGAAACCGAAGAATTGGTGAATTGGATCATAGCATCAGAAAATCTAAACATTTCAAGCATAGCTGATATTTGCACAGGAAGTGCCTGCATTGCATTGGCTTTAAAAAACCATTTTAAAAACACATCAATTATTGCAACAGACTTGTCTGAAGGTGCAATCAAAATAGCGCAACAGAATGCTGACAATCTGAATTTAGACATCCATGTTTTAAAACATGATATATTAAAAGAAACTTGGCATTTTCCAATTCCAGAAATAGTGGTGAGCAATCCGCCTTATGTTTTAAAAAGTGAGGCACAAGAAATGAAAGCACATGTATTGAACCACGAACCTCATTTGGCTCTTTTTGTTGACCATGAAGATGGCTTGTTATTTTACAAAAAAATCATTGATTTATTTGCAAAAAAAAGTTCAAAAATCTATTTTGAACTCAATCCATTAACAGCATTTGAACTCAAAAACCATTGTGAAAATTGGGGTTTAAGTTGTGAATTGAAACAAGACATGCAAGGGAAATGGCGCTTTACTAGGGTAAGTTTACAACAACAATAATCCGATGCCAATTTTTAAAACTCTGATGTGACCCTTTTTAATTTCATAGTTTTCATATCCTGCTGGCACATTGGAACTATCTTCGCCATATCCATAGGTATCTTTGGGTCTAAAACTCATTGAATTGTATGACATAAACACATAGCCATTGTTTCTAAAGGTAAAATCTTTAGGCAACAAATATTTCACACTTATGGTTTTAAAACCATTGTGTTCATATCCATCTCTGAATTTATTCTTTTTGCCAAATCTGGTTGTTTGAAATTCAAGATAAAAACGTTCAATTCTTGAGGTGATTGAGTAAGTTTTGCCACTGGCATTTACAGAGCCATTTCCATTGCCGTAATCTTTTCCAAAAAATGGCGTAAATCTAAATCCAATATCTAACAAGTTGCTAAGTCTATAAGTTGCTTGTAAACCCAAATGTAAATTTATACCAACATTGACAGAAGGCTTTGAAGATTTGTTTTTATCAAATTCTAAATCCTCACCAGTTAAATCATCATTAATTTTTAAATTATTACTGCCAATAAACAATCCCAAACCAATGTCATCAGCTATTCTAAGTCTGCTTTTATTCTTATTAAATAGCATATAAAACAGAGGGGTTCTGGTGTTTAATCCTCCGCCAAAAGTTGTATATTTAAATTCTCGCATCCCAATAGCTAATTCATCGAGTGTCATGCCTGGATAAATAATTCCCTTTCTAGGAATTGAATATTCACCAAAAACATATCTCTTTACTCTCCCTGCTATAAAGAACACATCTCCATCTCCCAATCCATAGGGAATAGAATTTTCACTGACGCTTACTTGTGCTTTAATTTCTTGAGCAATTGAACTTATAAAAATTACAAATAATATTTTTAAAATTCTAGATTTCTTCACCGCCTTACTAACTCTCATTATTTTTCAAATGTAGGTCAATGTGGTTGATAAACTCAATTTAGTTTTATTTTAATTTTGAATCCATTTTTTTAGGTTAATTTTGCCACCAAATGCAATCTTTTAAAATCAATAGATACAAAGCCGAGGCGCCTGTTATGGCCACATTCTTCATTTTTGGCATCATTACCAGTTTGTATTTTTTTCCTAAATTTTTGTGGTGGGCATTTCTAATTTTTCCTATTCTGTTTGTATTTTATATCATCATGAGTAAAAACAGGATGGCTTTTTTCAAAAGGGAATGTTTCTTTATCTTAGACGAAGAAGGTATGAAATACAGCTTTCATTTGTATCAACAACCCAAATCTTTACTTTGGTCGCAAATAGATAAAGTGAATTATCAATTGTATGAAATCAATGTTAAACTAAAAAACACTGGCGAAATTATCAGTTTTCAATCAGGATACCTAGAAAATAAAGAAGACTTAACTGAAATTAAAAAAATCATCAATATGTATTGTCAGCAGATGTAAAAACTTGATTGATTTACATTAACCATTATCTTTTTGCTTTAAACAACAACTAATAACTTATTATAACACCAATTTTGATTTTTATATGCTCTATAGGTATAGAATGATTTTAGTAAAAACAATGCGTAAAAATGGCTATTTTATCTGCGTTAGGCAAAATATTAAATCATAATTAAATTCTAAAAATCTGATAACCGAATTTAATAAAACAAAACATAATTAACATTTTGTAAAAAAAGGGGAGCTTATAATAAGCTCCCCTTTTCAATATATTTAATTTAAATCTAATACTTCAATTGGAAGTAAACTCTTCTGTTTTTAGCTTTACCATCTTTAGTTTTGTTATCAGCAATTGGCTTAGTATCTCCATAACCATTAGCAGTTAACCTAGAAGGTTTGACACCTTTATTGATTAAATAAGCCATTACAGCATCAGCACGTTTTTGAGATAGTTCCAAGTTTTTGGCTGGGTCGCCTACATTATCTGTATGACCTTCGATGTATACCGCAGCTTCAGGGAATTCATTCAAAATACCAACAAGTATATCCAAATTAACAAAAGATTCTGGTTTAATAACGTCTTTACCGGTTTCAAAGTAAATACCTTTTGCTGCAAGAGCAATTTTAGCAACAACCTCTTGTTTGATTTCAGGACAACCTTTATTAGTAGCTGGACCTGCAACTGTTGGACAAACGTCTTTGTGGTCATAAACACCATCACCATCAGTATCTGGACAACCTTCACCTTCAGCAGTTCCTGCTTTAGTTGGACATTTATCTTTTCTATCTTCAATGCCATCTCCATCTGTATCTGGGCAACCATTAAATTGTTTTAAACCTTTTACTTCAGGACATTGGTCTTCAATATCAATGATACCATCACCATCAGTATCTGGACAACCATTAAATTCGGCTGGACCTGCATTTTTAGGGCATTTATCTAATTTATCAAGGATACCATCTCCATCAGTATCAGGACAACCGTTGTACTTACGAGGACCGAAGTTGTAAGGACAAGAATCTTGAAAATCAGGAATACTATCCAAATCTGAATCTTTAGGACAACCTTCATCATTAACAGGTAACTCCCAAGGTTTAGTTTTAGGACATTTATCCAATTTGTCTGGCACACCATCTTTATCTTTGTCTTTTTGTTTGCTTCCACCCATTGATGAAGCATCTCCATAAGGAATATTAAAGAATACACCTAATGAATGATGTGCAATCATATCGTTGTTTTTGTTTCTGGTGTGAACCATATATCTGTATGGAGATCCATCCCAAATGTCATTAAAGGTGTAATTAAACATTGATTGTAGTCTAATTCCAAACGACTCACTTGGCATAAATTGAAATCCAAATCCGCCAACAACATTACCAGCTGCACCAGTATATGCTGTAGGATGACGGCTCACTTTTGTATGCATATACAATCCGCCAGCTCCTAACATGATGTAAGGTGTAAATGGTTTGTCTTTCAAAAATTTGAATCTAAAACCACCATTTACAGTTGCAAAGTTCATTCTGAATGACTGATATCTTATGTCTTCGTCAACATATTGAAGCTCTGTTTGAAATCCTACATCCCCACCAGATCCAAATAAACAAATATCAATGTTTGGCGTTAAATAATATCCAATAGAATATCCAACACCTTGGTAATTAGGTTTTCTGGCAAAAAACAAAGCAGAGCCTAAATCACCCTGATATTCATTTATTCCACCATTAATTTCGAAACCCAACCTGCGTTCTGCTGACTGGGAATAACTGGTTTGAGTTAGACAAACCGCAATAAGTACAAATAGTAATTTTTTCATTATCATAAGCTGAGATTTTATTCTTTAATAATTGTTAATAATTCGACAAATATATAAAAAGGTTTGACTATTAAAACAATTTTTTAAAAAAAAATTAATTTTTAATATTTAATAGGTTTCCACTTTTTGAAACATTATAATGTTTTAACCCAAAAACAGATGGTCCATTGAACACGCTTCCATCAAATGAAAACCTTGAATCACAACACTTTACAAATGAATTATTAACTGTTTCGCCACATCTAAACAACAAAATCGAACTATCAACCTCCAATTTAGAACATTGATTGTTTGGCTGATAGCTACACGACCTATCGAATGCATAATACTGATCATCTGAATGATGAACTACAACGATTCCTTTAACACCACCTTGTTCATATACAAATGAACCTTGAAATTGCAGATGTTCGTATTGAGGTAAAGCCATATTGATTGTAATACTTACTGGAACTTCCAAAATTGGGTCGGGATTAACGTTATTTTTAGTACATGAAGATGTTAGCACTACCAAAAACATCAAAAATGAGGTTATTAATTTATTCATATTTATAAAATCCTTCTTTTGTTTTTCTGCCATGTAAGCCAGCTTCTACTTTTTGTTTTTGAATTCTACTTGGTCTGAACCTCGCTTCTTGATTAAACAAATTGTATTGACTTTCTGTTACTGAATAGTTGGTATCTATACCAATTAAATCCATCAATCTAAATGGTCCCATTTTAAAACCTGATGATTCCATGATGGCATCAACTGTTTCTATGGTTGCCACTCCTTCTTCTAATAGTTTTAAAGATTCAACATAATAAAGTCTGGCTACTCTGTTGACAATAAAACCTGGCGCATCTGCTGCTATGACGGGTTGTTTTTTAAGATGTTTAACAAAATTGTAAGCCTGTTCTACTATTATAGAATGCGTTTTTGCCCCTTTAATAATTTCTACCAATTTCATTATCTGAGCAGGATTGAAAAAATGAATCCCAACCAATAACTCAGGAAATTTTAATTTTGCTGCTATTTGGGTAATAGGAATGGAAGAGGTATTGGTGCCATAAATACAATTTTCACCATTAATTTCCATTAATCGACTAAATAATTCAACTTTGGGTTCTGTTTTTTCAACAATTGCTTCAATAACTAAATCCACTTTTAAATCATCCATACAATCTGTAAATTTTACCAAAGACAATGTTTCTTGTTTACCTTCTTCTGATAATTTACCTATCTGAATCAATTTATCTAAGGATTGACTTAGTTGTTTTTCAGCTTTTTGAACTATTTCAATTTTTAAATCGAATAAGTAAACTTGATATCCAGCCATTGCACATACTTGAGCAATCCCAATTCCCATGGTACCAGCTCCAGCAATTCCTATTTTCTTAATTTTTATTGGCTTCATATTATTTTTTGACTAACCAGTGTTCGGGGTTTTGTTTGTCTTGATTATACCAAATTTCAAAATGAATTTCGGTGGTTCCTTCATCTCCTTCTGCAATTGTGCCAATCACTTGTTTTAAATCAACTTCTTGCCCTTGTGTCACTTGAATGTCTTTTAACTTAGCATAAACCGTGTAGTATTCTCCATGATTTACCAAAACCGCTTTGCCCATTCCTGGGATAGAAATAATAGCTGTAACTGTGCCCTTGTGTACACATCTTGCCACCGACCCAGCAACAGTTTGAATGTCTATGCCATTATTTTGAATCATAACTTGGTCGAGTTTGGCATGAGCATGAGTTCCAAATCTATCACTGATAAATCCTTTTTCTACAGGCCACGGCAATTTTCCTTTATTGGCTATAAAATTATCAGACATTAGTTTTACCTCAGGCAAAACATCGTATTCTTGTTTTTTGGGTTCTTTTTCAACCGGTTTATTATCGTCAGGTTTTTTTGCTGCTGCAGCTGCTTTTCTTGCTCTTTCAGCATCGGCTCTTCTCTTAGCTTCTGCTATTTCTTTGGCAATGATGGCATTGATTTTTGCATTCAAATTCTCTTTTGCCTTTTTTTGTTTTTCTAAATTTGCTTTCAGCTCTGATTCCTTGCCTGTTAAAGCTACCACTACTTTATTTTTAGCTGTTTTATCGCCTTCTAATTTTTGAACTTCTTGCTTTTTTACACCCGCCAATTGTTCTTTACTGCCTTTTAAAACAAACAATTCTTTTAATTTCAATTCTAATACTTCTTTTTCATGATTAATTTTATAAAGAAACTTTTCTTGTGCTTTGGATAAATATTGATTGAATTTTACCCTTTGAAAAAACTGATTAAAAGATTTGGCGGCAAAAAGATAGAGCGTATTATTATAAACTTTTTTGGTTTTATAATTTTGCTTGATAGCCCTTGCATAGTTTTTTTTCTGAATTTCTAATTGTGAATTAACACTGTCAATTTCAGATTTCTTGGTTTCAATCTCATTGTTTACAAAACCAATTTCCTGATTGATATTCTGAATAAGCTCTTCTCTTTTTTCAATTAATCTAACAATGGTGGTAATTTCTTTTAAACTTTGTGATTTTTTGGCTTTAGTTTCTTTTAATATTTTTTGGGTTAATGCAATTTGTTCCTCAGTTTTCTTTCTTTGTTTTTCTAGTTCCTTTCGGCTTTGAGCAAAAACGCCATTGATACCAATTAATAGCAACAAGAAAAGTGATATGTTATTTAACTTTTTCATACGAACTAGGTATTGTTAAAGGGAAAGTTAATTCAGTTTGAAAATCAGGATTTCTAAATTCAATGATGATATTGATAGTCGATTCGTTGTTTTTTGAATTGATTTCTAGTTTTTGAGCAAACTGTCGACCATTGATATCCAAATAATTAGAATAGTTAGCCTGAACATTGGTATTGTTTTTCAGTTCTTGTATCTTAGTTAATACAATGAACAATGGATTATCATTGTAATGGTGCGAAGTATTTAATTGCTTTTGAAGAAATTCGATGGTTGTAGGGGGCAAATCCATCAAACGGTAGTTATTCAATTCAAAAATAGGTCTTGCAAGTAATAAGTTTTGAAGTTGTTTGACATCCAATGGCACATCTATAAAACCTTTTGCCATGTCTTTTTTATAGACCATGTAATTGCGTTCTAACTTATTCATTAAAACAGCAGAATCTGGATTGATTAAAACTCTGCCACCTTCTATACCAAACATACTGGCAGATAGCCAAATAAGAGAATCTTTGTACATTCTTACATTGGCATCAAAGGATTTTTTATCCGAACCATTTTGATAACTGATGCTCATTTTTGAAGAAAAATATTTCCAATCAAACAATGTAGGCAATAATAACGAAACAGCCTTTGATATCATTTGAGTAGAATCTATGGATTGGGTTACAACTGGCGGAGGTATATTTTTCTTCTTTCTGCTTTTACAGGAAGTAGCCATGGTACTTAAAACCAATATTGATAAAATAACTAATCTATTCCACATACTTTTTCTCTTTAATTTTTTGGTTTAAAATCTTGTTTTCCACTTGTGAATTGATTGCTTTTTTCCAAAACGAAACTGCTTCTTCTGTTTTGCCTTGCAAAGCTAGTATATCTCCCATATATTCATTTAACTGAAAATCATCATTATTAATCTTTAAAAATTCATTGATTTCTTTTGTTGCTTCCAAAAAGTTCTGAAGTTTAATGAGTGCTGCAATTTTTTGATAATTCAATTCTATTAATCCCGCTTGACTCATACCTTGCAAAGCTGCAATTTTCAGACCATTGTTGGCAGTTGTGAGTGCTTGCTGATATTCTTTTTGCAATAACTGCGACTTAGACAACAAAACATAAAACTGTGTTTGATTGGGAAAAAAGTCCAATGCTTCTTTTGAAATTTCAATTGCCTTTTTATATTGCTTGCTTCTATTAGCAGAGAATATTGCGTTTTGCCACGCGTCAAATAAATTAGGATTAATAGCAGTTGCTTTTTGATAAAAATCGATAGCTTTATTATCATCTTTTAGCAAATCATAAATTTGTGCAACCATGAACAACGCTCTGTCATCATTGGGATGTATTAGTTGCATTTGATTAGCTATCCACAACAATTGATTTTGGTGAGCATTTTGTTCAAATTGTTGCATGCCATCTTTTACCAAGGGTGCTTTTTTATCCGAACCTACTTTCGCATCAGAAATGATATTTCTAAAATAAACATTGGATTTTGTTGTGTCTTTTTTAATGTTATAAAACTGATACAATTCTAAATTCACTTCATAATTACTGGGTTGAATGGCTACAGCTTTTTCCAAATTCAAAATGGCGTTGACATCATCTCCTTGTTGTTTGTATATCCTAGCATCATCAATGTAATACTTGATTTTTAAAGGGGAAGCTTTTTTGATTTGATCATAAACATCATGTGCAGATTGAAAATCTTTTTTTACTTTGTAAAGTTCTATTAATCTCAATGAAGTTGATAATTTATAGCCAGCATGTTTTTCAAAATTTTGCCAAACTTTAATAGCTTCATCTATCTGACCTTTTTGAATAAACAAACCATCTAATTCCTTGGCAAGCGGTTCATCTTTTGGATGATTTTTTATTGCATTTTGTAAAACATTGATAGCCAAATCAAGATTTCTATTGTATGCTAAAGTTTTGGCATAGTTCAAGGCAAAGAACTTGTTGTTGTTCTCCAATTCATAAGCTTGCATGGCATTTTGAAGCACCA
The DNA here is from genome assembly GCA_030682255.1 of Bacteroidota bacterium. GTDB lineage: Bacteria > Bacteroidota > Bacteroidia > NS11-12g > UBA955 > JABMMZ01. The sequence goes on along the minus strand of JAUXOK010000011.1, from coordinate 45,022 downwards.
AATCATTTTTGGATTCGATGGCATAAAGTTCACTTAAATGAAAATATGACGCAGCCACCTTAGGGTGTTGAGCAATGTATTTTAAAAATAACTGTATGGCTTTTTCATTATTACCTATTTGTTTTTGTACAACAGCATCTATAAATAATTCATCGGATGAATTACTGAGTTTTGAATCCGTTTTTGATGGATTGCTTGATATATTTTTTTTGCTAGCACACGAAAATAAAAACAGACTGAGACATGTTATACCAACAAATCTTAAAAGAAAGCTATTTTCATTAATTCTAATCAATTTAATGTGCTGTAATCGCCTAGGCTAAATTCTTTGCTTTCGCCATTAAAAACCACATGATTGCCAATCATACTATTGGTAAATTCTGTATGGCTAATTTGACAATGGGTTTGTATGATGCTATTTGAAATCTTAGCGTTTTTAATAACACTTTTTTTACCTACACTCACATGAGGGCCAAGTGTGCAATTTTCTAAAACCACATCTTGATCGATAAAACACGGTTCTATAATGGTAACAGAACCATCGAATCTATCATTAGCAATTGTAAATTCAGACTTTTTAATTTCTAAAATTCTTTGGTTGGTATAAACTGTAGCGTCTTTGTTGCCGCAATCTAACCATTCCTGAACTTCACCCGGTTTAAAAGACATGCCTTTGTTTTTCATGTTTTCCAAAGCATTGGTTAGTTGATATTCGCCTTTTTCTTTGATGTTGTTATCCATCAAATATTGAATTTCATCTAACAAATTATCGCCATCTTTGAAATAATAAATACCAATAATTGCCAAATCTGAAACAAACTCGGTTGGTTTTTCAATAAAATCGGTGATGATATTGTCGTCATTCATTTTAACCACACCAAACTGACTTGGATTAGCCACTTTGTGTACCCAAATGGTTCCATCAGCAGACTTGTCTAAATCAAACTCGGCTTTGAACAACGTGTCAGCAAAAGCCACAATCACTTCACCCGTTAAATCAGGTGTAGCACACATCACAGCATGGGCTGTTCCTAAGGCTTCATCTTGGTAATATATTTTTCCTTCTGCACCAATGCTTTCAGCAATTTTAATTAAGTTGATTTCAGTTTCTAACCCAAAATCGCCAATCACAAAAGATACTGTATTGATTTTATCGTTGCAAACTGCAGCGATGTCCTCTACAAGTCTTTGTACAATTGGTTTTCCTGCTATTGGAATTAGTGGTTTTGGTACTGTAAGGGTATGTGGTCTCATGCGTTTGCCCATACCTGCCATTGGGATGATTATATTTATTCCGCTCATTGATTTGATTGTTTGATGCCCGTATGACCATAGCCTCCGGTTCCTCTTTTTGTTTCTGTTAATTGTTCAGTTAAAAGCCATTCAGCTTGTTCGCATTTGGCTATCACCATTTGCGCTATTCTATCCCCATTTTGAATGAGGAATTCCTCAGTTCCAAAATTGATAAGTAAAACCTTGATTTCACCTCTGTAATCTGCATCTATTGTGCCAGGTGAATTTAAAACCGTTATGCCATGTTTTAAAGCCAATCCACTTCTAGGTCTTATTTGTGCCTCATAGCCAATTGGCAATTCCATAAATAATCCAGTTGGAATTAAAGCCCTCTCCATGGGTTGAATAACAATCGGTTCATCAATATTTGCAGAAATATCAACTCCCGCAGAATACGCTGTTTGATATTCTGGCAGTTTGTTTTGACTTCTATTGATGATTTTTACCTGCATTAATTGGATTGGTTTGCAAATTTATTGTTTTTTGTCTTAGGTTTTAACATCCATATTATCAACACCAAGAACGAAACAATGATTATTTTAATACAAATCTGCCAAAAAATGACACTTATCTGACCCTCAACATAGCTTGACATCAGGTATAAGGCAAATGAAATCGCAATTAATGCTAAGTATTTTATTGGTTGATAAGGTATTTTAAAATATCGGTTTCCTAAAATATATGCAGCTATACACATTAAAAAATAAACAATCAAAGTAATAAATGCACAAGCCAAAAATCCATAAATTGGGATAAAATACACATTTGAAACAATTGTTATTAAGGCGGCTATGATAGAAACCAATGCGCCAATTTTTGTGTTGTTACTGAGTTTATACCAAATGCTTAAATTATAATAAATCCCTAAAAAAAGATTAGCAAGTAACAAAACTGGCACAATAAAAAGACCATCTAAATCATCGAAGTAAGCTTTATTCTTGATAAATAAATGTGCTAAAGGTTCTATAAACATCATGCAAACTAAAAAAATCAGGGAACAAACGGCCACAAACCAAAACATCACCTCGGCATACACCACCCTGCTATCCTGATTGTCTTTTTGTTTGAAAAAAAAGGGTTCGGCTGCAAATTTATAGGCTTGCACAAACATGGTCATCACCATGGTAAGTTTATAAAAAGCGCCATAAATGCCATTTTGATAAGAACCTTCGCCTGCTGGCAACAAACGAATTAAGAGCGTTCTATCTAAGGTCTCGTTTACAATGCCTGCCAAACCGATAAATACTAAAGGCCAAGTGTATTTCAAAACTTGCTTATACAATATCCAATCAAATGTTATATTAATTTTAAGTACAATTGGCAATAGCATCAAAAACGAAACAATACTTGCCACTGCATTGGCAATGAGCACAAGCGTTACTTGGGTATAGCCTTGTAAAAAAACTGGTGGCGCCATCAAAAACAAAAGATTAAGACCAACATTAACCCCAATATTGATTAACTTGATACTTGCAAATTTTAAAGGCCTTTCTTCGTGTCTGAGTCTGGCATAAGGCAGGGCTGAAACTGTGTCGAACACTAAAAAAATCAAACAACACCATACATAATCTGATCGACCTTCAAAACCCAAAAAGACAGCACTCTGAGAGAGAAAAATAAGCACCAACAATGAAAAAACAGCTGTGCTTGCCATGATACTTTTTTGCAACGTAGCAAATACTTTATTGGCATTATTGCCATTTCTGATAAAATTAAAATAGGAGGTTTCTAAACCATAGGTTAAAACAATGTTTAAAAAAGCCACCATCGCAAAAATGGCTGTGATATCACCATAGGCACCCACTGAACTAAGTTTGGCAGTATGAGGAATCACTAACAAGAAATTTACAAATCTACCCAACATGGAACTCAGCCCATAGATAGCGGTTTGTCCTGCCAATTTTTTAATGATTTGCACTAAGGCAAAAGTAGGATATTATCTTTTGATTTGAAACTTAAATTATCCAAACTGATTTATACTTTGATGACTTTTTATACAGTTTCTGACCAAATACAATTTATTCTTATCTATCCGGCAAATTCATGCGTGAAAACTAATACACAATTAACAAACCACCAAACAACTACCTCAACAAAGTAACGGTGGTGTTTTGGGTTTTTAAAACGCCTGTGTTTAATCTATAACGAATTTGAACTGTGTAAACGCCTTCTGATTGTTTTTCGCCTGTCCAAGCTTGGTTGTCTGCTCCAAGAAAAACTTGTTCTCCCCAGCGGTTGTAAACTGTTAATTGATAACTTTGAATGCCATAATACATTGGCTCATAAACATCGTTCACCCCATCATCATTAGGCGAAAATCCTGTTGGGATGAATATCGCTGGCTCAAAAGGCGAACAAGATACATTGCTGTAACTGATGGTTTCTGAATTGTGTTTGACTGCTATACGATAACAAGCTTGCAAATGGCCTTGTGTATTGATGTTTTGGTCGGTGTGTGTTTGTGGTTGTGGATGATGGGCAATAGGTTGCCATTTGGAGATGCCATTGGTTTCGGTGAGTTTTTCTAACTCGTATTGTAAACTATTTACGCCTATTGGCAAATCTAAATAAGGCGAATATTGCACCAAAACCGATTCATTATTACCCTGCAAGTTGGATTTTAAAAACACAGGTTTGCTCACGTTGCCCATACTACTTCTATTACCGCAGCTGTCTATGCCTTGCACTGTGTAGGTGGCATCTTGATTGTATAAACGTGGGTCGGTGTAAAAGGTATCTTCAGTTTGGGCATAAGGGCTGCCATCTTTGTTCACCTGATATTTAACTGCTCCAGCTTGACTTTGCCATTGAATGAAAGCATTACCTGGCACAATATTGAACAACTTGCTTTTGCCTGTTACACCAATTTCTTCGTTGGTCTTGATGGTAGACAATTGCACATCAAGGGTATCTTTGGGTGTTAATCCTTGGCTAACATGTATCCAAACACTGTCGCTCATGGTAACGCAGCCTGTGTAGCCTGTTAAGCGTTGTACTGCTCGGTATTTGCCAGCTTGTTTAAAGGTGTGATTGAGTTGTGTTTCGCCATTGGGAATATTCACCCAACCTGAACCATCGCTGATGAAATAATCCTTGGCGCTCACATGCCTTCTGACAGTGTCTGTAATGAAGATATTAAGTGGCGCACAACCTTGTGTGGTATTAATAGCAAAACCAGGTTTAGGCGCATCCACTACTGTGATGTATTGATTTTTGGTGAGGGTGCTATCGCAATAGCCGTTTTTGTAGTGCAGTGTTACGGTATAATTGCCAATGTTTGTATAAATGTGATTGGGGTTTTTATCGGTACTTGTTTTGCCATCGCCAAACGACCACAAATAGTCTTCTGCGGTGTTTTGTAGCGAACTGCTATAGTTTTTGAAAGGCAAACCTTTGTAGCGGCAAACAATGCTATCTTGGGCATAGAAATTGGCAACGGGTTTTGGGGGAATGCGCACTTTGATAGTGTCTATGTACCACTCGCCATAGCCGTTTGGGGCACTTGCTTGTAGCTTAAATAAATATTTGCCAGAATTTTTAAAAAATAATTGTGGCAATTCTTTGGTATTAAAAGTATCCCATTCTGTCCATTTGTCATTCTTAGCAACAAACCATTTGTAATTTTTGATTCCCAAACTTTCATCTGAGTTGTTCTTAATATTTACATACGCACCACAATCTTTGAAAATAATAGGCGCTTGTCTTAATTTTATATAATCGTATAATGTAAAATTAAATGAGTTGTATATGCTCCAAATGGTTGGTATATTAAAAGATTGGGAGCTTTTCCTAATTGGATCATTGTTGTTGTTCATGTGATAAACAATTAAAGTTTGATCAGTATGATTACTTTTTGAATAGGATAGGCCACCAAAAGAATTTAAAAAAACATTACTTAAAATAGTTGTATTGTCATTATTTACGTAATCAACTAATGTTGAACTATTGAAATTATCTTTATAATATTCCCATTTAACTAATTCTTTGATAAAATATTCTTCTTTAAAGTTTTTATATTTTACTTTAGTTCTGAGATAATAAAATATACTGTCATTTGATGATAAATAATTTTGAGAACGTAAATTGCTGTTATTTGTCCTAAAAAAAGTATATATTTTATTTTTATCATCCAAATTGTTATTGTTGAATTCATTTTCAAAATCAACTTTGTAAGAACTTGAAAATTTATTTTTCAAATCATAAGAAATTAACATAGATTTATGATAAACAAAAGTATCGTAACTATTGCTTGACCAACTTATTTCAAAATTTAAAAACATTTTATTTAACGCTTTATTCAAAAAACTACTATTTATAAAAAAATTGATGTATTTTTTATCTTTTAGTTTACTCTTAATATCATTTTCTAAGAAATCAAAAACACATATCTTAATGGAATCTATAAATTCAATATTGTTTTTAGAGTATTTAAATAAAAAAAATTTTGAATATTTGTTTACTCTATCTTTCACTTCAATATTGGGTTCATGAAATAAAATATAATATTCAAACTGATTTATTCTTTTAACATCTGTTATTAGTAATCTTTTTGAATATTTACTTATTTCATCGAGACATCTATTTTTTTCAGTTATTTCGGGTTTATTTAAACTATCACGTTCAATTTTAGTACAATAAACACCAAATGGTGCGTTTAGTATTTCTTTATTATCAAAATTATGATTGTTTTTATAAAATTCATATATAATATTTCTATTATCATCAATTGATTTTGATATTTTAAAGGTTAAATCATAAGTTGAATCATAAAAGAATCCACTTATTAAATTCCATTGATTAAAATCTGTTTGCAAAAAAACAGAATTATGAGAACTTAAAACACCCATTGAGTTTTTGAAATTTTTACCATTTTCATCTGTTATATTATATCCATCTACAAATGAAAATATTAAATCTCCATTAGGCGTTGAAATATTAGAGAATATGCTTCTGTAACTTGAATTAAAACGATAATCAACTTTTATGTCGTTTGAATCGTTGAAATAAAACAAATTAAGATTATCAGAAGAGGACCAGTATTTGTATGATTGAGCAAAAATATTGGTCTGAATAATGATTAATATGATATATATATATTTAAATTTCAATTGATTATAAATTTATTAATAGAGTTGTTTTGATTTCTAATAATATATATACCTTTATTATAGTTTGATAGATTAATAATCATATCTTCATTTTCTAATACATTAAAATGACTAATTAATCTTCCCATAAGATCATAAATAGATATAATATCATCCTTATTGGAGTTTATTATTAAAAAATCATTTGTAGGGTTTGGATAAATTTTAATTGAATTAACTCCATCAATTTTTTCTATTTTTGTTAAAAACTTTGCACAAGTCATTATACATTGAGTTTCTTTGAAAACACCAATATTATAATTTAATTTCATCTGAAGAGAGGTATATCCAGTTGTCAAGGGGTCTTTAATATTATTAGGATTAGGAGAATTAGAAGTATGAAAATAAGTTATTGGTTGACCATTTAGGTTATTTAATCTGAATCTGCCAGATAACTGTGTAGGAAATGTGTTATTTGCAGTTTCCTGTGGAGACCCTTGTTGACTATTTATTTTGCCTGATACAATATAAATGCAAGATCCTATGTTATCAAACTCATTACAAGTAATTTCATAGTTTGTAGTACCATTAACTTTAATTGCAGTGACCATATCAGAATTTATGTTGTTATTTGAGCTTGTGTTTAAAAATCTATTATTATGAATATGACTTTTCCAATCATCATTACCATCGACATTAATATGGATAATTCCTCTTGTATATTCATCGTTTGGTAAATTAGGATCAGAAAAAGAATTATACTCAAACAGATTTTCAATAATTTTAATACCTCTTGTGTTACCTATAATATTAATATCAATAATATCATCAATATTATGACATGAAGCTGAAAGTGGATACTGTCTGTACGATTCAATATTTGTAGCTGCAGAATTATTAAATTCACATTTAAAAATTCTAGAATAAGAATAATCATCTAAGGTTATTGAATTCATACAATCTGAAAATATGGAATTTCTAATTATTGTTTTATAAGATGTATTGACATTAGTTTGTATTCCGGCTGTATTGAATATGGGTTCTTTTTTAAAAACTATTGCATTGCTTAATCTATCAAATTCATTTGTAGATCTTCCACCACAAAGAAAGGTATCACAAGCTAAACCACCTGTTTCTTTACAAAACACATTTCCTCCTGTTGAAATAACAATATTAGAATTAATACACTCTATACCTACACCCCTATTACATAATCTATAATCATCATTTGAATTACTTATTGAAATGCCTCCCAAATAAATTCCATTATTTCCATTAATCTTTATAAAGCTTTGAAAGTTTGCTTCACCATATAAATCAGAATCTATTATATAAGAAGCATTTACAAAAGGAGCAATATTTGATAGATAAGGGTCAAATTTCCCATAATGATACGCGATATTTCCAAATTCACTGTTTCTAACCCTTACAATACCTCCATTAGTTGAATGAAAAGCGTAATTTGAAAATTGAATGGAAGAATTTTCAATTATTAACGAAGTTTGATTATTATTTAAAACACCTTCAAAAGTATTTATATTATTAAAAATACCAGGATTAGGAAATGTGGAAAATTGCTCTAAATTACTATATCCTTCAACATCAATCCCTTGCCAATTTGTGTTTGAAGTCAAAGTGCAACTTTTTATAATAACGTGACCTCCAGGAAAAATAGAAAAAAAAGCATTGTCAGTAAACAATAAAGTCAAATTTTCAATTGTTAAGGTTGCGCCACTAAAAACTTGTATACCATCTTTATAGTCACTTGATGGTAGACTTGAAGGATTCCAATTTGTATTATTTTGAATAACTATTGGCTGTGCAAACGTTTTTGTTATTGTACCAATAAATAAAAATAATATTATTAATAAGGTTAAATTTGTGCGTTGTGCGTTGTGCGTTGTGCTAAGACAAACGGCTTTTTCGGATGTTTGTAAATTTGATTTCATGTTCTTAATTTTTTAAATTTATTACAAAGTAAACACTTTATTTATTGAAATCCCAAATTTTTTTACAAAAAAAATACTTCAATCTACATTTTATAACTGAATTTTTAAAATTTAATGGAATGATTTTAAAGCTTCTAGCATGCGTTTTTTTATTTCACTACTTTAACCATGGTTCATATCCACCAAACAAAAAGCAGTTGCCAAAGTGAACGGTTTTTTTAGTGAGGGTTTTTTGTAGGTTAAAATACTATTACACCTCCAGCAGTTTATACCATTACTTAGTTCAAATTAGGCCAAAGGATAATTTGAATTTAGTAATGGATATGCCGCGATAGTATTTATTTAGTTCAAAAAAATCTTAGATTTTATTGGACTATTATAAATACAGATGCGGTATTACATGCGGAACCCCTCAACAACGTTCCATTAATCCCTACCTCAACATGAAAAGCCACAAATCCTTATCGAAATACTTACGCAGTTTTTTAACTGTGTGGCTGTGTTGTTGGTGGATTTGGTATTGGTCAGTTGGGTTCTACACTAAGAGTCAGGTCTCAAATGTGTTGGTGTTGAATCAAACCAAGCCAACATACAAGTCAACTTTCGCAACATACAAGTTAACTTCTTCAACATACGATTCAACATTTGCAAAAGACAAGCTGACAACTCAAATGTTCGATTCAAATATTGTTTTGTTCGATTCGAATATTGCAATGTTGAAGTCAACAAGAGCAATGTTATATTCAACATTTGCTTCGTACGACCAAAAACCTGTTTTGTTGTCTTCTAACATGGTTGTTTTGGAGTCAAAAAGTGTCTTGTTGAAGGCAAAAACTCCTTCCGAGCTTTTACATTTGCATCCGTCAGCTTGTATCTTGCCTTGGTTAACTTGTACAAAGCATCCGTTAGCTTCAACACAACAGTATTTGAATAGAACGGAACAACATTTAGCTTCGCCCAAGCAATTGTTGAATAGAATGGAGCATTTGTTAGCTTCGCCTAAACAATTGTTGAATAGAACAGAGCAGTTGTTAGCTTCGCCCAAGCAATTGTTGAATAGAATGGAACATTTGTTAGCTTCGCCTAAACAATTGTTGACTTCGACTAAGCATATGTCGAAGCGTTTTTTAAAGATGTTTAATTGAATGTTGGAAATAGAAATTCTGAATTTACGAACGATGAGCTTGTTGTTATGCTTAAAGACAAAATTATCGACACATTGAAAACAGTTTTTAAACTTTGATTAAAAACTATGGATTAAATCATTACTTTTTACAAATATTTACAAGACAGACATTTATTAACTATTAAACACTTAACTAATAACCCTTAACTAATAACTATTAACCATTAACCTCTCCCTAAAAATTATACTGTGCTTGTATTCTCAACAACTGACCTTTTTGTAGGTTGTTTTTGTTACCAGAATCTTCAAACCTTCTTTCAGAAATGGTGTACATCACTACCAGTTCAAATGTTTTGTAGGGTTGCCATTCAAAGCCAATTTCTGTTTCGTTTACTTTGTAGGAACGTGCGTCAAACTCATGTTTTTTGCCCCCTTCAAATTGTTGATGTCTGATAAAAGGAAAGATAAAATGGTTTTTGTATTGCAACCTGTAATTCAATAAAACATATCCACCTTTGATGGGCCTAGTTTCTATGGAATCTGTTTGTTTGTTGTATTCTGGTCCTCTGCCTTGATTGTATTCAAACTGAAAACCAAAAGGACGGGGATATAAAATAGTAGAAACCGCCATTCTTTGATCTAAGTAGTTTTTGTCTGCAGTCATTTTAGCTTTGTTGTCTGAATTGACAACAAAATAGCCCGTGTATGCTTGTATGGATGGTTCAAAAATTTGAGATTTGTAAGCAAAAGGATAAGTCAATCTTGCCACAACATGTTGATTGTTATTGGCTTCGGGTCTGTTGGCTGTTTGTCCATTATAAACGCCCAATCCAAAAACACCATAATCGCCACTGCCTTTGTAATTGTCTTTTACTAACATACTGAAACGATCTCTGATTTTTTTGGGTGCCCAATAAAAGAAAACGCCAATATCTCGCTCGTTAGAAACGGCACTGTTTAAACCATCATTTCTATCCAATGCCAATCTATTTTGACTCGATTGCATGTTTTCGAAACCAAAAGGCACTTTGCTTTGTCCAATTCTGAATCTGAATTCATTTTTGGCATCCAATCCAACATCCATATAGGCATCTCTAATTTGTCCAAAATGCAAACCTGTGCTAGAAGCAGAACTTGCCAAATCTGGTTGAACATAGAAATAAACCCTCTCGCTGATTTGACCAAAGAAAATAATACGCATTCTTCGCATAAAAAAACCGCCTTTATCGCCCCAAGACCTATCGCATTGTTCGCATTTAAGTTGTGGGTTGGTTTCTAAAAGTCTGTTATACCGTATCTGACTGTAGCCTCTGATGGAAAAACTCTCGTACCATTTTTTTGAAGACTCTTTCCTATAATTTGACTTTAATGAATCTTTTGAATTCTCTTGAGCCTTGACATTGGTAGAATTAAATACGAAAAGCATACAAATAAACAGTCCAAATGAACTTGAATTTTGCCAAAGTGTTTTAATTGTGTTTATATTCAAACTTAAAAATGATTTTAATGTTAAACTTAATTTATAAATGATTTTGCAATGATTATCTACTAACAATTTAGTAATATATAAAACGTGTTTTTTTAATTTAAATGGTTTTAAAATTTAAGGGTTAAGCTAAAACTAAAGAAAGAAGGTAATAGAAAAGACCTGCCATAACGATGGTTACAGGCAGTGTTAACAACCAAGCGATGGCTATCGAACGAATGGTTGCGGGTTGTAGGTTTTTAATTCCTTTTGAGGCAGTCATTGCACCTGCAATACCAGATGATAAAACGTGGGTAGTGGAAACTGGTAAACCAAAAGCAGAACTGATACCAATGGTTGAGGCAGCAGTTAATTCTGCAGTTGCACCTTCGGCATAAGTCATGTGTCTTTTGCCAATTTTTTCACCAATGGTGATAGCTATACGTCTCCAACCTATCATGGTACCTAAACCTAAACAAAGGGCTATCATCAAAGTTACCCATTGTGGTGAATATTCTGTGTAATGTGTAAAAAGCTTAAGTTCACTTTTTAAAATGCTAACTTTAGATTCATCCTCAATAAAAGTAGGATTTTTAAACTCGTTTTTCAGTTTTTTATTAATGTCTGTCATTGCAGATCTAACTTCAATAATAGACTTTTTCATCAATTTTTCATCTGTAGAGTTTGAAGTTACAAGAGTTTGATAATTAACAATTTTCTCTCTTACTTTGCTCGTTTTAATTAATAAATCTGTTTTGTACTCTTGGTCTAAAACTACATCAATTTTTTGAAGAGCTAACAAAGCCTTGTTTGCATCAAAATCGCTATTCAAAGCAAATTTAATTGGCATAAATGCAATTAGAATAATTAGAACCAACCCTATTCCTTTTTGACCATCGTTGTTACCATGAAAAAAGCTCACCAAAGTACAAGTTGTAATTAAGATAGCTCTAATCCAAGTTGGTGGTCTATTTCCTGGTTCAGGTTCTTTGAAAATCATTTTATCGGCTTTTATGACCCTCTTCATGATATACATCAAAAGGATGGTTAAAGAGAATCCAAAAATTGGTGAAATTAAAAGTGAAAGACCTATATCACCAGCTTTGCCCCAATTAACACCTGTGCCACCATGAATCCAGAAAAACACAAGACCTACACCTAATATTGCACCTATCAAAGTATGTGAACTGCTGCAAGGAATACCAAAATACCACGTACCAAGATTCCAAACAATACCAGAAATCAACATACCTAAAACTAAACTTACTGTTTCGCCTGTAGAAAGGGCAATCATATCACTTAAAGGCAAGAGATTGACAATTCCCATAGCTACTTTATAGCCAAAATAGGAACTCACTAATAAGCCCAGAAAATTACAAAAACCTGACCAAACAACGGCATAGTTTGGCTTCAATGAACCTGTATAAATAACGGTGGCAACTGCGTTGGCAGTGTCGTGAAAGCCATTTGCAAACTCGAATACACAAACTGCAAAAATGCAAAGGGCAAATAATACACCCACCCAGGTTTCTAATCCAAACATAGTGACGGCAAAGGTGATACCGCAATGTTATGTTAATGTTAATTCTATGTCAACATTTGGTTACCTAAAGGTAAAAGAAAAAATCATTTGACAAATTTTAAGGGATAAAGTGATAAAAATTTTGATCTATTATTCAATAAAATACAATTTTTCTCTTTGATCGCTTGAATGTTATGGTTAATAAAACTAAGCCTTTTGTTTATGGTTGTTTTTCTTAGATCGAATGAAAATCATTGCGATTGCAGTGGTTATAAATCCCATAATTAAAGCCCCAATTGCACCTTGTTTTGCATAATTTGAATAATTAAAATTAGTTTCAGCTTCTTCGATTGTCATGTAATACCCAATTTCAACCGAACGTTTAATAACATTTGGAAAATACTCTGGAGAAATTATGTAGGATGTAATCCATTGTGTTAATGGACTTAGTAATGCTATAAAAAGAGACAAAACAATACCGGAAGTTAGACCTTGCAAATAGGTGATATATCCACCATAAAACTGAGTTTTCTTATTTTTTAAAGCTAACACCATCATCCAAATTGCAGGAACAGCAAAAACATTGGTTAAATAAAGATGATAATCAATGTATTTACCGTGCAATCCACTTAATTTTTCAATCAACATCCATAACAAAGCTATGATTGAAAAAATCAAAGCCCATTTCAATTCAATTTTAATTTTTTCCATATTTGAGTTCTAAGTATTTGATAGTTTCTTTAATGAGTTTCACAAGTTCTACTTGATTGATATCCGATAATTTTTTGATATAAAGACAGGCTTTACCTCTTTTAAATTTACCAAGATTATTTAACAAATAATCGTGTTCTGAAATACCTGTAAATACATAAAGCGAAATAGCTGCTTTACGAGGAGAAAAACCAATAAGAGGCCAATCTCCCTCTTGTTTACTTCTGTCGGATTTGTAATGATATTTTCCGAATCCAATCATAGATGTTCCCCACATTTTAGGTTTACATTCAGTGATTTCTTCCATCAGAACTAACAAATCAAAGCTGTCTTTTTGTTTTTGCTCAGTATCTGAAAATGAATAGATGAAATCATGAACATTCTGTTCGGTTTGTTTGGTTTTTAATTCTGCCATAAATGATTAAATATGTGATTACTATAATCTATAAATCAAAATCTACTACAAATGAAACACATTATTAGAAAGTTTCCAAATCACAAGTGATAACAATAATTAAATTTAAACAATAAAATTAATTTTATTGCGTTATAATTTTTTAGATGAAAAGAAAACTACATGTATTTATAATTCTTAAACACCATGAACAGAAATATTCAATTCATCTCAGTTATTTTATTCGTTATAATTTTAACAACTGCTCTTAAAAACACTGAAAAACAAGTTTACACATTACAAGAAGCCTTAAGTAAAAAGCTTGTTGAAGTTCAAATTCAAAATAATCCGAAGTCTTCGCATTATGGAAAGCCCATTCAATTCATCATTTCCAACTTAAAAAATTATGCCATTGAAATCAAAACTGAAAAAGGCACTTTGATTGACCCTGAAACGCCAAGTTATCAAACCATCATCATCAGCAAAGATGAGCAAATGCCCTTGGCTGCAAATGAGAAAAACCATACTAAATCTTTTTATGGATTTTGCACAGAATCACATGACGGTGCTCCAGGTTCTAAAACAATCAATTATCAATTAGGCAAAAAAGCAAATCCTAAAATGCTTTCTTTGATTGATTTTATATCTAAAGAAAAACTACACAGTTCATATGAAGGACAAAATGCAGTTTGGGTATTAGCAAACAACAGTCCTTTAGAAAACATTACTGGATTTGATACATTGAATACCCGAAAAATACAAAAATTCTTATCAAAATTAACTGGAAAACCAATGCCACCTCCTCCGAGTAAGGACGATTACAAACGCAATTATTACGCCTCAGAATATAAACCCAAAATGCAAATTAAAGGCAATTTTACATTACAAAGTCCTCGCCCTAGTAAAGTAAGAATTGGCATGTTTGATACGGCAAACATCTGCGTTAGAGAACTCTATTTAAATAATGAATTACCAAAAGGTACTCAAAATATAGGCTATGATTTTGATGCATCACAATACGAGAATCGTTTTTATTATATCAAAACAATAGTAGACGATAAAATTATTTTTCACAGCCGTTATGATTTAAAAACAGGTAAAATATGGAAGGTTCAAAGCAAAAACTAGGCGTTTTGAACATTTAGTTTCAAAATACCAATTATACTAATTTAGATAAAACTATAACCTGCAAGGCGCATATATCGCACATAAAGCCTAATTTAAATAGCGTATAATTAGTGTATTATGTTTTGTTATTAATTGTAAATTAATTTATTATCTATTAATATTTAATAAGAATATAATATTTTTGTCTTGAAAAAAGACTTATTTTTGAATCTGATATGTTGCTCGAAAAACTGCTAGAATTTTTTAACCTAAAAGGTGAACTGGAAGATTTTAACAAAACACATGATCAGATAGAAAAAGACATTGTCTTTAAAGGCACTAATTTGTGGATTTTAATATTTGCTATCTTAGTGGCATCTGTTGGTCTCAACACCAATTCAACGGCTGTGATTATTGGAGCGATGTTAATTTCTCCATTAATGGGACCTATTATTGGCATGGGTTATAGTGTGGCTACCTATAATTTTTCTATGCTTCGAAAAGCTATCAAAAACTTTGCATTTGCAGTTGGTGCCAGTATTTTAACATCTACCATTTATTTCTTTATCAGTCCTGTTTCTACAGCACATTCTGAACTTTTAGCACGAACCAGTCCTACCATATACGATGTGTTAATCGCTTTTTTTGGTGGTTTAGCATGTATCGTTGCCATCAGCAGTAGACAAAAAGGCAATGTAATTGCAGGAGCAGCCATAGCTACAGCTTTGATGCCTCCCCTCTGCACAGCAGGATATGGCTTAGCTACAGGACAATTTAATTATTTCTTTGGCGCATTTTATCTGTTTACAATCAATACCGTTTTCATTGCTTTAGGCTCTGTGATTGTATGTCAATTGGCAAAATTTCCTATATTAACACTGATAAGTACACGAAGAAAAAAACAAGTCAATCAAATTATTTCACTCGTGATTGTTATTACTTTATTACCTAGTATTTATTTTGGGTATTTATTGGTGCAAAAAGAAAAGTTTAATGAAAATGCCACTCGATTTGTAAAAAGAGTGAATATTTTTGAGGGCAATTATTTATTAAAAAGTGATGTTAATAGCAAAGATTTTTCCATTCATCTTGTTTTTGGTGGTAATGACTTGAACGAGTCGCACAAAAGGCATATCAAACAAATTGCAAAAGACTTTAATTTATCAAACAGCAAAATCATCATCGAGCAGGGCCTTTCAACTATCAATGATATGAATGACAATGAAATCATGAAAGAAGTTGAACTCAACCAATTGAAAATGAAGCTTCAAATGGTTCAAAAAAATATGGATAGCTTAGAAAAAAGCAAACTATTGGGTCAACAACTTTTAAAGGAAATAAAACCCTTATACTCTGAAATAAATTCAGTTATTTATTCAGAAACTTATGAATTTGATTCAATTCAACAAATGCCACTCAGTCTGCTCATTATCAAAGGTGATTTAATAAAAGAAGAAGACAAAAAACACATTAAACAGTGGCTTAAAGCCCGTTTGAATAAAAATTATGTTAAAATTCTATACGTGGAGTAGATAGCCGTTAATATTTTTAGGTTTCCTTGAGTTTTCATGCGGGAATCAATCAATCTATTTCTAAAAAAAGATTCAAACTCATCCAAAAACTATGACGGGTATTATTTCTTATAAATGAATTGACCCTATAATCCAAGCCTGTTTCAATTTTTAAACTTTCTGATATATCGTAACCCAATAATGGAATTAGCCTAACTTCTAGGTCGTATGCTGATGATTGCAAACTGTTAACATACTCATTATTCATTTTGATATAAAATTCCTTTGGATCAACAGATTCGCCATTTAATGGAATTTCTGTAGTTAGTCTGTATCTCAACCTGAATTGAGGGTCTTCAACTATAGAAAATGTTTGGTCGGTAAAAAAACGATGTGCCAAACGATAGCCTGATTTTCTCTGAACTACTATAAATTGCTGTATAAAACGATGTTGAATGTCTCCATCTTCAAATCTCATTAAATATCCTCCTGCAATTCTTGAATTTAGTCCAACTTTTTTGGCAGTTATGAATGATAAATCAGTGAGCACATATTGATTTCTTCTGTCAATGGATGTTTTGAAAACGCCTCTTTGCAAAAGTTGTCTTGATTCAATTTTGGTATTTAAGGACCAACCTTTTTTGAATTTATTATTTAGGTTTAAACCCGGTAGTAAGCCAACCTGATAAGCACTCTGTGATTGAACAGTATTGAGAAACTGAAAAAACACAATAAAACAACACAATAAAATTGATTTAGTATTCAAGATGACTGCTATTTTTAAAGACGATTTTTGAAACAGAAACTATTTTACCAATCTCACTAAACAAATATTCAAATAGATTGACATCTTTAGACTGTCTACATTTAACAATCAATTCATAATGAACTATTGTATTTGGATTGATAGCTTGATGCTTGAGTTGATGCCACAAATCTGCTTTATTGCCTGTGTATTGAATTTGAAGTTTTGTGATTTTATGTGAATTACAATTTCTGTTCAGTTGAGTTGAAATCGTATCTTTAAGTTGCGTTTTTAAATCATCTAAATCTACTTCAATCTCAATGTCTTCAATATTGCCAAGCGAATCGAATTCAACGCTGTATTTTGTTCGATTAAGTTTAAATTTAGCTTCAAAACTTATCTTGTTAAAACCTTCCTCTTTGTACCATTTTATTTTATTAATGTTAGAAATTGAGTCGAAAAAACGAAGTGCCTCAGTGGGAACATCTTTTTGTTTAATTCGACTTTCTCTTTCATACTTTTCTTGTGCCTGAAGATTTATAGAAAAAACTATTGAAATCAGAAATAATAAATAAAAAGGGATTGTTTTAATTGTAGTCTTCATAACTTTTTCTCTAAAATCGCTTTCGAATAATTTCGCTCATTATTTGGTAAATGTCAGTCATTTGCTTTTCTTCTTTCAAAGCTTGTAGGTGTTTTTGAATTGTTTTTAAATCGTTTCGTTTGGCAGGACCGGTTTGCACCTCAGATGGATTTTTATTTTCCAAGCGTTGAAAAGTTTGTTGAATCAATGGGTTTAATAAATTAAAATCTAAAGTTTGATTGTAACAATAATCTTGTGTTAAAACCAACATGGCATTGGTGAAATTATTAGCAAAGACAGCTGCAATGTGATATTTAAGGCGTTGGTTTGAATCAACGTATTGCATATTAAAATTAAATTGAATGAGCCAATTTTGCAAAGCTTGGTTCGAGCTAGTGCTTTCTATCAATAAAGGAATTTTCTCAATACCTAAAGGATAATCTGCATGAATCGTTTGCAAGGGATAGGCAACAGCTCTGTTCTGATGTTTTTTAAGCGCATCAATCGAAATGGCTCCCGAACAATGTAAGATATTTTTGCATAGAATATTGTTAGAAATATTTTCGATTGCATCATCACTTACACAAAGTAAAACCATTTCATCATCTTCAAAATCGGGATAATCTGAATGCCATTCTGCGCCATATTCATTGGCTAACAATTCGCCTTTTTCTTGATTGCGAGAAACGATGGATTTAAGAGGAAAACGATGTTCAAAAAAGCATTTTGCCCAGAATGTTGCCATATTGCCAGACCCAATGATACTTGCTTTTTTTATCTCGTTCATCATATTAATTAATCTTCTGACGATTTAAGTCTTCGCTTGGATTCTTTAAAACGTTGAATAATCGCTAAAATAAATCCAAAAATCATAATCACAGTGCCTCCCCATAGCAAATTGATATATGGAAACTCAATGGCTTTAAGAATGATGTAATCCATTTTTGGTCTACGCGTGGCAGACGTAATCACAAATTTCATTTCATTGGGATTATTAGGGTCGGAAATGATTCTATCCATAATAACCAAAACCCCTGCTTCTTGAACAATGGCTTCTTTAATTCTTATTTGATTATCGCTGATAAATTCTGGTTTAGCAATAAATGTATCACCAATTGTGTTAATGATAATTTCTGCTTGCAAATGTAGTTTTTTCAAATCATCAGAAGCCTCGATGATATTCACTTTCCTGAGGGTTAATTCTCTATTGGCATCCTCTGTAGAAAAAATCTGTCCGATAGAAACGGTATCTGTTTTAAAATTATCAAACTCCTTTTCTTCAAAATCCTCCATACTACTCTCAAAAGTAATATGGGTAAAAATATCTTTGGTTAAATAATGTTTGGTGTCTGGATTCACCACCACACCCATTTTAGGATTGTTCTGAACATTAGGTTTTAAGGTGAATTCGTCTTTTACTTTGCCGTCCTTATCCAAATATTGGTATTTTACCTCAAAATATTTATTAGGCGCAATTTCTTCAACTTTGGTATAAGTAGCTTTAAGGGTGTTATTGGCAAAAAGAATGGGTCTGCCTTTGGCTAAAAGTACATTTTCTCTGTTGTTGGTTTTGGCATTGTCGTCTTGTTTGCCATCAGCAGAAGTTTCAGAAAAATAACCAACACCCGTATTATTGACACTCAAAACTTTTTTATTAACCGAAGATACCACCACGCCAATCATCATCAAACCAAAACCAGCATGAGCAATTGCTGCACCTGCCAATTTAATTTTGCCTTTTAAGACTTTGTGAATGTAATGGGTGTTGCCCACAATGGCATAAGTACCTCCAATAATGAGCAACAAATATTGTAATTTCCAAATATTAAACAAAAACAAAGCTCCAATTGCAATCACAATCGCTATCAACAATGAATTTGCTATAAACTCCCAAACTCTTTTCTTATCAGTGTCTTTGTATTTAAAAAATTGACCAACTGCTGTTAATACTACAATTGGAATAGCAAACCATATCTGAACACTGTTGTAATAATCTTCGCCAGCAGATGCCATGCTAGTGTTGAATAACTTGTTAAATACCGGAATGCTTGTCATAGTGATGATTTGCAAACCCGATAACAGTAAAACCATGCTTCCTACAAACATCCAAAACTCCCTGCTATACAATTTGTCGGTTTCTATTTGCGTGCCGTAGTGTTTGAAAAGATTTCTAACAAACCAGATAATGGACACTAAAAATACAACTACACCAATCGAACTTTGAATTCTAGCACTTATTGGAAAGTCGATGACTGATATTAACAAAATAGACAAAAACCCTAATAAAAAGAAAATTAATCTGTTTTTAAACGTTTTGAAACTTAAAGCAAAGGTTAAGAAAATAAAAGAAAACAACAGAATGATTAATTGACCAGAAAGTCCTAAATCAGTGAAAGAGTGAACACTTGCATTGCCTAAAATACCACTTCGGGTTAAAAAAGTAGCATACAAAATCATGAAAAAAGAAGCAATAGTGAGTATAAACGTTAATACTGGATATTTGCCAGTTGATTTATTAATTAACAAAAGATGGGTTGCTGTAATCAACAATAACCACGGCATCAGCGAGGCATTTTCTACAGGATCCCAAGCCCAATAACCACCAAAGCTTAAACTTTCATAAGCCCAATAACCACCCATGATAATACCCAAGCCCAAAATCATAACTGCTACTAAAGCCCAAGGCAAAGCGGGAATCATCCATTCTTTTAATCGATTGGTCCAAAGTCCTGCAAAAGCAAAAGCAAACGGAATAATTGTGGCAGCAAAACCAAAAAACAAAGTAGGCGGATGAATCACCATCCAATAGTTTTGTAACAAAGGATTTAATCCGTTGCCTTCTTTAAAAATCTGTAGATAATTGGATTTGCCAATTTTTTCTAAAACTGGTATTAAAAGCATTTCAGGATTGTAATCTCTGGCTAAAATAAATGGACTGCTCCCAATCTTAACATCTCCAATTTCGAAACCTAACAACATACTGCCTAAAATCAATTGTGCTACGGCAACAACTGTTAAAACTGGTGATTCCCAATCCTTAGATTTAAAAATCAAAATTACCCCTAAAACTGCATGCCAAAACATCCAAAGTAAAAAACTACCTTCTTGACCTTCCCAAAAACAGCTAATCATGTAATATACAGGCAAGTCTGTAGAGGAATGTTGATAAGCGTATTGGTATTCAAAATAATGGCTGTGAATGATATAAAACAGAGAAATGAAAATTAGAACTACAGCAATGCCATGTAAAAAAAACATGATTCTGCCCAATTGTCTCAGGGATTCATTTTTGAATTTGACATGAAGCGAATAAGCAATAGCAGAAATTATAGAAGCTACAAAAGCCAATACAACAGAGAAATGGCCGAAATTGCCAATAAAAAGATGTTCGTTGTTAAAAATAATCGTTTCCAAAATACTTAAGGTTTTTCGTATTTACTAGGGCATTTTTTTAGAATATCCTTTGCTTCAAAATAATCGCCACGGCTATAGCCAATCAAAACTACTTTATCAGTTTTGTCTAAATCTTGAGGCATGGCATTTCTATATACAATTCTGCGTTCAAGGCCTGTGGTATCGCTGGCATAAAACTCAAAATAATTGGGGTCAACTTGCGGATTATAAACACTTGGTTTATCCTTGCTTAAAGTTGTTACAACATGCAATTTTAAATTCGGGCGCGATTTTGCAATTTCATCCGCCTCTTGAAAACAAACATATTTGCTGGTATCGCCATAAAAACTAATACCAATGGCAATGGCAACCGATACAAAAACAAGAATAACTATTTGAACAGGTTTCATGAATTATTTTTGTTTTCTAATTGAGAGATTTTTTTATCCAAACGAATTAAATAAGCCACAATCAATATAAAAATGATGGCAATGATACCAACAACCACATAAATTTTACCCGAGGTTCTAAAAACTGAGGTTTCATCTTGAGCAATTGCGTTATTAAATTTTGTCAGTAGTAATGTGATCAGAATAAAGTATTTCATTTTCTTTTTTTATTTTTAATAATTGATATCTTGATTTTAATTCCGCAATCCAAACGAATAATAAAGTCCATGCAATTACAGCTGGATAAAACACCAATTCCATATTGTTTGTTTGGTTATAACTTTTAAAATTAACCGATTCTCCGCTACCAGGGTGAATACTAAATTGAGACAACTTTGGCATCACATAAATCAAAGCGATAAAAAGCGGGAATACAAAAACATTGTAAACAGCAGCCAAACGGGCTCTTTTCATGTTGTCATCCACAGATTTTTGCAAAAGCCAATAGCCGCCATACATGGCCATACCAGCAGCCACGCCATTCAGTTTAGGGTCGTTGGTCCATGGGGTTCCCCAAGTGTTATAAGCCCAAAACATGCCCGTAAAAACACCACAAAAACCCATCAACAAACCCACATTGGTTAATTCGGCTGCATAAACATCTCTTTTTTGTGTTGGGTTTGTTAAATATAGGATGCTATTAACCCAAGCAGCCAACAAAATCAACATCATACCAAACCACATAGGCACATGATAAAACAGATTTCTAATGGTTTCGTCTAAAATACCTACATCCGTTGGCAAATCAATCAATAAGCCATAAACTAAAACATACAAAACTAAAAGAATGGCAACTATTTTATACCATTTGTTGGGGATTAAATTCATTGAAATGAAAATTGAGTTGCAAAGTTAGTTAATTATTAAGTTTTTTAAACCTAAATTATCATTAAAACCTTCCAATTTCATTATAAATTCCTCAACAACTCAAACCAAGGGGTCAAAACCGCTGCCTCCGCCTGGTCTGCAACGGCTGATTCTTTTGATAGTGAGCCATGCGCCTTTAAAAAAACCATATTTCTTAAATGCTTCTGCACCATATTGACTACAGGTTGGGGTAAATCTACAGGATGGTGACAACAATGGTGATAATACCAATTGATATATTTTGATTAAAAACAAACCTAAATAAACGCCTAGTTGTCTCATGAAATGATACTATCTTGGGTAAAATGTGATTTCAACTGTTTTTCAATCTTGTCAAACGACTTTTGAATATTTAAAAAATCAGGCAGCTCTTTGTTAGTAAATGTAACTACGGCAAACAAACTCTGTTTTTCAGGAATACAAAGCATTAAATCATGTTTTTTTAAACGATAAGCCTCTCGCATCAGCCTTTTAATTCTGTTTCTGTCTACTGCTCTTTTAAATTTCCTTTTGGAAACGGTAAACAAAAGTTGAGGTTCATTGAAATAAGATTTATCGGTTAATTGATAGGAAAAAATCAAAGGATATGCTTTGACAGCAATACCTGATTCATAAACTTTAGAAATTAAAATTTTTTTATTAAGTCTTTCAGACTTAGGCAAACTATTTACACTCCTACTCATGATAAAATTGAGTGGGAAATCAATGAGGAATTAACGTTTGTGGCGTAATTCGTCAGAAACTGTAAGTTTTTTACGACCACGTTTTCTTCTAGCTGCTATAACTTTGCGTCCGTTAGCGGTGGCCATTCTCTCTCTGAACCCGTGCTTATTGCGTCTTTTGCGTTGTGATGGCTGAAATGTACGTTTCATGTCGTGTAATTTTAAAAAGGACTGCAAATGTAGGACTTTTTTTTATAATTGCAAACCAAATGTCAAAAAAAAATATCCAATAGGATTTATGGGATATGAATTAGGAATTAGTTAAGGGTTATTAGTTATGGGTTATTAGTTAAGGGTAACCATTAACCTCCCGCATTTATCATGCGGGAAACTATTACACCATTAACTATAAAACCTTTACACTCTTAACTATAAACCATTAACCTCCCGCATTTATCATGCGGGAAACTATTACACCATTAACTATAAAACCTTTACACTCTTAACTATAAACCATTAACCTCCCGCATTTATCATGCGGGAAACAATTACACCATTAACTATAAACCATTACACCATTAACTAATTATCTATCCCAATGCAACCATTTTGATATATTGCAGTCAAAGTATTAAATTGCCCTGAATTTTGAAGGAAATAGACGAACTGATATTGCAATGTAAAGCAGAGAAAAGTTGGGCTCAGGAAAAGCTTTTCAAACTTTATGCACCACAAATGCTAGGCATTTGCAGGCGATATTTGAGTTCTATGGATGATGCCAGAGATGCTATGCAAGATGGTTTTGTGAAGGTTTTTCTAAATATTCATAAGTACGAAGGCAGGAGTGCTTTCAAAACTTGGATGAGCAGAATTATGATGAATACGGCCATTGATATGGTAAAAAAAATCAATAAAGTTCAATTTGTGAGGGATGATTATTTTTTTAACGATACTAACGATATGGAAGATGAAATTGAGATAGATGATCAAGACTTAAGTCAAGAACAATTATTGGCAATTATAGACAAACTGCCACATGGTTATAAAATTGTATTTAATTTATATGCCATAGAAGGCATGGGACATAAAGACATCGGTAAACTATTGGGCATAAGCGAGGGTACCAGTAAATCGCAATTGAACAGAGCAAGAACTTATCTAAAAACGGAAATTAATAAAATTCTACAAGCTAGTTAATCCATCCATTGAGTAAAAAAAGAATACATATTGACCAACTTTTTAAAAATGGACTTAAGCACCTCAGTTTCTTAGTATCTAATAAAGACTTAGAATCAATTGACAAAAAAACCGAGGTATATTCTGATGAAAAAACGAATAAAACAAAAGATAAATTAGACCAATTTAACTTTCCAATTACTGATTTAGACTGGGAACAAACCTTTTCAAAGTTTCAAAAAGAAAAATTAGCATTTGAACCGAGTAAGTCTATTTTTTCTAAACTTGATGAACTTGAATTGCCTATTACAGAAGTAGATTGGACACAAACAAAAAATAAACTTGCCAATCAAAAAAGAAGAAGAGTATTTATATGGTGGAAAGTGGCAAGTTTATTACTTATTTTGGGTTTATTTGCAATAATTTACAAACTTTCAATCTCAGAAACCACAAAACAAAGAAACGAAATTTCAGAATCAGTGCATTTAAAATCTATGACATTAAATGAAAATATAAACAAAAATAATCCATCTAAAGACATAAACAAATCTGATAAATACACTTTAAATACCATTATTAAAAATAATGTAACCAAACCACCATTCAGAAATGCATTAAAAGAACCTGCATTTAATGGAAGTAGTTTAACATTAATTTCAAAAAACGAAACCATAAAAATTGAAGAAAATCAAGATATTGAAGCAACAAATCAACTTGTATTAGTCGGATTAAGTTTGTTTGATATTATCTATCCAAATTTGAATTTTGATTTAGTACAAACAAATACAATTGTTAAACCACCAACTAAAACAATGAAAACTCAATATTTTGTTGGATTAAATAATGCATTATTAACAAATCAATTTAAATATGACAAAAACAATGATGCGAATTTTAATAACCTTCAACAAAATGCAGATAGAAACCTTTTAAGTTGGTCTAAAGGTATCAATTTTGGGCTCATTCACAAAGGTTTTCAACATCAAATTTCTTTAAGTGGTCAACAGATTAATCAAAAATCAAATTATCAATTTAAAGCAAGAATTTTCGACTCTCTCCCTGTCAAAGATCCTAGTGGCAATGTGATTGGTTATTTTTTAACGAGAGGAAGAGATACAACTTTAAGAGAAAATCATCAAATTAAAAGAAATCGAATAGACTTTGCCTTTAACACTAATAAAATTTGGAAAATGAGTTCGAAAATAAATTTAGTGACTGGTATTGGCGCCCAAACAAGTTTTACATTAAACTCAAAAGGCAGCAAAACACTCGACCCACAAACAATACAAATCAACGATTATCAATTTGTAAAAAGCAATGAGAGAAAACTAGGCATTCATCCTATGGTATATATTGGCATCCAAACTTCTCTATCAAAAAATTGGATTTTGGAAACCGCTTTGTCCTCTCAATATAACATACTACCTGTATACAAAAACAATATTTCAAATAAAATAAATACTTATCAATCTGGCATTCACCTCAAAATACTTTATTTAATCAAATGAAAAAATTAAAATCCCATAGTTTACTATTGATATTCTTCGCAAATCTGAGTTTATATGGCCAAGTTTGGGCTCCTGAAGGTGTTTATATAGGACTTCCTCCTCATTTAATTTATGCGGATAATCAATTGCATATTTTAAGTAAATTGGGAGAAAAAAACAATTCCTCCTTTTGGCAAATAAGTACACTCGAGGAAAATAGATGGATTAAACGTCCTATACTTGAACTTAATAAAAACGCTGATATTAAAGACTTTAAACGCTTTAAAAATGAATTTTACGTTGCAGGAAACTTTACTTTTGATAATGAAAATTATAATGCTCTAGTAAAATTAACAAATTTGCAATGGCAGGGCGTTTCAACATTTAAGAAAGAAAATTTAACTTTAGGATATATTAATAAATTAGAAATAAAAGGGATTGAATTATTCATAGGAGGGCAATTTGCATGGATTGGAAACAAAGAAATTCCAAATTTAAGTCGATATGATGGTATTGAATTTGAATTATTTTTTAAAAACTGCAAAAATTGTAGCCCCAATTCTGTCGTTTTAGATATTACTTCAAACGATACAACAGTTGTTATCTGTGGTTTATTCAATCAAGTAAATCAAAGAAAATCTAAATATCTCTATAGAATTAAAAACAATCTACAAGAGGATACATTCGCAAATACACCAAAAATCATAGAAAAAATTGAACTTTTTGGTCAAATGTTGATTGGCGTGGGTCAAAATATCAAATCCAAAACCATCTATAACATAACTACTTCATTTATAGATATAAACTATAATATTGATTCTCTTTTTCAGGTTAATTCCATACATTTTTATGATGGTAATCTAACAATAAATGGTTTGGCAAATCATTCAGGTAAATTCAGAGTATTAAGTTCATTGAAACTAGAAAATAATCGATGGGAAGATTTTACAAATAATAATCACAACCCATATCAACACGTTATTTATAGAGGGAGTCTATTTTCTTTATCAGTTCCAATCAAACCATTAAGTATATGGAATCCCAATAAATACATTAATAGATTTCACAAAAACATGACCTTGGTAAAGGCAAAGGTATTTAATGATATTAATAATAATTGCGTTAAAGATGATGGCGAAGAACCAATAACAAAACAATTTATCAAATTACCTTTTATTAATAGAGCTGTATTTACAAATCAAGATGGTATGGCAGAGTTTTTAGTGCCGAATAATAATACACTCCGATTTGTAATTAGGCCTAGTAAGCATCTATTAAGAAGCAATTGTGCCGATACAAGTGTTACAAAAACATTCATTCCTGGGAATTATATAGATAGTATTCAATTTCCATTAAAAAGGCTCACAAACATCAATGATATAAGAGTCACTATTAATTCTAGCAAGGGCAATCAAGTGGTAAGAGACAAGCGTCTTACCTATTATGTTAATTATGAAAATTTGGGCACAAATACACTTTCAGGAAAAATTACGCTGAAGAAAAACCCAAACCTTAGCGATGAAAATATTTTTCCTAATTATTCCAATAAAATAAATGACTCAACCTACGAATGGGTTTTTACCAACCTTGCAGCAGGCGAAAGAAAAACCATTGTTTACAATGCATTACCTTCAAATAGTATTTTCGAAAATAATTTTCAATTTCAAGCAGCTGCAGCTGCTACCATTACCTCAGGAACATCAATGTTTGAAGAAGATGATTTCGACTCAATTCCTCAAACAGTAAATAGTGATTTTAATGGGTTTCGTAAAGATGTTTACCCTTCACCTTCAATCAACGATTCAATTACTTATTTAGATATTCATGAAAGAGATTTAAGGTATAATATTAGTTTTAATAATTTTAGTACAGACACTGTTTTTTATGCAATCATTATTGATACATTAGATCTAAACCTTGATATGTCCTACATCCAAGAAACTGGGAGTAATAAAATATATTATACAGAGATACAAACCGACCCTAACAATCAATATAAAGGCATATTGATTTGGCATTTTCCAAATATCAAACTAGCTCCTAATCCAACTAAAAACTATGAGAATGAAAATAGTGGATCTTATATTGGTTTTAAAGTAGTAACAAAAGCATTAAGTAATGGTTATTTACTTAAGAATGTAGCATCTGTTTTTTATGACAATGAATATGCAGGTTCTACAAATGCTGTTTATTGCACCGTTTCAACATTGAACCAAAAAAACATTATTTATAATCAACCAAGCATAAACGTATTTCCAAACCCAAGTTTTGGAAATTTCAATATTGATTTTCCATTTGAAAAAGGCAATCAAGTATTAATTTATAATTATAAAGGACAGCTTGTTTATAATGAAACCATCAACTTAAACGAGACTCAAATAAAAACCCACTTAAAAAGTGGGCTTTATATTTTAAAAATTATTACTCAGCATGAAACATACTCAGTAAAACTGGTGGTAGATTAATTACCAAGTATTTAAACTAGAACCAACTTTCTTTTCGAAGGTAATTTTATAAATAATATTAAATGTAGATTCAACATTTCTATTAAATGCCTTTTTAGGCACAAATCTCGGAAAAACATCTATTGCAGAATTTAAAATTCTTACCAAGCCCCATTCATCCTGAAAATCTTCATCATCCGCATCTGGAATTTCCCATGTTCTCTCTTTAACGTTTCCTTCTTCATCTAATGTTAACTTAACATATGCTAAAAAAACTAGTTTTTCTTTTTTGGCAGCATCAAAATCTACTCTTTTACCAATTTGTTTGTTGATAATCTCTAACATTGCATTAGGACCTCCCTTAAATTCGTGGTATTTAATCAAATCATCTTCGTATACTTTTTTATTAACTTTATCGCCACCCTCATCATAAAAATCAGCTTTTATAAAACGACCTTTTTTATATTCTGCTTCACATGATTTTTTACCATTGTTGTGATACCAAGTCCAAGTTCCCTCTTTTTTGTTGTCATTGAACTTACCTTGAGCAGACATATTGCCATTTTCCCAATATCTAACATAGTCGCCTGTAAGACTATCCTTTTCATAGGCACCTTGTTCAATTATTTTTCCATTTTTATAATATTCTTTATATTCTCCATGCTTTTTACCCTTCAAAAAATTAAACTCTTCATCAGTTTTTCCGTCATCAAAATAAAATATAGATAAGCCATCTTTGCTGCCATCTATAAAATTGGCTTTACTTTTTACTTGACCATTTTTATGATAAAATACCCATGGACCTTGTCTTTCACCATTTTCGAAAAGTCCTTCAGACTTCATTTGACCATTTTTGAACCAAAATGTCCATTTTCCATCATTTTTTCCTTTAATAAATTCACCTTCGGATGATTTTTGTCCATTGTCATAATAATAAGTAAACTTTCCTGTTCTGTCAGTACCTTCTAATTTTTTTGTTGTGTAGGTCCCAACCATTTGAGGTTTATCAGTCTCTTTAAAAAAATCTTCCACCAAAAACAAACTACCTTGAGGCGTGATGACTCTGTAGTATTTTGCATTGGTTTCTTTGGTTTTTTTCCATGACTTATCAAAATAAGTTTTTTTCTGAGCTACGGCTGAAAACACAACAAATAATAGTGTTAAAGAAGCCAATGTTTTAAGATATAATTTCATAATTCTAATAAATAATTCTTCAAATAAAACACTTAAAATACTATTTTGCAATTTTTTTTAACGCAATTTTTAATTTCATCAAAAAATATTGAATCCCTTTAAAATCGTTTTTGAGTGGTTCTTTGTATATTTTACCCATCTTCAAAACATTTCTGTAAAAAAAGCCTGGTGTCATTTTCCATTTGTTGATAAATGTAGTTCTGCCATCGTTTTTAACTACTTTTCCAGTTGATTTACTCATAAAATGATAGACTTTACTTTGACCCAATCCCTTAAAAATTCTAACACCTTCTTGCCATAATTTCATAGAAAAATCAGGGTCGCTATACATGCCTGGACTAAATTCCTCGCTATATCCACCTACTTTTTCCCATAATTTTTTTGAAACCACATTGGGTGGCCAACTTGCGCCATACCAATCTTTCATCATCAAATCCTGATATGAAGAAAAAAGCTTTTTCTCTTGAAAATTTGACAAATCGCCAAAGTCATAACCTTGAAGCATATTGGCATTTTTACCAGGCTTAGGTTCTATCATGGTTGATGACAAGAAAAAGTCATCGTGTCCAATGGTTTCTATCTCTTTAACTAAGTAATAATCCCATCCTGGCAATGCATACATATCATCATTGAAATAACAAATATATTTTTTTGTAGACTGTTTGGAAGCTAAATTCAAAGAATGACAAACACCAATGTTTTTTTCAGAATAAGTAAATTCAATTTGATTAGATTTAACCCAATCTAGAGTACCATCTATACCTTCATTCACATGTACAACGATTTGATGTTGGAAACTTGAATTTTTAAGCAAGCTATCCAAACAACATTGAAGATATGGCAAGTTGTTCCATGTTGGAATGAGAATTGTAAACATAAATAACTTAGCAAAAAAACAATTTTTTTGTGTTAATACAATAACTTAATACGAATATCCTCAAAACTTCGCAAATATTAAGCTCAAAGGATTTTATTTTTTTGCTACATTTGCATTTCAAATTTTAATAATATGTCAGAAAATATTTTAGTGATTGGAGCCTGCGGTCAGTTGGGCACAGAATTAGTTGAAGCATTAAGAAATATATACGGTGATCAACATGTGATAGCTTCAGATATTCGTCAGTCTAATGATGATGTTTTTAAAGCTGGCCCATTCGAAACTTTAGATGTATTGGATAAAAATAATCTAACTAACCTTCTTCAAAAATATCAACCCAAGCAAGTTTATCACCTAGCCGCTCTGCTTAGTGCAACTGCAGAAGCTCAGCCTAAATTTGGTTGGACTTTGAATATGGATGGTTTATTTAATGTATTAGACGCTGCCATAGATTTTAAAATTGGTAAAGTATATTGGCCAAGTTCTATTGCCGTTTTTGGACCAAATACACCTGTCAACAATACCCCTCAAAATTGTGTAATGGATCCTAATACAATTTATGGCATAAGCAAACTAGCAGGCGAGAGATATTGTGAATACTATTTTCAAAAAAGAGGTGTGGATGTAAGGAGTTTAAGATACCCTGGATTAATAGGATATAAAAGTGCACCAGGTGGAGGAACTACCGATTATGCAGTTAGTATTTACCACGATGCGTTAACGCAAGGCAAACATGAATGTTTTTTAGGTCCACAAACTGAATTGCCGATGCTTTATATGCCTGATGCATTGAAAGCTACCTTAGACATTATGCACGCTCCTGCAGAAAAAGTAAAAATTAGAAGTAGTTATAATTTGGCAGGCATGAGTTTTTCACCTGAAGAAATTACCACTGCAATTCAAAAATATATCCCAGATTTTACTTCATCATACAAACCTGACCACAGGCAAGCCATTGCTGATAGTTGGCCAAATAGCATTGATGATGCCGAAGCGAGAAAAGATTGGGGTTGGCAACCTGATTTCGATTTGGATAAAATGACCAAGGATATGTTGGTTAATTTGGCTCCAAGATATGGCAAATCTCTATCTATTTAATTTAACTTAATTTGAAAGAACAACCCCTTATACTAATTTCTAATGACGATGGCATTACAGCTCCCGGACTTAGAGTGTTGGTTGAAGAAATGTCTCAGCTAGGTGAAGTAATTGTTGTAGCGCCAGACAAACCTCAAAGTGCCATGGGACACGCCATTACTGTCACAGAACCACTTAGACTTAAACAAAATTATATTTTTAAAGATATTCTTGCATTTGAATGCAGTGGTACACCTGCAGATTGTGTAAAATTAGCATTAGATAAAATTTGTCCTCGCAGACCAGACATCATGGTTTCGGGCATCAACCATGGACCCAATTACAGCATCAATGTGATATACAGTGGCACCATGAGTGCTGCCGTTGAAGCGGCTGTGGATGGCATTCAAGCGATTGGTTTTTCATTAAATGATTACAGCCAAGATGCCTATTTTGAATATTGCAGACCTTTTATCAAAAAAATAACCGAAACCATTCTCGAACACCCATTGCCTTATGGCACTTTGCTGAATGTTAATATGCCCAAAACAGAAAACATCAAAGGGATTAGAGTTTGCCGTCAAGCAAGTGCAAGATATGCTGAAAATTTTGATGAAAGAAAAGACCCTTCTGGTAAAACCTATTATTGGATGACTGGTAAGTTTATCAATATGGAAGCAGATGACAACGACACAGATTTATGGGCTGTCGATAATGATTATGTGAGTGTTGTACCTACAAAATTTGATTTAACTTCCAATGGAGTTATTCAACACTTAAAACATCTTTTATAAAATGACTCAAACTAAAAAAGACATAATAATTGGAATTTTAATTGGGATTTTTACCGCATTTTTAATTTCATTCATCATTTTTTTAAATACAAATCCAGGTTTATCAACCGCTGATTATTTCAATGTATTTGTGTATGGCAAAATCATTGCACCTATTTTAAGTATGGCACTTCTTGGAAATTTGGCTGTATTTTTTCTGTTTTTAAAACTTAATAAAGACCTTATTTCTAAGGGTATTTTGGTTGCAACAATCATCGTTGGGATATTGGTATTTATCATTAAATTTATTTTATAATGTTTAATTTCATTCGTTTTTTCCTCTTTCAATTTTCTGCTGAAAAAGCTCATTATTTGGCTATGGATGCATTGAAAATCATCATCAAAATTCCGCTAATTAAAGAGCTTTTTAGACACCGTCATGCTAACTCTGATAAAGTTTCAATCATGGGTATTACATTTCAAAACAAAGTGGGTTTGGCAGCTGGTTTTGACAAAAATGCCAATTATTTAGATGTTGTTAAATTTCTAGGATTTGGACATGTTGAAATTGGGACTGTTACCCCATTGGCACAAGATGGAAATCCTAAACCTCGCTTATTCAGACTTGTTAAAGACCAAGGCATCATCAACAGAATGGGATTTAATAATGAAGGTGTGGATGCCATTGTTGAAAAACTTAAAAACAGACCTAAAGACCTCATCATAGGAGGCAATATTGGAAAAAACAAAGTAACACCCAATGATAAAGCGATAGAGGATTATCAAATTTGTTTTGCAAAATTATATGCCTACGTAGACTATTTCACCGTAAATGTTAGCAGTCCAAACACACCTGGGCTGAGAGAATTACAAGACAAAAAACCATTGCTTGAAATATTAAATCATTTGATGAAATTAAGACACGATTATGTTGAAAAAGGCCATCCAAAACTTCCAATACTTCTTAAAATTGCACCTGATTTAAACAACAATCAATTGGATGACATCGTTTCATTAACCCTTGAATCTGGGATTGATGGCATAGTAGCAACCAATACAACTATTGGCAGAGATAACCTCCAAACAAACAGTCAAGAGATTGAAAGCATTGGAGCAGGCGGATTGAGCGGAAAACCAGTTTTTGAAAAATCAAATGAGGTATTGAGTTACTTGAACACTCAATTAGATAATAAAGTTATTCTAATCGGAGTTGGAGGTATTTTTAGTTCTGAGGATGCAAAACAAAAATTTGAAAAAGGCGCACAATTGGTGCAAATCTATTCAGGCTTTATTTACAAAGGACCGAGACTAATTAAAGATATTGTATCGATTATACCGAAGCAATAATTTGGATTAATTTATAAATCAAACTGGTATTAATTTTTAACAATGATTTTACTTACAAAATGAAAATCGTTTTGTTCTAGTTTCAATAAATAAAAACCATTGCTTAAGTTCAAATCGGCTACTGAGATACTAATCAATTCATCACTTTTATAGGTTTGTTTAGCAATGATATTGCCCAAAACATCTTGAATCGTGATATGAATTTTGGACTGATCTGGATTTTTCAATGAAATATATATCACATCTTTAATTGGTTGAGGATATACACTTACCTCAGGCTTTTGAGCTTGAAGCAAGATTGATACAAACAACATAATACTTAGTAATATTTTTCTCATAACCATTGATTCTATATTTAATCTAACAAAACCAATGCCAAAAAGTTCTAATCAAAATATTTAGTCAATTAAAAAAGTAACCGGCACGGTCGCAATAACTTTAACAGCTTTTTCGCGTTGTATAGCTGGATGCCACATTCCATTTGTTAATTTAATCACCCTAATTGCTTCGTTAATCAATTCAATTGGATAAGTTTCTTTAGTTCTTACATTTGTAATACTTCCATCTTGATTTATATCAAACAACACATGAATTGTTGCTTCAACCTCAGTTAACAAGGCTTCATCAGGATATTTTAAATTTTTATCAATGAAGTCTTTTAATGCGTTTTCACCTCCTTTGAATTTGGGGATAACAGATTTAATGGGTTCATATATAGGATCATCAATGACAACTTCTTCTTTTTTGGGTTGATTTTTAATAAATACATCTGATTCTGGTTCAATTGGAATTGTTTCAGGTAAGAGTTCAGTTGGGGTAGAATTGGTTTTATCAATTTTAATTTCATTGATAAAAGGCTTTTTTTCTGGGATAGGTATTTGAGGAAGTTTAGGAGGAATTCCACAAATAATTTCTTCAATTCCATCTTCTACAAAATGAAGTTTAGTTGGTAATTTCGAATTTTTCTTAAACGTAGTGAATGAAAAGGTTATGAAAGCAAAAGATAAAGCAAACACAAAACCTAATAATCTAAAAACAAGGGTGTCTTTTGACAAGTCAGAACAAGGATTTTTTTTTGAATACAACATAATAATAATATAAGATTTATTTCATAACGCTACAAATTGTAAAATATTGCGTATAAAAAAACCTCTTTAAATTTTAAAGAGGTTTTTTTTATTGTGTTAAAAAAATTATTCGTCAATAGAGAAAGTAATTGGAATTTTAGCTCTTACTTTCACTGGTTTTTCTCTTTGAGATCCAGGTTTCCACATACCGCTTGTTCTTTGAACCACTTTCATAGCAGCTTTTTGTAAGTCTTTATTTCCCTTTCCATCTGTTGTAACATCAGAAACGCTGCCATCTTTATTGATTACAAAAATCACTAAGATTACACCTTCAATTTCATTATCGTATGCTTCTCTAGGATATTCTAAATTTTCAGAAATAAATTCTTGTAATTTATTGTCACCTCCTTTAAAAGAAGGTTTATTGGCAATATTTTCATAAATTTCATTGTCTTCAACTTCTTCTTTAGGTTGTTCTTTAGCAGGTTCAGGTGCTTCTTCAAGTGGTTCGTCATCTTTGAATTCATTATCTTGAAAATCATTAGTTTCTTCAACTGTATTTTCAACAACTTGAAGCGTTAATGGCGGTGGTGGTGGTGGTGGCGCTTTTTCGTGAGTTGTATTTTCTATCACTTCGGCATCATCTGTAACTAAAGCAACAGTTACCTTGCTTTTCTTTTTTTCAAAAACAGTGAATGAAAACATGACATAACACAGCATTAAAATGGCTGCAAAACCTAGAGCTCTTAAAACATTTCTGTCTTTTGAGAAGTCTAAATGAGGATTTTTTTTGGGTTCCATTATTTTACAAAATTAAGTTATTTTCTGATTTATACAAATTAGTTAGTGAAAGTAAACGAAAATTTAACATTAGATGTCCTTATCCAAAAATTTAAGGTTACCATAAACAGATTTAAATAACAATAAACCAATCAGACAGCCTACAAAATTTGCAACAATATCCCAAATTTCAGCTGTTCGATAAGAGGTTAAAAAATGTTGAATAAGCTCAATAATAACACCATATAAAAATGCAATTACAAAAGCATAGAGTTGTATTTTTTTTAAAAAGAATGAAAATCTCCAATATTTAATCAGTCCTTGCATAATAAAAAAAACAAGGATAGAGAACATAAAAAGATGACCCCATTTATCAGTTTCAATACCTAAAAATGTTTGAGAAACAAAACCTCCATTATTCAATGTTGCTAATATTAAAATAAAAATTGCCCACATCAATGCAGGCAATAAATATTTAAAAAATGAAAATAAAATTTTCATCCGAAGATTTCTTAATGTCCAATTAAAGCCTTGTAGGCTGAAACATCTAATAAGCTATCAATTTCTGATGGGTTTGATAGTTTAATTTTAATCATCCAACCATTGGTATATGGTGCGTTATTTACTGCTTCTGGTTCGTTTTCTAAATGGTTGTTAAATTCGATAATTTCACCAGATAATGGCATAAATAAATCGCTAACAGTTTTTACTGCTTCGATAGTACCGAAAGTATCATCCTTAGACAATGTTTGTCCTTGGGTTTCAATTTCGATAAAAACGATATCACCCAATTCGCCTTGGGCAAAATCGGTTACGCCTACTGTTGCAATATCGCCTTCGATAGCAACCCATTCGTGTTCTTTAGTGTACTTTAAATTTTCTGGAAAGTTCATATTGTTATTGGTTAATGGTTATTGGTTAAGGGTTAATAGTTATTAGTTTCCCGCATGATAAATGCGGGAGGTTAATAGTTAATGGTTAAAAGAGTAATTTTATGTGAGTTGTTCAACTGGTTAAAAAAATCAAATATTATAAAATCAAAAATAGTTAGTCCCATATCATACTTAAAAGCAAACTTATTTTTTCTTTCATAATATTTCTGTGCACTATCAAATCAACAAAGCCATGTTCAAGTAAAAATTCTGAGCTTTGAAACCCTTTTGGCAAATCTTTTCCAATGGTTTCTTTAATAACACGAGGACCCGCAAATCCGATCAAAGCTTCTGGTTCTGCAATATTAAAATCTCCTAACATTGCGAAAGAAGCAGTTATTCCACCAGTTGTAGGATCAGTTAAAATAGAAATGTATGGAATTTTTTCTTTATCTAATAGCGCTAATTTTGCTGATGTTTTCGCCATTTGCATCAATGAAAATGCGGCTTCCATCATTCTAGCACCACCACTTTTACTAATTATTATCATAGGATGCTTATTTTCTCTGGCAAAATCAATGGCTCTAGAAATTTTTTCACCTACTACACTCCCCATAGAACCTCCAATAAAACCAAAATCCATACAAGCAATGACTATTTTTCTGCCATTAGATTTGCCTACTGCTGTTCTACAAGCATCTTTCAATCCGCTTTTTTGAATACTGTCCTCAATTCTATTTTTATATGGTTTGGTATCCGAAAACTCAAGTGGGTCGCCAGAGGTCATACTCGCATCTAACTCTTTGAACTTATTGTCATCAAAAAATATTTCAAAATATTCTTTGGATCCAATTTTATAATGATAATCACAAGAAATACAAACGTATTTGCTTTCTACTAATTCCTTATGTGGGGTCATAGCCTTGCATCTAGGACATTTATCCCATAAACCATCAGGCGTTGCCTTCTTTTCTTTGGTTTTGGTGGTAATACCCTCTGAAACTCTTTTAAACCAACTCATAATATAGATGCAAGATTAAACTAAAGAATTGGATTATGCAATAGTTACTTCCTTTTCAAGATAAACATCTTGAATGTTATTTAACAATGAAATACCTTCATTGAATGGTTTTTGAAATGCTTTTCTTCCACTAATCAAGCCTTGTCCGCCAGCTCTTTTATTTATTACTGCTGTTGTTACTGCTTCAGACAAATCGCTAGCGCCTTTGCTTTCGCCACCACTGTTAATTAAACCAGCTCTTCCCATGAAGCAATTAGCAACTTGATATCTGCACAAATCAATGGGATGATCTGTCGTTAATTCACTGTATACTTTTGGGTGGGTTTTACCAAAGCCAATAGCATTATATCCACCATTATTGGTAGGTAGTTTTTGTTTGATGATATCTGCTTGAATAGTTACTCCTAAATGATTGGCTTGTGCTGTTAAATCAGTTGAAGTGTGATAATCAACACCATCTTTTTTAAAGCCATTATTTCTTAAATAACACCATAAAATGGTAGCCATACCTAATTCGTGCGCTCTTTCGAAGGCTTGTGCTACTTCAACTATTTGTCTAGCAGATTCGTTCGAACCAAAATAAATGGTTGCTCCAACAGCTGTTGCACCCAAATTCCAAGCTTCTTCAACACTACCAAACATAATTTGATCAAATTTATTTGGATAAGTTAAAAATTCATTGTGATTAATTTTTACAATAAATGGAATTTTATGAGCGTATTTTCTGCTTGTAGCTGCTAAAACGCCAAAAGTTGATGCAACGGCATTGCAACCACCTTCAACAGCTAATTTTACAATATTTTCAGGGTCGAAAAATACAGGATTTGGCGCAAAAGATGCTCCTGCACTGTGTTCTATACCTTGGTCAACTGGCAAAATGCTTACATAACCCGTTCCGGCTAATCTGCCATGATTATAAATGGCATTTAGACTTCTCAAAACTTGAGGAGAGCGATTGGTTTGTGCAAATACTCTGTCAACAAAATCACCCCCTGGAAGGTGAATATGCTCTTTAGCAATGGTTTTAGACTGATGTAAAAGAAGACTATCTGCATCTGAACCTAATAATTCCTGAATTTTTGAAATACTCATGATTGTTCTATAAATAAGGCGGCAAAAATATAAAAAACCTAGTAAAACTTAAAATCTATTTTCAAGATTTCGTTCTATATTGATTTTCAAATGATTGCAAAATATTGTACAAGGGTTTTATATCAATCAATTCTTCGTTTAAATGATCCTCTTTATACAATTTATCAATATCATTTAGTTTTTTAAGCCGTTGGTATCAGCTCAGCTGATACCAACCTTAAATTTATTTCCAATTTTTCCGAGACTCGGACTTAACTATTTGTTTAACTGCTAATTATAAACAAACTTTAAAACACAAAAGCGAATATCATTTTTGGTTTAACATAAAAATAATTTTGTATTTATAATTATTTTTATTAGTGTTGAATAAACAAATTTATAAAACTATGAAAAAAAAATTAATAACAACACTTGCTGGTTTTGCATTTGCTTTATGTTGTGTTTTTTTGTCATGTAACAAAAATCAGTGTGAACCCTGTGGAAGTAATTACAAAACAATACCCCAAGAAATGAGAGATTGGGCACTTTTTGGCGAAGGCAGTTGGTGGGTATATCGTTTAGCAGAAGATACCACGGTTTTTGACACAGTTAGGTTTAGTTCTAGAAGTGATTTCAGATCCAATCTTTATACCTGCGATGATTATTATGCACCTTCTATAGGATGTAGCGAAACCATTACCTGCCACTGGCGACATTCAAACTCTTATTACTTTAATGGTGTAGATCAAATTGTACTATTTTATCCTCCTGGTGGAGGTGTCTTTTTATATTTTTCAGGTAGTGGATATGGTGGTGGTAATATTTTTGGAATCAATCCAATCAAAGTAGATGAATTTTACGGAAATTTTAGACTAATAGATACATTCAGTAATCAAAATTTTAATGGAATAAAGATAAACAAAGGTTTCTATTCCAGTACTTTAGCAGATACTTCAACTACTGTAAAGTATGTTAGGGATATATATTGGGGAAAGAATATAGGTCTTGTTAAAGTTCAAATATACCCCAATTCACAAACTTGGGAACTAATCAATTACGAAGTAAAACAATAAAAAAACAAATTATGAAAAAGCTATTATTAAAAGCACCAGCAGTATTTGCATTTGCTTTATGCTGCGTTTTTTTGTCATGTAACAAAAATCAGTGTGAACCCTGTGGAAGTAATTACAAAGCAATACCCCAAGAAATGAAAGATTGGGCACTATTTGGCGAAGGCAGTTGGTGGGTATATCGTTTAGCAGAAGATACCACGGTTTTTGATACAGTTAGATTCAGTTCTAGAAGTGATTTTCGTTCAAATTTAACAACATGCGATGACAATAGTGCACCTTCTATAGGATGTAGTGAAACAATTACTTACCATTTGAAACATTCAAATAAAAATTACTTTGCTAATCCGTTTAATTCAAATTTAACAGTGTATGATGAAATTAATCTTTATTACCCAAATGGGGGTGGGGTATTTCTTAGATACAACAATGGCGCAGCACCAGGAACCTCTGGTGTAATATTTGGAATAGCACCAATTAAAATGGGAGAACATTATGGTAATTTTAGTTTAATTGATACTTTAAACAATTTTAAATTTAATGGTTTTTTAGTACAACAAGCATTTAATTCTCAGATAATCACTACTAATCCTCCAATCCCTAAATCATTTGACAAAGTATTTTGGGGCAAAAACATAGGACTTCTTAAAATTCAATTAACTCATGCTAATGGTGAAACAAAAACATGGGAACTTATCAATTACGATGTAAAACAATAAAATTATAAAATATGAAAAAACAATTATTAACAACACTTGCGGGGTTTGGTTTAACTCTGTCTTTCGCATTATTGACAAATTATAGTCAATTAAAAACAAACATTACAACTCCTTTAGAATACAATGTTTCGCAAAAAGAACAAATTAACGTTGAGGAAAATCACTTTCATGAAAACAATTGTCATCATGAAGAAGGAAATAGTCCTTATTTAACTTATGTTAAAAGTTATGAAAAAGATACCATTGACGGATTGTTGGCGATTACAGTTATAATTGAAGCAGAAGACACAAGTTATATTGGGAATGTATTTAGCTTTGAAGCTTTAGGACACTTTTTTACTGGCTCAGGTTTATTTCATACCAATCGCGATAGCCTAATGCCAGGAGATACCATGATGTTTCATTTTTCATTAAGTTACGATATCGATTCTGTTCCATATTATCCTGCCGATTTAGATTTCTATGTAAAAGATAGTATCAACAACGAAACAGTTAATAATGATTTCTCAATTAGTTCAAAAATATATTTCACACCTTGGAATACTATAGAAGTTTGGAACTTTGATGATTTTCATGGACAAAACAGAGTTTGGCTTGCCAATGAAGGTAATCCTACCAGAGTTTTTATACACAAAGACAGTCTTCCTGTTTCTGATATCACAGATACCATTCCTGATGATGCATTTTTGAAGCAAATAGACGGACTGGCTTATGCCATTCCTTTTATAGAGCCTGATACATTCAATTGGGATGAACCTGATTCAACAGATTATGGAGATCCGGGTGCTTTTTCTTGGAACCCTTGCCCACTTCGCAAAAGATTTACGGCTAGTATCAATAATTTTAGGTTCTTTTCTTGGTATAATCCGCCTAATGATAGATTACCCAATGGTGATCCAAGTCAAGTAGAAACCAAAATTTGGTTAAAAAATGCAACTGTTGAAGTTCATGTCGATAGATGGCCTGAAGGTAAAATTGCAGTATTACAAACAGATAATGAAGGATATATTGTGGATGGAAATGGCAATAGAAATAATATCGAAATAGAATTTTGTGCAGGCCTCAATAGAAGTTCTATTGATATTTGGTTTGAAGTGTTGATGCATGACCCTAATAACAACGATCTATTAAGGGTAAAAATGGCAGGTAGCACAAAACGAACCCATTCTTTTGTTACAAATAAACGGCCATTAGTTTATAGCACATCACATCCTAATGTAAGTAATAAATGGGGTGTTAATGTTAATGTTGGTGGTGTCAGTTTATGGCAAGAACTAGTAATTCCTCAAAAGGATTTAGGCTTAACTTATACAATGTTTGCTTGGGCATTAGATTATACAAGAAGAGAATTGCATGGCACGGGTCAAGTTATAAATAAAAATCTAAAAGTTAGGTATCAAGATAGTAAAACAGGAGGATTATATAACCAAGTACATAGTACACTCCGATTAGGTAGTAATAGTATGATTAATGAAACCACAATCTATCATGAGTTTGGGCATTATGTTTTACATCATTTGCATGCAGGTTGGTGGAGCGCAGGAGGCAATCATAGTGATGAATTTAACAACAAAAACACCCAACAAACAATGAGCGAAGGTGTTGCAGATGCTTTTGCGGGTATAATGGATGAAATGACTTGGAATGTATTAGGTCAATCATCGGATGAAAGGGGTAACCATATAAGACCATTTTTTAGAAATAATGGTGAACTTAAAAAGAAGGGTGAAAATGCTCGACTTAATCACCCATTTCTAAGCGAACATTATATTTCATCCGTAATTTTAGATTTGTGGGATGGAACTCAGAATTATACTGCATTTGGAAATACACAAACTGGTCCGGATTTAGGTCCAGATAGAGAAGATGTTATTTCTGGATCAAACATGGACAATTTTGAAATGTCCTTTAAAGATATATTCCGCCCCTTTTGGCAATATCCAGGTGATGTTAATACGGTTGAAGATTATTTTAATTTTCTTATTAACAATGCTCCATGCGAAAAGAAAAATAGTATTGCTAGAATTTTTCAGTTTAATACAGGATGGATAGATGGAACTGTAACCAATGCGGCAGATTTCCCAAATTTTAATATGGATGAAATAGGTACATATTCAACATTTAATGTTACAGGGTATAAAATAGTTAATGATGATGATTTAAGACAAAGAACAACAGAATTTACGCATAATAGAAACTTCCCAACCTTAACAGGAGAAAATAATTCTTATAATGTTACACGATTTGAGCAAATTTACGATTCAGATATAATTTGGTATAGAAATATAGGAGATGTAACTTTAACAGATAATCTTACTGTTCTAGACAATGCAACACTTCAAATACATGGTAATCAAACGCCAAGATTTTATAACAATGTACCACCCTCAACTACCTATAATCAATATAATGAACATCTAAATGTAAATTTATGCCAAGGTACACAATTAACAATAGGCAACGATGGTAATTTAGAAATTGGTAGCATAAGTCCATATAGAACAGCAAATTTGTACATTAAAAACGGTAGCGTTTTGGATTTGAGGTCATGGAGCAAGCTTTTAATACATAATGGTTCTAAATTAATTATCGAACCCGGTGCCACCCTCATCATTCACCCTTTTTCAGAAATCAACAACAATGGTACACTAATCATCGAAGCTGGAGCCAACCTCATTATACACCCAGATGCACAAATTATTCTTAACGGTTCCAATGCAGTTTTGCATATCAATGGCAGAATAATATTAGAACAGAATGCTGATTTTAATCCCATAGCTGGGGCAAATGGTTATGGTAAAGTTGTTTTTGATAATAGTTCTAATGGATTTATAATAGATGCTAGACGAACTAATAGAATTATAATTGACCCTGAAACAAAATCAACTAATTTAAATCAACATAATTTAGTGACAATCGGAAAAGTGGTTGTTACTACAGAAAACCCACCAGGTATTAGTTTAAATAAGCCCATAAGTTTGTTTGAGGTATTAAATGCTAATGTTTTAATTACAGACCAAAGTTCATTGGAAACAAGAACTGTTGCCACAAACTTTAACAATTCAACCATTTTAGGAGAGGTAAACAAAAGTTCTATTGGCGTTATAGCTACTGCCTCTAGAGTTACGATAAACCAAACACGATTTGAATGGCTGGATGTTGCTTTTGAAAATAAACTAAGGAGTCCAACTGGCGCTAGGCAAATGATAACAAATAGTCAGTTTATAAAATGTAAAACTGGTGTTAAAATGAATGGTGGATTTGTTACAGTAGAGAATTGTTTGTTTAATTGGTTTGGTCGTTATGGAGATTATGGCATCCAAGCTCTTGGTTCTAGTTCCGGAAATCTATTTATTGATAATACACTTCAATTACCTAGCAATCCATCACGTCCTAACAACCATACTTCTAAATCATTAGAACACTTTGGAAAATATTCGAGAGTACTAAGAAATGTATTTGTGGATGGCAATAGAGCAATCAATCATTATGATGGTGAAATGCATTTAGAATGTAATCATTTTGCATCATGGACATTCAGAGAATTGTCTTATAATGCCATAGCTAGTCAAAATGGTAAATTGTTTTTAAATACTGGAAGAAATTTATTTGCTCATTTTAATACTTATTTAAATACCAACAATAGCCAACTTTTTTTACAAAATGGTGCCAATTTGTTTCTTTTGGGGCAACCAAATCTTTCACAACTATACTTTAATTGCAAATTAAATCAAAATCAACTAATTGATTTAAAATCCAGTGACGATAATGTTAATGAATTCGAAAATAGATTTAATGATCTTGCATTCATGGCAAATGGAAATTATTGGAAAGAGTCTGGCAATCCTAACTCGACTGATTTTAAACCATTTTCTCACTCAAACCATAATATGGTTTTTTCAAATCTAAGTCAGACAATGTTTTATGATATTGGTTATTTGACAAATTTGAGTTCTAGCAATTATGTTTCAGAACAAAATGCATTTTGCACACCAAGATATACTAATATTCATAATCCTTTAACGGATATAATTGAAACGGATATTCTTAATAATTTTTCATCTGAATTCTCTATCCCCCCAAGTGATCCTAAAAAACCAAGTACCATAACTGAAAATAATTATATAGATTTAGTAGTTAGTACATTTGAAAAAGCAAATGAAGAAGTTGTAGACTTTTATGAAGTGTTGCCTGAAATAATATACATTGCCCAACTTAGACTTCCAGATACATCTAGAAATGTTGCTATGTATATATATGACTTGTCACATAATGTATATAATCTTAGTCTTACTGATACAACTTCTAAAGATTCTATTCGTAATTCAAGACGAACCTATTTT
Organism: Bacteroidota bacterium; assembly: GCA_030682255.1. Taxonomy (GTDB): domain Bacteria; phylum Bacteroidota; class Bacteroidia; order NS11-12g; family UBA955; genus JABMMZ01. The sequence continues at coordinate 840 of JAUXOK010000011.1, read as the reverse complement.
GGAGAAATGATGCTAGCTGCCCAAGATACTTTGATTGCTCGGTCTTATAGTACAGACAGCTTTTGGTTAAGTATGCGATATGAATTGTTGAGAGACAAAGCTGAAATATTAAGAGCACTAGATAGAAGAACTGAAGCTATTGGGATTTTAGATTCAGCTATTGTAGACCCTACATTATCTAATTTAAAAAAATCTCATGCCACTACTTGGCGTTGTTTCATTAATCAAGAACAAGAGTTTATAGATAGTGTAATAACCATCGAAGAATTGGATTTTGCACTTTGTATGCCAGAGGATAGTATTGAAATCCATACACCTTATACAACAATTGCTAAAGACACAATTATTGAATTTTGTTATTTTGATGTAAATAATAAAATATATGAATGGACTACAATTGACAGTAATTTACGGAATACTTTTTATAACGAAGATGGAGAAATAATCCCTTCAAATTCAAATGCTTATATATTAACGGATGGTAAATATGCATTAACATCAGTTGATTCCATTAATAAAATATTTTATTATACCGGTATTTTATTAATAGCAAATGAAAATGAAACTATCAATTTAGTTGATGAAATTCAGATTGATTGCGAAGCTTTGCCTTATCAATTCAATTCCAATTTTGAGCAAGTAAATGTGTTTGAAAACAACGTATTAATGGACAGCACCACCTACAATCAATATGTTTTGTCACCTACAGAATATGTTTACAGAACAGAATATAGAAACAGTGGGACTTGTCAATTTGAAAAAAGAATATTGAATTTCACAGATGTTTTACAATCACCACCAACAGACCCAAGCGCTTATGTGTTTGCAAAATACGACAGA
>JAUXOK010000005.1 GCA_030682255.1 Bacteroidota bacterium | reverse complement strand
AGTAGGGTTACTCACTGTCCTAGAGCCAGTGCCAGCCACAAAGCCTCCAACACTACTACTACTAAAATCTTCCTGTGCGGCATAGTTGGTTACGGTTACCGTGTTGGTAACAGTGCTGCATTGCTGTATGCCCTGTCTGCCCGGCATAGGGCTACCAAATGCATAATAATCCGTAGCACTTACCACTTCGGCTTCATAGGCTATCAAGCCATTGCCTGTGCAAATGCCTGTTCTTCTATCGCTTACCACTGCCAACACATTGCCTAAGTGATTGCTTAACTCATAATGGCGTTTGCCTCTAATATTTTCGTGTTCATTGGCTTGCAAATGGCTATTTTGTGTTGTTGTGCCTACCACTAATACTCGCTCTGCATTGTAAACCCCTATGCGACTGCTGCCATAAATGTGGGCTTCGCTCCATCGAAAAGTATCGGTATCAAAAGTATAAGTGCTCATGGTATTGCCTTGTGCATCACGAATATAATATGTTTCTTTGATATTGCCATTAGGTAATATCACTTTTTTATACACACGGTGTCCATCAGGGCTGTATTCGTATTCTAAATTGGGCTTGGTGCTTACAGCATTGCGGGTAATACTTTTAATTTTGCCATACACTGTCCATTTAATTTCTTGTATCTGTTCGGCTTGGTCTGCTATCAGGTTGCCAATGGCATCATAACTGTAGTTGCCACTCAATTGGTCGTCTATATCATCGCCATAATTAGCCAAAGGCACCACATCGTTTACATGGGTCAATTGGTTTTTGCCTGAGGTATAATTGTAGGTAAAGTTATCCATCAATAGAGGTCCTCCGCCTGCTGTGGTGCCATTGCGTTGCAAGGTCATGATATTACCATTGGGGTCGTAGCTAAAATGCTCTTCATAATCTAAAGTGGTGCCACTGCCCCAAGTGTTACTGCCTAGGTTCACATCGTTATATGTAAAAGCATCTTTTATTCTGTTCAATTGATCATAATGATAAGCCCTTGCTTGTGGCATACCATTGCTCATAAATGGCTGAATGGCGGTTACCATGTGTCGGATGTTGCCATTGTATAAATTGGGCGAGGCATTGCCTAATGTTGTCCCCACAGTGCTAGGGGTAAATTGCTGTGCAATGGTTAATGGATTCACCATTCTATTCATGCCAATTGGCGTTTGGTCGGCTTCGTAGTAACCCAAACTGAATCCAAACACATCTTTTGCCACGAATTGATTGATAGAGCCGGGGTCGCCATCATGCCCAATGTCTCTGTCTTCTTGCAGTGTAGTGCTATTCACACCCTTCAGCCAACCATGCAGCGTGTAGGCATAATCCACACCTTGCACTTTAAGTTCGCCCAATTCTGTTCTTTTGAGTGGCCCATGCAAATAATAACTGTAGTGTGCCTCTCTGTCCCAATGCACCATATTCGTACTGGTGTAGGCATCTATAATTCTATTGTCGCCATCATAGCTGTATTTGTGTGCAAACTGGTCGGCATGGTGTTTCTGATAAATTACTTGGTTTACTTTACCACTCACCAAGTCATAATCATAATGCGTAGTTTTATAAGCTTGATTGATGCTGCTAAGGGCAGGCATTTCTCTCATCAGCACATCCACATTGCCATGAATATCGTAAGTATAATGCACGCCTTGGGTGTATGAGCCAGTGGCATTGGCGCCAGAAGAAAGGGTTTCAAAATACTGAATGCTGCTTACTCTACCTCGCATGTTTCTTTGTGTAAATTGCGTAGAACTAGGGAAACTACCAAAAGGCACATCATAAAAAGTGCGGGTTACTTCTTTTTTAGCAGAAGCATTGATAAAGTTTGCCAAATTGGTAGGAGAGAAAGCCAAAGCCACGGTCATGGTGGTGGCGCTTTCCATTTCGCCCACTTCGGTAATTCTGCCTAGAGGGTCAAAATTGGTGTAGCTGTAAGATGGTGGCGTAGTGGTGTTTTGTTTGGCATTTTGGCTCACTACTAGTCTGCCCACTTGGTCGTACCAAAAATTACTTTCGCCCCCATCAGGTGTGTTTTGCCAAGTGAGTTGGTTGAGGGTGTTATATTCATAGCGAGTAGCCATATTGTGGGTAGGAAAACTACCCGTAGTATTATTGCTTCTGGCAGTTTTTACACTGTTTAAAAAAACAGGATTTGTATTGATATTTACACCAGCTGGCGGCACTGTTTGTATCAAATTGTCTGCTTGGTCGTAATAATAAAGGGTGTAATGATATTGTAAATGCGGGTAAGTGATGGTGTAAGTTTCTTGGTCAAAAGCAGTCATACATTTAGCAATGTATTTTTGCCTAAAATCATATCGCACACTGTCTATGTATTCTTGATAAGCTTTTTTGGCATGGAATTTAGCAATGGTTTCTAGTCGGTCTTTGCATTGAGGCTTGTATGCAATGGTATGAATAAAAGGTTTATCACAAAGTTTTGCCGTATCTCTAAAAGTACAAGTGTCTTTTAATTTATAGCTACTTGCGTGCCCCCTTAAGGTGGTGTGATAAATGGAACCATCTTTTAAAACAACTTTCACATCCACATGAAAATATTTAGTAGTGTCGCAGGCAAGTTTAGATACCGGTTTAAAATTATAGAATTCAACTATTTTACTAAAGTTTATTTTATTGTTTAAGTTTTTGGTGAATGACAAACTGATAACACTGCTGTCTCCACAATTGTCTCTAATAGAAAACCTTAATTGTGGCATCCTATTTTTTCTTGCAATGAATTTTAAATTAGTAGAACAAGATTTGTTAGAATTCTTATATAAATAAGTATTGGCGTATTCATCTTGATGTGGTGACATGTTCCAGCCTGAATATGCCAAATAGTTACCTATACTGCCTTTGGGTTCAGAAAAACTATTAAACATCTTTCTGAGTAATGAAGCATATTGAGTGGTTTTCATACAACAATCTCCTGGCACATCGCTCATATGAATACAACCTGCATACATAAACATAAACGATCGATAATGCTCCCAACCCCAAGGAAATTTAGAAGGCACAGCATGAGGAAAATTAATTAATCCACTAAGTGGTGTTGTAATACCATAAAAATAATTCATGATTAATTTTAATTTAACCGTGTCTGGTGGCATTATGATGCCTTCATAAAAAAATCTGTTGAATATATAAATTAAATCTAAATCACCATTCGTCAATGTTTTTAAATGCACAGCAAAATTTAGAAAGCTATCACATGGTATTATTTTTTTATTAGCAGGGGGCGAAGAATAGCTAGGAGGAGGAGAATTTCCACCGCTTCCACTACTACCACCTGATGGCGGATTCGTTACATTGGGTGGTGTTTCATAGTAACTGTTGGTATAAGAAGGATGCTTATCATCGTTGCAATCGAAATCACAAGTTGGCACTTCAATTTCATCCATTGATAAATATTCCAAAGCCGTTTTTTGGGTTTCATTCCAAGTTGAATTTTGTGTCAATGGACCCGGATTTTCTTCACTTTCCCAAGCCTCTTTACATACTTGTAATGCTGCCCAAAAATCAAAACCTGGTGGATCACAATCTCCCCATAAATCATTAAAAATAGGAGGTGCTGGATTGTTATTATTGTCATATCTCCTTTGTAGTTCATTACAAAAACAAGGTGATAAATATTTGGTGTAGGTAGAATTGATTTGATAAGCAGAATTGACAGAGGCAAATAAACGACCATATCCACTGTTTTGAGAACCCGCATACCAATCTATAGGTTGGTAATTGGAATATATTTTTAGTTCATTGTTGGTGTTTTGTTCTCCTAATATTGGTTGCTTGGTTTCGTTTAATTCAAAATTGGGGATAAACGCATTGTTTGTATTTAAAACATAAGGAATAAAATCTTCTTTAAAATCTTTTAACAACAAACGATTGGAGCTTGTATCGCTTTTTCCCAAACATTTTTTAGCAAATTCTTCATAATCAAACCATGTAAGATTAAATTTTAAATATTTATTAATCACATTGGTTGCCACTTCTCTCATAAAATAAGAGGTGTCATAAAAATTCCCATTATATTCTGTGTATAAATGTTGAACAGCTAAATTAAATTGATCGCAATCTATACATTTTTTGCATTGTGTTTTTGCATCAACAGGAATGCCCGCTGCCATCGATTGTTTTCTATTGGGGTCTTGTTCGTTTTTAACACAATTGTTTGCATTTACCCAAGCAGAATCGCATCTGTTAGTATCTGCTGGCGAAATGTTGTTATTTTCACTAAAATGCTCGTAAGACCAAACAGATAGTTTATTTACATCACAAATACCAGGTATTTTAATGATCAATCCATCATCTACCATTTTATCAAACACGGCTTTAAAACTTTTGTGGGTATTTGAAAAACGAAGGGTTCTGCCATTTGGCACATTGCTAGCACCAAATGGATGTTCATAATCGCAGGCATCTCTACACACATTGATTAATTGTGTTTTTAATAGATTATAACTTGAAGTGCTTAAATTGCAATCCACAAAACTTTGCATCCACATGTCCGCCTGACTCTCGCAATTGGTTTTGCAAGCATTGTCCATCCTTGTGTTGGTAGTAGATTTTATCTCATCAATATCATTAATGTCATTAGACAAACTATCTTGTAATTGAGCTGTGTTTAAAAAACGAATTTGATAAAGCTGTTGTTGAGCATTAGATAAAAAACCACAAGTAGGCGACAAGGCTTCTTTAATTTTTTGTTTCTCTGCCAAATAAAGCGCTCTATACATCCCCCACATTCTGTCTAAATAAGGTGCACAACGACTCCAATCCATTGCATTAATGCAGGTATTTAAATTAGTTAAATTGTCAGTTTCAGAAACTTTGCACATAAAGGTGGCATAAACTAACTGCCAAATTGATAAATTTACATAGATATCATCATTTATCGTCTTTAACAAGTTTAATTTGTTTTGCAGATCTGTTTTCTTAGAAACCCCTCTGCCATTGCTAGCAAAAAATGGGTCTAATCTGCCTGAAGGAAATCCAACACCTGCCATTTGCAAAGGATTTAAAAAGCCGCTGTCCAATGCCTCTTGCCAAGTAGCTGCTTGATACATGTTGTTGTCATAAGTATTACTGCCTTGGTCTAACATGCAATCGTAATATTTACAATATTCGGGATGCTTGTTTAATATAGAATTGAGCCATTCTTCTTTGAAATATTTAACAAATTGTTCAGGGCTTAAATCATTAACTCTCGTATATGCACCATCTATTTCTATTTTAATAATATTGCCATTGGCGTCCAAATAATTAATTTCGGGTGTTGCAGGATCGTTTGGTCCATCAGTTGAATACCAAAATTTTTGGTAATTAAAACCCAGTTCGCTGTTGCCTTCTTCGTCCAACAAGCCTTTAAAAACATTATTGGCAAGGTCATATTGGGCGTATTGTCCACCTGGTCTTAAATCGTTTTTGATTATTTCTAACATGCTTTCGCAACTGTTGATGCTTGTATTGCACAAATCTTTACAAAAGCTCAATAAATCATCAAATTTTTTGTTGAAATAACTTAAATCTTCCACATTAACTTCTATGCCCAATTCTGTTAATTTTAGGCTTTGTTTGTTGATATAATTTTCTCTACTGCCCAATTTAATTTCACAACTATCGCAGGTGCTAGCACATTGAGAATAGTCGATTTTAGATAAATAGTGTTGACGGTAGCTGTTTTCAGTTTTTAATGAAGTATTGCCTTTTATAAATTGATTTTCATAAAATTCCAAAGCCCCATAATTGATTTTTAGTTTTTTAATCAAGGTGTAGCTTCCAATGGGCAAGTTCACTACAATTGGTGCATTGTTTAAATCAGCATCATTAGAAAAACTATAATTCAATGGACTGGGTTCACAAAGGGTATCAAACTGCGAATTAACTGTTCCCAAGGTTCTAATAATCGACTGATTGCCAGCTACATTAGGATTGCCATCCAACATTTCTTTATTACATTCATCCAATAAACTGATTTCTAAATCATAGACACAATCAAAACATAAGTTTGATTTTGTGGGGTCTGTATGTCTTGGAATATCTATTTGATAATTGATGGTATAATTACTTTGCATAGGCACTGTAAACACCTTGTTGCTGTATATATGGTCTGAAGCATATTGTAAATCAGCATTCGATTGCGCATTAATCGATAAATTTACAGCAGAACCAAAACTTGACAAAGGTTGCACATTGTTTGGCGAATTGCCTGCCAAAGCGGTGGCTATTACCCTGCCAGATAAATCGAGATAAGATATACTGACTTGACCATTAGGGTCCACCACCATGTTTTTTTGGTAGTGATACTGATAGCCAACACTGTTGCCAAACAACATGTCGAGTTCCTCTTGGTCTGGTCGTCCATAATAATACTTGGTTTCGTGCCCTGTTCCTAATTGATGGGTGGGTCCAACGCCACCTTGTCTTCTTACCCTGCCAGTGGCATCAGGGGTATATTCGGTGACAGTAAAAGGATAACCAAAACTATTGGGGATGTATTCATTGTGTAAACTGCTTGAAGGGCTATTGTTCAATGGATTGTTAGAAGCATAATACAAGCCTGCACCACTGGCATCGCTTAAGGTATTGACAGGATTAGAACAATTGCCGTTGTCTAAATCAAAATCGTTTCTTCTGTAATGGGCATTGCTAACACTGCTTAAATTAAAACCCGGATAGAACTTTAATTTGTTTTCAAATGCAGGTGCAGGCAAAATATTAACAGCTGGTCTGCCCAAATAATCATAGACGGTTTCTCCAACAATGGCTTGTTGATCGGTATTAATTTTAGTTACGGTTTGTCTGTTGTGTAAGCTGCCATCAAAATAAGCAATGATTTCTTTTTTCTTGCCTTCTTCAGCAAACACAGAAGAATATTGCCAATTAAGTTTCGGTTCATGCATTTTAACATCTAAGGGCGATGCGATAGGCGCTATGTAAATGGCATCATTGCCCATGGCAAAAGAATTGCCGCCAGAGTTAGCAATGCGAGGTCCATAATTTTGACTGCTCCAAGCCCCCTCCACCCGGTGGGTAAAAAAAGCACCTGTGTAGCCAATAGCTCGAACTCTTAACAATAAATAGCCTCTTTCAAAAGTGGGGGTTAATTGATAAGCATTGCCTTTTACTGTTACTCGGCTCGCATTGTTCTGAAAATCATATTCTATGGCAGATGCAGGAACTGTAACATTCAAATCATCTGAATTGGCATAATCATCATACCATACCCACTCTAAATCATAGGCTTCTGCCCCAATGATTGGATTCCAATGGATATTAATTTCTGTATTGCTAGAATTATAAGTAGCCAGATTAAAGGTTGGAATAGTCGTTTTGTTGATATCTTGGTATCTTTCAATACTGCTTCCTATAGAAACTTTAACAAAAGGAAGGGCGAGTGTGCTGCTTGGTGTAATACTTACGATTTCTGTTTTAAACCAAAACCCATTTTCAAAAGTAAAGGAATGTTTTTCTTTGTATTTTTCAACCAAAGTTTTGTCATAAAAAATATCTAAAGTTTTGTATTCACTACTGCCAATGGCATTGCCCCAAGCATCAATTCTATCAATTTTTACATTAACAGAAACAGAAAACTGAGGCAAATTACAATCCACCACAGTGTTCTGATCCACTTCGAGTGTAATATGATTCAGCGTTTTATGCAAATGATAATTGCTTGGAGAAACAGCTGTACTAGTGCCCAAGCTATTTAAAAACAATTGATCGTACACCAACAGCGTATCGCCTACTGTTATGTTATTACACATTTTAAAACTGCGTAATTCTGGCTCTTTTCCTGCAAAGGAATAATTGTTCCATAAGTTCAAAACCATGAACAAAAACATGGAAATAAACGATTGTCGGTTGATGTACGAATTCATTGTTTTTCTTTAATATTTATTAAATACAGTAGGTCCTTTAATCTTTACAAGGGAGAATTTTCAACTAAATTATATTTATTCTTTATTACCACTCAGAAGTTTTCATTAAAAAACCATTACTAGGTTGTCCACCTGTAGTAATTCTTTCACATTGAGCTTCTGTTTCCGTATTCCATATAAATCGCCATTTTAATGGTGTACCACCTAAAGAACCAATTGTTTCCATGGTATCAGAATTGTTAATCCAACGCCAGGTGCCAGAAGATTTATATTTACCATCTGGTTTAAAATCGTGTTGTATTGTACTGCCTTGGTTATACCATTTTTTATTATTGGTCAAAGAGGTTTTGTTAAGGGTTTTGGTTGGTGTAGGCGTTGTAGTAGGTGTTGTTTCATCTTTGTCTCCACAAGCTGTAAACCCGATGATTAAGGCTGGCAATAATGCCCATGCTGTTTGTTTAATGGTTTTTTTGTTCATATTGATTTTTTTTTAAAATTGGTTTATTTGATATTATTGATTAAGGTGTAGTTTTTATACTTTTCTTTTACTCTTATTTTTTTACCTGATATTGTTACAAATTGAGAAGGTTTAAAAACGCTGTTGGGGAGGCTTAATTGATTAATGTCTTGGTATTTAATGATTAATTTGTTTCGGATGCTGTTTTTTTTAGCGTTTTCTCTGTTATCCAAAAAGAAGATTGCGATGTTTTGTATGAGATAATTGGTTTTGTTAAAAACAATAATACTGTGTGATATGCCAGGCAAACTGGAGTAAATGGTATATTCTGCTTTGTTATCGCCTAAATCTTTATAACTTACCGATTGATAGGCTTGGCTTAAACTGTCTATAAAATTAATGTTTTTTAATAAATTAGCTTTTTGAAAAACAGTGTCTATCATGATGGTTTTATTTTGATGATCAACCATGCACGTATAAAGCGTGTCGTATGACAGTTCTATATCGTTCATTTTATAATACATCATTTTTTCTTTTATTTTCACATTGCCATTCACAGAATAACTCGGTGTTTTTTGAAGATAGTCGTTGTAATAATCGAATTTTATATTAAAACCAATGCTCCCTTGTGTGTATGTCAAGTTTATTTTCTTAAAATCTTCAACAAAATTTTGCGAAAAAGATGCTTTTAAGACTAAAAAGCAACCAAGCAATAAAATAAGATATTTATTAATTTTTACCTTTAACATGATTTCTCACTTCTTTTAATGTTACTATGCCATTTACGGTTTCTTTTTTTACTCTGATTAATGATCCTTCTTGGTCGTATTCATAGAATGTAGCATAATTGTTTTCATCCAATTCGGCTCTCAGTTTTAAATGCTTGGCGTCATAAACATAACTCTTCATGTTGCCATCATAAGTATGTACTCTAATATCATCAAACCAAGTAGCACTATTTTCGTTAGCATTTAATTTAATTTTAATCGATTTAATATCAGTAGGTAATTCAAAAACAGCTTCTACTCTTTGCCAACCCTCTATAATATTGCCAACTGGGTTTACAGATACAGTTGTTAAATTGTTGTTGATGTCCAAAATTTCCACTTCAATTAAACCATTAGCATAAGTGGTGTCGCCAATTTTGATTTCAGATTTTATCCATCCTCCAATGACATACTTACCTGCCCCTGGTCTGAAAACACCAATTTCATCTTCTAATCTAACTACCCTTACTTCGTTTTCATTAACAGCTGGGCTTGGCAACATTTCTATCACTTTAAATCTTTCAATCTGAGCTGTTTTGCCTGCATCTAGTTTCAAACTAAAATTACCAGAATGCTGTTGGGTATTATCTAAACTTATTCCTGTGTTTTCTCCAAGAGCGTGTTTGAAATTAAAATGCCCTTGATTGCAAGACAATGTATTGCCATAGGTAATTGAATAATCTTCAAACCCATCAAATGCCAATTGATTGTATCTACAATTAGAGGCTACAGCAGTTGTTAATGTATTTTGATAACCGAATAGTGCAGCACTGTAATTACCTAGCGCGTCTTTGTTCTCCACTTCATTACCAAATGGTGTGTATTCTGTGATTTCAGAAGCATTTACCCATTTGTTGTCAGCATTGTTTGGTATGTGTTTTTTACTGCCTGCATTGTAATTCCAATAAGAAGAGAATGTGGTGTATTTTCCATCACTTCTCGTATTAGGAGAGCCCGCTTGATAAGTTCTTTCTCCTAAATATTTATAAGACTTAAAGGGTCTCCAATTGCCTAACATATTGGCTCTGTATGGATTAATTACCTTTTCAGCATAAGCATCTCCACAATAATATTGACATTTCATCAGTGGAATACAAGACTTAACAATGGCATCTAAAGTATCTTGTTGATTGTTTTCAGTAAGAACTATAACTTTACATTTTATAGTATTAGTTCCATGAGGTTGATAATTATAATAATCCAAAACAGTTTTATATCTGTTGGGTTGATTGAAAATAAACTCTATATCACTACAAGAACAAATACTATCAACAATAGTAAAACCCATTCGGTATTTTGAATTATACGTATTAAATGAGTATTGATACCATAACTTCATGTTACTTATTGTATCAACATAAGACAAACCTTTACATTTAAGATTCAAATATTTACTCATTGAATCTCTGTATGGTTTAGCGTTATTACTCATCTCGACCATTGATATAAATGTAGAATTATAATCTTTAGCTTTTACTTTAGCCCAATAGTGATCATAGCCATCAAAATGCAAAACTGACGGTCTTGGTATGAAATTTACAACACCAACAATTTCTGCTAATTGCTTAGGATAACATTTGTTTTGATCGTTTGAGTCTAACCAACAATACCTAATAAAAACGGAATCCTCATAATTGCAGGTATCTTTTCCAATATATCCACCACCGCCTTTTTGATGAATTAACACTTGGATCTTAAATACAGTGTCATTTCTTTTAAATTCTGTAAATAGCGAAAAATTATCCGTTACAAGATATTTTGTTTTTACCATTTTTTGTTGATTAGGTAAATCATCTATAAAATTAACAAAATTTCTATAATTGTCAGAACCCAAAGTATCGCATTTAAAGTAAGGCACCAAATCCAAGTGCGTTTTCCAATTTTCTTTGTATTCTATGGCTTCGGTATTTGTTACATTAATAATATTGAGAGAATAAGAACCATTGGGTGCTTTTACAAGAGGATTGCTTAAAGTAGTAAAAGTAGAAATTGGAGATTTAGGTGTATTTCTTCTGCCAGATCGAATAACTTTAATTTGAATATTCTCTCCATTATCTAAAGCATAGCCCTGATCGTCAATAAAATTCAATTTATTACCATTGCCTAAATAAACCCAACCTATTTTTTCAATACCATTTGGATATTGAACCAAACATTCATCACCTGGTACTAAATAATTAGCTGAATTAATATTATTTGGAAAAACAATTGCATCAGATTTAATAGTAACTTGATTCATATAAAAACCAATGTTTTTATAGGCTTGCCCCATGCCTTCATAAGCCCAATGTGCAGGATAAGTCAAATTATATACCCTATCATTAAACTCGTTTTCAACACTGGTGAGTAAAACTTCACCTGTTTGATCATCATACAAAAGATTGGATGTAGTGATTGAACTGCCTTCTTGAAAAGCTACTGTACTATCTAAAACACCGTATCTTTTTATTACTTTAGTTCCAACAGTTGATTTAAAACCAACCTCTTCTTTAGAAAAAGAAGGTATTACAGCTGGAACTACTACTGGAAAAATTAATAAGGCAAATGCTTCTGTATTAAAATTAATACCAGCTGAATAAGTTACAGCTTCTTGTTGTCTATTGTCAATAACAAAATCATATTCAACACCAATTTCTTTTTCTTTAATGGTTTTATCGGGTGCGATGGTTAAAACTTTATTATTTAAAGATTGTGGTCTGAATTTAGAATTAGTCTTATAATAAGATTTAGACCAAGACAAAGGGTCTTTTTTGCCTTCACCAAAGGTGTATTGAGCTTTAGGCTTGCCATGCATATCGTTCAATTCTATTGAAAAACCCTGAGCAGCGATGGCTTTATGTTCTCTTTTTATTTGAAACATTGAGAAAAATGGCATTGGCTCTATGTGATGTTGAAATAACTCTGTTGAACTTACGATAGTTGGGTAGTCATAAGCTGTATAAAATTCATTAACGGTATATCCTGCTGCGGTTCTTACAACATTACTTGGTGTAATGCTTTTTACTTTAACTTGACTGTAACCAACATTCGCTCCTTGAAAAAAAGATTCACCTATAGGTCTGTCTTCATAAGTTTCAATATCTGAAACCAAGACGTAATCTTCACTAGAAAATCTTGGTTGAACTAGTGGGTGTTCATCGCTCATGAAACCTGGAATATTTGCTGCAACACCAGAACTAATTTCCCATACTTCACCATTGGTTTGTTTTTCTAGTTTTGTGTATTCATATTCTTGCCCATAAACTGAGGTAGCATTGTTATCAGAAGGAAAAGCCATGTCTTGCCATTCATCCGACATTTCAATTTTCTTAACCCGATGTCCGCCTCCAATTCTTTTTTTGTCGGGAGAATTCAAACGTATCCACGATTTAGCTTTTGAAATTCTGTATCCAAATTTTTGATCCTCTAATGATTTGTTGATACCTCTAAAATTTCTATAAAAATCTGAACCAATAACATGAATAAGAGATAACAATTGCTTATCAGGTGTTTGTGTTTGATTGTCTGGCTCAGGATAAACTAAATGAGGTAAATATAGCCTTGTATGATTCCATATTGTCTTAGCAATAGGATTCACCATTTGCCTGTCATTCCCATCGTCTTTATCATTGATATGCATTTTTTTAATAGCTACCCAAGCTTCAGTGCTTGATGTCATGCCACAACCTTTTGTCCAATCTATTTCGCAATAACCTTTTACAAACTCATAGACATCATTAGAAGTTCCTTTTTTATCTCTTAAATATGCAAATACATTAAATTGGATGTAATTTAAGTTTTCTAAATATCTTTTCTTAATGTATTCTGATGGATTGGAACCTGAATATGACTCATTTAAATTAAAGAAAATCAAATCAGTATGCCTGTCTTTTCCACTAGGATAAAAAATTCTATCGCCCTTGTTAACCTTGTCTTCAAAATTTCCAAATCCCGCAATTTTTGTCATTTCTAAAGCTCTATTATTTTCTACATAACCATAATCATCTGCTTCATAAGTAACTTTTATTTTGCCTCCCGATGGCAAATTAATCTGAGTTAAACACCAAGCAAAAGAATTTTGGTCTGATATTGTTTTATTTGGATCTGTATATGGATAATCGGAATTTGACAAATCCCCACTTGGTGAATTGTTGTTTGCTTTCATTTCTTTGTAATTACCCCATGCATCATTTCCTTTTAAGTTATAGTTTGGATTTATTCCGCTTTGTCCATTGATACCTGCATATTCAAAAGAGTATGGAGCAGTTCTGCCTCTGTGAGATGTGCCGTAAGTAAACCATATTTTTTTTAATGTCAGCTTTCCTTTATTGTCATTTCCCTCAACTAATGGCAAGGTTGCTCCAGTGTTATTGTCTACATTAGGACAAAGCGAATAATCATATTGAAAATGTACCACTTTAACTGGTTTAGCATTCAATTTTTGAAATTCGATATCCTGTTTAGAATACAATTCGATTTTATCTAATTTATAAGACTTTTGATCTGGATTTTTACCTCCATTTTCGCCTAAAACACCTAAACCATCTTCCCTTGGCGAAATTCTAAAAAAGGCAATATGAGTTTTACTTTCAATGGATGAAATATGCCAGATTTCTTTTTGGCCATATACATAAGAACCCTTGTCATCATTATCAGTACTTCTTATTCCTTCTGATAAGGATGCCTTGTTTTGATTATAAGGAACCCTCCAATTATAATTTTCATAAACGCGAGAATAATTTACTTTTACGGATGTTCCAAAATCATCGTTTGAAATACCATCCCCTGTTAAATCAACATAATCACTACTTACTATCCCAGTTAATAAATAGGAATGTGCATAAGCAGGTGTTGTGGTTTTATTGTAATAATGATCTCTTCCTTGTCTATTATTAATCGTATTATCACTTCCTGCATTGTAATCTACTTGACCAATTGCATTGTTTTTAGACCTACCAGAAACATTAAAAGCAGCTTCTTTTTGGATATTATTATAAGCAGGAATTCCATAATAATACCTCATACCATCTTCACCAACAATAGAAATTTCAGAAGTATGATGATTAGGGCGTTGCGGTGTTAGTTTAGAAGTTTTATAAGGATCATAAATGGGCGGATTTATATTCTCGTAATTCAAGTATTTGGTTAAACCTGCTATACCTCTATCTTTAACAGTTAAGGGATTAAATATTTGATTTCTCTTATCTCTAATTTTTCTTGTTGTTTTATCTCTGTCTGAATATCTAAGATAATTTGAACTCAAATAATTTGTATTAGGTTTATTTGAAAACAAAGATATAGCACTAGATTCTTCCAAACTTAAAGGATTTAAAGAAATCGCTTGATTGTTTTTGATGAAATTATAATTAGTTTCATCAATTGGCAACATCTCTCCAGCTTTTTTAAAGTAAGAAGCTTCATAATCAATCGAAGTTATTGTTACGTCTATGCCCCTAAAACCAAAAATCTCTCTAGCTACATTGTATTTATTTTTTGGTTTATCTCTTTTCCATTCTTTTCTGTTGCCCACCCATGCTCCAGATTCACTTTTATGAAAAGTAGCATTTACATCAACTCCAAAATGTGCAATGTTTCCAAACCCTAATTCAAGACCTCCACTACCGCTAGTACTGGTTGTTTTTGTATAATCATCACCAATTATTCCAATGTCTCCTCTAAATAATCTATAAGATCCTCCAACCCCATGACCTGCTACAGAATATATGTCATATGTGTGATTGGTTAATGGTAAATTTTTGGTTTTTTTTGTAAATGAACCATCGTTTTCTCTGTTATAATCTAACAAAAAATCATGGTCATCCTGCTCTTCAACCATTCTATGTGCATCTTCATACATATAACCATAAGCATTTTTTGATGTTTTAGTCTCAGAAAGCATTGTTTGGCTATATGATCCAGATAAATTAATTTTAGGGAAAGCACCTGTATATTCAGGCCCAGTGCCTATACTCATTGTTAATGAATGCGTTTTCATAGGCATTGAAATTTGAGGTGTGTATGTTTGAATGCCAAAAGAATGACTAGAGCCAATGCTTTTGCCTGCTATTTCATTATTTTTTTTATTATTTATACCATAACTAATACCATAATTAAATGCTTGCAAGCCTTGTCTGGAATTAAAACTTGTGCCAACTTGAACACCTGTTTTTGCATACGCTCCTTCTTTAATTTCCCCATCAATTCTATTACTTAAACTTAAACTGGGATTAACATTAATTCCACCCGAAGACGAGTAATTTAATCCTAGACCCGCTGTTAGTTTTGTGCTATTTGATTCTCCAATTGACATTGTTGGTGAAATACCAATATCAAATCCTACACCTTTGTAATTGTTATATCTAATTCCAACATTAAAATTTATTTTAGCTTCTGGTTTGATAAAATAAGGTTTTAATCCAAATAATTCAAACTCTGCAATTGGTAAACCTAAGTTGGCTGAAGTGTTTATGTTTGGTCTTATATGAGTTTCTTTTTCGATTAAATCGCCTCTAAAATCATCTGGCAAACCCCTCATATCTCTATTTATAACTCCAGCATTAATATTCCAACCTAAGCCTGTCCAACTGGCTTCTTGATCCATTGTAACTCCTGCATGGTATGCAATATTTATAGGGTATCCACCTACATCTAAAAGAGGTATGTTATAATTAAAATCTCCAGAAAATAAATCCACCATTTCACTTGTGCCAACTGGCTCAAAACTTTGTACCTCAGGCTGACTTGGTCCACCAGTTAATGCAAAACTGATAGTAGGATAACAGACTTCAGTAAGGTGTATGAATATAAAAAGAACAGATGTTAGTTTTATTTTAGTTGATCTTCTCTTTTGCATATTTTTTATAATTTTAATTTAGGCAATTGGGTTTGTTTTAGTGGTATAGAAATTTTTGAATTATCGAGTTTAGATTCAATATTTATTTCTTTTAAGTTTTCTATTTTTTCCATAAATGAAAAAGTCAGATTAATGTATGGCGATATGTTATAAGCTCTCTCAAAATGATGAAATGCACATGGTACTTTAGTGCCTTCTTTATTGATTGCTGTTATATCTTCGTTGATGTTTGTAATCAAATACTGCATTTTCTGGAAATAATCATTTTTATGTTTGTTGTTATATTTCAATACATCTTGCTTTTTGTCTAATGTATAAATTTTTAAGTCAAATTTTGACCAGTTTTTTTCTTCTATTAAATATTTTTTGATTGAATCTTTTTCTTGACCAAATTCTAACAAGAGTGTTGCTTCTGGTGATATGTATCTGATTTGATAAATATATTGATCTGATTTATTTTCAATTAAATTTTCATTACCAGTTTTAAACCAATTGACATATTCTATAGGTTCAAGCTTTTTGTTGCAACTTGAATGAATGAATACAATAAACAATATGTAAAAAAACTGTCTCAATTTTATAAAAGTTTAAACTTCAAAACATACTGTTCATTGTAAATATTTTTTAAAACTAAAATATAAATTGTATTCTTATAGAATTTGCCTTCATTTAGTTTTATATCGTATGAGTTTTCACCACGAATCGCCTCAAAGTTATTTCCACCATTGTATATCAATTGTTCTTCTAAATTATATATTTTTACTTCTAAAGCATTGTTAATTCTATTTTCAATATAAGTAAAGTATAAAATATCTTTAAATTGATATACAGAATTATCATCCGTTTTTAATAAAACATAACTGGGTTTTTCCTTCTTCTCCTCCTCCTTTTTTACCTTAAATTTCCATTGCTCGCTTCTCGCTATGAAAGTTTGACCCACATAAGCCTCTACCTCCCAAGCATACCATTTGCCTTTTTCCAGTTCGGGCACATCTAAAGGGTGCATCAGTGATGGTTTCATAATACCAGATTCCTCTATCAAAGGACGATTCATCGTTAAAGCATCTGATTTGGATTGCCCATCCATGATTTCTACTAGGCGCATACGGTAGTTTAACTGACTAGAACTGGCTATAGGGCTTGGTGGAATCCATAAATACATAGGGCGAGTTACTTCAATTTCGGATTCATTATCAGGATATGCTAATAATAAAGGCGTTGGATTTTCTACCTTTACAGTTATACACTCTGGGGTTTCCATCCCACCATTAACGCCAACATCACCACAATTTGCTTCAACACATTGCGCATACATACATATCTGATAGGCGCCATAAGGAAATACCCCTGATTTTTCTTCAACTTCCAAAATATCGCTATTTAAAAATCGAAGTTCACTGAAACTGATGTTGAATTTAGAAAAAATATTGGCGCCAACATTTAATAGGACATTGGTAGTTTTATATTCCAAGACAATATCATTGTTTTGGTCTTTGATTTTGCCAATGAAATAAACCTGATACGATTTTGAATTAGAATTAATGGCGGTAAAATTTAAAACCTGACTACTGTTAAATAAATACTCATTAACCCCATTAAATTGTATATTCAATTGGGCATAAGATTTAGTGTTTAACAAAAGCAATGTTGCTAATATTAAAAACTTAAAATTCAATGAAAGGGGTTTTGTATTCATGATAATTGGATTATTTAATTAAGATTATTGAAAAATAATTGTAACAAGTTGAATAACTTGATGAAAACCTGTTTTTGGGTTTTAGTGAATGCATTTTCATAAATTAGAAATTGTAGTAGTTTTCAGCAAAGCAAAAACATTCTAATCAATAAAACAAACTTTTTTTAATAAAAAACATAAATTAAGTATAAATACTTAGATTACACAAAGTCAATATATGCAAAGTAAAAACAATTAATTTTCAAGTAATTAAGATGAATTTTATTTTTTTAAAAATAATAAATATTTGTAATTTCACGACTTGAAAAGTGCTGACATTTTTTTTATATTTTATAGCTCATTGAAATGGGAATATCTTTTGGTTACAAACTAATATCTGCACATATAGGTGAAATTGCAATTGTCATAGTACCCAAATTAGTAAGATTTAGAGAAGAAGAAATATCATTAATTAATGCCACTCAGTTGATACTTAATTTAGAGTTCAAAGTTTGTCCTGGTTCCAATAGGTTTGTCGAGGGTCGATTGTTAAAAGAAGTATTTAATGAAACTTATGAAAGAGGGGTGTAAAACTATGAAAACACCATTTATAAAAAACAGCTTGTTCCAAAATGCTTATCAAGTAGCTGTTAGCAATAGAAATAAAGAATATCCAGTGTTTGATATTCAAGATAAAACAAAAACCACCTATCAATTTAAATTAAGAGCTGAAGTCCTATGTAATGAGTATGCAGAGTTCTATAAAAAGAAAATCAATACTGATGAGTACATAGAAAAAGTATCAGAGATTAAAGATATACTTACCATTGAGTTTGAAGGTATTTTAAATAACAACACCTTAAGATTTGTAGTTACACAAAAATGTTTAACCTGTATTTAAAATTCTTATGGAGTATTGGTGAAATAGAAACACCGCCTCATCGTCCTATTGATGGAATTGTTAAAACTAAATTGTTGACATTGAAAAATGATTTAATATTGTCAAATTGGACAGAAATGGAATTGGAAGGTTATGAAATGTATTTGCAAACTTTTAAAGAATTAAAAATTGCTGAAATTGCAGAATGGGAACTTGAAAAATGGAATGAAAACTATAAATCTAACAATATCAAACAATGACAAATAACACGAACGAAAACTATTTTCAAGAACTTGAATTAAAGTTTTATGAAATAATGAAACAAAAATTCTTAAAAAAAATTCAAATAGCAAGAAATAAAGATTTGGTGATTGATGAATTAATAGAATATAACTTAATAAATTATTACTATTGTTTTATTTCAAACCCAACAAGAAATCAAATCTTGAATAATTTTCTTTATAAATATGAGCGTGGATTATCATTTGAAAATGTTATTACTGATATTTTTGAAAATAGGGAAGCTCATAAAAGGCATAAAATAAAGTATGAAGATAGTTTCTTTGAAAAAGCAAACTCTTTTCAAATTACTAAATATTTTGCTAAGTTTACAGCATATCAGTGTTTTATAGATTTTATACGAGAAGAATTTCCCGAAAAATACTCAAAACATGAAAACAACTTAAATAAAAAAGCGATCAAAGCAAAACAAGAATTAATTTCTCCAATTCCATTCAAAAGAAACATAAATAAAATCACTGTAATTGAAAACAATAACATAAAATTAGAAAAAGATACTAATGATTTGATAATAAAATGGACTAGCGGAAATAGCAAAACTGAGTTTGTTAAATTAATTTATGCATTATTTAATGCAAAGTTTATAAATAATGGGAAAGGTGAAATTACTAAAATAGTTGAAGAATTAGCAATAGCATTTAATGTTGAATTAAGTAAAAGCTGGCAATCAAATTTCTCAAAAAACAAAAATTATACAAATGGTGGACACGATCAATTAGAATTATTTGACAAAATCAAATCTGCATATGAAGAATATTTAAAGAAATAGTTACTCCAACTTGGAATCCAAGTTTGATTTTTTGGGAACATAATGATTTTGTTTTGCAACAGAATTTTACACAACTATGCAAAACATCATCGTCACTACCCCCGAAGAATTAGAACATTTAATTCAAAAAACAGTTCGCAGAGTATTAAGCGAACAAAAAACGCCCCCACCTATTCCTCCTCCAGAAAAGCCTATGAGCATCAAAGAGGCTGCCAAGTACCTTGGATTGGCAGAGCAAACCCTCTATGGTTACACCTCTAATGGCAAAATTCCTTTTGTTAAAAAATCTAGAAGGGTCATGTTTATTAAAGCTGATTTAGACAATTGGATGCAAGAAGGCAAAAAGGAGAGTTCCAACAAAAGTATTTCAAATCATGAAAAGGAGGAATTAATATGAGCTTAAATCAAATTCCAGAACTAGAAAACATCAATAATCGACTTATACTTGAATTAAAAAATTATTCAAAACGAGAGTAAATAGATTTTATGACAAAAAATTTGATTTACCACATAAGTAACAACAGTAACAGATTTATGATGTTACTAATGTTACTATTTAAAACAAAAAACATAAAACAAAACATAAAACAATATGAAACCAAAAATCAAAGCATTTGAATTATTCAAAAATGGATTCAGCTACAGCGAGATAGCATTAGAATTATCCATAAGCAAATCAACCGCACATAAATATGTACAAGAGATGAAATCACTAGATTCTTTACATAGTCGAACGAACGTCCCGAACAGCAATGACAAGGCATTCAGTGTTCGTTCGGACATAAAAAACAATAAACTAAAAGAGGAAGAAACACTTGAAAAAAGATTTAAAAAAAAAGAATTTATAGGAGATGAATTTTTAAAAGTGAAGTTTATCACTTATAAATTTACTGGTAAATTTTTAGAATTGATTGGTAAACCATCCAAGCCATTTTATGGAATTATTTGGGGATTACCCAAAGGTGGAAAAAGTAATTTAACGATTCGTTTTGCTGACTATTTAAAAGAATATTTTGGCACTGTTTGTTACATTGCAGTCGAGGAAGGAAAGAGTGTTACATTACAATTAAAAATTAAGGAAATCGGGGGAAGCAAAGTAACTTTTGTTGAACTAAAGGATAAAAATGAAATTAGGGACTATTTGAATTATAAAAAATTTGATTTCATATTCATTGATAGTATCAATAGTGCTGGCATTGATAATGATTTTTTAGAATTATTAAAATCCGAGAGTCCAAAATCATCTTTCATATCGGTTGTACAAGCCACAAAAACAGGAAATTTTAAAGGTGACCAAGCCTTGACACACAATTGCGATTTTATTATAAAAGTGGTGTTAGGTATAGCGTATCATGAGGGAAGATTTAATACAAATTCTGAAATTTCAATATTTGATTCTCCACTGTATGAGAAAAATCCAAACAAAGAAACGGAAAAAGTTTTGGATACTTTTAAACATGAAAAAGAGAAGACCAAACCTGATTCTGAAATTACTACCAAAGATACAAAAGCATTAAGCCTTGGTCTAATTTTGGGCAGGATTGTAGCGGAGGATGTTTTAAAAAACAATAAAACCATTGCCTTTATTGAAAGTTTGAAAAAAAATAAACTTTAATTTTTTTATAAAAATTGTGATATAAAAACGATTGTTTTTCAGATATTTTATATTGATTACATATAAATTGTTATTTATATATTAAAGAAGGAAAAGCTAATGTGTCATAATCGGGTTGTTTTCCATTAAAGTCAAATGATTCTTCTTACATCATCATTTTGTACTTCTTCTCCCAATGTGCTTTGATAATATTTGCATTTTCTTTTGGAGTAATTTTAATGTATTGCATAAAGCTTTTTTCAGTTTTATGACCAGTAATTTTCATTATGGTTTGAGCTGGAATTCCATCAATAAATAAGTTAGATGAAAATGAGCGTCTTGCAGTATGTGTTGTTAATAATTCATGCTTTTTATAATTTGTGGTAATTTCTTCTCCACCTTTAGTAATACTCTTAGAAAAATCAACTTTTAAACTATCCATTTTTGCTCCAATTTCTTTTAAATAACTATTCATCCTTTGATTTGATAAAGCACGTGGAAGTTCACCATTGTGTTTGATTATTATTTGTTTTACAATGTAATGCAATGGAATAGCAACTGTATCTCTGACTTTTTGAGTTTCTATTTCTATATAATCATCATCAATGTTTTTTTTAGATAAAATGCTAAAATCAGAAAATCTTAATCCAGTATAACACCCAATTAAAAACAAATCTCGTACATTGTCTAGTCTGGTATTATTGGATAAATCTAGATTATAAAGCTCCAATAATTCATTGTCATTTAAATAGATATTGTCCGTTTTTTCACGAATTACCTTAAATCTTTTAGATTGAAAAGATAAGTTTCTATTTAATCCTCTATCTGTTGCCTCCCTCAATATTGTTTTAAGTATTGCAATGCGTTTTCCTATTGTATTTGTTGAAAGACCTTTTTTAGTTAAATATGCATTGAATTTAAAATAAAAATCCAAATCAATATCATTAAAGTTTAAGTCTTTCTGAATTTTATTAGAGTAATCATTAATCATATTATAAACCTGTTTATATGTATCAATAGTTCCTTTTGCAATTGGTTTGCCTGTTTTCTCATTACTTCTGGAACTAGACTCTTCTATAAAATTTTGGATATATTCTAAAAGAGTAATTTCATTTTCAGGTTTGTAAATTTCAGATTCAGTTTTATTTCTTGTATTTATTTCCACATCAAGGAAGTTTTTCAATTCAGAAGTAGTTGGATGTTTTTTATAAATATTTTCATACTTGACAAATAGTTCTCGTATCAACAATATAAAATTTGTAATTTTTAAGTTTTTTTCTCTTAATTCAGTATTCCTTCTAGTGTCAATAACATTCTGTTTCTTAAAATCCCAGTCTTTAGGATTAATGACTTCTTTGATAGGATACTTTAATCGAACATTATTCCAGCTTATGTATAATATAATTGGAGTTTCTTCTTTTGATGTTTTATCCCTAAGGTATAGATTGTATTTAGCCATGTTCGTTTATTTTATATTGACTACAAAGGTAAGGTATTTTAATTTATTTGGGGACACTTTGGAGGACACTTTTTGTCTATTTTTATTTATTTTTATTTATTAAAATTGAATATTATTTTATTAACTTATTGAAAATGTGTATATTGTATTAATTAAGGTAAATTGAAATATAATAAGTTCGAGTCCCGTCCACACCGCAAACAAATCAAACGCTTCACCTAAAATGAAGCGTTTTTTTATGATGGAAAAATATTTTGTATATATCATCTATTCTGAAATTAATGAAGTTTATTATAAAGGATTTAGTTTAGACGTTTTTAAATGAATTACTGAACATATGTATTTTATACCGAATATACAAATAATATAGTCCACCTAATACTTCGCATTATTGGACTATTTATTTGTTATATCGGCATTTACCATAAATTTCAATAGACTATTTTAAAAATATAAATGGTATTAGAAGTCATTACACAAAAAACATAATTCTTTAGTTTAATTTTATATAAATTTCAAAATCATCGAACTACTTTTATATAATTTGGATTAAATGAATATATCAAATATTTGCTGTAAAATTTTTTCTTCAAAATCTAAAGAGTTGGAATACCAACAACAACATCTTTGTTCAAAAACTTAGATTGTTTTAAATAGGATTTATGAGGATAGTAAGCAAAAATGCAAGTGCCGTCTTTAATGGTATTTATCAATGTTGTGTTTATCGTATTTGAAACCGCAGGGCAACCCAAACTTCTGCCCAATCGTTGATTTTGTTGTATGAATTCCTCGCTCACATATTCTGCGCCATGGATAACGATTCCTCTGTCGAAAGCTTTGTCGTTGAAGTGTTTTTCTAAACCATGAAGTTTTAAGGATTCGGCATGTTTGCCATCATAAATTTCGCCTGTAATAAAAAAACCGATGCTGGATTGATAGGATTCTTGATTGTTAGAAAATTTAGTGGCTATTTCTTCTCCTGAATTTCTTCCATGAGCAACCATTTCGTTTAATAACACCTTTTTAAGTTTTAAATCTATCACCCACAAACGTTTGCTGTTTGAGGATTTGGAATAATCGATGATAGTCAATAGGTTTTTTTGAGTCAGTAAATTCTTGGCTACCAAATTTGCATAACCTTTGTAAGCATATTCAAAAACCTTATTTGAAGGAGCATTGTTTTCTTTGAAAATTTCTTGATACAAAATTGATGTGTAACTTTTAAATTTAGCCGATGAAACATATAAATATTCCAATTCTGTTGAACAAGAATCTAAAACTGCAACATTTTCATCAATCCTAAATTGAATGTTTGTGAAAGAAAACAAACCTAATATCAGAAATGTGAAAATTATTGTTTTGGTATGTAGGGTTTTAAAAAACAAGGTGCAAAGATAGTTGTTTTACACAAGACAACAAAAATTAAATAAATTTAGTATTATTAACCTACCTGAATTTTGGGTGTCAAAAGAAATTAATCTTCAAAATAACTTACCTTGTTTGAATAATATATTCTGATATAACTTGATTTAAAAATACTTTTTGATTGTCTTTTAATTCTACAATTTCTAGTATTTCCATAACTTTTGCTGTTAGTAAATTCAATGATTCCTGATGTGCTTTGTTGTTAAATAATTGATTTCTGTAAAGCATATTTTTTATCAAAATAACATCTCTTTCTGAAAGTTTGTGAACCAATGGATATTTAAAATTAATATCCTCTTTGCTTTTTTGATTCAACTTTAAAATGTCTGATAGTTTAAAACCAAAAGTATTTTGTTTTTTAATAACAGTAGTGCCTGCTAGGATATCGCCCAATCTTTGACCACTCTTATTGCCAATGATAAACAAAATTGCCATTGTGCCAAGTGTAAAATAAATATCTAAAAGCCGCATAACCCATCTATTAAAATAGTCATAAAACTCAAGTTCCTCGCCATTTAATTTGATGATTTTAATACCCATAGCTTTCTTGCCAATTGATTGTCCATATCCAATCATCTCTGATGCTAAAGTATAAAAGCCAAACCAAAAGAAAACAATAATTTGAAGAATGATGCCAGCATTGTAATCAAATATGCTGCTTGCAAACAAAAAAAGAATTAAATAACCTATTCCCATCAGTATAAAGTCGATGGCAAAAGCTATCATTCGCTCTGAAACAGAAGCCAATTGATACTCAATTTTGACATTTTGAGTGGTATTGATTTCTATGGTTTTCAAACTCAATTAATATTGTTCGTTTTGGTTAGGAAAATCTTGTGATTTAACATCTTCTATATAATGCTCAATACTACCTTTGATGGATTCGTACAAATTCAGATATCGTCTCATAAATCTAGGACTAAAATCTTTGTTGATACCTAACATATCATGCAAAACTAATACTTGTCCATCTACACCAGCACCTGCGCCAATACCAATAACAGGAATTTTAAGCATTGCTGTAACACGTTCAGCTAAATCTGCTGGTATTTTTTCTAAAACTATAGCAAAACAACCGGCATCTTGCATTAATAAGGCATCTTTTATCAATTTATCTGCTTCTTCTTTTTCAACAGCTCTAACAGCATAGGTGCCAAATTTATAGATACTTTGTGGCGTAAGACCTAAATGCCCCATCACAGGTACACCAGCGCTGATGATTCTTTTGATGGATTCTAAAACCTCTTCTCCGCCTTCTAATTTAATGGCATGTGCGCCACTTTCTTTCATAATTCTAATACTACTCAGTAGAGCTTCTTTGCTATTACCCTGATAAGATCCAAATGGTAAATCAACCACAACCAAAGCTCTTTTTACGGCTCTTATCACAGAAGAGGCATGATAAATCATTTGGTCGAGCGTTATGGGCAAAGTGGTTTCATGCCCTGCCATGACGTTACTAGCACTATCACCAACCAATATCACATCAATGTTTGCATCATCCACAATTTTGGCTAATGAATAATCGTAGGCTGTTAGCATACTGATTTTTTCGCCCCTTTGTTTCATCTCTTCGAGCGTATGAACCGTGACGCGTTTGGCAGGTTTATGAGGTGTTACCGACATGATGTCAAACGTAATATTATTTTTTTAAAAAAAGAAATAAATCCTTTTTTGAATTTTAAAAGCTTTTCCAGCCTTGGGCTTTTATTTGGTGTTTGATATTGGATTTGCTTATCAAATGCATGCCTTCTTTTTTGTCTAAAGCATGTCCTATTACACTAAGTTCAATTTGACCTTTAATTTTTTCATAATCTGTTTGTGAGATAGTAAACAACAACTCATAATCTTCGCCACCACTTAACACAGCCGTAGTTGGGTCGATTCCAAAATCTATCGCGCGTTGGTATGCAATGGGGTCGATGGGTAATTTGTCTTCATAAATTGTAAAACCTACGTGACTACTTTTTGCTAAATGATACATTTCACTGGCTAAACCATCGCTGATATCTATCATTGCAGTGGGTTTTACTTCAAGTTTTTTAAGTAATTGCAAAATATCTACACGTGGTTCTGGTTTTAATTGTCTTTGTATGATGTAATCATTGCCTTCCAAATCTGGTTGAAAATCTGGTTTTTCCATAAAAATTCTTTTTTCTCTTTCTAATACATGCAAACCCAAATAGGCTGCTCCCAAATCTCCAGAAACAACTAATAAATCGCCCTCTTTACAACCACTTCTATAACATACTTCGTCTTTTTCTACTTCGCCATAACAGGCAATATTGATTACCAAGCCTTTGGCTATAGAGGTTGTATCTCCGCCCACTAAGTCCACCTGATATTGATTGCAAGCAGCTAATATACCTGCATATAACTCTTCTACGGCTTCGAGAGAAAATTTACTGCTCATTGCCAAACTAAGCAAGATATGTGTTGCCTTACCGTTCATAGCTACAATATCGCTGATATTAGCTACAACTGATTTATATCCCAAATGCTTCAAAGGGGTATATGTTAAATCAAAATGGGAACCTTCTACAAAGATATCGGTGGTCATTAATTGAAACTTATTGCCTAAATCTATCACTGCGGCATCATCGCCAACGCCTTTGATGGTAGAAGTGTGATTTAGTTTAATGTGTTGGGTTAAGTGGTCTATTAATCCAAATTCTCCCAATTGGTCTAATTCTGTTCTGCTATTATTTTCAAACATATTTTTGGGGCAAAGTTAATGGATATTAGTTGAATGGTTAATATTTAAAGATTTTGCCTTGAGTTAAGCCACCAGTAATAGATTTCATACTTCATTCTACTTCCGAGACTTCGGAACTACAATCTAACTTTATAACATCTAATAACACACAAAAATTTAATAATTAAAAAAGTAAGATAAAAGGTTTTTTTTTATGAAATTTGCAGTTCCTTAAAAATCATGAGAAAAATATTAAATTTTTATATTCTATACAGACTTCCTATTGTTGCTGTTTTAATTGTTTTGGGTGTAGTTTCCCATATTTGGGGCGACCCAATTTTGGCTTGGATATTATACATTGTAGCTTTCTTCTCCTTATTGTTATATTTTATGATTGGAACCATGCGTTTGGTTAAGGATGCTGTAGAAGATGGCGAAGTGGATAAAGCCATGTCTTATATCCAAATGATTAAATATCCAAAATTACTTATTAAACCCATTCGTTCAGCTTATTACATGTTGCAAAGCACCTTGAATATGGCAAGCAATGATTTGGATAAAGCAGAGGATAATATTCGTAAAAGTTTGAATACCAAGTCGTCTTTAACTGGCGATATGAGAGGCACAAACTTGATGCAATTGGGTTTTGTTCAACTGCGTCAAGGCAAAACAAAAGAGGCTAGATTAACTTTGGTTCAAGCTGTTAAAGCAGGTATTCCTGATAAAGAAGGTTTGGCAAGTGTTTATTTACAATTATGTTCCATAGAAATTCAACGTTACCAAAACAAAGCTGGTAAAGAATATTTCAGAAAAGCCAAAGCTTTGAATCCAAAAGGCAAAGAAGTGGTGGAACAAATCAAAATAATGGAAAAAAACATCGCTAGGATTCCGGGATAGGAATCTTTATTTCAAATTAATTACAATTGGATTGGCATATCCAGAAAATAGAGGGTTGAGGATTTTAATGCCATCAATTATCATGATATCTCCATATTTTAAGTTGGCTTTCAAATAGGCCATTTTATCTGTTATGAAATATAGATTGGTGGTTTGAAATTCAGCCATACCAGCTGTTTTAAATAATAATATAACTCTAAATTCAACTATTTGACTAATTGCGCCATTTTCTTCTTTGATTGTTAATCCCTTTTGAGAAAAAAATTCTTCTAGAAACACAGTGTCTGTTGGGTTAAAATTCCCAAGTGTTACTATCGGTTTGCCAGGTGTTTCTATGGGTATTATAGGGGTTTGAGCATTGATTTCAAGAATAGAAATTCCAATAAAGAAAACAAAAATGATTTTTAAAAATCGATTTTTCATAGACAAATATTTTTAATTAATAAAACAAAACTAAACAAACAAATCCGAATTCCCAAAAAAAAGCCCTGAAAATTATTTCAGGGCTTTTAATTTTATAAAAATATAAATGTTTATTTCACTTCTTCAAAACTCACATCTTCCACATCATTAGATTGTGTGTTGTCGGTGTTTGGTGTTTCGTTTTGAGGAGCTCCTTGTTGACCTTCTTGTTGTGCTGCATAAATATCCTGACTTGCTGCTTCCCAAGCTTTGTTCAAAGCTTCTGAGGCTGTGTCACAAGCAGATAGATCTCTGTTTTGATGAGCAGTTCTAAGTTGTGCTAAAGCGTCTTCAATCACCTGTTTTTTATCACCTGGAATTTTATCGCCATAATCTTTGATGTTTTTCTCAGACGTAAAGATTAATGTATCAGCAGCATTCAATTTTTCTACTTCTTCTTTTGCTCTTTGATCTGATTCAGCGTTAGCTTCAGCTTCTTTTTTCATTTTTTCGATTTCTTCTTTGCTTAATCCTGAAGAACTTTCGATTCTGATTTTTTGCTCTTTGCCTGTGCCTTTGTCTTTTGCGCTAACATTTAAAATACCGTTAGCATCAATATCAAATGTCACTTCAATTTGAGGTACACCTCTTGGTGCTGGCGGAATACCATCTAAATTAAACATACCAATGGTTCTATTATCTTTTGCCATCGGGCGTTCACCTTGCAAAACATGCAATTGTACACTTGGTTGATTATCGCTAGCTGTGCTAAATGTTTCGCTTTTCTTAGTTGGAATAGTTGTGTTAGATTCAATTAATTTAGTCATTACACCACCATAAGTTTCGATACCTAAGCTCAATGGTGTTACATCTAACAACAACACATCTTTTACTTCTCCTGTTAAAACACCACCTTGAATGGCTGCACCTAAAGCAACTACTTCGTCTGGGTTCACACCTTTTGATGGTGATTTACCAAAGAATTTTTCAACTGCTGCTTGAACTGCTGGAATACGTGTGCTTCCACCTACTAAAATTACTTCATCAATATCTCCAACACTTAAACCAGCATTTTTTAAAGCTGATTTACATGGTGCAATCGTTCTTTGAACTAAATCATCCACCAATTGTTCGAACTTAGCTTTCGATAAAGTTCTCACTAAGTGCTTTGGAATACCATCTACTGGCATGATATATGGTAAATTGATTTCAGTAGAAGTTGTGCTAGATAATTCAATTTTAGCTTTTTCTGCTGATTCTTTCAAACGTTGCAATGCCATTGGGTCTTTACTTAAATCCAATCCACCGTTTTCGTCTTTGAATTCTTGAACCAACCAATCAATTATTTTTTGGTCAAAATCATCACCACCTAAATGTGTATCACCATCTGTTGATTTTACTTCAAACACACCGTCTCCTAATTCAAGAACAGATACGTCATGTGTTCCACCACCACAATCGAATACTACAATTTTCATATCTGCATTCTTTTTGTCTAAGCCATAAGCTAAAGCAGCTGCGGTTGGTTCGTTAATGATACGTCTAACTGTCAATCCTGCAATTTCGCCAGCTTCTTTGGTAGCTTGTCTTTGTGCATCATTAAAATATGCTGGCACGGTAATTACAGCTTCTTTAACCTCTGTTCCTAAGTAATCTTCGGCTGTTTTCTTCATTTTTTGAAGAATCATGGCACTGATTTCTTGTGGCGTATATAATCTATCGTCTATATTTACACGGGGTGTATTGTTGTCTCCTTTTACCACTTTGTACGGCACTCTACCAACCTCTTCTGTAACTTGGTCGAAGTTGTTGCCCATAAACCTTTTGATAGAGAAAATGGTATTAATTGGATTGGTAATTGCCTGACGTTTAGCAGGGTCGCCAATTTTTCTTTCACCATCTTTCATAAATCCTACAACCGAAGGCGTGGTTCTTTTTCCTTCACTGTTTGCGATAACAACGGGTTCGTTGCCTTCCATTACGGAAACACAACTGTTTGTGGTTCCTAAGTCTATTCCTATTATTTTGCTCATAAAATGATTATTTACTAAATCTTAATGAATACTTAGTTTTCAAATAAAATGCCATTAATGAAACTATGACATAATAGTGTTTTATTGCTAAAAGGCTTGTTTGCAATGACATAAAATATGTCAAAAAGTCGGTTTTTTAGTCTTTTACAAAACCTAAATACTTGTATTTTTCGTCAAAAACTATCAGGTTTTTGGTAAAGTCAGCCAAAGTAATACCATCCAAAAACAAAGTGTTTCTTGATGCAAAAATGCCAACGCCACCATTGTTAATATTAGTATAATCGGTTTGTTTTTGAACAATGCCAATTGATGGCGTGGAGGCTTGAATGTAATTGTCCAATTCTAAATTTCCAGCATAGATTTCTAAAGAAGCTGCCGCAAATCTTCTAAAAATAGTTGGATTTGCTTTGATATCTTCAACTAACAAATTATAAAAATTGATGCCAGGTGTAATGGACGAAATTAACTCACCACCTTTAATGCTAGCTGTACGATAGGATCGTAGAATTTTCCAACGAATGGTTTTAAACTCTTTTACATTGGTGTCTAGTTTGTTCACTTCTATGTAATTAAAGTTAAAATAAGCATCAAATATTTTTCCATTTACAGGAGATGAAAATCTTAACTGAAAATTTGAATTTGGGATAAAATTGACTGTTCTAGGAATAAAAGGTAATGCATTATTAAATGGTGATTGAATATTAAAATTACGAACCATGTTGGTTGTTACACTGATAAGCTTTCCTGTTTTAGGGAGTTTAAACTCAAGTCTGTAGTTAAAAAGCTGATTCACATTGTTTGGATTATTTGCATAAACTCTCTCAGTGGTTGCATAAAGATAATTAGGAGAATTAATAAAAAAACCACTATCCTTAAGGAGAATGTTAGCTCTAAATAATGGAATTCTTCTGCCAGTTTCTAGTTCGACCAATTCGGGCGAAAGCGTGTCGAAAAATAACGAATCTGAAATTTGTGCTACATCAGAAGCTTTGGCATTCGGATTTGTAAATACTTTGTTGATTTTAATCAATTGAACGCCATCTCTTGGATCGAGTAAGCCGTATACTGCGGCATTTTCTTCGTAATCTCCTAATACATCAAGTTCGTTTGAACATGAATTTAAAATCAAAATAACAGACGAAAAGAACAAAAATTTAAAACACAACTTCATTATCATAAATAATACTAACTTTGCTTGTTGAAAAAAGCAAGTGCAAAGATGAAGAATTTATTTCTATTTTTATCATGTATCTGTAGTTTTTATGCTTTTGGTCAGGAAGTCAATAAAGAATACAAAAAACTGGTTTTAAACGAACAATTTGAAACAACAGATAAATGGAATACCACTTTTAACTCCGATAATCTATTTTTGGGGCAAAATGGATTTTATGAATTATACAGAAGGTCTAAAAAATCAGGCTATTTTATTTTACCTGACTTAAACGAGGAATACGGCTCATTTCAAGTTGAAACTCAATTGATTTTTGGAAATCACAATAACAAAAAACAAAGTGCAGGTTTATTACTCATGGCAAAATCTGAAACCAGCGGTGGTATTTTAGTAGAAATCAACCAAAAAAAGGAATTTAGGATTGTTAGAGTATATAAAGATAAGCAAGTTGCTATCAATGCCTCGGGTAGTGGTTGGAGAAAAGCAAGTAATACCATTACTAAAGGTGAGAACACAATCATTGTAAAAACATATAATAAAGTATATGATTTGTATATCAACAATGTTTATATGACATCTTTTACAGATATTGAGTTAAATAAAGGTAAAATTGGTTTGTACATCGGTCCTGACAGTAAAGTAAAGTTTGATTTATTAAAAATTTATATCGAAGATAAGGTTGAATTAAAAGACTTAGATAACTCAGATATCAAAGAAGAGGAGAAAGCATTTACTCAAATCATTATAAAACTTAAAGACCAGTTGCTTAGAAAAGACAAAGAATTGGACGATCTAAAGACAAAATTAAAGATGTGCGAAAACAACTCAACTGGTGTAGGCACAAGATTTAATGACACAGCAACTATCAATACCAAAAATCGGTTGCAAATAAAAGTTACAAACTTAGAAGATGAACTAG
The DNA here is from genome assembly GCA_030682255.1 of Bacteroidota bacterium. GTDB lineage: Bacteria > Bacteroidota > Bacteroidia > NS11-12g > UBA955 > JABMMZ01. Next base: position 24,388 of record JAUXOK010000005.1, on the reverse strand, counting down.
ATGAGGTAAGATTTAAAATTGTAAGACTCGAAGAGGAAAACAAAAAACTCAAAGAATTTAAAACAGGTATTGAAAAAGGAGAAGAAAATGGTGACATCATCATCAATTTAACCAATATGGTTAGCAATCAAAAAAAATCAATTGATATACTTGATAAACAAAATAAGGTGTTGAATGATGAAAACAATAGTTTATTTAAAGAACTGAAAGACATGACCAAAACATTGGATAAAACAACCAATGATTTAACAAGTTCTAAAATCAAAAACTTGGAACAAAAAAACGAAATTGACAGTTTAATGCGTCAAATTTCACAACTTAAAGACAGTATTTCTAAGGTTAATCAATTGAATTCAACTAAAAATGATCATGACATAATCAAACCTGGAAAACCTAAAACTGAAGAAGAACTTTTGCAAGAAATGATAGAAAAAGAGCGTGAAGAACGAAGAAAAAGATTAGAGGAAGAAGAGCGCAAACGCAAAGAGTTAGAAGGTCAGTAGATTGTCATGATGATTGTTAGTCCTTTGTTTTTAAAAATATTGACATTCAACAGTGCCAAGGTCAATGCCATGGCTATTTGGCCAATTATCATTTTTAAAAATATTGACACCAAACAAGATTCTATCATCTTGAATCACGAGAAAATACATCACAGACAACAACTCGAACTTGTTATTTTGCCTTTTTATGTTTTGTATTTTTCAGAATACTTTGTAAACCTTTTTAAATACAAGTTTGTACACCATCAAGCATATATGAACATCAGCTTTGAACGCGAAGCTTATACGAATCAAAACAATCCGCAATATTTATCCAATAGAAAATTTTTGAACCATTTTAAATACCTTTATAAACAATGATTTCAGTTGTAAAAATTAAAACTAAAACCGACTTGCAAACTGCTTTTGCTATCAGAAACCAAGTATTTGTTTTAGAACAAGCTGTGGATGCCTCTGAGGAATATGATGATGATGACGAAAAATGCACCCATTTCTTAGCAAGCTATAACAAAATTGCATGTGGAACAGCTAGATGGCGTTTTAAAGACAAAGGAATTATTAAATTAGAGCGATTTGCTGTACTTAGCGAATATCGCAATCATAAAGTTGGCGCAGCCTTGGTAAATGCAGTTTTAAATGACTTGCCTTATGCAGAAAAAATCATGATGCACGCCCAATTACACGCTATTCCTTTTTATGAAAAAATGGGTTTTGTTTGCTACGGACCACAATTTGAAGAAGCTGGCATTCAGCATTTTGCGATGGCTTTAGGTTGATGATTTTCCCTCAAAAAAGCTATTAAAGTTAATTAGAAACTAAAATAGTTAAGACTAGGTGAATGTATAATCTTTCTTATTCTAATACATTTAAAATAAAATTGAAACAATGAATACTAAAAAGAATTAATTTCGCTGAATAATATTTTGATTTATGATGCTTAAAGGAAAAACTGCTTTAATAACTGGTGCTAGTCGTGGGATAGGTAAGGGTATTGCGGAAGTATTTGCCCAAAACGGTGCAAACATCGCTTTCACATTTGCAAGTTCGGTAGAAAAAGCCAAACTATTTGAACAAGAATTATCTCAACAATATGGTGTAAAAGTAAAAGGATATCAAAGTGATGCCTCTAATTTTGCAGCTGCTCACGAATTGGCAGATGCCATTGTTGCTGATTTTGGAACCATTGATATTTTAATTAACAATGCCGGAATCACCAGAGATAATCTCTTGATGCGCATGACCGAAGAACAATGGGACGAAGTAATTAACACCAATTTGAAATCTGCATTTAATTTAACCAAAGCTTGTCTGAAAACATTCTTAAAAAACAGAGCAGGCAGTATTATCAACATGACTTCTGTGGTTGGTGTTACAGGCAATGCAGGTCAATCTAATTACAGTGCTAGTAAAGCAGGCATGATTGGTTTTACAAAATCGATGGCAAAAGAATTAGGTAGCAGAAATGTTAGATGCAACGCCATAGCACCTGGGTTTATTGAAACTGAAATGACAGGCGCATTAAATGAAGATATCAAAAAACAATGGATTGAAACTATTCCACTGAAAAGAGGTGGAACTACTCAAGATGTTGCCAATGTGTGTTTGTTTTTAGCAAGTGATATGAGTGCCTATGTAACTGGGCAAACCATCAGTGTTTGTGGTGGTATGTTAATGTAAATCTGTGTCACTAGATCAAGACCATATCATAGACAAGGAAGAAGACAAAGAAATGTCTTTTTTCGACCATGTTGATGAGTTAAGAAAATATCTGTTAAGAAGCGCTTATGCATTGATAATTCTATCAGTACTAAGTTTCATTTACATGGATTTTATTTTCCACAAAATCATTATTGGTCCGCTTAATAGTGATTTTTTTACCTACCGTAAACTTTGTGAATTCTCTCAATCTTTTTATGGCAACGATAAATTTTGTTTCAAAGAGTTGAAATATTCACTACTCAATACAGAAATGGCAGGTCAGTTTATGATGTCATTTAAATTGGCTTTTATATTTGGCTTAATCTCATCTATGCCATTTATTTTATGGCAAGTTTGGTTGTTTATCAAACCCGCTTTGTCTAAGAAAGAAATAAAAAATACGCGTGGCTTTGTATTCTACACTAGTTTGCTATTTGCTTTAGGAATTTTGTTTGGATATTATGTGCTTTGTCCTATTTCTGTCAATTTCTTTTTTAATTATTCCCTTAGTCCAAGCATCAATAATTTAATCAGTATTCAAAACATCATTGGCTTTATGAGTTTATTAGTGATAGGCACTGGTTTAATATTTGAATTACCGATATTGATGTATTTTTTAGCTAGAATTGGTATAATCTCATCTGCCTTTTTAAGAAAATATCGCAAATACGCTTTCCTAGTTATATTAATAGTGTCTGCTTTGGTGACACCACCTGACGTTATCAGTCAAATTATTTTAACGATTCCTTTGTACTCTCTTTTTGAATTGGGTATTTTAATAGCAGCAAGGGTAGAGCGTCAACAAAAACTTTTAGAACAATAAATTCATGAAAAAAATATTACATATTGGCTGCGACCACGCAGGATTTGATTTAAAACAAGAATTGATCAGCTTATTGAGCAATCAAAATTATGAATTGAAAGACCATGGTTGTTTTACTAAAGATTCTATGGATTATCCCGATGTTGTTCATCCTTTGGCAAATGCTGTAGAACAAGATTCTGAATCACTTGGTATTTTAATTTGTGGTAGCGGCAATGGCGTATGTCTGACTGCCAACAAACATCAGGGTATCAGGGCTGCTTTATGTTGGTTGCCCGAATTAGGGGCTTTAGCACGTCAACATAACAATGCTAATATTTTATGCCTTCCTGCCAGATTTATCAGTTCAGAACAAGCCAAAGAAATTGTTTCAGCTTATCTAAATGCTGAATTTGAAGGTGGCAGACATCAGAATAGGGTAAATAAGGTGGCGATTGGTTAATGGTTTAATTGTAAATGGTGTTTAATAGGTTTTTTTAAACCCTTAACTAATAACGCCTTTTATAAATAATTTCGATTAACAATTTTTTAATTTGCTTTTGAATCTAAAATTTATACTTTTGCAATAAATCAATTAGTAAAAACAACAAACACCATGTTTACATTAGAACAAGTTAAAAAAGCACACAGTAACATCAAATCAGGCTTAGACTTTCCTAGTTACATTCAAGAAATTAAAGAATTGGGCGTTTTAAAGTATATCAGATATGTTTCGGACGGACACACCGATTATTTTGGAAACAATGATTTCCAATTATCAAGTCCTGATAAATACGAGGGCTTGCCTGTAGCAGATGAAGCTAATATTGAACAATTTAAAGCAGACCTAAAAGAACACCAAACAGGCAAAACCGATTACCCTACTTTCTTTAGTCAATGTGCAAAAAATGGCATAGGGAAATGGGAAGTTGACACTCACAAAATGTCTTGCACATATTTTGATAAAGCCGGAAATGAAGTCTTGATAGAATTTATTCCTGAAGCATCCAGATAGTTTTAATTTTGGTTTTCTAGAATTGATGTAGGTTTTGACCTATTGTTTAATAAGTTAAGTCAAAAACGAGTTTTTGTAAAAATGTTAATTTAATGTTTGGTGTCAATATTTAGTCCCAAAACTTATACCCATTGTAAATTATAAATTATTCCAATCTAATTTATAATTTATCTCGAAAATTTGGGAGTAAATGCCGACATAACTTATAAATAGTCCAAATATGTAATACCAAAACATATCTGTATTAGTTCAATAAAACTGAATAAACAGCTATTGCTTCTTTATTATACCACAATTTATTAAAATATTTTAAAAACATAAATGGTATAAAAATACAATTTGGGCTAAGTTAAAAGTATATTCGGTATTATTTATTTTGGTTTAATTAGTTAACTAAATTTTCTTTTAAATAGGAATTGTAAAAATTTGAAGCAGCCATGTGGTGTGGTCTTAAAATATTGTTAATTCCTAACTTAGATAAATCTAAATAATCTTTGTCTGTTAAGGCTGTAATAAAAACTTTTCCTTTATAGTTAATTCTATCTAATGATTTCACCAATTGTTTTGAGAGTTCTACGTCAGATATTGTACTTATGATGATTCTTGAATCTTTGTAGGGAGTTTGTTCAAGAAATTCAGGATCGTCAACATCACCATAAATTATATCTTTGTTAATAGCTTGCCATTCTTTAATAATACTAGGATCAAAATCGATACCTAAATAATTTATTTCGGTGTGTTCGTCTAGCATCTCTGAAAGGCGCTTTCCAAATCTACCTAATCCAATAATAATAACTTCATATTTTTTATTTTCTAAATTGCAAGAGTCGTTTTCAACTAAATTCTCTTTTTTTTGAAAAACACCTAAAACGGGTGAAATGAATTCAAAAATTTGATGGGAGTATAATATTAGGTAGGTTGACAAACCTATGGTAACCAAACCGACCAATGTTATTAACCCAACAATTTCGTTAGTAATATGACCTACAGCTAGTCCTAATCCAGCAAAAATTAAGGAGAATTCACTGATTTGAGCAACGGTGAGTCCAGCTAAAAATGAAGTTCGTTTTCTATAACCCATAGCACCCATTATAATTAAAACAATAATTGGGTTGCCAATTAACACAAATATTGAGAAATAAAGGGCAGAAGAAATTTGATTGCCAATAACAGATAAGTTAAGATTAGCTCCTAAATTTACAAAGAAAAACAATAAAAGAAAATCTCTTAAACTGACTAATCTACTACTAATACTTTCTTTATAATCAGATGATGCAAGACTCATCCCAGCTAAAAAAGCCCCAACCTCACCACTAAAGCCAATTAAATCTCCAACTGATGCAAGCAATACTGCCCAGGCTATGGCAAATAATGTTAGCAACTCTTGAGATTTTGCTAAATAAGTGGTTAGTCTAGGTAAAATCCATTTCATTGATATTAATGTGAAACCCATTAATCCAACACCTGATATGATCGTTCTTATGATGTCTTGTGTTAAAGATGTTTCTCCACCTTTTTGAATAGCCGAAAGAACAATCATAACAAGAATTACAACGATATCTTGAACAATGAGAAAACCTATCGCAATTTGACCATGTAATGAATCTATTTCTTTTTTATCTGATAATAGTTTTACAATGATTATTGTGCTTGAAAATGTTAAAGCTACAGCAATGTAAAAACTATGTAATGGTGTATATCCAAGTGCTAAACCAATTATAAATCCAAACAATGAGGTAAAAACTACTTGACCTAAACCAGTAAGCAATGCAATTTTACCAACAGATTTAATAATTCTTAAATCGAGTTTTAATCCAACAATAAATAACAAGATTGCAATTCCAATATCTGCAAGAAGATGTATATTTTCTTGTGATTTAACTACATCAAGCACAGATGGCCCCACTAAAATACCTAATGCAATGAACATTACAATTAAAGGCTGTTTTAAAGCTTTCCCAACTACACCAAGTAATGCAGCAAGTGTTAAGATTATTGCAAACTCGTAAAAAGGATTTTCTGCAACTTGTGATAGCCAATTCATATTTATTGTTTGATTAATGCTTTTTTAATATCCTCAAGATGTTAATTTTAGACAGCATGACTAAGTAATATTTTGATTTTTTATCCGTTTGCTTTTTTGTGGTCAGCCAAGAATTTAGCCAAACCAATATCAGTCAAAGGGTGGCTTAACAGACCAAGAATAGCATCCAATGGGCAAGTTACAACATGGGCACCTGCTTCAGCAGATTTAACAATATGCAAAGGATTTCTAACTGATGCTGCTAATATTTGGGTATCAAAGTTTTGCATAGAATAAATATGTGAAATCTGAGCAATTAAATCCATGCCATCCCAACTAATATCATCCACTCTACCAATAAAAGGAGACAAATAAGTTGCGCCAGCTTTAGCAGCCAAAATAGCTTGACCTGCAGAAAAGACCAAAGTGCAATTTGTGCGTATGCCATTAGCTGTGAACCAACTGATAGCTTTAATGCCATCTTTAATCATCGGCACTTTTACAACAATGTTAGGATCAATGGCTGCTAGTTTTTTACCTTCAGCAATCATGCCCTCAAAATCGGTTGAAATCACTTCTGCGCTTACATCTCCTTTACCAACAATGTCACAAATATCTTTGTAATGTTTCATAACATTGGCTTCGCCAACAATGCCTTCTTTAGCCATCAACGATGGATTAGTAGTTACACCATCTAAAATACCTAGGTCTTTGGCTTCTCTAATTTGTTGTAAGTTAGCTGTATCAATAAAAAATTTCATTCAACAAAAGTAAGTGGCTATCTCTATATCTACAAAACAAGTTTTGAACAGGATTTCAAGTTCGCTTATCTCGTTTGAATAATTTAACTTACTTTTGCAGGTATACATAATGTGGGAAAAAATTGCTAATTTAATACTCCGATATAAATACTATATTCTTGCTTTAATTGTCTTGTTTACTGGATTGATGGCCTACAACGCATCCAAAGTGGAACTGGCATACAACATGCAGAAACTCGTACCTCATAATGATCAAGATTTGATTGATTATGAAAAGTTTAAACAAGAATTTGGAGACGATGGTAACAAATTAATTATCGGCTTTCAATCGGATAAAATTTTTACTAAAAAACTGTTTAATGACCTTTTTGTTTTCAGTAATCAAGTTGATAAAATCAATGGGGTTTACGATGTATTATCTCTGCCAAAAATTTACAATCTTGAAAAGGATGATAGCCTTAGAAAATTTCAAATTTCTCCTATACAATCTGGCTTGGTTTCGCAATCTGAATTAGATTCCTTGAAAGACATTATCTTATCTCTAAAATTTTATAAAGATTTAATTTACAACGAAACTACTGACGCCAATTTAATTGTTGTTAGTTTGGATAAGGATAAGTTGGACAGCAAGTATCGAACAAAAATCATAGATTCTATTTATCATTTAGCCGAAAAATTTGGCACAGATAATCAACTTGAACTTCATTATAGTGGCTTGCCCTATGTGCGTCATATTTTATCAACCAAGGTTAAAGATGAACTTGGTTTTTTTACCTTTTTAGCATTATCTGTAACAGCCATTTTATTTTGGATATTCTTTAGAAGTTTTGCCAATCTAGGCATTGCTTTGTTAATTGTTTCTTTGGCAGTTATATGGAGTGTTGGTTGGTTAGGTTGGTTAGATTATAAGATCACCTTGTTAACAGGGCTTATTCCTGCCATCATGATAGTAATAGGTATTCCAAATAGTATTTACCTAATCAATAAATATCATGAAGAATATAGTAAACATAACAATAAAATAAAAGCCCTTCAAAGAGTGGTTTCAAGAGTGGGTTCGGCAACAGTATTAACCAATTTAACCACAGCAATTGGATTTGGAGTTTTCTATTTTACAGACACTTTGCCTTTGAAACAATTTGGTGTGGCAGCATTTTTAAGTGTGATGTCCATTTTTGTTATTTCATTAACATTGATTCCTATTTTCTTTAGTATGCTCAAAGCGCCTAGTGTTAAGCAAACCAAACATTTGGAAAATAGACACGTTAAGAAAATGGTAGAGTGGATACATTTTATGGTGTTTAACAAAAAAAGAAGGATTTATTATTTTACAATCTTATTGATTATAATTTCTATCATAGGTTTTTTTAAACTCAAGCCATTGGTTTATATGGTAGATGATATTCCGCATCAAGATAAATTATACAAAGATTTGATGTTTATGCAAGACAATTTTAAAGGGGTTATGCCTTTTGAAATTGTAATAGACACCAGGGAAGTGGATGGTTTGAAAAATCCAATTACGCTCCAAAAAATATACAAGCTTCAGAAAAAACTAGAAAATCAAGAGGATTTTTCAAGAGCAATTTCAATTGTTGAAGTGATTAAATTTGCCAATCAATCTTATAACAATGGGGATGAAAATTATTACCGCCTGCCAAATAACCTAGATTTAGCCGAAATAGCAACCTATTTGCCAGAAAGAACCAAAAACAAAAGTATTTTAAAATCAATGGTGGATGCCGATTTTAGAAAAGCCAGAGTGAGTATTCAGATGAAAGATGTCGGTTCAGTTAAAATGGAAGAAGTAACCAACGATGTAAGCGAAATTATCAAAGAAATTTTCCCGGAAGAAGATTATGATGTTAAGATTACAGGCACATCGATTATTTTCTTAAAAGGCAATAAATTTTTAGTTAATAGCTTGGTGCAAAGTGTCATTTTCGCTTTTCTTATCATAGCCTTTTTAATGGGGATGTTATTTACCTCATTCAAAATGGTAATTGTATCGCTAATTCCAAATATGATACCATTGCTTATTACTTGTGGTTTAATGGGGCATTTTGGCGTACCGCTCAAACCATCTACAATATTAGTATATAGCATAGCCTTTGGTATTGCAGTAGACGACACTATCCATTTTCTAACCAAATTTAGGCACGAATTAAAACGAAGCAAACGCTCTGTGCCCGAAGTATTATCCATCACTATCAAAGAAATGGGGCAAAGCATGATATACACCTCTGTGGTTCTATTCTTTGGGTTCATTATTTTCACCTTTTCTAATTTTCAAGGCACTGTAGCTTTAGGATTCTTAACCTCAGCAACCTTATTAGTGGCGTTATTTAGTAATCTATTTGTATTGCCTGCATTGATTTTAAGCTTCGAAAAAGGACTCAATCCAAAAGCTGAATTAGAGGATGCCATTATAGAATCAGACGAATTTAAAGATTAATACTTTATGAATAAACAGAATTTTAACAAAGAAGAGATTAAGTTTTTAGCAGGACCGCAATCGAGAATCAAGGATTTTTGGTTTACATTAAAAGTGGTTTGGGAGTTTATCAAAGGATTTAGGGTTTTGCATTTTGTTGGACCTTGTATCACAGTTTTTGGATCTGCAAGATTCAAGGAAGACCATCCATATTACAAAATTGCTAGAGAATTATCTGGCAAAATTGCTCAAAAAGGTTTTACCATCATGACAGGTGGAGGGCCAGGCGCTATGGAAGCCGCCAACAGAGGCGCAAAAGATGTTGGGGGACGTTCGGTAGGTTGTAACATTGTTTTGCCTTTCGAGCAACATCCCAATCCTTATTTAGATAAATTTACTAATATCAATTACTTCTTTGTGCGCAAAGTTTTATTACTTAAATACTCTTACGGTTTAGTAGCCATGCCCGGTGGATTTGGTACCTTAGATGAACTATTTGAAGTGTTAACACTTATCCAAACAACCATGATAAAAAAATATCCAGTTGTTATATTTGGTAAGGAATATCACAAAAAACTACTCGAATACATAGACGACATGCTGAAAAATGAAACCATTAGTCCCGAGGATTTAGACCTGTTTTTTGTAACAGACAACATAGATGAAGCCGTTGAATTTATCGTAACCCATACTATCGAACCATTTGGACTCAAACCAGTGAAAAAAGAAAAATGGTTAGGTGAATAATTTTAAAAAAAAACACATAATGAGTAATATTAAAAAACCACAAGATTCTTATACTATCATGAACGAGATAGTATTGCCGAATGATACCAACACCCTTAATAATTTGATGGGAGGAAGACTTTTGCATTGGATGGATATAGCAGCTGCGATTACAGCTCAAAAACACAGCAACAGCATAGTAGTTACAGCAAGCGTTGACGGTGTTTCTTTCAAAGAACCAATCAGGCTAGGCGATGTAGTAACCTTGGAAGCTTATGTTACCCGTTCTTTCAACACATCCATGGAAGTGTTTATCGAAGTGTATGCTCAAAACATACCAAGAGGTGAAAAATACAAATGCAATGATGCCTATTATACCTTTGTTGCTTTAGATTCTAGAAACAAACCAGTTGTAGTGCCAGGTATTGAACCTGAATCAGAAATAGAAAAAGTAAAATACGATGGCGCTTTGAGAAGACGACAAGTAAGACTTATCATGGCAGGCAAAATGAAAAAAGAAGATGCAACAGAATTGAAGGCTTTTCTGAGTGATAGAGATTAAAGTTAGTAATTTCATTATACGAGTTTTATTTATCTTTGTATCATGAAAATTAATGTATATCTCCTGATTGGTGTTTTTGTTTCACTTTCATTTGTTTATTTAAAAGATAATCAACCTAAAAAAGGATATGATTCATTGAATCTTGATCAATCCGTTCTTCCATGCGATAATTTTTATCAGTTTTCTGTTGGTGGTTGGATGAAAAACAACCCTATTCCCAATACCGAAAGTAGATGGGGGGCTTTTAATATACTTCAAAAAGAAAACGAAAAGAAGCTAAAAACCATTTTAGATAAACTTTTAAATGATGATGCAAAATATTCAAAAGGTAGTGATGAACAACTCCTAAAAGCATTTTATCAGTCTGCCTTAGATACTCAAACAACTAATCAATTAGGCTTAAAACCAATTTTAAATGAATGGAAAAAAATTGATGTTTTAAGAAATATTAAAGACATTGGCGTATTGTTGGCTAATCAAAAACAAAGGGGTTTTGGTAATTTATTTGGTTTTTATGTAAGTATTGATGCCAAAAACAGTCAAAGAAACATTGTCTATATGGGTCAAGGGGGATTAAGTTTACCAGATGTGGATTATTACACCAAAGAGGATGAAAAAAGCAAAAATATCCGAAAAGAATATGTCAATCATATTCAAAACATGTTTGCTTTGACCAAAGAAACCAAAAGTATTGAAGGGTATGGAAATTTAATCTTAAATATTGAAACCGATTTGGCAAAAATTTCAATGACAAGAACAGAAAGAAGAGACCCAGTTAAAACTTATAATCTTTATCAATATAATCAGTTTGTCAAAGATTTTGATTACATCGATTGGGGTATTTTTTTTAAAACTGTTTCTCAAACATCTATTAACGAAATGGTGATTTCTCAACCTCAGTTTTTTGAAAAATTAGGAGGATTATTGAAAAAATACACTTTAAATGATTGGAAAACCTATATGAAATGGCATGTATTAAGTAGTAAAGCAGGTATTTTATCCAAAGATTTTCAAAATGAAAGTTTTAGATTCAACAGCACAGTTTTAAAAGGCACCACACAGATGAAACCTATTTCTGAAAGGTCTGTAAATATGGTGAATGCCTATTTGGGAGAAACATTAGGCAAGGCTTTTGTTAAACAACATTTTAGCGAAGCATCAAAAAAAGAAGTGAGTCAAATGGTAGAAAACTTAAGAGCAGTTTTTAAAGAAAGAATCCAAAATTTGGATTGGATGAATGATTCTACCAAAGCGAAAGCAATTGCAAAATTAGATGCATTTACATATAAAATAGGTTATACAGAAAAATGGAAAGATTACAGTAAGGCGAAAATTGAATACAATAAACTTTATGATAACATCATATCAATTTCTGAAATTTCTTTTGGAATGATGATGTCAAAATTGGGTAAACCTATTGATAAAACAGAGTGGGGAATGACACCACAAACAGTAAATGCATATTATAATTCAAGCAGAAATGAAATTGTTTTTCCGGCAGGCATTTTACAAGCGCCTTTCTATTCTCCAGATGCAGATGATGCTTTAAACTATGGCGGTATTGGTGCTGTTATTGGTCATGAATTTTCTCATGGTTTTGATGACAAAGGCAGCAAATACGACAAAGATGGCAACTTGAAAAATTGGTGGAGTTCAGAAGACAGAGTAAAATTTGAACAAAAAACAAAGAAAATTGTAGAACAATTCAATCGTTTTGAAGTATTAGACAGTGTATTTATAAACGGAAGTATGACTCAAGGAGAAAATATTGCAGATTTTGCTGGTTTAACTTTATCATATTACGCATTAAAAAAACAATATCAACAATCTCCGCCAAACGGTATAGAATTAGATGGATTTACTTGGCAACAAAGGTTTTTCTTAGGTTGGAGTTTGGTTTGGGCTCAAAATATCAGCGAAAAAGAATTGAGAAATAGAATTATAACTGATCCTCATTCCCCCGGTATGTACAGAGTTTTAGGACCTTTGTCTAACATGCCAGAATTTTGGGAAGCATTTTCTTGTGATAATGAAACCAAGATGAAAGCTAAACCTAATGAATTAGTAAATATTTGGTAATTAAAGTTTGTTAAAAAAGTTCGTTGCCTTTGTTGTATAAAACTCTGCCAAGATGCTTGTAAGCATTAGGTGTTGCTTCTCTTCCTCTAGCAGTGCGCATAAGATAGCCTTCTTGTATCAAAAAAGGTTCATATACTTCTTCAATTGTTCCGGGTTCTTCGCCTACGGCTGTTGCAATGGTGTTTAGTCCAACTGGTCCACCTTTAAATTTATCAATAATGGTGCTTAAAATTCTATTATCCATTTCATCCAAACCATTGGTGTCAACATTTAAAGCATCTAATGCAATTTTGGCAATTTCTATGTCAATTTTTCCGCTACCTTTTATCTGAGCAAAATCTCTGGTTCTTCTCAAAAGAGCGTTGGCAATTCTGGGTGTTCCTCTGCTTCTTCTTGCAATTTCATATGCGGCTTCATTGACAATTGGTACATGTATAATGCCAGCAGATCTTGTTATGATTCTTGATAGTAAATCGGTATTGTAATACTCTAATCTATTGGTGATGCCAAATCTTGCTCTTAAAGGAGAAGTGAGAAGTCCAGAGCGTGTAGTTGCACCAACTAATGTAAAAGGAGATAAACTGATTTGAACAGAACGAGCACTTGGTCCACTATCTAGCATGATATCAATTTTATAATCTTCCATTGCTGAATATAAATATTCTTCAACAACAGGACTTAAACGATGTATTTCATCAATAAACAAAACATCACCAGATTCGAGATTGGTTAATAAACCAGCTAAATCACCAGGTTTTTCTAAAACTGGTCCACTTGTGATTTTAATATTACTTTTTAATTCGTTTGCAATAATGTTGGCAAGCGTAGTTTTTCCTAATCCAGGAGGCCCATGCAATAACACATGGTCTAAAGCTTCCCCTCTTTGTACGGCAGCTTTTACAAATATTTTCAGATTTTCTAAAAGCTTATCTTGGCCCGTAAAATCATCGAAATTGGAAGGTCGAAGTACTTTTTCAATATCCTTGTCAGTTTGAGAAAGTTTTTCAACGTTTGGATCTAGATTTTCATTTTGCATCCTAAGGCAAATTTAGTGTTATCTGATCTTATTTTCCAAAATCATTAATATAAATTTTCTTTTCTAATATTATTAAAACCAAAAAGCAACTTTTAATCGATTATTATACTCTAAGTATAAAGTTTTGTACGAAATTTGTAGTTAAGTAAATCAAAAATGAAAAAATTAATATTTATTTTGCTGTTTGTTATTTCTAATCATATATCTGCGCAAATGGTAGATGGCATTTTATTCAAAAAGTTTACCAATGATTTTGGAGATGTTAAAGAAGAAATAGAAGAAGCAAGATGCATTTTTTCTTTTAAAAACACTGGAAAAACACCTATCAGTGTCTTAAAAGTTGAAACAAGTTGTGGTTGTACTACACCCGATTATACTAAAACAGAAATTTTGCCAGGCGATACTGGTTTTATTAAAGCCATTTATGGCACTAGAGGTAGACCAGGAGGCTTTAATAAATACATGTATGTTTATTTTAAAGATAAATCTAATTATGTAACTCTAACAATTAAAGGTAATGTATTACCTCAGGCTAATTATGCCAAAAAACCAGCTCAATATTCAACTACTTATTCTAATTTAGCATTTACAGAAACCATTGCTTCTTTTAATGCTATTAAAAAAAACCAAAACCTTGAAACTAAAATCAAAGCATACAATTACAACGGTTATCCAATTAAAATTAAAGAAGTAACCTCTCTTCCTGAATATGTTACCTTAGATCTTCAAGATAGTTTATTAAAAACAGATGATTCTTTGATTATTACTGTAAAAGTAGATGGAAGCAAAATTCCTGCATATGGTGAAAAGTACGCACAAATTGCATTATTAACTGATGATGTTGGTATGGAAACTAAGTATATTTATGTTCATACTGTTCATAAAGAAGATTTTTCTAACTTAACAAAAGCTCAATTAGCCAAAGCACCCAAAATGACTTTTGATAGAAAGTTTCCAATAGATTTTGGAAAAAAAACAGCAGGCGCCAAGGTTAAACAAACCATCAAAATTACAAATGATGGAAAAACTGACTTAGAGATAAAAAAATTAATTCCAAGTTGTTCTTGTATAACATTTACCATCGAAAAACAAACGCTTAAACCAGGAGAATCAGTTGTACTAACGATACAAATTGATACGGTTAATCAAACGATTGCTAAGCATACAAAATATTTAACTATATATACAAACGACCCTTCACAACCTGAATTTAATTTAAAAATGGCTATAGATATTACGTATTAATTATTTTTATTTCGATATGAAAAGATTTATTTTAAATGGATTGATGTCTTTATCTTTTGGACTCATTGGAGCTTATTTTTTTGTTAATTCTTCTAGTAATCATTCAAATAATGATAAGTTGTTGTCTGATTTAAAAGCAACCTTGGTCAACTATCAAGGTAAATCTACCGAAGCTAGCTTAAATTTTATTTTAGCTTCAAAAGTTAGCACACCCAGTGTTGTATTTATCAAAACAACTGCCACTGTTAGGCAAAGTAATCCTTTTGGATTTTTTTTTGATGGCTGGGACCCCTTTGGTAGTATTGGTCAGGTTAGTAGCACTGGAAGTGGGGTAATTGTTAGAAAAGATGGTTATATCGTTACCAATCTGCATGTGGTGAAAGATGCTCAAACCATCGAGGTGGTTTTAAATAATAAAAGAAAAACTTACAAAGCAACTTTAATAGGTTCAGATCCTTCAACCGACTTGGCATTGTTGAAAATAGATGGCAAAAATCTAAATGCTATTGCAATAGCAGATTCAGACAATTTAGAGATAGGTGAGTGGGTGGTAGCTGTTGGCAACCCTTTTAATCTTACATCTACTGTTACAGCTGGTATTGTAAGTGCCAAAGGAAGAAATATCAATGTGGTAAACAATCAGTTTCCCATAGAATCTTTTATACAAACAGATGCAGCCATCAATCCTGGAAACAGTGGTGGCGCATTAGTTAATCTTAATGGAGAGTTAGTGGGTATCAATACCGCCATTTTCAGTAAAACGGGAAGTTACACTGGATATGGATTTGCAATTCCGGCTAATATTGTAGCTAAGGCAATCAAAGATTTAATAGATTTTGGACAAATTCAAAGAGGCTATCACGGTATGGAAACAAATGAAATTACAGAACAAAGTGAATCGGTTAATAAAATTTACGATGGTGCATTAGTCGTAAAAGTATACGAAGAAAGTCCAGCTGAAAAAGCAGGTATTAAAAAAGATGATATTATTGTTAAAGTTCAAGGAAAATCAATCAATAGCAAATCAATATTTGATGAACACATGTCATACTATAGACCAGGCGATAAAATCAAAATAACTGTTATGAGAAATGGATCTTCAAAAGAAATTGATATGACTTTTACAAATTTAGACGGTGAAACATCTATGAATCAAAACAAAAAAATTGTATCTGAAAAACTAGGGGCAAGTTTTGAGCCTTTGTCTAAAGTGGAACTTCAGAAATACCGTTTGCAACATGGTGTTAGAGTCTCTAATATTAAAGGCGGATTAATCAATAATATGAATCTAGAAGATGGCTTTATTTTCACAAAATTCAATGGTAAGCCATGTGTTGATGCAGCAGAATTAATTAAAGCAATTGAGGCTGTAGGTGGAAGAATTCAAATAGAAGGTATTGGTGTGGACGGTGGTTCTAGAATTTATAACTTCTATTACTAACTCTTCCAAACACTAGTTCCCTCGCTACAGTTTTTACAAATATCAATGTGTTTTCTGCCCTTCAGCAATTGAGTTCTGAATACTTGATAGTTATTGCCTTGCCAAATTTCCTTAAATTTAGCTTGCATGATATTGCCTAATTGATAGGTGGCATCTTTATCAAAACAACAGGGCACAACATTGCCATCCCATGTAAAAACACAGGCACTCCAAAGTCGCCAACAATGGTTCAGAAGTTTGTTTTTAAATTCGTAACCATCTTCTTTTTTCTGATAACGGCTAAATGCTTCATTTTCTGGAATCAATTCGTTGCCTGTTTCATAATCATAAATCTGTGCTGTTTTGATGGCTAATTCATCCACTTGATAGGTTTCTGAAAGGGTTTTTATATCCTCCAATTGATGTTCGTTGTGATTAAAAACAATAAACTGCCATATAATATGTGGCGTTTTAGATTTTAATTGTTTTTTGGCTTCAACTAAGTTTTTTGTGCCTTCTAAAACTTTTTCAAGTTTGCCTCCAATTCTGTATTTGCCATAGGATGCTTGGTCGATGCCATCAATAGAAATAATAATTCTATCCAATCCGCTTTCAACTGTTTTTATGGCATTTTCTTGGTTTAAATAATGTGCATTGGTGCTAGTAGCAGAATATATATGTTTGTCATGAGCGTATTTTACCATTTCCAAAAAATCGGTATTGAGGTAGGGTTCTCCCTGAAAATAAAAAGTAATATAACCAGTGGTTTGATAAATTTCGTTGATGATTTTTTGATAAACCTCTTTTTGCAACATACCCGTTGGTCGGCTAAATTCCCTTAATCCACTTGGACATTGCGGACATCTGAGATTACATGATGTTGTTGGTTCTATGGAAATGGAAATTGGAAAGCCCCATTGAATAGGTCGCTTAACGATTTTTGAAACAAAATAACTGCTCAATACTTTGATGCCATTAAACACACGTTTGTGTCTGATGTTTTTTGAAAGTAAGTTTAAAATATCTAAACTATTTTTATTCAAAATCAGGAATCATATAGTTCAATTTTAATGTCTTGTCTGGTGTAGCCAAGCTCTTTTAGGTTATCACGCGTTTCTTTAACCATTTCTGACCAACCGCATATGTAAAAATGCGCTTTGGGTTGGGTTGTTAAAAGCTTTAAGTAATGTTCGTGAACATAGCCTTTCAGACCGCTCCATTCGGTTCTGCTTAATACAGGATAGTATTTGAATTGCGGAAATTCTATCATCCATTTTTCAAAGTCTTCTTGATATAAAAGGTCTTCAGGGTATCGACCTCCAAAGAAGAGATGAATATTAGCTTGGTGATGGCGATGAAAAAGCAAATCTTTAATCATGGTTCTGAAAGGAGCTACTCCAGTGCCTGTACAGATTAAAAATAAATCGTTTTCTATGGTTTCGATGGGCAAAACAAATCTGCCCTTGGGCAAAGAAGCGTGTAAGATATCGCCAATTTGGTGGTCAAACAATTTGGGTGTTGCAGCGCCATCCTCTTTCAGCACAACGCAAAGTTCTATGGTGTTGCCGTTTGTAAAGTCTGCAATGGAATAACTTCTAGTGGTATAACGGTGATTGATGTCTTTAAAATCTATGATGATGAATTGACCACTTTGAAACACAATAGGTTCAGCATATTCCAGAAAAAAACGCCTTACTCTGGGGTTTATTTCAATAATATGACTGACTCTAACGGTTTGAAAATCTTCTGAATTCAAATTGTAAATTGTATTGTTGCAAAGTAACAAAAAAAACCTTGTTGAAACTCAACAAGGTTTTTTAATTATTTTAAATTTTAAACGCGAATTAATCACCGATTTGAACAGGTGATTTTGGTTTTGCTTCTTCTTCAATTATATTGCCTTTTATATTTAGATATGATGTTCCAAGATTTGTAACTATAGTGATCGTTTTAACAAAATTACCCTTTTTGCCAGCCGAATCAAATATAGCTGTAACGCTTCCTTGTTGGTTTGGGCCTACTGGTTCTTTGCTAAAACTAGGAACAGTACAACCACAAGAAGCGGTTGCATTGGTAATTAAAATTGGGGTAGTGCCTTTATTTGTAAATGTAAATGTATATTTTGATTTAGTGCCTTGAATAATTTCTCCAAAATCATGAGTTGTTTTTTTCCACTCAATTTCTTTTGGTTCTTGATTGCTTTGATTGGGAGCTAGATTAGTAGGCGTGTTAAAAGCCATTAGTGCCACGAAATATGTAAATATAGAAATCATATGTAATTTATTTTTATAATTGTATAACAATTTTTATGCCGAAATCTCTTTATCAATTTACATGAGCGATTAAACTGAGCTCGAAATATCCTTTATTGGTAAATACTACGATGTTTTTTTGTTGTTTATTGACTTTTTTTCCAACTTTAAAATCAACACTTATAATGGCTGAATCATTAAATGGAATCTGATGTTTAGAAGGTTTTGAAACTATGCAACCACAAGATGGCACTATGTTTTCAATAATCAGGACTTGACTTGAATCTTTGTTGTAACATGTGAATTCAGTTTTGAGTAAATCGTTTTTTTTGACATTCCCAAAATTGTGTGTTGTTTTATTCCAATATACTGATAATGTAGATTGATTTTTAAAGAATAATATACAGGATAATAAAAGGATAATTTTCATGATTAAAAAAAAATGTTGTGATTGCTCACAACATTTTTATAAAATTGTATATTCGGGTTAATTAGGTTTAATGATAATACCTGGTTCAATTGGGTCAACTTTTGCTTTTTCAGTAACTTCACATTTAAAACTCAAAACATGAGTACCACCATTGGTAGTAAGTGTCACATTTTTATTGTTTACACCCATTTTGCCTGCTGTATTAAAACCAACTTTAATACTTGCAGTTTTGCCTGGCATAATTGGTTCTTTCGGATAAGTTGGTGTAGTGCAACCACATTCTACAGTATGATTTTGGATAAGAATAGGTTCTTTGCCAACGTTAGTTAGTATAAAAACAGTTTCCACTTGTTCTCCTTCTTTAGCTGTTCCAAAATCGTGGAATGTTCTGTCAAATTTAACATCATAAGCTTTGTCGGAAATTTCTATCTTAGGTGATGTTTTTGATGGAGCCGCTGAAGATGAGGCTGATTTAGCTTTTTTAACTGGTTTTTTAGGGTTTTTTGGTTGAAAAGCTGAAAGAGCAATTAACATTGCTGCTGATGTGAATAGAATAAATATTTTTTTCATGGGGTTTATTTTTTAGGAGTTTTAACTTTTTTTTCTTTTTTAGCTTTTTTGGCTGCTTTTTTACCTTCTTTCGTTTTAGCAAAAGCTTCTTGTTCGGCTTTTAATTTAGCGTCTTCAGCATCTTTTTTTGTTTTCCATTCGTTATATTCAGCTTCAGCCATAACAGTACCTTTAATAGTTAATGTAATTGTGCCTTCTGAAGTTGTTACAGTTATACTTTTTTGAAAAAATCCACCACTTGCAGCATTAAAAGTTGCATTAATTTCTCCGCTTTCGCCTGGTTTATATATACCACCTTTCCAATTTGGTGTTGTACAACCGCAAGAAGCAGAAACATTGTCGAGTGTAATATCTCTGTTACCAACATTTTTGAATGTGAAAATATTAGAAACTGGAACTCCTTGTTTAATATTGCCAAAATCATGAACAATTTCTTGAAATTGAACAAATTCTGGATTTTTAGCTGGTGTTACAACAGCGGGAGCTATTTCAGTTTGAGCAAATGAAATAGATGTTAGGGCAAAAGCACTGATGAAAGTAAAAATTATTTTTTTCATATTATTTTTTATAAGATATTATTTTTCAAAAATCATACCATTTTCATTAAAAACCAAAATTTAGTTATTTATTAAGAAAACTTTGCTTTATTTTGAAGAATATTTGAGTTGTGAATTATCATGTAAAACCCAAAAAACATCTTGGTCAGCATTTTTTAAAAGATGAATCAATTGCTGAAAAGATCGCTAATTTATTAGATGATCAAGAATTAAACAATGCCAATTTATTAGAAATTGGACCTGGTATGGGCGTGTTAACACAATTTTTAATTCATAAACCAAGTAATCTTTCAGTAATAGAGCTGGACAATGAATCGGTTATTTATTTAAAGAAAGCTTATGAAGGAAAACCGCTTAATATCATTGAAGCAGATTTTTAAATGAAGTTGTCTTGAATGATATTTTACAAAATGACACTTATTTGATTGGTAATTTTCCATACAATATCAGTTCTCAAATAATTTTTAAACTGATTGAACATAAGGATCAAGTTTTAGGATTGGCAGGCATGTTTCAAAAGGAGGTTGCCGAGAGATTAGTGGCCAAAAAAGGATCTAAAACATATGGTATTTTGAGCGTGTTATTAAATGCTTACTTTGATAGTGAATATTGTTTTACTGTCGAGCCTGACGTCTTTAATCCACCTCCAAAGGTAAAGTCAGGAGTGATTAAATGTATTCGTAAAAAAGATTTTTCCATACCCTGTAATGAGGCATTATTTAAAGATGTTGTAAAAACAGCCTTTAATCAGAGACGCAAAACACTGAGGAATGCTTTGCATAAATTTAACATAAAAGAAACCGATGAATTTGCTAAATTGCGAGCCGAACAATTAAGTGTAGAAGATTTTATAAAGCTAACACAATTTATAGAAAACAAGCGATGAGTCAAGTTGTTTCAGAAAAGCAGTTGTTATTAGAAATTCAACCATTTCTATCGGATTTAAATGAATCTGAGGTTAGAAATGTGCTCGAAAAATATAGACCAGAAGATATTGCCGATATTTTTTGGGACATTGTTTTAGATGAAGCTAAGTTAATTATAAAATCTGTTGATAATCAAAAAGCGGTTGATATCATTCGTTCATTGGATGAGGATTTGTTAGAGCGTTTTTTGAAAGGATATACTGCTCAGGAAATAGCTAACAATGTTATTTCTTTTTTAAATTCTGATGATGCAGTAGATATATTAAATATTCTTCCAACTTCCAAAGCAGAGGAGGTTCTTTCATTTTTGGAGGATCAGGAATATGCCAAAAACCTAGTTGCCATGTTGCATTATGATGATGATGTTGCTGGTGGTTTGATGGCAAAGGAATTAGTTCAAGTTAAACACAATTGGACTGTAAGTCAATGCATCGAGGAAATTAGAAAACAAGCAGAAGAAGTAGATTCTGTTCATGCTGTGTATGTTGTAAATGAAAAAAACATTCTTCAAGGGGTAGTTTCCTTAAAAGACATAGTTTTATCAAAGCCTCATATATCTGTTATAGAAATTACAAATGTAGATTTTATTTCTGTAAATGCATACGCTACTGGAGAGGAAGTGGCACGTATTATGAATAAATACGATTTAATTACTATTCCAGTAATAGACAGCATGGGCAGATTGATTGGACGGATTACTATTGATGATGTTGTAGATTTTATCAAAGAAGAAGCAGACAGAGATTTTCAATTACAAGCTGGTTTGAGCGAGAGTGTAGAAAGTGGTGATAGTGTTTTTATTTTATCTAGGGCAAGATTACCTTGGCTGATGATTGGATTAGTTGGTGGATTAGGAAGTTCTATGATAATTTCTAATTTTGAAGGAGATATTGCACATTTGCCTAAAATGGCTTTTTTTATGCCTGTGGTGGCAGCTATGGGAGGAAATGCAGGTGTTCAATCATCGGCTATTATCGTTCAAGGTTTAGCAAATAATACATTGATAAGTAAAAATATTATACCTAAGTTGGGAAAAGAGTTTACAGTTTCACTTTTTAATGGGTTGGTTTGTTCTGTAATTATGCTATCATTTAATATCATCATAGGTCATGGATTTGATTTAAGTTTTGTTGTTAGTTTAGCTTTGGTTACCGTCATTATTTTTGCTTCAATTCTTGGCACAATAACACCCTTAGTTTTGGATAAATTTAAAATAGACCCAGCTTTAGCTACTGGTCCGTTTATCACCACAACCAATGATATCATTGGGTTAGGTGTGTATTTTTCTTTGGGTAGGCTTCTTTTAGGTGCTTTTTAGTTTTGAAAGCTGTTAGACCATATACAATAAAGGGAAAAATTCTTTGTTTTATCATTGTGTCTTTCTGTAAGTTGCTAGGGTTGTTTAAAAGAAAAGCTTGGTCAAAACCACTGATTTTTGAGGAAAATCCAAGAACAATGACTTTTAAAGAGTTGATTTATTTCACATACAAATATTATTATGCGCCATCCATAGAACCATCAAACCATGAAGTTCGTCAGCATTTTAATTTAAAAACAAGTAAACCTACTGATTTTAAAACAGAATTAAGTATTTCGATTGGTGGAGATTTGATGCCTTATGAGTTGATAACTAAAGATTTGACTAAAAATTTGTGGGATGAAATTGGCGAAGATTTTTTTTCGAGTGACATTGTTTTTGCAAATTTAGAAACCCCATTGGATATTCAACAGCCTGCTAGTTTTGTGCCTGAGGTGATGCTCAATAATATGTTGTTCAATGCCAATGAAGAGATGTTTGAAATTTTTAATGGGAATCAAAAATATAAAGGATTTGATATATTGAGTTTGGCTAACAATCATACATTAGATATGGGTGTAATTGGTATCCAAAATACTATGGATTTTATTCAAAAAAAGAATATTGCATACATTGGAACCCAAAAAAATGAAGATGATAAATCTTGGAAAATTATTAATGTTAAGGGTTATAAAATTGGATTTGTAGCATTTACATATTCACTCAATCAATTTACTGTGCCAGAAAATGAGCCTTGTATAGTTAATTTGTTAGATTTGAATGTGGAAGGCGTTGATGTTGCAAATATTAAAAATGAAGTATTAGCATGTAAACAGGAAGGTGCTGATTTCATAATTTGTTCTTTGCATTGTGGTAATGCATATCAAGCATATCCCTCACCAACTGCCATTGATTTGTTTCAAAGAGTATTTAATGAATGTGGCGTTGATGTTATAGCAGGTGGACATCCACACAATCCTCAACCCTCTCGATATTACGATTTTATAGATCCTTATACAGGAGAGGAAAAACGAGGATTTGCAATTTATAGTTTGGGTGATTTTGTTGCTTATGATATATTTACTTGGTGTCATCTGTCTGCATACTTAAAAATAAATATAGGGAAAAATCATACTGGTAAAATTGTTTTCAGTGTTAAAGTAAATCATCAATACATGGAAAAATCTAAAAATGGACTGCAATTCAGAACTATCATTAATAAGTTAAATGAAAGTGTTTTAAATAAAGAGTTTTTAGACATTAAGCCATTGTTTGAAGTTTTATAAGATTTTAAATTATAATAGTATTCAGTCTTTACCAATAGACCTCCCGATAGCTATCGGGACTCTTAACCAATAACTACTCCCTTATCAACACTACCTTGCCATCAAAATTTAGTTCAGGAATTTTGATGAAATAAATGCCATTGGTATAGTTTTCTAAAGAAACAGGAATCTCGCCATTGCTATTAATCGCTTTAGTTTCATTTACAATCAATCTACCCATGTTGTCTGTTATCTGAATAGTTAGGTTAGCTTGATTTGGGTTTTGAACTTGAATAACCACATGGCTTTTGCTTGGGTTAGGGTAAATGCTAACATTTGGCAACAAATTAAGCTCGTTTACAGAAAGCAAATAAGGAAAAATAACCAAAGAATCTGCTTTAAAATCTATCCTGCAATATTCGCAAAGGTTGGCTTTGTATATAAAGTTATGCCAATCGTGTATGTGATTGGTATCGGTATTCCAATAAGGTGGGCAAAATTTAAAACCAATGGTGCTGCTGCCATATTGTTCGATGGTAGCTGTGTATAAAAACTGCAAATCCATGTTATAAATTTCAATGGTTTTACCATAATGAATAGGTGAACTGTTGCAAGACAATTCGCTTAATTTTACAAAAGCACATGTGTCTTCGGTTCTGTCGTATTTTGCAAACACATAAGCGCTTGGGTCTGTTGGTGGTGATTGTAAAACATCTGTGAAATTCAATATTCTTTTTTCAAATTGACAAGTCCCACTGTTTCTATATTCTGTTCTGTAAACATATTC
>JAUXOK010000023.1 GCA_030682255.1 Bacteroidota bacterium | reverse complement strand
GATTTTGAAAATGCATTATCTGATGATTTAAAAGTAATTAAAGATATATTTGTTGTCGGCTGTACAGTTAGTTTAAGATATTCTGATTTAATATCGTTAAAAAAATCAAATATCCATTATGCAAACAATAATCAATACATTCTTACAACATCAAAAAAAACGAATACGCAAACAAGAATAAAAATACCCAATCATATCAAAGAAATTATCAATAAATACAAAAGAAGAACAAACACTAAACTATTTCCTGAAATATCTTTATGGAATTTCAACAGATATATTAAGATATTAGGAGAATTGGCGGGTTGGACATACACAGTTGAAAAACAAAGGGTTTTTAATGGCCAAAAAAAAGAAGTAAAAAAGAATGGAATATCTTTTAGGTATTGTGATAGATTATCAAGTCATACCATGCGTAAAACAGCAATTACAACACTTTTAACATTAGGAATGCCTGAACAAATTGTTAGAAAGATAAGTGGTCATTCAGTAAATAGTAAAGAATTCTATAAATATGTCAAATATTCTGAAAGTTTTCAGGATGATGAAACAGATAAAGCCTTCTCAAAATTGATACAAATATTATAATAAAAACAACTACAAACTAGTACATTTATTTACGTTTGTTTTATTCAAATAAATTACATTGATTTGTATAACTATTTCAATTTGAATCATTCAATTCTAATATTATTGTTTAATTTCTTAATAATGTCTATTAATGCCCAAAACATGGACAATAGTAGTCGCATAAAAATGCAATATTCTGATAGTTTAACCAAACTAAAAGTAAGCGAAGAGAAAGAAAAACAACATAAATCTGTAGATTCCAGCTTTAAAAATGCAAAATCTGAAATTAATTCATCGGCAAATAATAAGATTAATACAATAGAAGGCAAAATAGACAGTTCTAGCAGGTCTAATTATAAAAAAGATATAAAAAACCAAGGCAAATCAAGCATACAAGAACCTATAACAAAAATAAAAGAAACCCCAACAGGCTTAAAAAATCAAGCAAAGTCTATGGTAAAAAAGAGTTTTCAAGGAAAAAAACTCATCATTTTATCAGGCGAAATTCGTTCGGAAAATTTCGCAACCACAGCACAAAACCCATTGATGAGAAATGAATTGATGTACAGCAGATTGTATGTTTCTCCAACCGTAACTCTTTTAGGACTTCCTTTTAGAGCCAATTTCTTTTTTACCACAGAAGCAAACAATGTATATAAAAACAATTTTTTTACCTTTAGGTTTGATGCCAATGCCTTCAGACAAAAAGCAGCATCTGATTTGCAAAAACAGATTGACGAAGCCAAGAAAACAGATAGACTAAGGCAATTAGATATTCAAAAAAACAATATTGAAACCCAAAGATATGAAAATGAACTCAATGGATTGAAAAATAGAAATCCCAATATTGATCAATTTAAAAAGGAGATTCAAGAACAAGCTGAAAAGAAAGCCCAAGAGCAAATAGAAAAGGAGAAGATTAAATTAGAAAACAAACTTAAAAATGCAGGAGAAGAAGAAAAGAAAAAGCTAGAAAGAGAATTTCAGCTTAAAAAAGACTCCATACTATTAAGACACAAAAATGATGTAGGAGACTCACTATTGTCAAGCTCTGGGAATTGGACAAGCAAAAGCGATTCAATGCAAATGGCAAAGTATCTTAAACTTCAACAAAAGTTAGATGAGTTAAATCAAAAGAAAAAAGACATAGAGGCATTGCGCCAGCATGATTCATTAAAAATTGCTCAAAAAGCCAATGGAGTAAAAAATCCAGATGATTTAAGAGCCTTAGCAAAAGAACAAATGAAAGGCAATAAATTAATGCAACATGCATTGTCAATAGATAGGTTTGGCATAGGGGTTGTAAATCCTCAATATTCAGAACACACACTGTTTGCGGCTTCGGTAAAGGGCATTGATATTGGTGTTAATAGAAAAGGCTATTTCTATGATTTAACATTGGGTAAAACCACCAAACAATTTACTGGAATGTTTTCTAATAATTTACCAGCGTTTGATAGAAATATAGTAGTTAGTAGATTTGGATTAGGCGAATTTAAAAAAGATTATTTGGCAGTAGAACTGCTACACGCTTATGACACAAAACAAGAGAATAATCCCAATGAAATCAATAACAATAATGTTCAAATTAAAAATACAGTAGTGAATATTGGAGGCAGATACACTTTTTTAAAATCTACAGAAATACAAACCGATGTAGCACAAAGTATTTATAGAGATTTTTCATCTACTAAAGTTATCAAAGCTCAAGGTTCTTCAAAAGAAATATTTAGACCAACTGATTTCCGTTCATATAATATCAAAGCTATTCATACACTCTCCGAAAACACAAAGTTTGAAATGGTTTTAAGACAAACAGGATTAGGATTTAAAAGTGTCGGTAATCCATTTTTAAGAAGAAATTTCAGAGAAGTGGAAGGAAAGTTTGAGCACAAAATGTTTAAAAAGAAAGTGAAACTTTCGGCATCATACAAAGAGTTAAGAGATAATTTGGTTGAGATAAGTCAAGCCATCAACAGATTGAAAGGATACGGCATTAAAGTATCTACCACTTTTGAAAAACACCCCAATTTAACATTAAGTTATAGTCCATATCAACAAGACAATAACCATCCAGATAGTCTTTATAAAACCAATAATCAATTTTCGATTACCAATGCCATATTAACTTACAAAAGAAGATATAAATCCCTGAATTGGATGGGTTTAGCTTCCTATGTTCGTTCAGGAATAGAAATAAATCAAACAGGGTTGGTAGCCTATAAGATGCTAAATACCACACACACGGTTCAAATAGGCAGTAAAAACATCAGTGTAGTGAGTTGGATGAGAAACATAACAGCTCCTTTTGTTGATTCATTAAATTCAGAATCCATACAATTTAATCACACCTATTTAGCAAATGTAAAAAGCTCAATTGGAGTAATTGGAGAACGCACAAAGTTTAAAAATGGGGCTTATAAAATAGGTGGTGGTTTGCAGTTTAATGTTCATTTGATGAGAAACTTTACATTAAGTTTATTAAGTAGATACGATAGGATACACAAATTATGGCATCTAGACAATGCCAATGTCTTTACAGGAAGAGTAATGGCAGTATGGCGATGGTGAGAATGAATGTTAACCATAAGTCTTTTATAAGCGATATGAAGAGTTATTTTTACGAGTAAAAAATATTTTAGACTCTATTTTATTTTTATTAAGCTATTAAAATTTTATCTAAAACCACAAAACTGTCCCCCAAAGTGCCCCCTAAATAAAAAAACCCTTTGTAATTTATTGATTTACAAAGGGATTAACTAAATGTTTGCGGTGTGGACGGGACTCGAACCCGCGACCCCTGCCGTGACAGGGCAGTATTCTAACCAGCTGAACTACCACACCGTTAGATTTTGGGGACTGCAAAGATAAGCCAAAAATCATATTTTCAAAAAAATATTATACTTTTTTTAATGAACCATTAAAATACAATATTTAGACCAAAATATCAATAAATTTTAATTTGTGGTTTGGAACGATACTCAAACCCGTCTCGGCTAAGCCGAGATGACAGGGCAGTATTCTAACAATCCCAAAACCATCGGGAGAACTACTATACCGTTAATTTTTATGGACTGAAATTTAAAGCTAAAAAATTAAATTAAAATTTTTTCAGTGTTAAAATCCAAGGTTTTGCCAAAAAAAGTACCTGCTTCTTGTAGGCGATAAATTAAATCTTTAAACTGATCAAAATATAAGGATTGAGCTCCGTCTGACAAGGCTTCTTCTGGATGATTGTGAACCTCTAACATCAATCCGTCTGCACCAGCTGCCATAGCTGCCAAACTCATGGGTGCTATTAACTCTCTAATACCCGTACCTTGACTTGGGTCTACGATGATAGGTAAATGGCTCAATGATTTTACCAATGGAACTATGCTTAAATCCAATGTATTTCTAGTAGCAGTCTCAAAAGTTCTGATACCTCTTTCGCATAAAATAACCTGATCGTTTCCACCCGATAAAATATATTCTGCGGCTAACAACCACTCCTCTAATGTACTGCTCATGCCTCTTTTTAACAAAACAGGTTTATTGATTTTACTAAGAGCTCTTAGCAATTGATAGTTCTGCATATTTCTAGTGCCGACTTGCAATACATCTGCATATTGTGCTACCTCATCTACCAAGTTGGTATCCATCACCTCTGTCACCACATCCATGTTGTATTTGTCTGCAGCTTGTCGCATCAGCATTAAACCTTCTTTTTTCAAACCTTGAAATGAATAGGGCGATGTTCTTGGTTTATAAGCACCACCTCTTAATAGTTTGATATTAAGTTTACTTAAAAACTCACAAATCGTAAAAATCTGGTCTTCATTTTCTATAGCACATGGTCCAGCAATGACAGAAAAATGTCCAGAACCTATGTGTCCATGTTTTAGTTTAACGATTGTATCTTCTGATTTCCACTCTCTCGAAACTAATTGATATGGTTTCCTTTTTTTGTCCATAATCTTATATTTAATTTAACAAACAAGTTTGTCTAAAGTTCGGTGTAATATATTTTAAGTTCAATTCCAGCATTGGGCATATTTTTTCTGGCATCTACCAACAATCTAGATGGAGCTATAGGAAAATCATTAGGAATAGTAATAAATAACCCTCTGTTATTATTAATTCCTTTATTTTGAAAGTCTGAAAACAAACTTTGAATATGTCGGGTAATAAAAAATTTATAATGATTAGATTGAGAATTGTAACTTCCGCCATAGAAAAATTCTGACAAATCTAATATACCGGCATTTGTATTATTGGTAGGATGGGGTTGCAAGCACAGCAATCTAACAGGTAAAGAAAAATTGTTAGAATTTGAACCAATAATTGGTCTGATAAATAATTCAGCTTTTGCAATCGAAATCTTTTTGCTTGGGTCTTTTATTAAACTGAACAAATTTGGAAATCTAATTTGCATTTTTGCTCCAGACATTGACTGAACAAAACAAGTATCAAAATTTGATGTAACACTTGCTGATTTTTGTTTGGTAATAGCTGTTGGTTGATTGCTTATTTCAAATTGCGTGAATCTTTCTGACTCTTTTTCAACAACAAAATCACTATTCATTGAATCATTGTAATAAATTCTAATCATTGAATGTGCGCCTAACATATTAAAAGCGGCAATTGAACCATTGGTTGTAGATGGTTTTACAATAATGCCTTTGAAGAAATTCTTGAAATTGTCTTTTGTAGATAAATCAGAACTATTTGCATTAAACAACTTTGTTGCCATGTCATTTGACAATCTTATTTTAAGTGTTGCTGGTACAGAAATAAATTTGTTGCCAAATCTAATTGTTGTAGTATCTTTTGGATTAAATCTACCATTGAATGTGCCAATTACATTTGGAAAATAATTGTATGCTTGATTGGAATGAGTAACCGAACTTCCCATTGGTTCATTAAGTTCATAAACATTGAGAGACACACTAGACTGTAAATCACCATAATAAGCAATAGATGAAGTGTATTGCATCATTAAAACCACAGAATCTAACCTTTCTGTTGAAATAACTTTGTTTAACTGAGGCAATGAAAACTGAAAAAACGAACTGGCAGCATAATTACCAAAAAAAGGATCATTTATAGCACCAATTAAATTATGGCTTAAACTATCTGTTTTTAAAGAATCCTCTCTAACTGTTCTAGTTATTAAAGCAAGTGTATCTGTGTATGAAAACCCATCATAACCTAATGTTCCTTGACTATCAAAAAAGACATTCTCTTTTTTTCTATTACAAGAACTCACCAAGACGATAAGCCCAAATAATAGCGTTAAAATATTTAACTTCACAACTGCAAAATAAAGGATTATTTAGCAGATGTCATCACTTCTTTGTAAAATGCTACATATTTTTCACCTAAATTATCTCCAATGTGAACCATATGTGGTTTGTCTTTTGCTAATTTAGCGCATTCAGGGTCTAAACTTGAGGTGCAATCTACTACAGCATCTGAATTCTGAATACCACCCATTTGCATGCTATGGGTATCGCCTTTTGCAAATGTTGCTAAGTGTTTTTCTTCAATTTCATTGAGAGAAGCTTTTCTAGCAAAATCTTTTCCTAAATCTGCTTTAAACTCGTTATCGAATACTGAATAAACAATTTTAGCATTTTTAAATACTGGTTCGTCTTTGTATAAAGTTCTCAAATAAACTGGAATTAAGCTAGTCATCCAACCTTGGCAATGAATAATATCTGGAGCCCAACCTAATTTTTTAACAGTTTCTAAAACACCTTTACAGAAAAATATCACTCTTTCATCATTGTCATCAAACGAACGGTCTTTATCGTCTGTAAATAAAAACTTACGGTGATAATAATCTTCGTTATCTAAAAAATAAACCTGCATTCTAGCTTCTTGTATCGATGCAACTTTAATGGTTAAAGGATTGTCTTTGTCATCTATAGAAATATTAATACCTGAGAGTCTTACAACTTCATGCAATTTATTTCTTCTTTCATTGATAACGCCAAAACGTGGAACTAATACTCTTACCTCATGATCTTTTTCTTGAATAGCTTGTGGAAGAAATCTTGCTATGGCAGAAACTGGTGATTCATTTAGAAAGGGTGTCATTTCAGATGACACAAATAAAACTCTTTTCTTTTGATTATTCATTATTGTATGGAAGATTTTTGAAATACAAAGATAATACTATTTTTTCTGAATTATTGAAATAATACTTTCATTTTTTTTTAAAAAAGCTTAAATCTTTACTGTTTATATAGTTTTATTATAAATAAACGATTATAAGTAAAAAAGCCTAAATGACCCCTTAACACCCTAAAAATAATGCTTGCTTTTTTCAACTATTTTATTTATAGCAAGTGTCAATCTACCTTTTCCATTTCAAGGATTCCGGTGGTTGCTCCAACTACTCCATTGATAGGTGCGATTATCATGCCAACAACTGGTATTAAATCAAGTAATAAATACATAGAACCAATGCCTATTGCAAATAGTCTGTGTTTTCTAATGTATTGTATACCTTCTTTGATGCTCATCTTTTTTCTTTCGCAAGTGTAGTCTATCATACTGAAGCCATAAAAATAAGCACTCACCAACCATAACAAGGGAACAACAAGAACGGCAAATGGACCTGAGAAAAAACCAACAATGGTGAAAACACCAATCAAAAACAATTCAATCAACAAATTTCGGATAGCCAATAATGAACCCCTTAATATATCTTTTAAAAACTGAATAGCATTGAAAGGATAATTGGTGTTATTTTCTAATTCCTCCACTTTTTCGCTCAATAGAGAAAACAAAGGCGAAAGCAATATTAAAACTACATATTTAGAAATTTTGCCTGATATCAAAAACATCAATAAACCAATGATAAAAGTGGCAACATGTTTGAGTGAAAATGATGATAGAAACTTTAAAAATGTATAAGATCCTGTATAGACTTTTTCTCGATTGGGAAAATAAGTTGTTATAATCCAATCAGATATTTGCCCCGAAAACATCAAAATCAAGCCTGTTATGCCAACATAAAAAAGAATTGCCACAACAATGGGCCACAGATAATAATGCAAGAGTTTTTTATTAAAGAGATAAGAACTTGCGTTTATAAAATGTTTGACACCATCTAAAAATGAATTCATACCAAACAAAAATAATATAAAATTTTAAAAAACAATTAGGAATAAAAGTAATAAAGTTTTTAATTTGTAAATGCTATCATACATAATCACTCAATAATATGAAACACATCCAATTATTATTCAGCATTAGTGTTTGGTTGATTATTTTAAGTCAAAATATAAATGCTCAAGTGAATCTTGTGAATGGCTCCAAATTTTTAAAAATTCAATTTCTAAACCAAGCACCTCCCAATGATAAATTTGCTTTAATTGATACCCTTTTAATTATCAAGCAAAATGTTGATACCATTGAATTTTTATTAACTAATTCAAATACTAAATTTAAAAAAATTAATAAAAAAACATATCTTATTAAGGGTTCTGACTCCATTTTGTTATATGATTACGATTTAGCACCAAATGATAATTTTTTTTTGAAAAAATCCAATGGTCAAATGGATTCTTTTGTTGTAGATTCTGTTAATTATAAAAAATTGAATGATAATAAAAATTACAAACATTGGTACTTACGCAATAAATCTAATGATTTAAAAATAACTTGGTTGGAAAATCTAGGAGAAAAAAACATCGGTTGGGATTATTCAAATTATGATTTATTTGATTTTAACAGTGCTTTAAAAGCAATTTGTATAAATGAGAGTTTAATTTATTGGAACAACGGCTAAAATGGGCTTGAACAACATCAAATTGCAGATACCTGTAACTTTAATGGCATTCAAAAGCTTCTTTTTATTTCAAGTACGAATTATAAATCACTTGTTATTTACCCCAACCCCGCCAACAATTTTATCACTATTGAATATCCTAAAAGCAATTCCAATGATTGGGAATTTTCTATTTTAGATATCAATGGAAAAATGATTTTTGAAACAAAGGAAGCTTTAACCCAAATCCCTACTTCAAATTTGCCAAAAGGCACTTATTTAATTCAATTGCGTAATAAAATCTACCAATACCATGAAACACATCCAATTATTATTCAGCATTAGTGTATGGTTGATTGTTTCAAGCATCAAATCTCAAAGTTTTGTAGACAGCAGTAATTATTATACTTTTGCGACTGCGCCAAGTTTGTCTCCTCAAACTAGTTTTACTCATTATATCAAAGAATATTTGTTTTTAGATTCAAGTAATACCAAAGGAGATTTTTTTTCTGTTCATTATTCATCAAATATAAATTTAGATTCTTTTAATTCCATTTATTACATAAAGAAGAAAGACAATAAAGTATATTTTACTGGAAAATTATATAAAATTGAAATGTCAGATTCATTTGATGTTTCTGATTTATTAATCTATGATTTTAATTTAAATACTGGAGATACGCTAAAAATTAAACATTCAGAAAGTGGAATTAATTTGGAATTATTAATTGATAGCATTCAAAACGTTGTTTACAAAGATGGAATAAGTAGAGAAACTCACTTTTATAAGGTATTAGAAAGTAACTATGAATACATTGGTTTTCCAATAACGTTTTCAGCCAAAGGCCTGGGTTCAGATTTTGGGTTGTTGCCTTTTAAATTAAACAGAAGAAATTCACCTTTTTCCCAAAAAACAATTTCAGTTTGTGAAAAAGACGATAAAACGATTTTTCAAAATAATAATCATTATAATATTTGGAAAAATTTAAATTATTGCGATGAACAAGTAGTTAAAAAATACATTGATACCATCAGGAGTACTTCTTTTAATGAAATTAATATTCAAGCTATCAAAATTTATCCCAACCCTGCCAATCAATTCTTGAATATTACTTCTTCAAATCATTCTTTAGTTCTTGTTGAAATAAAAAATCATTTAGGACAAATGGTTTACAATGGAACATATACCCCTCAAATTGACATCAGTTTATTCAAAAATGGCATCTATTTTCTCTTTCTAAAAGATGAATTGGGCATGATTTACAAGCATAAATTGAGTGTGTTGAAATA
Source organism: Bacteroidota bacterium (assembly GCA_030682255.1). Classification (GTDB taxonomy): domain Bacteria; phylum Bacteroidota; class Bacteroidia; order NS11-12g; family UBA955; genus JABMMZ01. The sequence goes on along the minus strand of JAUXOK010000023.1, from coordinate 202,969 downwards.
GCTTTTCTCAAAACAACCCATTTTCTTTTTTTGTTAATTTTACTTTAATCCTTTTCTTTGCTCTATGGATTTTATTAGTAAAGTGATTCAAAATTATGCGGATGAACACACATCTGAGGAGACGGCATATTTAAGCAAACTGAACCGTTTTACACACTTGCACGCTCTAAAACCACGCATGTTGAGCGGGCATTTTCAAGGCCGATTCTTGAGTTTTTTAAGTCAATTGATTCAGCCTAAAAATGTATTGGATATTGGCACTTATACTGGATATTCTGCTTTGTGTTTGGCAGAAGGTTTAAATAATAATGGCACAGTTCACACCATAGACAATAACGAGGAGGTTGCCGAAATAGCCCAAAAATTCATACATGAATCTCCTTTTGCCAATCAAATTAAAATGCACGTTGGCAATGCCTTGGAAATCATTCCCCAATTGAATCAGGAGCTTGATTTTTGGGACATGGTTTGGATAGATGCTGAAAAAACAGAATACGCCAATTATTACGATTTGTGCATTGATAAAGTCAGAAAAGGCGGTTTGATAATGGCAGACAATGTTTTATGGAGTGGCAAAGTAACCGAGGAACAAGCGCTTTTGAGAGACAAAGACACCCAAGCAATTGATTTGTTTAATAAAAAGATTGTAGCAGATGATCGCGTGATGCAAGTCTTGTTGCCGATTAGGGATGGAATTATGATGATGATTAAGAAATAACCAAATTTGCAAAATCTACAGTTTTGATTTGCTCTAAAGTATCAAATAATTCATTCAATTGATTGGATGAAACCAATTTGGTTCGATAAGCTTTAAAATTTGGTATGCCTTTGAAATAATTGGCATAGTGTCTTTTCATTTCGTTAATCGCCACAATTTCGCTTTTCCAAGCGATGGATTTTTCAAGATGTGTTTTACAAGCTTCAACTCTGTCTGCTATGGTTGGTGAAGGCAAAATTTCTCCTGTTGCCATATAGTGTTTAATTTCATTAAAAATCCAAGGATGACCAATGCTTGCCCTGCCTATCATAATGCCATCAACACCATATTTGTTTTTGTATTCTAAAGCTTTTTGAGGGGTGTCTATGTCTCCGTTTCCAAAAATGGGGATTTCGATATTCGGATTACTTTTTACTTTGGCAATCAAACTCCAATCTGCCTCGCCTTTATACAACTGCGTTCTAGTTCGTCCATGAATAGACAAAGCCTTGATGCCCACATCTTGCAATCTCAATGCAACTTCTTCTATGTTTTTAGTTCTTTCGTCCCAACCTAAGCGGGTTTTGACTGTTACAGGCAAACTCGTGCTTCTTACCACAGCTTGAGTCAGTTTAACCATCATTGGCACATCTTTTAACACAGCAGCACCAGCTCCTTTGCAAACCACTTTCTTTACCGGACAGCCAAAATTGATATCCACCAAATCGGGTTGTGTAATGTCTACAATTTTCGTTGCCAATGCCATAGCTTCTTCGTCACCACCAAAAATTTGTATGCCTATTGGTCTTTCGTAATCAAAGATATCCAATTTCTGACGACTTTTAATGGCATCTCTTATCAATCCTTCTGAACTTATAAATTCAGTAAACATAAGGTCTGCGCCATGTTGTTTGCATAGAAAACGAAATGGCGGGTCGCTAACGTCTTCCATTGGTGCCAAAAGCAGCGGAAAATTTCCTAAAGATATGTCACCAATTTTAACCAAATTTGCATTTTTAATTTAAGTTTGCAAAATTACATGGATAATAACAGAATACAAACCATAGCGGATGTTTTTATTTTGACAGGTTTGGTCATTCTTGGCATGATAAGTTTTTCCGTTTTGGGTATCTTGATTTGTATGCCCATTTTTAACATTGAATTCGGTCAAATAAAGAACATTTTAGAACAAACAGATATAGCCAATAAAAGTTTGCTTTTTAAAATTTTCAATTTGTCTGCCACCTTTGGTGCATGGGTTGTTTCTTCACTGATTTACTTAAAAATGCGCGGATACAAAATTCAAAGTGCTTTACTTCTGCAACTGCCAGAAAAACCTATTTCTTTACTGTTTTTACCTTTGCTTTTTTTGGCACTAATTATCAGTTCATCCTTTTTATTGCAGCTTGCTCAACAAATCAATTGGCCTGATTTTTTAATGAAATTTAATTCGGAGCAAAACAAAGCCATGCTAGAAACCATGCTGAAAATGGACAATCTCAGCGATTTTGGTTTGAATTTATTATTTATTGCTTTAGCACCAGCCATGTTCGAAGAAATTTTCTTCAGAGGGGTTTTGCAAAGAATGTTTATCTTTTTGTTTAAAAACCATCATTATGGCATTTTTTTTACCAGTTTTTTATTTGCTGCCATCCATCTTAATGTAGAACAATTTATACCAATGTTGGCTCTATCATCTGTTTTTGGATATGTTTGTTATTATTCAAATAGCTTATTGCCAGGTGTTATTTTGCATTTTTTAAACAATGCTTTTGCAGTATTTATTTACTATTTTTCAGAAAAGAATCCCATAGCTCGTCAATTGGCCGATGACCAATTTTCACCACCAATTTTCATTTCAATATTTTCTGTTTTTTTGGTTGTAGGTTTGGTGTATTATTTTTATAAACTTAATCAAATTAAAGCGACTCATGAATAATTTTACACAAAGGGCTGTAACAGGTTTATTTTTCATTGCCATCATCATTGGTGCAACACTTTTTAGTTCATATACTTTTATCGGATTATTGGGTTTTATTGGTGTAGCAGGACTATTAGAATACTACAAAATTGTTTTAAACAAAAAGCTTAAAATTATTCAATATACCTATGCCTTAATTGGCTTGGTGTTAATTACTTTTAGTTTGTGGAGCAATGAAGAAATCAACTATCTTTATTTATTAGTACCGATTATTTCACTCACCTCCATCGTTTCATTATTCGACCAAAAAAGAGAATGGAAAAGTGTATCCTTATTGATTTCAGGATTGTTTTACATTGCTCTACCCTTATTTTTATTTCATTTATCTGTTACTCAAAACGATGAATTTTTGCCTTATTTGGCGCTCAATTTATTTATTTTAATATGGTGTAGCGATACTTTTGCTTACTTAACAGGCAGGGCTTTTGGTAAGCGTAAATTATTCGAAAAAATTTCGCCCAACAAAACCATCGAAGGATTTGCTGGCGCTATTATTTTAACCATGACATTTTCATTATTGCTTTCCTATTGGTTTGATATTCCTTATCAAATTAACTTATTAATTGCATTGATTAGTGTTGTATTTGGCACTTTAGGCGATTTGGTAGAGAGCCAGTTGAAACGCGAATATGGTTTGAAAGATTCAGGTAAATTAATTCCAGGTCATGGAGGCATTTTAGATAGATTTGATGCTTTGTTTATTTCATTACCTTTTACTACAGCATGTTATTATTTTCTTTTATAAAAATATTAGTCCAACATTAAATCATTCATTTTATGTATAAAATTTCGATTTTCACCGCTATCCTTTTTTTGATTTTACTAAGTAATTGTTCTAAGAAAGAAGAACCAGTAGTTGAAGTAAAACAATATGAAGCAATTAAATCTACATTTGGTTCAGCCATCGACCCCAATAATGTGCTTAATTATGCCAATCAAGGCAAGCCTTCTTACATCAATAAAAACAATGCTATGAATTTCGTTTTGTCTGATGCTAAGGCTACTTTAGGTCGGGTATTATTTTATGATACAAAATTGAGTATTGACAATTCAATTTCTTGTGCATCTTGTCATAAACAAGTATTTGCATTTGGCGATAATGATTCACCAAGCAAGGGTGTAAGCGATGGTTTAACAGGTAGACATTCTATGCGATTAATCAACGTACGTTTTGCAACAGAACAAAAATTCTTTTGGGACGAGCGAGCTGCAAATTTGGAATTTCAAACCACACAACCTATTCAAGATCATTTAGAAATGGGTTTTAGTGGTGTCAATGGTCGACCAAGTTTTGGAGATTTAATTACAAAGATGAACGACTTTTATTATTACCAAGAATTGTTTCAATGGGTTTATGGCAGTTCAGAAATTTCTGAAGTTAAAATACAAGAGTGTTTATCCCATTTTATCAGAAGCATTCAGTCTTTTGATTCAAAATATGACGAAGGCAGAGTGATGGTTAACAACGACAACCAACCTTTTCCAAATTTTACACAACAAGAAAATCAAGGAAAGAATTTATTCTTGGCACCCCCTATATTTAATCCTAATGGGGAAAGAACTGGTGGCGGACTTGGCTGCAATGGCTGTCACAATGCACCCGAGTTTGATATCGCACCTAATTCTGGCAACAATGGCATAATAGGCAGACTGAATGGAACAGGCAATGATTTAAACAACACAAGGTCACCTTCTTTAAGGGATTTATTGAATCCGAATGGCAATCCCAATACAGGCATGATGCATAATGGTGAATTAAAAACCATTCAAGAAGTTTTAAATCACTATGGAAATATTACAATAGCAGCAGGTAATAATAATTTAGACCCCCGACTTAGACCCAATGGTAATGGTCAAAAACTTAATTTAACTCAAAATGAAATTGAATCGGTTGTAGCTTTTTTGAAAACGCTAACAGGTAAAAAGGTTTATACAGATGTTAGATGGTCTAACCCATTTCAATAAATCTAAATTGTAGCAATCACTTTCAATTCTATACCAATAGGTGTAGGCAAACAATTGATTTCCAAAGTGGTTCTACAAGGCGGATTTTCTTTGAAATATTCTGCCCAAATTTTATTGTAAATAGGAAAATCGTCTTTCATATTGGTTAAAAACACTGTCACATCAACGATATTATTCCAATTACTGCCAGCATCCTCCAAGATGTATTTAATGTTTTGAAAAACACTGTGGCATTGTTTGGCAATATCGTAAGATATTATTTGTCCATTTTCATCCAATTCAACACCCGGAATAATTTTTGTGCCTTTTTCTCTGGGTCCTACACCACTTAAAAACAATAGGTTACCAACTTTTTTAGCATGTGGATATAAGCCCACTGGTTCAGGTGCTTTGCTAGATTCTATACTGTCTTGATTCATGAAAATATTATTTAGTAGCAGTTGGTTTTGCAGTTGGTTTTGCAGTTGGTTTTGCTGAAGATTTTGCAGAAGGTTTATTGCTAGTTGGAGGTAATACTTCTACTCCAGTATTGTAAATAATTGCTCCAAACTTGTCTCCTTCCAATTGGGTTGCGATTGCAACTTGCTTACCATTTTTATTAACACTCACTTTTCTAACATTTTTACCTAATTCTTTGAAATCAATAATGTGTTTACCCGAACTTACTTCAAACAACTTGGCACATCCATCGTTGCAACCACCAACTATATAATTACCATCTGAAGAATATTGAATTGAAGTTACCTTCCATTCATAACCTTGAAATTTTTTAACAATTTTGCCCGTATTTATATCCCAAATAATAATGCTTTTATCGTGGCTAGCACTTGCCATAAAACCACCAACTGGAGACAACTCAATGGCATTAATTTCATCTCCATGACCTGTAAAAGTCATAATTTCATTGTTTTTGCCTACTGTTTCTAATTTTTTAATTAGTCCACCCTTTAATGCTACATAATAAAACTTATTGTCGCTACTCACTTTTAAATCATTGATTGGAGTTCCAATTTTAACAGTTCTAGATTTTTTGGAATCGTATAAATGTGTTAACTTAATGGTACCGTCTAAACTTGCTGAAATGAGGTATTTATAACTTGCATCCAAAAAAGAGGTTGTTACAGGTTCAAAATGAATGTTATAAACTTTATCTAAACTTGGTGTGTCTAAATTCCAAATTCTTGACGAATAATCCTTACTCGAAGAAACCAAATACTTGCTATTTTTTGTAAAAATAAGCTGTGTAACAGAGCCTAAATGCCCCAATAAACTTCTTGTGTAAATAGGATTACCCGATGAATCTATGTTATAAAGATTGATGGTGCCATCTGTGGAGCCGCTAGCTAAATACTTTCCATCAGGTGAATATGAAACTGATTCTACATTAAAAGCGTGTTCGGTTAGTTTTAACTTAAAATTTTGTGACCAAACACAAGTACTAAAAGTGGCATAAATAAAGAGAAGAACTATCGTTTTCATAATTTGATTTATTAAGTCGCTAAATTAAACAATTTATTAGAGAAATAATGAACATTTTGTATAAAAAAATACTTAATTTGCATCTTCAATATTATGTCCACAACAAAACAACAAAAAGATGCTTTAGATTATCACAGTTCTGGTAGACCTGGAAAGATTGAAGTGGTATCTACAAAACCCACGCAAACTAAACGAGATTTAAGTTTAGCCTATTCTCCGGGTGTTGCAGAACCTTGTCTCAAAATTGCTGAAAACGTTGAAGATGTATACAAATACACCGCTAAAGGCAATTTAGTGGCTGTCATCAGTAATGGAACAGCGGTTTTAGGTTTGGGAGATATCGGTCCTGAGGCGTCTAAACCCGTGATGGAAGGCAAGGGCGTTTTGTTCAAAATATTTGCTGATATAGATGTTTTTGATATAGAGCTGAACACCAAAGATATTGATAGTTTTGTGGCTACTGTTAAAGCATTAGAACCAACTTTTGGTGGTATTAATCTAGAAGATATCAAAGCCCCAGAATGTTTTGAAATAGAAGAACAATTAAAAGCGGCTCTCAAAATCCCCATCATGCACGATGATCAGCATGGTACAGCCATCATCAGTGGTGCTGCGCTTTTGAATGCTTTAGAATTAACAGGCAAAAAGATAGAAGAAGTTAAAATGGTAGTTAACGGAGCAGGCGCAAGCGCCATGAGTTGTTCTAAACTATTCATGGCATTAGGTGTTAAAAAAGAAAATCTTTTGATGCTTGATAGCAAAGGAACTCTCAGAACTTCAAGAACTGATTTGGATAAATATAAAACGTTTTTCGCCAATGACACCAATATTGAAACGCTTGAAGATGCCATGAAAGGTGCTGATGTTTTTGTAGGATTATCTAAAGCAGATATTTTAACGCAAGATATGATTAAAAGCATGTCTAACGACCCCATTGTATTTGCCATGGCTAATCCTGACCCAGAGATTTCTTATGATTTAGCGATTTCTGCTCGTCCCGATATTATTTTTGCTACCGGACGAAGTGATTATCCTAATCAAGTCAACAATGTTCTAGGATTTCCATTTATTTTCAGAGGGGCATTGGATGTTAGAGCAACTGCAATTAACGAAGCAATGAAACTTGCTGCCGTTAGAGCCATTGCCCAATTAGCCAAAGAACCTGTGCCCGACACTGTGATGAAAGCTTATAACGAGAGTTCAGTTGAGTTTGGCAGAACCTATATCATTCCAAAACCCATCGACCCAAGATTGATAGAATGTGTGAGTCCTGCGGTAGCTAAAGCTGCTATGGATAGTGGTGTAGCCAAAAATCCAATTACCAACTGGGATAATTACAAATTAGAACTCAGAAACAGATTAGGGTTAGACAATCGTTTCATCAGAAGAATGATGACACAAGCGCGTCAAAACCCAAAACGTGTGGTGTTTGCAGAAGCCGATAATATCAAAATTCTGAAAGCTGCGCAAATTTGTAAAGAGGAAGGTATAGCAATCCCAATTTTATTGGGCAACAAAGAAAAAATCCTTTCCCTTTTGGATGAATACAGCATCGATCTTGGCAATGTTCAAATAGTTGACCCGTTGCTCGAAGATGATAAAAGAGAAGTTTTTGGCACTAAATTTTTCGAGAAACGCCAACGCAAGGGAGTCAATATTTATGAATCTATCAAATTGATGCGCGATAGAAATTACTTCGGTTGCATGATGGTAAACCAAGGCGAAGGAGACGCTTTTATCTCTGGATTAACCAAAAATTATCCACGTTCGCTAAAACCTGCCATGCAAATCATAGGGCGAGAAGAAGGTATTACTAAAATTGCTGGCATGTATATCATCATGACCAAAAAAGGGCCTTATTTTTTCTCCGATACCACTGTAAACATAGATCCTACGGCCGAAGAATTGGTGGAAATTACCAAAAGTACTTACCAAGAAATATTAAAACTAGGTGTAAAACCTAATATCGCCATGCTTAGTTACAGCAATTTCGGCAGCGCCAAAGGTGAAATTCCTGAAAAGGTAAACAAAGCCGTTGCCTATTTGCATAAAAATCATCCCGAAATTACTGTTGACGGAGATATTCAAGCCAATTTTGCCATGAACAATGAGCTTTTAAAAGAAAACTTTCCATTCAGCACATTGGCTGATAAAGATGTTAATACCTTTATTTTTCCTAACCTAGCAGCAGGAAATATCGCATACAAATTTGCACAAAGTTTTGGACAATCTGAAAGTATGGGACCCATTTTATTAGGGTTTAACAAATCCGTTCATTTCTTGCAATTGGGTAGTTCTGTTAGAGAAATTGTAAATATGGTAGCAGTTGCAGTTATTGATGCACAGGCTAAGTCATAAGGATTTTCCTAGCATAGCAAAAAGACGTTGAAATTTTGAATATCAGTGTCAAACAACTTTTATTGGGTATTTTGAATTTCGGTTACTAAAATTTTATCTATTTTCTGTCCGTCTTTGTCAATTACTTCTAGTATATAATTATCAATGTTAATTTTGTCTCCGATGTTTGGAACTTCACTGTTTTTATGAATAATAAGTCCAGCAACGGTTGTAAAATTAGAGTATTGTTGGTCTGTCAAATTAATATCAAAGTATTTTGCAAATTCGATAATAGAATATTGTCCATCAACAAACCAACTATTATCGTCTCTTTTTGTAATTTCGTATTCATCTTGATTAAATTCTGTTGAATCTCCAATTAATGCATCCATCACATCATCCATTGTCACCATTCCTTGAATAATGCCGTATTCATCCGAAACTATACCGTAGTGAAGTTTTTCTTTTTTAAAAATTTCTAAAACCTTATAAGCATTGGTATTTTCATTAAAATAGATTGGTTTGATTATTAGTTTTTCAATATTAAATTCTTCATTTTCTTTAGTTGAAAACAAATCTTTTAACAAAACAATTCCTATAATTTCATCAATGTTGTTGCTTTTAGATACAGGATAAGCTGAGTGTTTTTCATGATTGATAATTTCTTTGATTTTTTCCCAAGTATCATGAATAGTGAAATAAACAATATCACTTCTGTGGGTAAAAAGCGAATCTACTTTTCTATCACCCAATTCAAAAACACGGTTTACAATGTTTTGTTCGATGTCTTGAATTTCGCCACCTTCAGCACTTTCTTTTACAATAGATTTTATTTCTTCTTCAGAAATAGCATTATCTGCCTGATTTTTAATCCCCATAAGTTTTAAAAGTAGATTGTTTGAAAAAGTAAGCAACCAAACAAATGGTGATGTGATGATGGATAACATTCGCATAGGTTTTGCCAAAACAGAAATGATGGGTTCAGGAAATGTTATCCCAATTCTTTTTGGTAAAAGTTCTCCTAAAACAATCGATAGGTAGGTAATGAAAACAACAATAATTGATGTGGCAATTTGTGATGAATACCCTCTTAGAATTTCAAATTTATTGAGAAAATCAACTACATTATTTGTGAGATTTTCGCCACTATAAACCCCTAGTAAAATCCCGATAAGTGTAATTCCAATTTGAACTGTGGACAGAAATTTTGTAGGATTTTCTGATAATTCCAGAGCTGTTTTTGCGCCTGTGCTGCCTTTCTTTTTGGCAGATTCTAATTTAAATTTTCTGGCAGAAACCAATGCCAATTCCGACATTGCAAAAATTCCATTGAGTAAAACAAGAATCAGAATAATAAGTATTTCCATTTTTTTTATCTATCAAATAAATAATACCACAAAAGTACTCAATATTAATCGAGTTCTATTTAAACAATTTTTGAAACAACTGTTAATGTTATTTCAGCAACAAAATCCGTTCATTTCTAGCAATTGGGTAGCTTTGTTAGAAAAATTGTAAACATGGTAGCATTTGCTGTTATTGATGCACAGGCAAAATCGTTGAAATATTTTTTTTTAAAATATTGTAACAATAGAATATCACCTGAAAATAATCATTCCAAAATCTCAAACTCTTACTTTTCAGTTTAAAAATCAAAACTCCTAATTTTCCTCAACTATCACCAAACAATAATCCTTCTTCCCTTTTTGAGCCAAGATGTAACGATTGTTGATTAAATCTTTGCTGGTAATCATAGCATTGATGTCGGCATTCTTTTCTTTGTTAATACTAATGCCATTGCCAATAATCATTTTTTTGGCTTCTGATTTACTTGGTAAAAGCCCAGTTTTTTCACTTAAAAAATCAATAATTGGGATGCCATTTTCAAGTTCTGAAAGGGAGATTACCGCTTGTTTGACACCTTCCATAGCGCTCAATAATGTAGCTTCTTCTATGGTTGCCAACTCTTCGGCTGTACCTTTTCCAAATAAAATTTCGGAGGCTCTAACAGCTTTGTCGTATGCTTCTTTTGAATGCACTCTGATGGTGATTTCTTCTGCTAAAGTCTTTTGTAGTAATCGAGCTCCTGCATTAATAAAATGTTCTTTCTCTAAAGCTTCTATTTCTTCTTTGCCTCTTAAACTAAAAATACGGATGTAATTCACCACATCATCATCGGCTGCATTCAACCAAAACTGATAAAACTGATAAGGTGATGTTTTCTTTGGGTCTAGCCAAATATTTCCCTTTTCTGACTTGCCAAACTTGGTGCCATCTGCTTTTTTGATTAAAGGCGTTGTCAAAGCATAAGCCTCGCCACCTGCCATTCTTCTGATTAGTTCTGTGCCTGTAACAATATTTCCCCATTGGTCGCTGCCGCCCATTTGCAGCATCACACCATGGTTTTTCCATAAATGATAAAAATCATACCCTTGCACCAATTGGTAACTGAATTCTGTGAAAGACATGCCCGTTTCTAAACGTTTCTTTACACTGTCTTTTGCCATCATATAGTTTACCGTAATGTGTTTGCCAACATCACGAATAAATCCAAGGAAACTAAAATCCTTGAACCAATCGTAATTGTTGACAATTAAAGCACTGTTTTCACCACAGTTAAAGTCCAAGAATTTCTCCAATTGCGCTTTCTGACATGCCAAATTGTGTTGCAAAATATCTTCACTCAATAAGTTACGTTCATCGCTTTTTCCACTTGGGTCGCCCACCATACCTGTTGCGCCACCTACCAAAGCCATGGGTTTGTGCCCACATCTTTGAAAATGCATCAACGTCATGATTTGCACCAAATTACCCACTCCCAAAGAATCAGCTGTTGGGTCAAATCCGATGTAACCTGTTACTTGCTTGCTATTCAATAAGGCTTCTGTCTCAGGCATGATATCCTGAAGCATTCCTCTCCATCTTAGTTCGTCTATGAAATTCATTAGTGGTTGGTTATTGGTGTAATGGTTATGGGTTAATAGTTTAAGGGTTATTTGTTATTAGTTTCAATTTCTTTTAAAGACAAACCTTGTTTATTTTTCCATTCGGTTAATCCATTTGCATTTCTACCTAAAATAATAGAGGCAGCAGCAGAGGGGCTGCTAAAAATAAAATCATCAGGGAACTCGTAATATTCGCCTTTATCAATGATTACTTTTTCATTAATTAATTTTTGTCTGTAGTTAATTAAGCTAGATGTTAAAGAGTTAACTACTTTTGCAGCAGCTTTTGAAGACTTTAAAACTAAAAATCCCTCAGAAGTTTGCTCTCCAAGACCCTCTGCACCACGAATTGCTTTAATATAAAATAAATCTTGTTTTTGATTGTTTTTAAGTTCTCTTTTTTCATCAAAAACTTTATGCCCTAAAGTATTAACAAGCATTTTAATGTATTCAATAAACTCTTCCATTTCAGATCTATCTGATTCTGATATAGATGATTGTGTCGGAATTATTGTGTTATCAATATGATATCTATTAGAGGTTTTTGCAATATCATGAAGCCTATTCTCTAAATATTTTATGTGTGCTTTGTTGAGATTTTCATCTTTACTTATAAAAACGATAGTTTCGTGCCAAAAATCTTTTTGCGTTAATTGTTGTTGAAGTCTTTTTAAAATTGATTCAGCTTCCCCAATATAAACAAGATCTTTTCCAGCTTCATCTTTGCCAAAAAGTAAATATACACCTGTACTATTTAAGTCATCACGATCTGAACAATCTTTAATTTTAATTCTTGGAATCTTATATGCTTTCCCTGACCAATTAGATAATTCACAACTAATCCTACCGTTGGGGTCGCCATCTATCAAAAATAATTTTATAGTTTTTCCAAATTTCATTTTATTTATCTAAAGATAAAAATAACCATTAACTCATACACCATTAACAATTATTTCGCCTCACCCTCTTATCTCTCTCTCGGCTAAGCCGAGAAGAGGGACGATTGTTATCGCTTTCAATTATCTTTTTAGTTTAATGCAAAAATTACCAATTACCATTATACTTTTAACCAATAACTAATAACCCTTACACCATTAACAACTACCCCCTATACCAGCATCTTCACTGGTTCTTCCAATAAATCTTTTAAGGTATTTAAGAATTTTGAACCTACCACACCATCCACTACTCTGTGGTCGCAGCTTAGGGTCACTTTCATGACGTTGGTTTTGGCTATTTGTCCGTTTACGATGCCTACGGTTTCTTTAACTCCTCCAACCGCTAAAATACAAGCATCTGGTGGATTGATGATAGCTGTAAACTCTTCGATGCCAAACATACCCAAGTTAGAAATAGTGAATGTGTTACCACTCCAATCTGCAGGTTGCAGTTTTTTATCTTTAGCTTTAATGCTGAATTCTTTCACTTCGCTGCTGATGGCAGACAATGATTTTTGATTGGCAAATTTAACAACCGGTACCAATAAGCCATCTTCTACCGCCATGGCAACTCCAATGTGAATGTGGTGGTTCAATCTAATTTTTGTACCCAACCAGCTGGCATTAACCCATGGATGTTTGCCCAAAGCAATTGAACAGGCTTTTACAATCATATCATTGACAGATACTTTAACTTCGCCACTAGCATTGATGGCAGCACGAGCATCTAAAGCTTTGTCCATGTTAATTTCCATGGTTAAATAGAAATGTGGCGCTGTGAATTTACTTTCAGCTAATCGAGCCGCAATGGTTTTGCGCATTTGAGACACATTAATTTCATCAAAACTTTCTTTACCAGCTATATAAACACTCGAAGAAGCACTTGTTGAACTTGATTGTTTAAAATTCTCAATATCACTTTTAATAATTCTACCATTTTCGCCCGAACCAGCAATGGCAGTAATATCAATGCCTTTATCAGCGGCTAGTTTTTTGGCTAAAGGTGAGGCTTTTACACGGCTATCGCTTGCATTGGCAACAGTTGCCGCAACAGGTGTTTCAACCGCTTTAATGGTTTCCGCAACAGCAACATTTTTTTTGGGTTCTTCTTTGGCAGCTGCGCTAGAATTTCCAGATAATAGAGCTGCAAAATCTTCGCCAGCTTTTCCAATAACAGCAATTACGCCATCTATTGGAACGGCATCGCCTTCTGCTACAGAAAAATGTAAAATTGTGCCTTTTTCATAGTTTTCCAAATCCATGGTGGCTTTGTCTGTTTCTACTTCAGCTAAAATATCGCCACTTTTGATGGTATCTCCAACTTTAAAATTCCATTTTCTAACTACGCCCTCAGTCATTGTATCACTCATTTTGGGCATTTTTATTGCTACAGCCATAAATTTTTTATAATGTTTGCAAACTTAATCATAAAGCTGCAATCTAGCAAAAGGAAAAATTGTGGAGTGGTTATTGGTTATTGGTTAATGGTGGAATTTGTTTAAATAGTTGTCACCCTGAGGCTCTCGAAGGGGTTTTTATTGTTTAGGTGTTTATTTGTTTAGATTGTTTCACGCCTTTCATCTTGATTGTTAAATTGATTTCATTTTGTTTGATATAGGCTTAAATCTCTGTAGGCTAAAAAAGATATTAAAAAATCAATAAAGTTATTTCTTGAATGATTTTCATTAGCAATCTGTCTTGAAATCCACTTATCTTTTTTAGTTTTAAAGTATATATTGGAATTCTTTAATTTTACACCATTATAAGGATTTGTATTCAAGATATCTAAAGAATATTTTGCTATTAAATTCAACTCTTTTTCTTTGGAAGTTCTGAAGTTTTCAACAATAGTATCAAATCTTAAATCTTCATTTATTAAATTAAAAGTGATGTTATTTTTTGTTATAACAACTTCTTTGAAAAAATTTAAACTAAATTCATGATAAATAATTGTATCACAAATAAAATCAGCAATTTCGTCATATTTATATTTAAATGAATTGCCATTTTCTACTATTAAATTAACCCTATATTCGTTCTTTTTCAATGGCCAAACAAAAGTGTCATTGTAAAACTTTATTAATCTAATTTCATCTTCATCTATAATATAATTATAGAATTCAAATTCATGGTTATCAACTTTACTATTGCAGCAGATTGAACAAATGGCGATATAGAAAAAAAGATAATATTTCATTTTTTGAATGTGATTGGTTTGATACCAAGCTATTATCACCTCCCAACCACCTCCACGCAAATATAATAGTTTCTTAAACAAACCATTCCAAGCATCCGGAAATTTAAACTAATTTTGCCTACCAATATTTATGAATCAAAAAACAGCCATAGCCATACACGGTGGTGCCGGTACCATAGCTCCACATTTGTTGACAGCAGAGTTGGAAAAAGCCTATTTGGCTGGACTCAAAATTGCTTTAATGGCAGGAAATTCAGTCCTTAAAGAAGGAGGCAGTTCTACTGAGGCGGTTTTGGCTGCTGTTGTTGAGTTAGAAAACAATCCTTTGTTCAATGCAGGAAAGGGCGGTGTGTTCAATCATTTAGGTCAACACGAAATGGATGCCGCAATCATGGAAGGTCAATTCTTGAAAGCAGGTGCTGTAAGCGGTGTAAAAAACATCAAAAATCCAGTTTTGTTGGCACATGCGGTGATGACAAAATCGCCCCATGTGATGATGTCTGGCGATGGTGCAGAAGCGTTTGCCAAATCCGTAAACATTGAATTTGCAGACAATGCCTATTTTCATACCGAGCATCGCTACCAACAATGGTTGGACATCAAAGATACCGAAAATTATCAGCTAGACCATACCGCTAAATCGGAAAACAAGATGGGAACCGTTGGTGCCGTAGCGTTAGATAAAGATGGCAATATTGCTGCTGCAACCAGTACGGGTGGCATGACCAATAAAAAGTTTGGCAGAGTAGGCGATTCGCCCATTATCGGAGCGGGTACGTATGCCAACAACGAAACGTGTGCTATCAGTTGCACAGGACATGGCGAATTATTTATCAGAAGTGTGGTGGCTTACGACATCAGTTGTTTAATGGCATACAAAGGATTGACCTTAAAACAAGCCTGCGAAATTGTGGTAATGGATAAACTCGTAAAAATAGGCGGAGAAGGCGGATTGGTTGCTATAGATGCTATGGGGAACATCGAAATGCCTTTTAACAGCGAAGGGATGTACAGAGCGAGTTTGGGCGTGGATGGGGTAATGAATGTTAAGATTTATAGGTAAATTTTAATGTTAGGATTGATATTATTTGTAATCAAAAAATAATAAGTTTTCTTTGCAACTAACGAACTAATAATTGCTTAAAAAAATACATAAAATGATGAAATACAAACGAATCTTAATGTTAATAATCTTTGCACTGCATGCAAATTTATATGCACAGACAGATAAAGAAATTTATAAAAATTTAATTGCAAATAACCTATCGTTTTATGATATTAAAGATTCGACTGTATTTATTGATTTTTTTTCATTTAACAGATTTAAAAACGATACATATACATTTAAAGAAGTTTTTTTGCTGAAATCAAATAATATCAATAATCACCAAATAGTATTTTCAACAATATATTGGCTTCATTATTTAGACGGCAATAAATACAGTTACGAAAACAAAAAAAGAATTTTTGAGGAAGAAAAAAAAATATTTAAAGAAGTGAATTTTGATAAAAAAATACCTCGCTCAAGCTTCTACTCTCTTGGTTCAATACCAAGAAAAAATAAAGGCGATTTCAGTAAAAAAACATATGGGAAACATACTGTTTTAAGAGTAAACGATACTTTTATATTAACCCAAAAATATAAGAAATTAAATCGAACTAGAAAACTCTATTTTAAAGACGATTACAAAATATTTAAGTTAGAAGAGTTTAATCACAATGAAAATGACCCAGATGCTTATTTAAGAATTGAATACCATTATTTAAAAAACAACTGCTTTGACAGTTTAAACAAAACTCTTCAATTGGGTCTTTATACCCCAATTCCAGAAAAAAAAAATATAAACCCTGTTAAAGATACAATTAGCAAAACAAGCAAAGTAATTCATACATTTGGTTTTAATGATGCAGATACATTATTAGTAATAGATACAAACAAATATTATCTGTTTGATTATTGGTATTTGTCATGCAGACCTTGTTTGGAGATGATGCCTTTTATGAAAAAATTACATGAAAAAATAGATAGTAATAAACTTATTATAATTGGTGCAAACAAATCAGATAAAAAAGAAAACATTTTAAATTACTTATATAAAAGAGACTATCATTTTTTGCAACTAGATAAGATTAAAAATGCCCCTTTTCATTTTATCGAAGAATTTCCAACTTTAATTTTGATGGATGGTAATTTTAATGAAATAAAGCGATTTATTGGTTATGCTAAAGTTTATACAGATTATGAAATAACTAAGTTTTTAAAATCATTAGATTTAATTAAGTGATGAAGTGATTTCGCTCTGCTCTTGCTCGTATCTTGCGCATGTGCTCCCAAATTACCTCTGACAAAATCAAAAATCCATAAATCAAAAATGGTTCTCTGCGCCCGTTATTCAATGGTTTAAACCGTGGGCTATAGTTTGGGGAATGGTAATTTGTTAAGGGTGAGTGGTTAAATTGTTTGGGCTTTGTCATGTCGAGTGTTTTTTGGCTTTGCAAAAAATGTATCGAGACATCATTACAAAACATTATGACTTCCCCCGTTCTCGCTCGCATCTTGCGAGTGTGCTATTAAACTACCTCTTGTAAATTCAAAAATCTACCAATCAAAAATGGCTCTCTGCGCCCCTCGACTGGCGGCTTGGTTGCTTGCTTTCCATAGTTAGAGAGGTTGAAGCAAGCAACGGAACCCAGAAGGCGTGGATTAGGCGCCCAACCCAGCTACCCCAAACCACCTCCACCAAAATCCCCAAACATTTTCCCCTTTTACTTGTCTTCTTAACACACAAGTAATACATAATTTCTAAAAAATTTATTACCTTTGCAACTCAAAAAATATTAAATAATTTAATAATGTCAACAGAAACAAGCACTTACGTTCCTTATAAAGTTAAGGACATCTCATTAGCAGAATGGGGAAGAAAAGAAATTAAATTAGCAGAAGCCGAAATGCCAGGATTGATGGCGTTGCGTGCAGAATTTGGTGAAAGCAAACCCCTTAAAGGCGCTCGCGTTGCAGGTTGTTTGCACATGACCATTCAAACTGCTGTACTAATCGAAACTTTAACAGCTCTAGGAGCTGACGTTACTTGGTCTTCTTGTAATATTTTCTCAACTCAAGACCACGCTGCTGCGGCTATTGCTGCTGCTGGTATTCCTGTTTATGCTTGGAAAGGTATGACAGCCGAAGAGTTTGATTGGTGTATCGAACAAACCTTGTTTTTTGGTGAAGACAAACAACCTTTGAACATGATTTTGGACGATGGTGGCGATTTAACCAACATGGTGTTTGATAACTACCCTGCATTAGCTGCTGGCATCAAAGGATTGAGCGAAGAAACTACCACTGGTGTTCACCGTTTATACGAAAGAATGAAAAATGGCACTTTAGTAATGCCTGCTATCAACGTGAATGACAGTGTAACTAAATCTAAATTTGACAACAAATATGGTTGCAAAGAATCTTTGGTAGATGCAATCAGAAGAGCTACAGATATTATGATGGCCGGTAAAGTTGCTGTAGTTGCTGGATACGGTGACGTAGGAAAAGGTTCTGCTGAATCTTTAAGAGGTGCAGGATGTCGCGTATTGGTTACCGAAATTGACCCAATTTGCGCTTTACAAGCAGCAATGGATGGTTTTGAAGTGGTGCCAATGGCAGAAGCAGTTAACAGAGCCAACATTTTTGTTACAGCAACTGGCAACGTCAACATCATCAAAGACAAGCATTTCAAAGCGATGAGAGATAAATCTATCGTTTGTAATATTGGTCACTTCGACAACGAAATTGATATGGCATGGTTGAACCAAAACTATGGTTCTACTAAATACAGCATCAAACCACAAGTAGATGTTTATGAAATTGATGGCAAAGAAATCATCATTTTAGCTGAAGGCAGATTAGTGAATTTGGGTTGTGCAATGGGTCACCCATCATTTGTAATGAGTAATTCATTCAGTAACCAAACCTTGGCTCAGATTGAGTTATGGAAAAACAGTGCTAACTACAAAAATGAAGTTTATGTGTTACCAAAACATCTGGATGAAAAAGTAGCAATGTTGCACTTGGCGCATATTGGTGCAAAATTGGAAGTATTGGATCAAGAACAAGCCGATTACATTGGAGTAAAAGTTCAAGGCCCATACAAAAAAGACACCTACAGATATTAATATTTTAGAGAATCATTTGACAAGAATTGCAAAACATGCGCTGTATTTAATTTTATGTTTGTCTATTTGGAGTTTCAAATCCAAGGGCAACGAAAATAGTGCTGTTTTAAACATTCAAAATAAAAATGATTCCATGGTTTGTGATTCATTGTTTTGTTTTGCTAAGCAATACATTAACAAACCGTATTGTTATGGCACAAAAACCCCAAAATGTTTTGATTGCAGCGGATTAGTTCGCCATGTGTTCAACCATTTTGGGGTCGATTTGCCACATTGTTCAGAATGTCAAGGTAAATTAGGCAAATTTGTAAGTCCTGAAAATGCCATGCGAGGCGATTTAATCTTTTTTAATGGTAGACAAAAAAACAGCGAAACCATTGGTCACGTTGGTATTGTATCACACACCGAAGGCGATAAAATATTTTTTATACATGCCTCAGTTCAAGCAGGTGTCATCATTTCAAATTCCGAAGAAGCTTATTACCGCGATAGATTTATGTTTGTAAAACGCATTCCTATTCAAAACAACTGATGCATACCACAGAAAAAGACTCCTTGTATCCCAATTTATCAGAATTATCTGTCAAAGATATTGTTAACGCTATTAATCTAGAAGATAAAAAAGTGGCGTTAGCCGTTGAAGCAGAACTATCAGCCATCGAGAAATTAATTGAAGCCTTGGTGCAAAAAATGCAAGTTGGAGGCAGATTATTTTACATTGGAGCAGGTACAAGTGGTCGATTGGGCATATTAGATGCAAGCGAATGTCCGCCAACTTATGGCGTTCCCTTCGATTTGGTGATTGGCATCATAGCGGGAGGCGATTCTGCCATTCGCAAAGCGGTAGAATTTGCAGAAGACAATACTGATCAAGCATTCAAAGATTTACAAGCATTTAATATTACAACAAATGATGTGGTGGTTGGCATTTCGGCTTCAGGTAAAACACCTTATGTGGTTGGTGGATTAAAAACCTGTAATGAATTAGGCATTGTAACAGGTTGTATCAGCTGCAACAAAAACTCATTGATGGGAGAAATCAGTCAGTTTCCAATCGAAATAGAAGTTGGACCAGAAGTGGTTACGGGTAGCACAAGAATGAAATCGGGCACTGCCCAAAAAATGGTTTTGAATATGATTACCACTGCCAGTATGATAAGATTAGGCAAAGTAAAAGGCAGCAAAATGGTGGATATGCAATTAAGTAATGATAAATTAATAGACCGTGGCACCAAAATGGTGATGGCAGAAACTGATTTAACTTACAATGCAGCACAAAAACTTCTTTTAGAACATGGCAATGTTAGAAAAGCCGTTGATTCATATTTAAAATAACAGTTTTAGCTCGAAGCAAAAAAGCACACTTTTATGTACTTAATTTTACATAAAAATTATGTATTTCACAATAAAATTATGTTAACCACGTTAATAGACTAAAATATTTTTTGTAAAATATATTTTTTTACATAGGTTTGTGGATTATAGATAAAACTAATTAAAAGTATTATTAGCGCATGAAAAAAATTACCTTATTACTAAACTTATCGGTTGTTACATTATTCATCTTATTATCAGGATGCGGTGGTTCTAGTCTATCTAAAGCAGATGAAGCTAAGAAAAGAATGAACTATAAAATTGCAGGAGATTTATACACTCAGGCAGTAAATGGTGTAAAAGATAAAGATGAAGCACAAAGAGGAAGAGTAGAGGCGGCTTATTGCTACAGAATGGCAAATGAATATGAAAAAGCCATTAAAGCCTATGAGAAAGTATTAAGAAAAGAACCTAAAAATACGGAAGCACTTTATCAATTAGGTTCATTAAACATGAAGGTTTCTGGTGATGGATGTAATCCTGATGCCACTAGAAAAGCCCGAGAGTGGTTTACAAAATATTTAGAAGAGGTTCCAAATGATGATAGAGTTATCAAAAGAGTAGCTGGTATCGATAGCGCAGAAAATTGGAGAAAAGACATTCCATTGAGTCGTTATAAAGTGTCTAATTTTAAAATTGCTAATACCAAAGGCATGGACTATAGCCCTATGATTGCTAGCAAAAAAGATGACGTTTTATATTTTTCTACTGACAGAGAGGGTGGAGTTGCTAAGAAAAAAGTATACGGCCAAACTGGAAATAGTTTCTCTGATATGTGGTATTTAAAATCTAAAAAAGGCAAAAGAGGAGCTGGTAAAACTTGGGAAAAACCAGTTATAGCCCTAGGAACCATCAATACTAAATACAACGATGGCTCATCTTCTTTCGATAGAAAATACAGCACCATTTATTACACACAATGTAATGGTCCGGATGGAAAATCAACTTCTTGTAAATTATTCTCTGCCAAAATGAATGGTTCAGAGTGGGGTGAAGAACAAATGTTGAGTTTCTGTATCAATGATAGTTTTGATTATGGACATCCTGCATTAAGTGATGATGGCAAAACACTTTATTTTTCTACTAATAGAGAAGGTGGCGAAGGTGGCTATGATATTTGGTGTTCTGTTTATAACCAAAGAGCCAAAGATTGGGGCGAGCCTTTTAATTTAGGCACTACAGTTAATACACCGTCTGACGAAATGTTCCCATATTGGAATTTACACGAACAAGCTTTATATTTCTCTTCTAATGGTCATTTAGGCATGGGTGGATTAGACATTTTCAGAGTAGAAGGAAGTGGAACAGAATGGACAGAAGCAGAAAATTTAAGAGCACCTCTAAATAGTGGTGGAGATGATTTTGGAATGACATTCGATAATAACGACCGAGATCATGGTTTCTTCACATCAAACAGATGTGGCGGTAGAGGAAACTTTGATATTTATGAGTTTAATATTACGCCACTTGTTATTGAATTAGAAGGCTATGTTTATGAGTGTGTTTTACCAAAAACAAATCCTGCTACATTTAACAATTCAAAACCTTTAGCAAATTCAATTTTAACTATTACTAATGATAAAGATACTTCTAAAATAATTGTTAAAACAGATGCAAATGGTTATTATGGTAAAATTAGATTGAACGAAAAAACTAACTATGAAATATCATGTACTAACAGAGAATTGTACTATTTTGATGCTGATTTAGTTCAAAGAACTACTAAAGGCATCAAATTATCAACGACACTCAAACAAGATTTCTGCTTGTATTCTCAAATCATCGAAGAAGTTGTGCCTATTTATTATGATTTGGATAAAGCAAATATTCGTCCTGATGCGGCCAAAGTTTTAGACGAAAGAATATTGCCACTATTGGTTAAATACCCTAAATTACGTCTTGAATTAGGTTCACACACGGATTGTCGTTCATCTTATGACTACAACATCGATTTATCACAAAGAAGAGCGGATAGTGCAGTTGCATATTTGGTTAGAAAAGGCATTGATGCCAGAAGATTATTAGCAAAAGGATATGGCGAATCTCAATTGGTGAACGATTGTAAATGCGAAGGCGCTGTAAAAGTGCCATGTCCAGAAGATAAACATCAAGAAAACAGAAGAACAACTATCAGAACTTTAGATGTAAACTTTGATCCTAGAGTAGCAGCGGTTAACAGTAATGATGCAAACAATACCAATGTTAAACCGATTATTGTTAAGTTGAGAAAAAGCGAATCTAATTTGTTGGCAAGTGCTGCTGGAAATGATGTTGAAGCTTCAGGTCAAGCTTTAGTGGCTCCTGGTGCTGATATAATAATCAGTGTTTTAGAATTAAAAAATCTGATAGCCAAAGGTGTAGTTAAACAAACTGATTTAACAGGTGTAACCTTAGCAGAAATTGCAAGTGGTAGAATTAAACCGACAGCAAGTGTTAAACTTAATACATTAAGAATCGGAACTAAAGATAGAGGATATACCTTTATGTCGCCTACTTTAAAAATTGCAGGTATTAATAACCCATATAGTTTTGGTATTGAAGCTATTAAAGCAAACAATGGCTCCGTTAATTCAGAAGAAGGTGAAATAACTTTCAAGAATGTAAATACTGAGGCATTAAAAGATGGGCCTATTGACAGTAAATTAACAACTGAAAACAAAGATAGTAAAGCTCCTGCAACAACTGCTCCTGCTGTGGACACAGTTGCGTTAGATGATTACAAGCAGATTACTTTAGTATCTCAAGGCAGTAGTTTATTGGTGCCAACAATGGTAAATGATAAAGAAAATGTCAATTGGGTTTATAATCCAACAGGTAGAAAGATTGAAATTACCGAAGAAGTTGTTAAACAATTATTAGATGCAAAAGTTATTTCTAAAAAAGACTTTGAAGATGGTGAATCAATTAAATTAGCAGATGGCACCAAATTGCCAAGTAGTGTTTTTGTTGCTACTATACAAATTGGTGATGCTATATTAGAAAATGTAAAAATATCTGTGAGTACGAAAATAAGTGAACCTACCATGGGTGGCTTAAATACTCAATTCAAAAAATTAAATGCTGTTGTTAAAGGTAGTACACTATTCATTAAGGTGAAAGAAAAAAAGGGTGGAGCTAGATAAATCAATTTAAAATAATTTACAAAAGCCGATGACAAGTTTATCGGCTTTTGTATTTAGATAGTTTTAGAAAACTAATTAATCAATATTTTATTGCCAATTTTGCAATTCAAACAATTTCTTAAATCACAGTGATTCTTTTTTAACTCTAACAATGCTTGAGAATCAAAAGCAGTTCGGGAATGAACACCATAATTAGACCATTGTGCAATAACTTGATTGCTTTCTGAAGGCAACTGATGTAAAATATTCAATGCTTTTTGACAAATACTATCGTTGCCAATCATTTGACCATATACAAATAAAACTGGTACTACACCATTTATCATGATATTTTGAATGGCTGAAATAGATAAATTTGAAGCATGTTTTTTAGATAATTTACCAAACAAATAATGCGTTTGCCAATACTCGCTTGCCTCTATTTTAAAAAAAGAAATAATCTGATGCACATCGTCTTCATCTAACAATTGACTCAATAAATGATTGCTTTGGTGAATCAAAGCCGCAAATTGAGCTAATCTGATAGTAGGAAAATTACCAGGTCGCATTCGCATAAATTTAAAAGTTTTCATATCGGGACTTTTTAAACCATGTTTTTGAGATAAAAAATGCCATTCCTTTTGCAAGGTTAAATGGTAATCATCCAAATGTTCTTGATTCAAAAAACCTGATACGCCAAAAACCAATGCCTCTATTTGCATCAAATTGCTTTTGTATTTTGCTAAAATTGAAAGTGGCAACTGAAGCGCAAGTTGCTCAAAAGCTTCGCTGTTGGTGCCAAAACCAAAACTACGGGCCAAGGCATAATAAAAAACAGAATGCCAATCGTTTTTAACCTTTTTGAGCCATTCTTTAACAAGGTCTGTTTTATGTTCCAAACGCTGAATCATCATTCTATCTAACATTTGGGTAACAGTAAAATGATCGATTTTATTTAAAAACTCAGCACAAGGCACCCACAAACTATTTTGTCTTAAAAATTCGTACTTTGATATAATTTGATGATTGATTCGTTTACCAATTTCTAAACAAGGCAATGGACTTCCATCTTTTCTAAAACAGGTGACATCTTCGTTTAATACAACATGAAGAATGGTATTGTTGTATGCTTCATCTTCTTGATGTTGATGACTATTCCAAAGAGAAGCATACAGATGTATTTCAACATTCCCAATCCATAAGGTATCATCTATTTTTAGTTGGGCTTCCAAAAAATCTGGACCAGCATGTTTATTGAGTTTACCTCTTTTTAAGATTTCTACAATCTTGCCATCAGTAGTTTTAAGGTTGTGTATATCAAACATTCCCGAAAGCCAGATATATTGAAGTAAGTCTTCATTCATTCTTAAGCAAATATATTTAAAAGATTAATGCCTTACAAATAATAAATGAAAACTCATGGTTGAATGTTTATTAAATGCATTTAATATTTGAATGACTCAATAAAATCTATCAAAAGTTAAGGATTTGAAGTTAAAAACATTGTCCAAACTACTTAATTCTAACTTCTACTTCCGAGACTTAGGAACTAACTTCTAATTTCCTCTTTGCGTACCAGATCTTAATTCTTTCTCCCTCAGACAACCACATTTTATCGCCTTGTTTTACACCAAATGCATCGTAGAATTCTGTTAAATGTTTCAACGGGCCATTGATTCTATAGCGAGCAGGTGAATGTGGGTCGGTTTGTATACGATTGCGCAATTCTTCGTCTTTAATGTTATTGTGCCACACTTGTGCCCAACTTAAGAAAAACCTTTGTTGCCATGTAAATCCATCAATGGGAGCTGGTTCAGTTTTGCCTTTCAGCGAACGAACCAAAGCGTAATAGGCAAGGGTTAATCCTCCTAAATCTGCAATGTTTTCTCCTATGGTCAATTCGCCATTGATGTTTACATTGGGTAATGGTTGAAAACTGCTGAAATAGTCAATATACCTTTTGCTCAATTGGTTGAAATTATCGAAATCTTGTTTGTTCCACCAATTTCTCAAGTTGCCAGTTTCGTCATATTTGGCTCCTTGATCATCAAAACCATGGGTAAATTCGTGACCAATAACGGCAATAATGCCGCCATAATTAATGGCATCATCAGCATTAGGATTGAAAAATGGCGCTTGCAAAATTCCCGCTGGAAACACAATTTCGTTATTCAAAGGGTTGTAATAAGCATTCACAGTTTGAGGCGACATGTACCAACGTTTCTTATCTACAGGTTTTCCGATGTCTTTCACCATTTTGCTGTGACTCCACAATGAATTTGAAATGACATTTTCTATTAAGGCATCTGGTTTTACAGTAATATCTGAATAATCGTCCCACTGATCGGGATAACCAATTTTATATGTAAAAGTAGAGAGTTTTTTCTTTGCCATCAATTTAGTGCTATCACTCATCCAATTGAGTTGGGCAATTCTTTCTCCATAAACAGCTCTTACATTTTCAATCATTTCAGACACTTTCTGTTTAGAACTTTCGGGAAAATATTGCTTGGTGTATAATCGCCCTAAAATATTGCCTTCGCCCAAACTTTCTGTAACACTAATGGCTTGAATATCTCTCTTTTTTTGTTCTTTGATACCACTTTTTATCACCCCATAAAAATTAAAACGTTCATCTTTAAATTGTTTGGGTAAATAGGTGCTAAAATTTAGGACTAATTTATAAAAAGCATAAATTTTTAGCGTTTCGATAGGTGTCGAACTTAAAAGAGTATTTAATTTGGTGTAGTAAGGTAAATTTTGAACAATGATTGTATCCGAAATAACATCTTGTTTTTTAGCAAAAACAGACCAATCAATTTTGCCAGAAATCTTTTTTAAATCAGACATCGATACCTTGTTATAAGTTGCATCGGGGTCTCTTAATTCTACATTGCTCAATTGTATATTGGCTAGTTTAGTTTCAAAACCAAGAATAGTTTTTCCAGTATTTTCAGTAATATCACCTGTTAAAGCGATAAATTTATCAACGTGATTAACAAATTCATTTCTGATGTTTTGCATACGTTCGTCATTGCCTGTATAAAAACTTTTTTCACCAAGGCTTAATCCGCCTTGAACAAATTTTACAGCATTCATTTTACTGTTTTTGTCATCGGCATCCACATAAATACCAACAACATTGGCTACCCCAATTTTCTGTAACTCACCAGAAACAGCTATCCATTCATCCAAATTTTTGATGTTTTCAATTTGGTCGATGTAATATTGCAAAGGGCTCAATGCTAGATTCTCGATGGTAGTTGTATCCATAAACGAGCGATACATATCGGCTATTTTTTGTTCGTCTGAATTGGCTTTATTGCTTTTGTTTTTAGAAACTTCATCAATAATCCCTTTAAGTTTTACTTCAGTATTTTCTTTGTCTAAAATACCAAAAGCACCCCAAGAACCTTCTGTTGATGGAATTGGATTGCGTTTTTTCCATCCGCCATTTGCAAAACTATCAAAATCATCTTGAGGTCTGAAACTCAAATCAAGCGAACTGGTATCGAAACCATCATTCAAAGTTTGACTAGGTTGCTTGTTGGGCGAGTTACATTGATTAATTAAAGTAAGTATTGAAAGGGGTATAATAAGGCTTTTGATGATTCGGCTTTTCATGTTAGCAATTTTAAGGAAAAAACATTACTTTTTTATTAAATGCATAAATAAAAATATCAACTTCAATGAATGAATTTTATGAAAACGATTGTTTTAAATATTATTTATCTAAAACAGCATATTTGTTTGAAAAGTACTTATGATTTAAATACAATTTACTCAAATACAAAACCTTTTGAATTGGCTTGAAAATGAATGGCCTCTATAAGTGCTGAACCCAATGTTTTAACGCCACTGTTTTTGTTTATAGTTTTTAAAAACTCTTCTCTTTTGATATTTAAGTTAAGAATATTTTTACTCATTTTCGAGCGTTTGTTAGAAAAGTCAACAACAATTGCCTTTTTTTCTTTACTCGTTTTGCCCTTTAAAATTTGGGGCAAATCTTCTTCTTTCGTTTTTTCTAAAAAACTGGTATCAGCTATATAAGCATCAGTAACATCCCAAGTGGAGTTGTTGTAAATTTTACTTGATTTAGAAACAGCACGTTTGGTTTTAACAGAAGAACTCATGTTTTTTGCATTTTCGTCTTGTTTTAATTGATTCTCTCTGTATGCCATCCCTTTGTTGCCATAGCTTAAATAAGTCATGTTTAAACTATCATTGTAGACGCCTATCAAACTATCAAAAGGTGTTTTTACATCATAATTTCTAGCATTGTGGTCTATGAAAAAATATTTTCCATTGGCTAATTCAGCACCTTCATACCAAAATTCTCTAACACCTGTTAATGAATCACCACAGTGAATAGTGTTGACGAAAATGTCTTTTTCTTTGGCATTGGCACAAGATGTTTTAAAAGAAATATTGCCTTGATTAAAAGGTTCGTTTCCTGCAATAAATATTACTCGGTAGATTGAATCATTTCCTCTCCACTGCAATTCTTCTAATGCATTTTTTATAACATGTCCGCAGTATTCATCGCCTCCATTGGTTCTCAGTGAAAATAAAACTTCTGAAATTTTATCTAAATCGGAGGTATAATCTAAAAGTTTAGTTACATAACCATTATCTCGATTAGCATTTGAACGTCCATATTCATATAATGCAATTTCTAGTTGAGTTGACTGACCTTGTTTTTTGGCTTTTGCTACTTCATTTACAATACTCCAAAGTTCGCTTTTTGCTTGATCTATCAAACCATCCATACTTCCACTAACATCCAACAACAAAGCTAATTGAATAATATTTGATTCATTTTGGTCTTTTATTACTTGGTCTTGATTATTATTTGAATTTTGACTACAAGCATTAAAAGCTAAACTTAAAACTAAGGCGATTGTATATGTTTTTGTAAATTTCATAGATCTTAATGCTAAATTTTGAGAAAAGGTAAATGAAAAAATATCACTTTTTTTCAAGAGACTTTTCATGTTAGCAATTTTAAGGAAAAAAACTTATTTTCGTAGTTTAAACATGAAAAAAATAAAACTATATACTTTTAGTTTATCAATTGTGTTGTTTTTTAGTTTAAATACTTACGCTCAAGCCAATTTAAAATTTGATGTTGACACGGCTGATTTTGGCAAGGTATACGATGGCGACACGGTTCATTATGAATTTTGGTTTACTAACATAGGCAACGAAGATTTAATCATTAAACAAGCTTGGCCTGCATGTGGATGCACCACACCTGTATTCACCGAAGGAGCTATCAAACCGGGCGAAAGAGGTGTTATCAAAGTGGAATTCAGAAGTGCTGGTTTTGCAGGAAACAACTTGAGTAAACAAATTATTGTGATTAATAATGGTGCGGAGCGATATGCCAATTTCAAAGCCAAAGTGGTAGATAAAGCCTTGGAACAAGACATCATCAAGCATAAAGAACAAACTAAGCCTGATGAATCTAAGAAAAAAAAGAAATCTAAATCTAAAAAATTTAAACCATTCCATACCCCTGAATTTTAAATACATGAAAAAAGTTCTCATTACAGGTTCCAATGGTTTATTAGGTCAAAAACTGATCGATTTATATTTAACAAAAGCCAATAAACAACTCATTGCTACTGCTAAAGGCTTATGTAGGCACCCTCAAAAAGAAAAACTCTTTTATTATGATTTAGATATTTCTGATGAAAATCAAGTGAAACAGGTTTTGAGCGAAGTGCGACCTGATTGCGTTATTCATACCGCTGCCATGACCAATGTTGATGCTTGCGAAACGGATAAAGAAGGCTGTGATTCTTTGAATGTTGATGCAGTTCAATACATGGTTGATGCATGCAATGCCATTGGTGCACATTTGATTCATATTTCTACAGATTTTATTTTTGATGGCAGTCATGGTCCATTAACAGAAGAAGCAACGCCCAATCCATTGAGTTATTATGGATGGTCAAAATTAAAGGGCGAACAAATCGTTTTGAAACATTCGCAACATTATGCCATACTCAGAACGGTATTGGTTTATGGTGTTGTTTCGGATATGAGCAGAAGTAATATTGTACTTTGGGCAAAAGGTGCTTTAGAAAAACAAACCCCAATCAAAGTGGTAAATGACCAATTTAGAACTCCTACCCTAGCCGAAGATTTGGCTTTGGGTTGTTTTTTAGCCGAAGACCAAAATGCAAAAGGCATTTATAATATTTCGGGTAAAGATTTTATGGGCATCAATCAATTGGTAGAGCGAGTTGCGGAATTTTGGGGATACGACAAATCAATTATCAATACCATCGCTTCGGACACACTGAATCAAGCTGCAAAACGCCCCCCTATAACAGGTTTTATCATAGAAAAAGCTCAAAAAGAGTTGGGTTATGAACCGCATTCTTTTGAAGATGGACTGGCATTGGTAAAACGACAATTGGAACAAAAATGAATTGGCTATTGATATTTATTGGAGGGGGATTGGGTGCTGTTTTACGTTATTTAATCACATTTATAGTCGGAAAAACAGACGGACATACTTTTCCTTTCAATACTTTTTTAGTTAATATCATGGGTTGCTTTGCTATTGGTTTATTATTAAGTTATCATCTTAAATTTAAAATACCTGAAACCAGTTATCTATTTGTGGTGGTTGGCGTTTTGGGTGGATTTACAACCTTTTCATCCTTTGGCTTAGAATTTGTGCAATTATTCAAAAATGGTCATATAAGTTTAGCGCTTACCTATGCTTTACTCAGCAATTTAATTGGCATCGGTTTGGTGTTTGCAGCTTATCAACTTGTAAAATAAACATAATTAAATTATAACAGCATTTAAACGAATGAAAAAATTGATTCTTATTCTCCTTATTCTCGTTGGTTTTAGCGAAGCCAAAGCTTTGCAATTGCTCATCAATATGGACGAAACTCAAAAAGACCATCTAAAAGCTTATGGCATTGCCTATTATGTTTTAAAAAACAATGGCGAAGTGGATTGGTTGTTGAATTATGAAGGCGGTAGCTTTATGATTTCGTACAATACTACTTATGAAAATGAATGTAAAATTAGAGGTGTTTCTTACTCCATTTTAACAGAAGCCAAAGCCAACGCCATTTATGCAGAAATTTCTAATCCAGAGGTGAATATGGAAACGGTAAAATTATTAAAAGCACCAAAAATTGCTGTTTATACTCCAAAAAACAAACAACCTTGGGACGATGCTGTAACCATGGTTTTAGAATATGCTGAAATTCCTTACGACAAAGTTTTTGATGACGATGTTTTGCAAGATAAATTGTTGTTATACGATTGGTTGCATTTGCATCACGAAGATTTTACAGGTCAGTATGGTAAATTTTGGTACAATTATAGAAATGCAGCTTGGTATCAAGAAGATGTAAGAGAAAATGAAGCTTGTGCTGCCAGAAATGGTTTTTCTAAAGTGTCACAGTTAAAGTTAGCTGTTGCTAAAAAAATCAGAGACTTTTGTTTAGGAGGAGGCTTTTTATTCGCCATGTGTAGTGCCACAGATACTTATGACATTGCTTTAGCTGCCGATGGTGTAGACATTTGCGAGAGTATGTTTGATGGTGACCCGGCAGACCCCAATGCACAGAGCAAATTGAATTTTGACAATACTTTTGCCTTCAAAGATTTTATTCTAGAAAGAGGACCAATGACATACGAACATGCTAGTATTGATAACACACACTTCCGTTATGTTCAAGAAAATAATGATTATTTCACCTTATTTGATTTCAGCGCCAAATGGGATGTAGTACCTTCGATGTTGTGTCAAAATCACACCCAAACCATCAAAGGTTTTATGGGACAAACCACGGCTTTTAAAAAGGAGCACATTAAAAGTGAGGTGTTAATTATGGGCGACTACAAACCAGCCAATGAGGCAAGATACATACATGGTACTATAGGAAAAGGTACTTGGACATTTTATAGCGGTCACGACCCTGAGGATTATCAACACATGGTTGGAGAGCCACCCACAAACTTAGCATTGTTTCCAAACAGCCCCGGATATCGTTTGATATTAAACAATATTTTATTTCCTAGTGCTAAAAAGAAAAAATTGAAAACTTAGTTGATTGACAGTTAAAAATCTTTTTTCTCTACTAATATTTTTTGCTTTTAAATATTTGTATTTCCGAAATGGCTATTTCTATAAATAATTAACTCAACCAAGAATTGAGAAATAAATTTAAAAAAATAAATTTAAACTTTATTCATACAATTTTGTTTAATTTTGTTGTATGCAAATATTTAAAAGTTTAATCGAACAAAAAGCATTTGGTGTTTGCTCCAAAATTGGCGAAAAAATGGGCTTATGCACCAAAAGAATACGCTTGTTTTTTATCTATGCTAGCTTTTTAACTTTAGGCTCCCCGTTGATTATTTACATGATTTTAGCTTTCTGGATGAATATCAAAAACTATTATCACGAAAAACGAACAGCTGTTTGGGATTTATAAATTCTCAACAATTGTCACCTTACAGATACCGCTAATTTTATATTCCTTACCATTCGGTATTAAAAAGCATTGAATCCAAGTTCTTAGTCGTTTACCTTTTTTAAACACTTTTCCGCTATCGATTTGAAAAACACTGCCTTCGGGTATGTCTTCGAGCAGCAGTTTGTCGTCAATATCATATCTACTCATCACTTTGGATAAATTTTTATCGCTGCAACTACTAGCTTTGGGATCAGACATATACAGTTGTATAGCTGTGCGAATATCATCGGGTAATTGATGGTGCAAAATGAGTGGTTCTAGCAATAATTTGAATTCATGTTTCCATTCCTTGCCATGTGGGTCAATCTTATTTCTGAATTTTTCAAAGGCAATTAAGTGGGCAATCTCATGCAAAAAAGTCGTGATAAAAGCATACGGATTCAAATCTTTATTGACACTGATTCTATGAAAATTGTCTTTAGAGTGAGGCGACCTATAATCCCCATATTTACTTCTGCGAGGTTTGCTTAACCTCAATTGAACTTTGTATTGAATCAATAAATGAACCACATAATCCTCAGTACCCACTGGTATAAATTTCCGTATTTTATCAGTTAATTCAGCTCTAGTCAAAACGATACAACAATTATTAATCTTATTTTTCTTGTTTCCAAGCCAAATAAATTTGATTCAACTCTTGAAACCAATCTTTGCCATATTTTCTAATCAATGGGGCTTCTAAAAATTGATAGACAGGTACATTGAGTTTTTTGCCTAATGTACAGGCATCCTTACAAATACTCCAACGGTGATAATTGATAGATTCCATATCGCCAATTTTCCCTAAACGAATGGGATATAAATGACAACTGATGGGTTTTTTAAAAGATGTTTTACCAGCATTGTAGGCTTTCTCTATGGCACAACCTAAAATGCCATTTTCCTTGTATACAAATACACATTCACCTGTGGGCAAACAAGTGGTTGCTAAATCGTCTTCATCCTCTCCTTCATAAAAACCTTCTGTATCTAGCAACGCCTTTTGTCTGGCTTCCATAAATGGCGATATAGCATCTAAGTCAGCATTAATTTTTTCAATTTCGTGTCTTTCGATTGGAGCACCTCTGTTGCCTTCGATGCAACATGCACCTTTACATTTATCTAAATTACAAACAAATTCATTCTCGAAAATTTCACTTGAAATTAATGTGTTGCCATGTTCAATGATCATTTTCTGAGAAGATATTTTTCGTAACCTAAATCTTCTAATTTTGAAGCTTTATCCAAAATAGTTTCTTCTAATTTTTTCAGAAGTCTTGTAAGCCTTTTAGCAACATTTTCATCAGACAAAGCAATGATTTTAGCTGCAAATAAACCTGCATTTCTTGCCCCATCAATCGCCATAGTAGCTACAGGAATACCCGGAGGCATTTGAACAATACTATACAAAGAATCTATGCCAGACAATGTTGAAGTTTTGATTGGCACACCAATAACAGGCAATTCGGTTAAACTTGCTGTCATACCGGGCAAATGTGCAGCTCCTCCAGCTCCAGCAATGATACATTTAAATCCTTTTGATTTGGCATTTTGAGCCTCTTCAAACATTCGTTTTGGTGTACGATGGGCGCTTACTATGGTAACAATGTAATTGATATTGAGTTCTTCCAAAACGATTGCCGCTTCTTTCATTACAGGTAAATCACTATCTGAGCCCATTATTATTAATACATCTGACATAAATTTATTTTTAAAATATCAAGTTCAAATCAAGATTATTTTTTCTTATTAAACAAGTCATTTATTAATTAATTTCATACCTAAAGCATTTTTAACCAATTTGGCTTTTTCTTTAAGCGCTATAGCTGTTTTTGCCAAGATAGTAATATGTCCCATTTTGCGCATGGGTTTGCTTGTGTTTTTATTGTATAAATGAACATAGACACCTGCAATATTTAAAATCTCATTCAATCCTGTAAGTTCGTAATAACCATCAACATTTTCAGCGCCTAAAATATTAATCATAGCAGCAGGTTGAATTAATTCTGTGCTACCCAATGGCATGCCCAACAAGATGCGATTCAATTGTTCGTATTGACTGGTGTAGCAGGCTTCTATCGTATGATGTCCACTGTTGTGTGGACGTGGTGCTATTTCATTGACAAACACTTCGCCTTGAGTATTTAAAAACATTTCGACAGCAAATATGCCAACACCATTCAATTTTTCAATACAATCTTTGGCTATGTTTTCACATTTTATTTCAACGTCTTTACTCACTTCTGCTGGAGAAAAAAGATACTCAACCAAATTTGAAATTGGATTAAACTCCATTTCAACCAAAGGAAAACTCTTAATATTGCCTTTTGCGTCTCTCGATACAATAACAGACAATTCAATGGCATTTTCAACGAACTCTTCTAATACACAAGGTTCTGTCATCAAAAACTTGTAATCAGGGTTTTGAATTTGTTCTATTTTGATTAATTCCACTCCTTTGCCATCATAGCCACCTTTTCTGAGTTTTGCAGCAATTTTATTGCCTTTTAAATGTTTAATTTTTTCTCGCCATTCACTCGTATTTTCTACCAATTCAAAAGATGCACTTGGAATATCGTTGTTCTTGAAAAATTGTTTTTGAAGTCCTTTGTCTTGTATGATATGCAAAATAGAAGGTGAAGGAATAATTTTTTTGCCTTCTTTTTCTAACTCAAATAAAACATCGATGTTGATATGCTCTATTTCATAAGTTAAAACATCGCTGATGCTTGCTAATTCTCTTATTTTCTCTGCATCGTATAAACTGCCAATGATGTGTTGATTGGCAATGTCTTTGGCAGGAGCATTTTCAGCATCTAAAATGTTATAATGAATATTCCATGGCTTGCCAGCTTCGATGAGCATTTTACCTAACTGACCACCACCAATAATTCCAATTTTTATGTTTGAAGGAAGCATTTTTTATGGTGCAAAAATAGTCATTCGTTGTTCAGTAACAATTGATAAATGTAATTTTTACCATAAAGGTTCTCAAAAGAGTCCACTTTATTGAACTTAAAATATCGATTCAAGTCCGTTTCACTTTGTTTTTCTATCATGCTAGCCCTTGTCCAATGTGTGGTTTGCAGCCCAATATCAGTGTAAACTTTTTTGCCTTGTTTCAATATATGAGTCATCGAGTCTATGTTAACTTCGTCCTTTTTGATGTATCGAATGGAATGAGTAAAGCCCAAAACGTAATCCACTTGATTTTCTACCAATGGTTTATCTGTCCAAACAAAAATTTCATGGGGGTTTTGAATCGTGTATTTTACCTGTAAATTTACTTGACTGATGTTTTTAAAATGATTAGGTAAAATGGCAAAACTTAAGTTCCAAACAAATAGCAGAACCGTAAAAGTTGCCAAAAGTCGCACATTCTTAAATTCAAACATAGCCGCTAAGCCTATGACCATCAAAAAAGGCAACATCGACATAAATTCAGCATTGCCATCCGAAACCAAAGCAAACAAAAAATGCAATACAAAACCAATCAAGGCAACAAAAAACAAAGCGTTTTTACTAAGCTTTGCTTCAACAAATTGAAGGTTTTTTAATTTAAAATTCTTAAACACAAAATACAAAATCAGTAGGATTAAAAACCAATAAAAACTTCCAAATTCGTTGAATAAATAAATCATGTTGCCATGCACTTGAACAAAAGTTCTAATCAAATTAATGCCTCCCAAAAGTAAAGTTTGACCCGATAAATGA
Organism: Bacteroidota bacterium; assembly: GCA_030682255.1. Classification (GTDB taxonomy): domain Bacteria; phylum Bacteroidota; class Bacteroidia; order NS11-12g; family UBA955; genus JABMMZ01. Next base: position 167,576 of record JAUXOK010000023.1, on the reverse strand, counting down.
ATGCCGGCATTTCCTTTTGAATATTCACCCAAAATAAAATTGATAAACCCATTGGTATCCGAATCAAGCAATAAATACGAAACGTAATAAACAAGGGGCACAAACAATAAAATTATAGAAAAAGCCAACGTGTTTTTTTGAGATTTTGAAAGTAAATGACCTAAAAACAATGCCACTGCCCACCAAATGTATAACTGATGGGTTAATATTGCCAAGACCGAAAACAGAGCACACCAAACGCTAGTATATTTTTTTGTATCGCTGTAAAATAAGGTAGCCAGAAGAGCAAACATCAAAGGCAGACTATAGGTTTCAGCATCACTTGCAAAACGCCAAAAGCCAAAACTAACCCCACAAAACAAGGTTAACCACAAAGCAGTTAACGCTTGGGTGCCCATATTTTTTAAAATTCTGAACAATACAAACAAAGAAACAGTAGCCGACAGGGCATTCATGAAATTCAAAGCTTTGATGGCTTCTATGTGAGGGAAAACAAATTTTAAAAAGGTATAAAAACAATGTCCCCACACATTGTATAAAAGATGATGACTGTTGAATAATTCATGATGATGTTTAACGCAAGCCGCATAATACCAACTGTCAATTTGTGGATTTTGGTTGGGCAACAAGAAATAAACCAAACCTAAGATTAACAAAGGAATCTGAATTTTAAATAGATGAAATGTTTTCAAGGCTACTAAAGGTTTTGGATTGGCAAAGTGTTATGGGCAAAAATATATAAAACATAGGAATAATTAAGTAAAGTGACGCTTTTTTGAGATAAATGCAATGTATTAAAAATATAAACCCTACAAACTCAATACGGCATACAATGGCAAATTAATCAGGGTTTCTTCCTTTCTATAAAAACTCATTGAAAGCCTTGTTGCATTTTGGGTTTTATATTTTTCCTCAAACAGTTTTAAGCTTTTGGATTTTAAATTTTCTTCGGCTTTCACTTCAATGGGTATCATGTTTTGATTTTTTTGAATAATAAAATCCAATTCTGCGGTGGCATTTTCTGCCGACCAATAATACAAATCGAAATTCAATTTCAACGCTTGTGCTACAAACTGTTCGGTGAGGGCACCTTTAAATTCAATGAGAATTTGATTTTTATTCAATATAATTTTTTCATCGAGTTGAGCCATGGCATTCAGCAATCCAATGTCCAACAAATACAATTTGAAAACATCAAAATCAACATAAGATTTCAGTGGTAAAGATGGTTTTTTGATTTTCATGCTTTTAAGTAACAAGCCAGCGTTAACAAGCCAGTTTATAGCCGATTCAAACTCATTGGCTCTTGCCCCTTTTCTTAGTTGTCCATAGATAAACTTCTTGTTTTCCTTTGCCAATTGTCCTAATATAGATTGCCAAACCATCCTTATTTTTGGAACAATTTCTATAGGTGCATATTTAGCAAAATCATTTTCATATCCAGTTAAAATATTGTTTTGAATAGTTCTTACCTCAGACAAATTCTTGGTTTCTATATAAGTGTTAACCGCTTCGGGCATTCCTCCAACAAAATAATACAATCTTAAAAACTGAATTATTTTTTCTTGAAAAGGTGCTATCAACTCCCATTTTTGTTCTTTAAGTGCAGTTGCCAAAAGTTTTTCATTCAAATTGATTAAAAACTCATCGAAACTAAGGGGATATAAGTTCAAAAAATCCACTTTACCTACTGGAAAAGAATGGTCATTTTGTAACGAAACACCCAATAAAGAACCAGCTGCCATGACATAATATTCGGGAGCATTTTCTTGAAAATATTTTAAAGCTGTCAATCCTTTTTCGGCTTCTTGAATCTCGTCTAGAATGATTAAACTTTTTTGAGGATGAATGATTTGTCCTGTTTCAATTTCAAAAATTTGAATAATCCTTGGAATGTCAAAATCACTTGAAAAAATAGTTTGTAAGCGTACATTGCTTTCAAAATTGATATAAACCACATTTTCAAAATAGTTTGCACCAAATGTTTTCATTAGCCATGTTTTGCCAACCTGCCGTGCCCCTTGAATAATCAATGGTTTGCGTTTGTTTTTATTTTTCCAAATCGCTAATTCTTCAATACTATTTCTATACATTATTATTTAAAATCGAAGCAAATATACAAACTTTCCTTAGAAAAAGTGTTATTATTTACATTTTTTCGTTTGAAAAAGTGTTGTTAATTGCATTTTTTCATTTGAAAAAGTGTGATTTTAGCATATAAATTTGAGTTAGTTTGTACAAAAAAATGAATTCCACATGCTACTTAGGGCTTGCTGAAAAACCCAACCTTAAAAATTTCATTAAAATAATAACTAAAATCGAAGACGTTCGCACCTTTATTAAATTTGACTTATTAATGCAGATTTTTCAGGGAAACCACAAGGGAAGTTCCTTGAGTGGACTCAAGGAAATCACCCGCAGTGGTCTGAAAAATCAAGATGAAAAGTCTAAATTTAATATGGGGCTAGCTTTTTTTGTTTAGCTTCGCTGCTACTTCGTGGTCTTTTTTGGCAATGACCTAAGCTTTGCTTACTCATCATTGCAATTAAAAAACAATTAAACCAATGATAAAAAAAAGAAAATGAAAAGTAGATGCACGGTTTTTTCGGGTTTTATGCGAATTTCCTTGCACTTAATATGTTAAAAATTAATTTATTTAATTGATTAATAGGTGATTGTGGTTTTTCAGCAGACCCTCCTTAATCTAAAAAAATGATGATGAATGATAAAATTATGCAGTAAGCCAAAAGAATGATAAAAGAGGCAAAAGGCAATGCCAAAATGGAGAATGATGGGGTTTAAAACTTATTGTATAACATTGTATGATTTTAATTCCCAGATTGAGCCGTCAAACATTTCTCTTCTGATAACCCCAATATGTTTTGCCCAGTATGTTTTTTGAGCTAATAGGTTGTTTATATTAATTTTTCTTTTAAACTCTTTAACGGCTGGGTAAGATTTGTTTATTAATGATAGTTTATAATCTGTTTGATGCTTTAAAAGTGTTATACTATCATTCGAATAAGCAAATACTGTATCTTTCATTTCAAAGTATTGTATAACTATTTGTTGTGGTTGATTTTTGTGATTTTCACCTAATAGGAATAATAAATCAGTACCCCACTGTATGTTATTTATATTTAAAACAAATTCATTATTATTCAATGTTCGTTTATAATTAATATTTATTTCTTGGCTACTTCTTTCATCATCTTCCTTTGGGTTAATTTTGTTTTCCACTTTGGTTATAAAATAAGTATCATTTTCATGAGTGTTTATATTTTCATATTCCCACCAAGTGCCTGTTTGGAAAACACAATAATCTTTGGTTTCTTGTGAGATGTAATAGATAAATTGCTCTTTATCTTTACAACTATTAAATAATAGAATGCAAAACAATGAGAAAACTAAGAGGATGTTGTATTCTTTAGTAAAACGAGGCGTTTTCATGATTTTTATTTATTGTATAATGTTTGAACTTTTTAATCTAAGTGTATCGCCATTGTAATAAGCCATTTCAGTTATGCCTTTATGTCTTTCCCATTTGGTATAATATGGAAAAAATGTTGTGCAGGGGAATGGCAACATTTTGAATTCTTTTTTAACACATATTTTATTTATAGAATATGATTTAATTAATTCTAAATTGTTATTGTCACATCCAACTTTTTCAGTTTCAAAATATGCTATTTGACCAATGCCAAAATATTTTGAAGTTGAAAAACCATATCCAAATTTAAAACCACCAAATTTAAATGTATCATTATATTTACTTGTTATTTCCATTCCGAATGTTTCATAATTTACATTGCCAATTTTCTCATCGTTAAAAAAATTAAATGTAAGATTTATAACCTTCCATGTGTCCAATAAATTCGTTCGAGTATTTTCATATTCCCACCAAGTTCCTTTTTGAAATACACAAAAGTCTTTGGTTTCTTGGGCAATGTAAGCTTTAGGTGGTTCTGTTTTCTTATCACAACTTTGAGTAATAATCATCAAAAAGATGTAGGATAAGGTTGCGTTTTTCATAGTTTTTCATTTAAATGCTCTGTTTCACCTAAATATCCATCACTGACTTTATATTATATAGCAACACTCTCAGAAATACTATTTTTTACTTGAGAGATTATGGCTATCAGCGATTGATTGTCTTCTACACCATTGCCTATTACAATAACATCTGCACCGGCTTTATAAATATCTAATGCCTTTTCGGCTGTTTTGATACCGCCTCCTATGATGATAGGGATTTTGATTTGGCTTTTAACTTTTTGAATCATTTGAACCGAAATAGACTGACGGGCACCGCTGCCTGCATCCATGTACAAACATCTCAACCCTAATAATTGACCTGCCAAAGCCGTTGCCAATGCTATGTCTGGCTTATCTGCCGGAATAGGTTTTGTATTGCTAATATAACTAACACTTGTTTCTTTGCCACCATCAATTAATAAATAGGCTGTAGGCACAATGTCTAATTTGCTTTTTATTAAATTAGGCGCTGCCACCACATGCTTTCCAATTAAAAATTCGGGGTTTCTGCCACTTAATAAAGATAAGAGTAATATACCATCAGCTTGCTCGTCTATCATCAGTTCATTACCTGGAAAAATATAGACCAAGCCAAAGTAGTTTTGCTTGATGATTTTGAGGGTATCTTTTAAAATTCCATCGGTAATTAAGCTGCCACCAACAAAAATAAAATCTACGGCATGAAGCTGACACAACTGTGCAGTATTAAGGACAGCCTCTGCGCCTTGATCGGGGTCTATGAGCACCGCTAAAGCCTTTTTTTGGTGTTTTTTGAGGGTAGCAAAGGTGTCTAGTAAATAATTATCAGATATCATGGAGATGCTTTAATTAATGAGGGTAAAAGTAAAACAAAATTCTAAAAAACCAAGCAAAATATTACTTAAATTTGTTTTCAACATAGCAAGAATAACATGCATAAAGGATTTTGCCATTTGTGTGGAAAAGTCAGTTTTAGATTGTGGTTTAAATAAGATTAGTTTTGAAGGACTTCTTTGCTAAAAATGCACTGAAGTCTTTTTTATTTATAACCAACACTTTAACCATATTAAACCAGAATTAGCGTATGCAACAGAACTTTGACCACATGAAAAAAGGTCTCAAATTTGAGAGACTAAACACAAAAGAAGGCGTTACACCTTTCGATTTATTCAAGTATGAATACAGAACATCAGCCATTAAAAATCCTAATGGTGATATTGTTTTTGAAATGAAAAATGTAGAGGTTCCAGCTTCATGGAGTCAGGTTGCTACGGATATCTTAGCACAAAAATATTTTAGAAAAGCGGGTGTACCTCAAGCCGATGGTTCGCTTGGAAGCGAAACCAGCGTTAAACAAGTAGCACATCGTTTGGCTGACTGCTGGAGACAATGGGGCGAAAAACATAATTATTTCGCTTCGGCAAATGATGCACAAGTGTTCTATGAAGAACTGGTTTATTCTATCATAGCACAACAATCTGCGCCAAACTCTCCTCAATGGTTTAATACAGGTTTACACTCTGCATACGGTATTACAGGTAAGCCACAAGGACATTACTACGTTGACCCTGATACTGAAAAATTAATGCGTTCAACTTCTGCTTATGAAAGACCGCAACCACATGCATGTTTTATTTTATCTGTTGATGATGATTTAGTAAACGAAGGTGGCATCATGGATTTGTGGGTAAGAGAAGCACGTATCTTTAAATATGGTTCAGGCGTTGGAACCAATTTCTCAAAAATAAGAGGTAATGGCGAAAAACTATCTGGTGGTGGCACATCATCAGGATTAATGTCTTTCCTAAAAATAGGTGATAGAGCTGCTGGTGCTATCAAATCTGGTGGAACAACAAGAAGAGCCGCTAAAATGGTTTGCTTGGATTTAGATCACCCAGAAATCATGACCTTTATCAATTGGAAAAAGAATGAAGAAAAGAAAGTAGCTGCTTTAATAGATGCAGGTTACCCAAGTGATTATGAAGGTGAGGCTTATGCAACAGTTTCTGGTCAAAACTCTAACAACTCAGTTCGTATTCCCAATAAATTTTTTGAAAGTTTAAAACAAAACGGTAACTGGGATTTAGTAGGCAGAGCCAAAGGCGATGTGATGAAATCTATTCCATCAAGAGAAGTTTGGGATGCAATTGGAGATGCCGCTTGGGCTTGTGCAGATCCTGGCGTTCAATTTGATGATACCATCAACGAATGGCACACATGTCCTGAAGGTGGTAGAATCAATGCATCTAACCCATGTTCTGAATACATGTTCTTGGATAACACGGCTTGTAACTTAGCTTCTTTAAACTTGATGAAGTTTTTTGATGCTGACAAATTAGAATTTGATATTGCATCTTATGAGTATGCCATCCGTTTGTGGACAGTTGTTCTTGAAGTGTCTGTATTAATGGCACAATTTCCAAGTAAAGAAGTTGCACAATTGAGTTATGAATACCGCACACTTGGTTTAGGATATGCTAATTTAGGTGCCATGTTAATGGTTTCTGGCATACCTTATGACAGCCCTAAAGCAACTGCAATTTGTGGTTCATTAACTGCTATTTTAACAGGACAATCTTATGCTACAAGTGCTGAAATGGCTGCAACAAAAGGAGCTTTCAAACAGTACGACAAAAACAAAAAACACATGTTGCGCGTTATTCGCAACCACAGATATGCAGCCTACAACACACCATTGGCTTACGAAGGCTTAAGCGTGCCTGCTGTTGGTATCGACCCACAATATTGCCCAGAAGATTTATTAAAATCTGCTTGCAATGCATGGGACAAAGCCTTGATGTTAGGCGAAAAATTCGGTTACAGAAATGCTCAATCTACCGTTATAGCTCCAACAGGAACAATTGGTTTAGTGATGGATTGCGACACTACAGGTATTGAGCCAGATTTTGCCTTAGTGAAATTTAAAAAACTAAGCGGTGGTGGTTACTTTAAAATTATCAACCAAGCTGTGCCTTCTGCACTTAAAACTTTGGGTTATACCATTGAAGAATCAAACGCAATTATCAATTATGCTAAAGGACACGCAACATTGGTTGGAGCACCATTTATCAACCACGAAACTTTAACAGCAAAAGGATTCGGCAAAGAAGATTTAACCTTAATAGAAGCGCAACTAGAAAGAGCATTTGATATTGAATTTGTATTCAATGTGGCAACACTTGGAGAAGATAAATTAAACAAATTAGGTTTCAAACCAGAGCAATACAACGAAGTTGACTTCAATCTTTTACATGCTTTAGGATTTAAACATTCTGAAATAGAAAAAGCCAATGAATTTGTAACAGGAACCATGTCTATCGAAGGTGCACCTTTCTTAAAAGAAGAACACTATCCTGTATTTGATACAGCCAACAAATGTGGTAAAAATGGCACACGTTTCTTACATGCTCACTCACACATTCGCATGATGGCAGCAGCACAACCGTTTATCTCTGGTGCTATTTCTAAAACCATTAATTTACCAAACGAAGCTACTGTAGACGACATCAAATCTTGCTACGAAATGAGCTGGAAATTGGGCACAAAAGCCAATGCGTTATACAGAGATGGTTGCAAATTATCTCAACCATTGTCTAACAAATCTGATAAAAAAGTAGAAGACATTGAAACTGTTAGCGACAATGTAGATATTGTAGAAAAAGCAGTAGGTATCAATGCAACTACAAGAATTGAAGATTTAACCCCTGAAATCGTTTTAGAAGCCGCTAGATTAATCATCAACAGCAGCAATAACCCTAGCTTTAAACAACAACTGTCTAACATTGCTACCAGAAAAGTATTGCCAAACAAACGCAAAGGATTTACACAAAAATCTAAAATAGATGGCAATACTGTATTTGTTAGAACAGGCGAATACGAAGATGGCACATTAGGTGAAATATTTGTAGATATGCATAAAGAAGGTGCTAGTTTCCGTTCATTGATGAACTGTTTTGCAATAGCAGTTTCCATTGGCTTACAATATGGTGTACCTCTTGAAGAATACTACGACAAATTTACTTTCAGTAGATTTGAACCAAGTGGTATGGTAGAAGGACATGACAACATTAAATCTTCAACTTCGGTTGTAGACTTTATCTTTAGATTATTAGGTTTTGAATACCTCAACCGCCAAGAGCAATTGCACATTAAGCCAAAAATTGTAGATGAAATAACACCAATTGACCCATCTTTCAATTTAGCTCAAAACGAAATACAAATGTCTTCAACTTCTTCAACAGAAACCAACCACACTGTTGTTAGAAAAGAAGTAAAACAAATTTTAAAGGTAAACCTACCTCCAAGTATGGGAGATGCACCTGCCTGCAAAAGCTGTGGTAACATCACTGTTCGCTCTGGCACTTGTTATACTTGCCTAACTTGTGGCACTACTAGCGGATGTAGTTAATTAATAGACTGATGACTTGAAATAAAAAAGCGACTTTCGAAAGGAGGTCGCTTTTTTTGTGACGTTATGGAATCTATAGTAAAAATTCGACAGGTTATTTTCTTTTGGCTTCAATTTCTTTGTTATGAATATTAAAATAAAAATTATATTTGATGCACTCTTTTCAAAAAATCAACTAATGAAAAACATATTCACAAAATTTATTTTATTGTTCATTTTCATCATGTATAACATGAAAGTTGAAGGACAATACAAATGGAAACAGCAAGGTATTGATATTGATGGAGAAGCTGATGGTGACTTTTCCGGCAATTCTGTCTCAATCTCATCGGATGGATTAACTGTGGCAATTGGAGCAAACTATAACGATGGTAATGGTAATAATAGTGGACAAGTGAGGATTTATAAAAATATTAATGGTATATGGTTAAAACAAGGAGCAGATATTGATGGTGAAGCTATTAATGATTTTTTGGGGTTTTCTGTTTCACTATCTTCCGATGGTTTAACTGTAGCAATTGGCGCACCTCATAACGATGGAAATGGTTCAAATAGTGGACATGTAAGAGTATATAAATTGATAAACCAAAGTTGGATACAACAAGGACAAGATATTGATGGCGAAGCTATTAGTGACTTTTCAGGTAATGCTGTATCTCTTTCTTCTGATGGTTTAATTTTAGCTATTGGTGCAAATGGGAATGATGGAAATGGTTCAAATAGTGGGCATGTAAGAGTATATAAATTGATAAACCAAAGTTGGATACAACAAGGACAAGATATTGATGGTGAATACGAATCAGATGGATCAGGTTTTTCAGTTTCTCTTTCTTCCGATGGTTTAATAATAGCAATTAGTGCACCTTATAACTCAGGTGCTGGAACAAAAAAAGGCCATGTAAGGGTTTACAGGTTCGTAAACGGAAACTGGATTAAACAAGGAGTTGACATAGATGGAGAAGCAAATTTTGACTATTCAGGCTGGATAGTTTCCCTTTCTTCTGATGGTTTAATCGTGGCGATTGGAGCAATTAATAACTCTGGAAATGGCTCTAATAGCGGTCATGTAAGAGTTTACAAGTTTATAAACGGCAATTGGATAAAACAAGGATCCGATATTGATGGAGAAGCTATTGATGACTATTCAGGTTATTCTTTATCTCTTTCTTCAGATGGATTAATAGTTGCTATTGGAGCGTATAACAATGCAGGTGGTGGTATACAAAGGGGTCATGTAAGGGTTTATAAAAATATCAGTGGCATTTGGACTAAACAAGGAACAGATATACATGGCGAAGCAGATAATGACAAATCAGGCATTTCACTTTCTTTGTCTTCTGATGGATTAACGGTGGCAATTGGAGCATATGGAAATGCTGGTGGTGGCTTAGCTAGAGGCCATGTAAGGGTTTACAAATTAACCTATTCTGTTCCTAAAATCAACTTAAAAGGAAATAATCTAAGCATTGCTAATAGAAATGTAACCGCTAAAATAGCAGACAGCACTAACTTTGGCATAGTAAATAACGGAACTAAACGAAGTTATAAAATAAATAATTTTGGCACTGATACCCTAAAAATAACCGGCAGTACCGTAACAGGAACCCATGCAGCTGATTTTACTTTAAGCGGTATGCCAACTGTAGTTAATGAAGGTGATAGTGCCATGTTTACAGTTACTTTTAATACATCAAATACTGGTGTAAGAAATGCAACTATTACCATTAATAGCAACGATACTTCTAAACCGGCTTATACTTTTGCAATATCTGCAAGTGCAAAGAATTTGAATGTGGAAAATTATAATATGTTGCAAGATGAAATTAAAGTGTATCCTAATCCAGTTTCTAATTTATTGAATATTGAACTAAACTCTGAAACTGCTCAATTAAGCATTATGGATTTTATGGGTAAAACTATTTTAAATGACATTGTAAACCAAAATGCAACCATTGATGTATCAGAACTTGCCAATGGTATATATACTATACATATCAAAACTAAAACAGCAACAAGATCTGTGAAGTTAATTAAGCAATAGGAAGACCAAATAAGGCTTTTCTAATCCAAGTTCATTATCTGCATAATTAAAAAATGATAAAATTACTCAAATTCATAACAGAAGCAATAGGATGGCTGCAAATTGCAACTTCGCCCATGCTTATTGGAATATTTTTTGGTGCTTTGGTGTATTATTCCAATCCGTCAAAAACAAATCTAATTATCGGAATTTCTGTTGCAATTTTAGGACTTATATTTGGCATGCTATGGGCAATAAGAATATCAAAAACGAATGGTTCAATTGAATTTATGTCAAAAATTATAGCAACACCTGAACTTGATAAAAAAGTAAACGATAAAAATTAAAAGGATAATAAAATCTAAACGCTGAATTTTTTAGTCTTTAAAGCATCATGAAACTTTGTTCTTTGAACAAAATATACAACAAAACGGATGTGATGGTGATTAACAACATGGCTAAGGGGACTAACCAACCTTTTTTGTGGGTATAAAGAATAGACAAACCTGCATAAATCAGCAAAAGGGGCCAGAATTTAATGATGACACTCCAATTGATATTTAATAAATCAAAATTGCGTAATAAAAGAATAGCGCCCAATAGCGTTAAGATAAGTCCTGCTGTAATGTTTTTCTGATTCATAATTATAAGGATTGGTTTTTAGGTGTTTTCTTTTGAAATATCAATCCAATGCCCACTATCATCAAAATGGCTGGCCAAAGCTTCTCCATTCTAAAATAAGGCACCAAATTATGCAACAAGAGCATTACCCCACCTGCAATTAGAATTAATCCAAATAGCAAATTAGTACTGTCTTGTGTTTGTTCTGGCAAATGTGTAACATTAATGGTTGAATCTTGCATGGGTTTTGCTGTTTCTGCTTCGTTTTTACTTAGAATCACATAAGGTTCATTTGGAATAATAATCAATAACAACAAATAGATAAAAATACTACTACCACCTGCCAAAAGCAAGGCAATAAAAGTAAATCTAAATATGATGGGGTCTAAATTAAAATATTGACCCAATCCGCTACAAACGCCACCAATAACTCTATTAGTTCGGAGTCTTTCAAACTTTTTTTGATTCATAACCATACAAACATAAGTAATTATTTAATTGTCAGATACAACGTTTCGATAAAAAACAAAAAAAAAGACCTTAAAAAGGTCTTTTTTTAATTTTAATATGTTGAGCGTTTAATCGCGAGACTTAACAAGCCCTTTATTAGTTGAATACACAATTTTTAAGGCATTGGCTTCTCTTAAACCTTGTTTTACATCAGATACTATACCCATTTTAATATCTCTGTCAGCTTTGATAGAAACAGTAAATAAAGGCGAAAGGTTAGTTGGTAAACGTTTTTTCTCTTCTTCTACCCAAACAGGAATAGATTGTGGGTCTTTGAATGCATCATTCAACTGAAGACGTGTTCCTGTGCCGTATATTTCTGGTTGTTTTGGTTTTCCGATGTATAAGTATGTTACAACTTGTTTGTTTTCTAGAGTCGCCACTTCAGTTGCTACCGGAACAGATATTTTTACTTTTACCTCTTGGTCCTTCATTTTAGTTACAACCATGAAGAAAAACAATAACATAAAAACGATATCTGGCAACGAAGCCGTGTTGATACTTTGAGATCCGCTACCATCCTTTTTTTTAAAATTTGCCATGTCTTAATTCTTAATCTTTTGTGTTAAATGCATCTTCTGGTTCTGCTTCCGAAATCTTTTGAGGATATTTCTTAGCTACTTCTTGTTGTTGTTTACCACCTTTTGGAAGGTCTGAATAATTTTTACCAAATTTTTCTTGAGCATAATCGTCTCTCAATTCGTTGTATGCACGTTTCAATTCATTTTGAACCATGATGTAAGCACCATAAGAAGTGCCTTTGTCGTTTTTTAAAGAAACAACTGCTTTGTCTGGATTTTCGCTTAAATCAGGATTAGCACCATAATTGGTAATAAATTTTTTGGTACTTTCTGTTAAATTTGACATATCCATCCAGTTGTTCTCAACGAGTAATTGATTATTGGAGTTAATTAAAACTTCATATACATTTCTGGCTTTAATGGTTGGTGGTGGTGGTTGATTAGGATCTAATTTTGGGGGTAACTTGATTGGAATACCTTTGTCACTGTCAATACTGGTTGTTACCAAGAAGAAAATAAGGAGCAAGAAGGCAATATCTGCCATCGAACCTGCATTAATTTCTGGTAAATTTCTTGATTTGCGAGCCATGAATTATAATTTTTTAATGAAATCTCTCAGAGAGGCAAATAATGTGAGTCCAACTGCACCAGCTAGAATAATCCAAGTAGCAATTAAACTACCGCCAATTAACCCTGAATAACCTTTAGTAGAAACGCCATAATCTACCCATTTTGGTTTTAAGGTGTGGTCGTCTGCAAAATAGCCAATAAGTATTAAAATCAAAAGAACACCAACACCAATACTTACAGTAATTGCTGATTTTGGTTTATCAACTAAACCTTTTATAGCTAAAGCAACTGCAACCATTAAACCTAATATCATTAGGATATACATCAAGGTTAAACCCATACTAACTGGTCCACTTACTGAATTTTTGCCAGAGAATAATATCATACCAACAAACAATACAGACAAGCCGATGGTGATGCCGTAGAATATATTTTTAGATAGTTTATTCATATCGGGGAATTACTTTGTAATTTTATTTTTGATTAACATATCAGTCAAAGAAATTGAAGCTTCTTCCATTTCATTCGCTATTGAGTCAATTTTAGATAAAATTAAATTATAAAATATTTGAAGAATAATCGCAACTATCAAACCAGCAACAGTTGTTAACAAGGCTATTTTAATACCACTTGCTACAATCGTTGGAGAGATATCACCGGCTGCGGCAATCATATCAAATGCTGCAATCATACCAATAACTGTTCCTAAGAATCCTAACATCGGTGCCAAGGCTATAAACAATGAAATCCAAACCATGCCTTTTTCCAATTGTCCCATTTGTACTGAACCATAAGATTGAACAGCAGCTTCTACTTTGTCAATGCCTTCATCAACTCTGTCTAAACCTTGGTAGTAGATACTAGCGATTGGACCTTTAGTGTTTCTGCATTCTTCTTTTGCTGCTTCAACACCTTTGGTTTTTAATATATCTTCTACTCTTTCAACAAATTTTTGAGTATTGATGCCCATCAAGAACAAAGATATGATTCTTTCGATGATGATAGCTAAACCAATTAACAAACAAATTAATACCGGAGACATCCAAACTGGATCACCTTCGATGAATTTGTTTTTGATAACCTGGTGTCCACTTGGTTTTTCTGCTTTTGTTTCTATCGGAGCGTCTGCTGCAGGAGTTTCTGATGTAGCACCTTCTTCTTCATTCACATTGCTTGAATCTGGAGCTTCAGAAGCAGTTGCTGTAGGTGCTGGTTCTGTTTGTGCAATTAATGTTAAGTTGCTAGTTAAAATGCTAAAACCTAAGATTAAAGCGAATAATTTTTTAGCCACAATTTTAAAACTGTTTGGGAGTTTGTGATACTTTGTGTTCATTTTTTTGAATTTATCTAATTATTGAGACTGCAAAAATATCAAAATTATTTACAATCAAAATTAAATCTTGGTTAAATCTTTGATTTTTTATTTTATTTAACTTTTTTAGTGCCCTTTTTATTATAAAAGCTTTAATTTGTGACGTTAAAATGACAAAACAACAAATTAAGTATTTTTGCAAGAATTGTGGTCACTCTGCTTCTAAGTGGTTGGGGAAATGTCCTTCGTGCGAAGAATGGAATACTTTTTCGGAAGAAATTGTTAAAAAAGACGACCATTCTAAAGTTCTGTGGGGACGAACTAAAAAAGCCAGTATCGAAGCTACCAAAATGCAAGATATTGAAAAAGGCAATGAAGAGAGAATCTTATTGCCAGATAATGAATTAAACAGAGTATTAGGTGGCGGTTTGGTTTCGGGGTCTATCATATTAATCGGTGGCGAACCGGGTATTGGAAAATCTACGCTTTTGCTTCAATTGGCATTGCAAATCAACAAAGAAGTGCTTTATATTTCTGGCGAAGAAAGTGAATCTCAAATAAAAATGAGGGCTGAACGTATAGGCATCAAAAATGAAAACTGCTATGTGATGTGCGAAACCTCTTTAAGTAATTTGTTAAGTTATTTGGGCAAACATCAACCAGAGGTTTTAATTGTAGATTCTGTGCAAACCCTATCAAGCGAAAACATTGATTCTCCACCTGGTAGCATCAGTCAAATCAAAGAGTCTACTGCTGAATTGTTGCGTTTTGCTAAAGAAACTGGTGTACCAGTGTTTTTAATTGGGCATATTAATAAAGACGGCAACATTGCAGGACCTAAGGTTTTGGAACACATGGTAGACACTGTTTTGCAATTTGAGGGCGACCGACATTATAACTACAGGATTTTACGCACCCTCAAAAACAGATTTGGATCGGCAAGCGAAATTGGTATATACGAAATGCGAGGCGATGGATTAAGAGAAATAGATAACCCTTCAGAGATTTTGATTTCGGAAAGGGAAGAACTACTTAGCGGTATCACTATCAGTTGTGCTGTGGAGGGCATCAGACCCATTTTATTAGAAACACAGGCGTTGGTAAGTTCGGCAGTATATGGTACACCACAGCGCACTAGCAACGGGTTTGATTTAAGAAGATTAAGTATGTTGTTGGCCGTATTAGAAAAAAGATGTGGATTTCAATTGGTGGCAAAAGATGTTTTTATCAATATTGCAGGTGGCATGAAATTAGAAGACCCCGGTTTAGATTTGGGAATTGTTTGCGCCATTTTATCCTCTTATCAAAACATGACCATTTCTTCTGAAATAGCTTTTTCTGCTGAAATAGGATTAAGTGGCGAGGTGAGGGCAGTTTCAAGAATTGAACAGCGCATATCCGAAGCACAAAAACTAGGTTTTAAAGAAATGATGGTCTCCAAATACAACAAAGGTATAGACACCAAAAACGCCAAAATAAAAATCATTCAAATTGGTAAAATAGAAGAAGCTTTTGAGTATTTGTTTGGGTGATTTTGTTTTCGATAATCACATTGAGTACTTTTGAATAACTACAAAAAGTGAAAATTATTCTTAGATACATGAAAAAAAGCATCCAAAATACAGTCGTTATTTTATTGATTGGAGTTTTATATAGCAGTCAATCTAATATTAAAACAGATGCCACTTTAAACTTTATTGTCACAAAATTAGATTCCATCAAAACAAGTAACAAACAAAAAGTTACTTTCAAAAAAATGGTTGAAAATTTTTCAGATAGCGCAATGAAACGCATGGACACTTTAAGTTATGATTATGCGTTTTATGAATTGATAAATTATAATAATTTTAATCACATCACAGAATTTTATTTTAAAAATGGAGATACTACTGCATTTAGAATTCTTAGGAATAATAAAACTATCAATACAACAGATTTTTATCACCCATTTTTAAATGTTGATAAAAAAAGGGTTTATGATGAAGAGTTTTTTTGGCAAAAGAAAAGGATTTTTGAAACTTCAAATCTTATACAAACCATTGCTTACGAAAAAGAATTGAGAATACATTGTACATGTGTATCAAGACCAAATAAATATGAAATATACAGAAAAGTGAAAACTGAAAAAAAATATTTAAAAGGGCTTAGTAAAATTTTAATCTTGGTTGAAAAGAATAATACTAATTTCAAAGTATCTTTTCAAACACCACCAAAATCACCCAAAATAAAACCAATAAACTATTACGCGGTTTGGGATTTTTAAGTTTTATTGGAAATGGTTAAGCTCCAAATACAACAAAGGTATAGACACCAAAAACGCCAAAATAAAAATCATTCAAATTGGTAAAATAGAAGAAGCTTTTGAGTATTTGTTTGGGTGAGGTGTTTTTTGGAGTATTAATTTAGAAAAATTAACTCAAACAACTTTCTAAAACACCCATTTTTCGATTGGTTTCTAACAATTCATCTTTGGCAATCGACATTTCGTTGATGCCTGCTCCAGCATAAAGCAAAACACCATTCTTAAATAATTTACCGCTTCTTAGGTTTACAAACCAACTGAAATTGCTATTTGAAAAAACAGGCCCTAAATAACCACCATAATATTCCCGTTCAAAATCTTCGTTTTTTAGAATAAAATCCATCGATTCTTCTTTGGGCAAACCACAAATAGCCGGTGTTGGATGCAATGCTTTGATCAATTGATGATGCGACTTGCCATCTTTGGCTTTTGCCTTAATTTTACTTTGTAAATGAGAAAGGGATCCAGCTTTTTTAATTGCATAGGGCTCGATGGTGAAGTCAAAATTTAAATTAGTGAGTTGATCGGATATAAAACTTCTGATGTGTTGATGTTCTTTGATTTCCTTTTCAGAAAACTGACCATCTACCAAGGTGCCACCTAAAGCTTCTGTATATAAAAAAGCATCTTTTTTCTGTAAAAACTGTTCGGGAGATGCTCCCATCATACAATTGTCCCCTTGGATATATATGGCATAAACAAAAGCTTCAGGATAGTTTTTTAATAATGCGTGAAACACTTTTTCATAGTCAAAGGTTCCACTCAAAAAACGCTTTCTAGCTATAACAACTTTTTTAAATTCATGGTTTATTATAGCCGATTTTGCTTTTTCAACATTCTTTAAATAAACATCATCATCACTTGAAACCTCATTTTGAGAGTTTGCTAATTTCCAATCCGAAAAAAAAGCATGAATGGAATGTTCTTGTAAAGCTTGTACTTTCCCTTTCAGTAAATAGGTATGTAACTCTGATAAAAAAGGTGCATAGATAAAAGCGTCAGTGCCCTCTCCTTCTTCCAAACCAAAAACTTGCGTTTCATTTGGCATACGCCATATTACAGAAATATTAAAAGACATGCCTTATCGGTTTTTAACTGCCATGGTCAGTCGGCTGATGTGCGCCAATTTACCCTCACTTGTTTCAATTTTTATTTCCCAAACTTGGGTGGTGTTGCCAATATGAATAGGTTTTGCAATGGCATAAACCCACTCGCCTTCCATAACGGGTCTGAGATGATTGCCATTCAAATCTAGCCCCAAAGCCACATATTTATTTCTATCAAAAACCAAATTGGCAGCCATACTTCCTACACATTCAGCCATTGCTAAACTAGCTCCTCCATTCAACATCCTAAGCGGTTGAACGGTATTTTGATTCACGGGCATTTTGGCTTTTAAGTAATCCAAGCCCAATTCGATAAACTCTAATCCCATAAACTCGCACATGGTATTTTTGCAATACTCATTTAACCATTCCATGCGTATATTTGTGGGCTCAAAAAAAATGGATTCCATAGATAGCGCAAAGATAAATAAAACCATTTACTTAATCAGACATGGTCAAACCGATTTTAACAAAAAAGGCATCATACAAGGCAGTGGTATAGACAGCAATTTGAATGAAACTGGCAAACAACAAGCTGAACAATTTTATAACATGTATCAGCATATAACCTTCGATTGTGTATACACTTCCTTGCTCAAACGCACCCATCAGTCTGTGGCATCTTTTATTGAAAAATATCCTCACAAGTCAATGTCTGAACTGAATGAAATCAATTGGGGCATAATGGAAGGCGTAGAGCAAACCCCCGAAAGAGTAGCGCATTTTGAAAGCATCGTTAAACAATGGCAAAACGGAGAACTGGACATTGCAGTTGCTGATGGCGAAACGCCCATTGAAATGTTTAAAAGACAGAAAATTGGTTTAGCAAAAATCATGGAACAAACCGATGAAAAAAACATTTTGATATGTATGCATGGCAGGGCAATGCGGAGTTTTTTATGTTTACTCACCAACACACCCCTTCAGGAAATGGAGAAATGGGGACACAGCAATTTGTGTTTATATGTTTTAGAGTTCAATGGTTCGCATTTTGATGTGATAGAACACAATCAAACGGAACATCTTTTGGATTAAATTGATTGTTTGAATTTCATCAATGCATCAGTAATAAATTAAAATTCGGATACTTGATGAAGGCTTTATACTTCCAGCTCAGAGAGATCCAACATTCTTCTTAATAAATCATTTAGATTCAGTAGTAATTACATTATTCGATGGAAAAAAATTATTGCAGACCTGTTGTGAAAGAAGTATCAATGACACAACAAACAATATACTTTTAAGTTCATTCTATAGTTATGCTACAATAAAAAAATCACATCTGAAATTATATTCAACAAATGTTTTGATCAAATGAATTGCTAAAGAATTAATGCCATTTTGATTTATAGATTAATTACAATTTAATTCCAAACCCAAGGTTAACAATTCGACCCTCTCCTGGCAAAATACCCGGACCTGGATAACCACCTGCTCTTCGGGTTGCAAACTTGGTGTCTAATAAATTATTGACGCTAAAACGTATGTTATAATTCTTTAAAAATCCGTAAGTCATGCTTAAATCATATATTTGATACCCATCAATTATGCCAATTGTACCTGTACTATTTGGTTCAACAGTGTTGGTAGCATCGGTGTATACTTCGCTTGAAATACGGGTTTGCATTGTTACTGAAAGCTCTTTTAAAGAGAATGTTAATCCAATATTATGAATTTGATTAGGTGCATACTCTACTTTTTTGTTTTTTAAATTATTCTCAGTAATGGTTATGTTAGGGGCAGTACCTGAAATAGAGGTAGTTTTAAATTCTTTATATTCGGCATTAATAAAAGCAAGTGACCCAAAAATACTAAAGTTTCCATATTTTTTATTCAATTTTAGTGCTTTAAAAAGATTTAATTCAATGAATGCTTCAAAACCTTGATTGACAGATTCACCCAAATTAGTCCTGAATTGATAGGTTGCTTTTGATGGGTCATTATCTACAAATTGTCTAATTGTTCCTATCCTATTGTTGTATTGAATGTAAAATGCACTCACATCGAAGCTAAGATAATCTTTAATAATTCCCCTGTAGCCTATATCTGAAGTAATACCATTGGCATCTTTTAAGTTTTCATCTATTACATCTGTTGTAGCTGGTGGAGTTATATCTGAAAATAAAATTGGTCGATAAGCTTGTGAGATATTTGCATAAAAATTAGATTGTTTTAATTGATATTCTATGCCTATTCCTGCTAGGATATAGTTTCTTTTATTGATATTAGGAACCGCATTGATTTCTACCCCTGAAACTGTATTTAAAAGGCCGCTTATACTTGAACTAATGCTTTCGTAACGCAATCCAGGGGTAATACTCAACTTTTTACTTAACTTAAATAGATTTTCAGCAAATAATGCAAAATTATTGGTAGTAAAATCGAGCTCTGTTTGATACTTATTGGATAAAATATTGGTATTATATTCAAACCCAGTATCGCCTCTCCCTCTTTGTTTTCTCGTTGTATTTGCTTTATAAACCCTAGCACCAAATGCTAAATTGCTTTTATGATTAAATAAAGAATAGGCGTATAATCCTCTTATTTCAGAACCAATATTCTTATAAAAATCGCGGTCAACTTGTCGGTGATTATAGCTATTAATAGCGAGGTTTATAGTATCCATTATATTAGGAGTTGCCAAAAATCCAATACTATTTCTCTCGCCCAATAAACCAAATACTTTAACATTAAAAGATAAATTTTTGCTTATTATAGTATTAAAATCCAAATTGGCAACTTGCCAAGGGGTACTAAACCAATTTCGTTGTCTAAATGATTGGCGACTACTTTCGGCATATTGAGCATCCGTTAAACCACCCGATTGTTGAATTTTATAATCCATATTGGTATACTCAGCAGAAATATTTGTTTTTTCGTTGAATTTATACTGTAAAAATCCATAAGTATTTCTAACTTCATATTGACCATTTTGTCTCCAACCATCACCTTTTCTGAAATGATTATATAAAGAATAATTCCACTTTTTTGTATTGCCACTTAGTGCATTGTATGAACTGAACATTCCATAACTACCCAACGTATTTTGCGATTCAAACGTCAATGGTTTGTTGTTTTTTTCTTTTTTTAAAACATAATTTAATAAACCTCCAAACTGTGAACCAAATTGCAAAGATGCTCCACCTCTAATAATTTCAATCTTTTCTACAGCTTCCATCGGTGGATTATAGTATGCCTCGGGATACCCAAACACGTCACTCGAAATATCATAACCATTTTGACGGGTATTGAATTCCCAACTTCTGTTAGGATTTAATCCCCTTACACCAACAGAAACTTGTGTACCCGATCCATCATTTTCCCAAATACTAACTCCCGCTACTCTTGAAAATATTTGTCTTGGATTGTTATTCACTAGGTTTGCATCTAAATTACTAACCTTAACAATATCATTTTTTTTGGCTGAGAATATACTATTCCCCTCCACCTCTCGCTTTCTTTCTAGCGCTTTTTTATTATATTCTATAGTAACATTGTCCAATTCCAAAATTGCTATTGTATCTAGTTTGTTATCTTTGATTTGTGCATGCAATCCATTTACTCCCACAAGGAAAAAGATTAATTTAATGGTAATAATTTTTGTTCTCATTTTTATTTAGACTAATTATAAATTGTGGCGCAAAAGTATGTACTTAGGTTTTGAAAATGTTTAGAAACAAGGAAAACTATTTTAGAAATTAGGAATAGTTTGTTTAGTTTGTTTTGTCGGTGAAATACCAAAATAATTCTTGTATGACTGACTAAAACTACTTAAAGAAGAATAACCAACAGAAGCGGCAATATCAGTAATCGAATATTTTTCTGTGAGTAATAAATGTTTGGCTTTTACCATCCTATTTTCTTGTATAAATTCAAAAATAGTTTGTTTAAACACTTCTTTAAAACCTTTTTTAAGGTAACATTGGTTGGTTCCAACTGTTAATGCAATAATAGGAATGGTTAAATTATTGGCTAAATTATCGAGAATATATTGTTTGGCTTCTTGAATCTTTTCAATTTCAGAAGCGGTATTAAGAAAATTGCATTTTTCACATTCTAAAAAGTCACTTGAATTAGTTTTATTTAATTGAACAAGTAAATACAATATATTACTTTCTAAAAATAAATTTCTTTTAAATCCAGATAAATTACAATTGATTATTTCTATTAATTTTGACTGAGTATTGCAACATAATGAATGTTTATTGGGTACAAATTGAAACGTTTCATTATATTTTGTGAAATTTGACATTTTAATTTTAATTTTTAATTCATAATTATAG
Source organism: Bacteroidota bacterium (assembly GCA_030682255.1). Taxonomy (GTDB): domain Bacteria; phylum Bacteroidota; class Bacteroidia; order NS11-12g; family UBA955; genus JABMMZ01. Next base: position 145,909 of record JAUXOK010000023.1, on the reverse strand, counting down.
TTTAACATATCAATTAAACAATCATTCGAACTGAGATAATAAAACATGTTTAAGATATCATCATCTATATAAACAAAACAATGAGAATTATCTATAAAACCCGTTCTCGTTATTGCTATATCAATATACTTGTTCACAAATTCCACTTTACAAAAGTACATTTTCCAAAATATAAAAAAAAGTGTAAAATATTATTTAATAAGTGCTAACAATTATTTTAAATATCAAGTGTTGAAATTAAAAAATATAATATATATCAATAATTACTTATTATTACCTAACACCTCTATGTAAACATCATTGTTATTATCATCTTCCTCATCCTGCCATTGTGGATGTGTTTCATCTTTAGGACCCTTGTTTCTGAATATAAAAGATAGCACAACACCCACCATAGCTCCCAATAAATGGCTTTCCCAACTCACTTGATTGTTTTGTGGCACTATGCCCCAAATTAATCCACTTTGAAAAACTAAAATAATAAATGCTATCACCATCAAGCGTTTGTTGTTTCTAATAATGCCACTGATTAAAATAAAAAACACCAAAGCATAAACCAAACCACTAGCTCCAATATGAAAAGAAGGACGAGCAAAAACCCAAATTAACAACCCAGTAAGTAAATGAGATAAAAATAATACCCTTTTTGAAATGCCTTCATAAAAATAAAACAAGCCAAATAGACAGGCAGCTAATGGTAAAAAATTAGCACTCAAATGTTCGATATTGGCATGTAGAAAAACAGTGGTGATAATGCCCAAAGCATAATGAATATGGCGGGGATACAATGCCAATTGATTGACCAATGGCGGATATAATATTTGAAATACATAGCCAAAAACCATTAAAAGGAGATAGAGAATGGGAATTTTAAATTTAGTTTTAAACATCTGTTGGTACTTAAACATTGGCAATTTAGAATTTATTTCTGAATATTGAAGCAATGAAGCAAAAAATCAGCATCATCAGACCCTTAAATCTTATCATTGTGGCACTCACGATGCTTGTAGTTTTGTTGAAATACCAAAACCAGCAAACTGAAAACTATTGGCTACAAATGATTTATTTAATCCTTCCAGCTGTTTTAACAGCCGCTGCTGGATACATCATAAACGATATTAAAGACATTGATATTGATAAAATCAATAAACCTGGTAAAAATTTGATTGGTACTATGGTGTCTCAAAAAGAAGCATACATTTTTTATGCCATCCTCAACATCGTTTCACTAGCGGTTTCATTTTTGTTAAACGAACAATATGCCATGATTAATGTATGCATTATTGGTTTACTCTATTTGTATGCGGTTCAATTAAAAGGTGTGCCATTAATGGGCAATATCATTATAGCTATATGCAGTTCGGCTGTTATAGCTTGCTGTATTTTAATTATTGGATTTAAAACCAAAATAGGCTTCTTTAATTTTTCTGGTTATATAGGTTTTGCATTTCTCATCACTTTAATCAGAGAACTGGTTAAAACCATCGAAGACATGGAAGGCGATAAAGCTTACGGCATTAAAACCTATCCTGTGGTTTTGGGAATTAAAGCCACTAAAATTCTCATCTATTTCTTAAGTGGTTTTGTAATAATATTATGTGGCATTTACAGTTTTATTGCATGGGGTGTTAGCATGTATGCTAGTGCTATCATCATGGGAGTGGTAACTTTAGCGATGTTTTATTTCATTAATTTTTTATCCAAATCCAAAGAGAAAACAATTTATCACCAAGCGAGTAATTTATTAAAAGGCATCATTGTATTGGGACTTTTAAATCTAATTTTTTCATGAACAACTTACCTTACTTTTTTAAACATAAAATATTACTGGCTTCTCAAAGCCCTAGGCGTCAACAGATATTAAAATACAGCGGTTTTGATTTAGAAATCATTAAAATTGATGTTGAAGAAGATTTTCCATCTAATTTGCAGGCGGAAGAAATTCCCTTATTTCTGGCACAAAAAAAAGCAGAAGCTTATCAATTACCCATCCAAGAAACTGAAATTTTGGTAACTGCCGACACTGTAGTTTGGTTAAACAATCAGGTATTGAACAAACCACAAGATATTGAAGAAGCTCAAAAAATGCTTCAACAATTATCTGGGCAAAAACACACGGTTTATACAGGCGTTTGTATAAAAACATCACAATCTCAACATGTTTTCTTTGATCAAAGCGATGTATATTTCAATATATTAAACGAGGCAACAATCAATTATTATTTAGAGCATTATAAGCCCTTAGACAAAGCCGGTGCTTATGGTGTTCAGGAGTTTATAGGTTATGTTAGCATTCGCAGAATAGAAGGCTGTTATTACAACATCATGGGATTTCCAGTAGCTAAATTTATAGAAGAAATAAAAAAAATAGTTTGACATACCACTTTTTGGCAGATATTTGTGTCTTAATATCAATATGATGGCAAAAAACAATACTCTACTATTATTTTTAATCTTATTCAGCACAAAAATTTGGGCTCAACCATGTTTGGTAAACTTTTCAAGTTTGTCGGAGGATATTAACAAAAGCACTTGCAGTTACAAAGAGTTTAATTTTACATTAAATGGTGGTACACCACAATCCTATAAATGGTTTTATGGCGATGGCAATTCGTGTACCTGTAGCAAACCAAAAAACTTTTATAAAAAAAACGATACCTTTCAATTGATTGGTATTGTGTATGATGCAAATGGCTGTGCAGATTCTGTGTTTCAAGATGTCATTATTAAATGTGATAATCCTTGCGATTTGAGCGATATTGCGATATACTCTGCCGATACATTGTATTATGAGTGTAATGAAGTAGAATTTAATGCGATTGTAAGTCAAAGTACCAAAGAATTAACTTGGGATTTTGGTGATGGAGAAACATCTAACAATAAATTTGATATTCACTTGTATGCAGACAATGGCAGTTATGACGCACGCTTAATCATCAAAGATTCGATTGGTTGTGCAGACACATCAAATTTCACCATTTTGATAGATTGTGACGACATCATAGATCCAGAACCTTGTGATTTTAGGATTACGCTGTTGGATACCAATTCAACTTCCAAATGCAAAGAAAAACTATTAACCGTTGCAGCCAATCATCGCATTCAAAACATCCTATGGTGGACCAACGATAGCGGCTATTTTAATGGCACTAGTTCGCAAACCATTCGATATACCGATACTGGTCTCAATCAAACCTGTGTATTAATTACAGACAGTTTGGGTTGCAAAGATTCTACATGCATGGATGTGATGATTAAATGCATTGAAGAAACATTATCTATTCAAGATGCTCGTTTTTCTAATTTAAAAATTTATCCAAATCCTACACAAGATTGGTTGAATATATCAAATGCTAATCATTCTGAATATATCATCACAGATATATTGGGGCAAATTATCAGTACTGGAAAATTAAATATTCATCATTTTATAGATGTTTCTATGTTTAAAAATGGATTGTATGTATTGAAATTGATTCATCCTCAAACACCTCAATATAATCATTTGTTTTACAAAAATTAATTTTTGATGATTAATCTTTAATTATTATATATTTGCCTCATAATTATAACAATGAAAGCAATTATAACTTTTTTTATCATTTTTCTAATTGGCATTACGCCTAATCTAAGTTCAGCTCAAAGCTGCAAAGACATAAGAACAACGAAAGATTCTAGAACGGGCAATATTAAACATGAATCGCCATTATTTATGGATATTACCTTTGTTAAAGAAGTTATCAAAACAGATACTTTTTATTATTTATCACTTCAAGTTATTTCTCCAAATGTGAGATCTAATCACAAAGGTTGTAAAGTAAAACTTTCAGATAGCAGTATTTTAGATTTTCCTGAACAATATGTTCAAGTAGACCAAATGTTGTCGTATGGCGGACGCAATGTTCATAAATATTACGCAAAAATTCCACTATCAAAAAGTGATATTGAAAAACTTAGCATTCATGATATTATAGATTTTTGGGTTTATATTCAACCATCATCTGTTAGCAAATTATTGACTGAGAAAAAAAGCAAAAAAACCTTGAGAGCCTATTTTAATTGTATCTTAAAAGTTTAGAATTTCTTGATCAAAGTCATTTTTTCTAATTAATTTTTTATCAAACAGGTAATGGCTTTTGCTATTCCATAACAAAGCCCAATAAAGAATCTGAGGTAAATTCTTTATTTTTGTGTTTTATTTAGATATTTGATTAATCAAAGATTTACATACAGTCTTTTATGTATCTTGTTTTTTATTTATAAACAGTCTGTGGCACAAAGTTTTAAGATTGTTTTAAGTGATAATCCTTTAGGATATACTGTACCGATGGAACGTGATAGTACAGGTGCATCAATTTTTTTGAATAAGATTAAGCATTATTATATTTCAAAGGGTTTTTTGGGATTTAGTTACGACAGCCTGAATTGGTCTAAAAACAAGGTTGAAGCTAAGGTTTACGTAGGTTCAGTGTATGCCATAGGATCAATTAAAGCACTTATTATTGATGGGCAAGAAAATAAAATGCTTGATATAAAAAATTATGAAGGCAAATATGATAGTACCAAATGGTTTCAAAATGTGAATGTTATTTTGAATCAAATGGAGAATAATGGTTATCCATTTTGTAAAGTTATGGTTAAAACAAAAGTAATAGAAGGAGGTATTCTAGATTATATATTAGAAATAGAAAGGGGGGCCTATTTTACGTATGATACTTTTTACATTGAGGGCGACAGAGTTGTGAATGATAAGTTTTTACAGGCTTATTTAGGAATAAGACAGGGACAAGCATATAACGAATCAATATTCAAAAAGACAAATGACAGATTGAATCAATTGTCTTTTTTAAAATCGGAGAGAAATCCATTGATGGCATTTATTATAGGCGGAAAAGCAAAACCCTATTTGTATTTAAAAAAAAGGAAGTCTGATCAAATAAATGGAATTGTAGGCATGGCGCCCAATAGTGGTGCACAGAGTACAAAACTTTTATTTACTGGCGAATTTATGTTGAAATTGAATAATCTGTTCAAATCTGCAAAGGCTGTTAGTATTAATTGGCGAAGTTTTAATGCACGTTCACAGGAACTTAAATCATCAGTAAATTTGCCTTATTTATTTTATAAACCCATTGGCTTGGATTATCATCTAGAATTTTTAAAATTTGACACCTTGTTTACAAATTTTTCGAATCAAATAGGATTACAATATTATACATCTGGTGTTAATGGCATTAAAGCAATTTATAATAGCAAATCTACCAATTTAAACTTTGTAGATACGAGTGCCATTAAATTGAGCAGACAACTACCAAATATAAATTCATTACAAATAAAACTATATGGTTTCGAATGGATTTTTAATTTATTAGACAACCGTTTTAATCCACAAAAAGGATGGTTTGCAGATGGAAGTTTGACTATAGGAACCAAAGAAATTATCAAAGATAATCAAATTGCAAATCTGAGATTTAATGATGGTTTAAATCTTTATGATTCAATTCAACTAAAAACTACACAACTTCAATATAGAATCAAATTTGATAAGTTTTTTAAAATTTCAAAAAATGGTGCCCTTAAAATTGGAGGCTTAACCTCACAGATTATTGCTCCCAAAATCTATTTTAATGAATTGATGAGAGAGGGTGGTATAAATTCTTTAAAAGGTTTTAACGAACAAAGTATATTTGCAAGCAATTTTAACATGCTAGATATAGAGTATAGATATTTGATTGGAGGTGAATCGCACATCAAGGCATTTTGGAATGGTGCATATTATGAAGACAAGAGTTATGGTAGATTAAACCAAGTAAAAGATTTTCCTTGGGGATTTGGTATTGGAGGCAATTTTGAAACAGGGGCAGGGATATTATCTATCATGTATGCCTTAGGAAAAGAAAAAAACAATCGATTTGATTTAAGAACAGGAAAAATACATTTTGGTATCAGCAGTTATTTTTAAAAGAATTTTTTTATTATGGATTAATCTTATGGTTATTTCTGTTGTTGCCCAAACTTCCGAAAATCCTATCGTATTAAATGACACAAGCAAAGCGTGGTACGATGATTTTTATCAAAACAGAGCAGAAATCATAGAATCCAGACTTATAGAAAGTCTATCTGTATACAATGTTACAGATTCTACATTCATAGATTCTACCCAATTAGACACCATTTATTACGAAACATTTGTTGGCTATCATTTAGGAACATATATCAATTCAAAAAGAAATTTAAGAAAATCATTGTTGGCATCTAAAAATCCACCTTTGAGAAAAAATATTAATAATCACTATGTATTTTTTGCTTCATTATGGGTTTTGTTTTTGATTATTCAGCTAAAAAGAATTTTTCCTATTCAATATTCATTACTTATTCGTTCGAGTTATAATCAAATTAAATTTTTAGAGTTTTTAGACACTCAGGGTCAGGTATTTACTTTAACACGTTTATTAACTTGGCTTATAATATCTCAAATTCTTGGAATAGGCATTTATGCAGTTGTTGATTATCGTGAAATAATCAATAATATACATCCGCTATATTTATTATTTCTATCAACAGCATTTGTAATCTTGATATTTGCTATCAATCAATTATTTAAAAATATTTTTTCATATGCTTTTAATCAACCCGCTTTGAGATCTGATTATGCAATTATATTCAGAATTCATGCTTTTGTTTTTTCAATTATACTCTTTTTATGTATGCTTATAATGTACTATCAATTTCCTCAAAGCATTAAAAATGGCATGATTTTTATCATAGTACTTTATCTTTTAATAGTTTATATATTAAGTGTAATAAAATTTTTATTTTCTAGGCAATTCTTAAAAAGTGGTTCAATTTTAATTTTAATTTTGTACCTTTGCAGCTTTGAAATTCTACCGCTTGTAGTTTTCGTAGTCTCTTTACTTAGGTTTCTTAAAATATGACAAAACAAGGAAAGATTAAAACAATTCTAATATCGCAACACCAACCTGAGCCAGGAAAGAAATCGATTTTTGACGATTTGATCACAAAATTTAAAGTTAAAATTGATTATAGATCTTTCATTCAGATAGACCCTGTTCATGGTAGAGAAGTTCGAAGAGCTAAAGTTAACATTCTAAATCATACCGCAATTATATTCAATTCCAAAAATGCAGTTGATCACTTTTTTAGAGTTGTCGAAGAATTGAGAGTAGACTTACCTCAAGATATGAAGTATTTTTGCATGACAGAAGGTATAGGTATGTATATCCAAAAATATATATTCTTAAGAAAAAGGAAAGTTTTTTCACCAAAAGCTAATACAGAAAAAGATTTTTTAAACCTGTTATTAACTCACAAAAATGAAAAGTATCTTTTTCCATGTTCTGATATTAGAAAAACTACGATTTTAGATTTTTGCGACAACAACAACATCAGTATTGTTGAAAGTTGTATGTATAAAACTGTATCGGCAGATTTATCAGATTTGGAAAATGTTTTTTATGATGCCATAGTTTTCTTTAGTCCTGCAGACATTAAATCACTATTTGATAATTTCCCTGACTTCAAACAAAATAACACACGTTTGGCTGCAATTGGTGAAACTACCCAAATAGCTATGAGAGAAAAAAATCTATTCATTGATATTGCAGCTCCAACAAAAGAAAATCCTTCAATTGTTAAAGCTTTAGAAGACCATATTAAATTAGCCAACAGCTAATTTACGTGTATGAACGAAGATGTTTTTGCCATTCATTGGAAAAATAAAAAAATAATCATCGCCTCCTTCAATAAGTTTTATTTTATTTAAAATATCGGAAGTTTTAAAAATCAATCCCCTAACCTTTAAATTTCCTTTAGTAATCTCATTTTTTTTAAAATAATCATTGATTTTTGAATTTGAAAATGGCAAGGTATCAATAACCTTAAAAGCTCTGCCTATCAAATCCTCAACTAGATAACTAGATGTATAAAATGGCACTTTATGATCTATCATTCTCAAATTTTTTTTAAAAGCATATTGATGATGCTTTCGTACCTTTACAATTGATGACCCAACTTCATAAAAATAAGGTTCAATAAATTCGGTTTTAATAGGTATACCCTCATCTTTTGCAAAGCACTCAAAACCAACTTGGTTTTCTTTATTAATGTCTACACATTTTATTTGAATTTTATCTTCACTCCTTTCAAAAAAATCTACTTCTAAAAGCATCTCTTTTACTTCACCTTTAACACTCAAAATATAACACGCTCTTAATCCTTCAACTTCCTTAATCGCCATTTCAAAATCATAAAGTGGCGAACATTTAATTAACAATTTACGGCTAATTTTCTTGATTAGAGGCAACAATTCTAATATATTGGGTTGATGATTTTGGAGAAGAAATTCTCTTTTTCCATCTACACGTCTATCTGGGTCTATATAAACAGCATCAAATATTTCTGTTGTTTGATTTAAAAAAACCTCGGCCGAACAATCCAATCGTTGAATATTATTAACTTTTAATTGATTGAAGTTGTATCTTGAAATTTCATTGAGTTTATAATCAATATCTAATGATATAACATTTTTGTAAGAATGACAAAACGCCCATTCATCAATACCTAATCCACCAGTTAGTACTAGCAAATTTTCACCCATAAAAACTTTAGACTTAAAAATTGCGACTTGTTCAGATGTACATTGCTCAAAACTTCTTTGATTAATTAAACAGCGACTTTGATGAAATGAAGGCAATTTGTTTAATATATTATTTTCATTTTCAACAGTTTGAATAATGTAAGTTATAATATCTTGATATTCAGTTTTAGAATATTTAAATATAAACTTGTCTGTACCCAAAGATTGACATTCTTGAAGTAAAAAAAATATTTCTTTATTAGCTAGGTTTGTTTTAATTTTGTAATATTAAAAGTTTATCAATGAAAAATGTAAAAACCCTTTTAGCCGTAATGTTTTTGTTAGCGTTTGTGACTTCATGTGGAGGCAGAAAAGACAGATGTGCACCTGTAGGCTACAAAACTAATAAAACGTCTTTAAAAAACAATGTTTTAGTGTAAATATGAATTGGATTCCTTTGGTGAGTATTGAACAATTAGAAAATATCAAAAAAGACTCATTTAATTCACCAATCTTAATATTTAAACATTCCACAAGATGTAGCATAAGCGAAATGTCAAAAAATCGATTAGAAAGATCTTGGACTGAATTATTAAGTCATTATCCAATTTTTTATTTAGATTTAATTCAATTCAGAGAAGTTTCTAATCAAGTATCAGAGCGATTTCAAGTGTACCATGAATCCCCTCAATTGCTAATTATTCATAAAGGAGAATGTATTTACAGCGCTTCTCACATGGAAATTAGAACAAATGAAATTGAAGAAGAAATATTAGCCATCAAATAGTAAAACGGATTTTGATATTTTGAATAATATCAGGATGTAAACTCATAGCTACTGGACAAGTTTTTGCTATTCTTTCGAAAGTGTGTCTTTGTTTTTCACTTAGTTCCAAAGTGGTTTTAAATGTGATGTCTACATTAATTTGAACAATTCTTCTTGGACTATCGCTGCTCATAATTTTTTTAATCATTACCTCGCTATCTTTCATGTTTATTTCATTTTGTTGGGCATGAATACCCACCACAGTCAGTAAACAAGCACCTAAAGAAGTGGCAGTTAAATCTGTAGGAGAAAAAGCTTCTCCCTTTCCATGATTGTCTAAAGGTGCATCAGTAATTATACTATTGTTAGAGGATAAATGTATAGCACTTGTTCTTAAATCACCTAAATATATTACCTTTGAAGTATTCATTTTTTTAAATTTTTCATGCAAAACTACATTCAAAAATTAATATTCGTTCTATATATTGTTTTTTTTGCTCAAAGTTCGCTTTTTTCACAAGACTATGATGATATAACTTACGAAGACTCACATTATAAATTTGGAATATATGGAAGCGGAAACGGATGGGGCATCTATTATAGAAACATGGTTATAAAAAACTCGAAGTTTAATAGAATGTATGAAATAAATGTAGGCTCCTTGAAACATTTCAAAGAAAGAAGTGTTTTAAATCAAAGAATAGGCAATGCTACACCCTACGTTTTTGGTAAAATCAACCGTCTTTATGCCATTCGTCCCATGTATGGATATAGTATAACTTTGGCAGAAAAAGTTAGTAAAAGTAGTGTAGGAGTTGAAGTATTTGGTGGAATGGGCCCCATCATAGGATTATTAAAACCAATTTATGTAGATATTGATCAATATGATTCACTAAACTCAAATAATTATTATACAATCAGTGCCAAATACAACCCAGATGAAATGAACCAAAACTCAATTATTGGTTATTCATCATTTGGAAAAGGAATAAATGAAACAAAATTAATTGCAGGTTTAGCATTTAAAACCGGAGTGTCTTTTAATTGGGGGTATTATAGATCTGATTTTAAATCGCTAGAATTAGGTGTAATGTTAGATTACTTTCCATCACCACCCAATTTAATGGTTTATGCAAAAAACAAAACAGTATTTTCTTCGTTTTATATTAGCTTTGCACTTGGTAAAAATTATTAAAAATGTCTGAAATAATTACAGAAAATAAACGCCAAAGAACCAAACCCGATTGGTTGAAAATACAGATTCCTGTTGGTGAAACCTATGCTGAGGTAAAAAAAATAGTTAAAACACATCAATTACACACAATATGTGAGGATGGAAAATGTCCAAATATGGCTGAATGTTGGGGAGCTGGAACTGCTACATTTATGATATTGGGTAATATTTGTACAAGAAGTTGTTCATTTTGTGCTGTAGCTACTGGCAGGCCAAATGAATATGATTTAGATGAGCCAAAAAGAGTTGCCGAAGCCGTAAAATTAATGAAAGTTAAACATTGTGTTATTACATCTGTGAACCGAGACGAATTAAAAGACAAAGGTGCAACTGTTTGGGCAGCTACGATTAGAGAAGTTAAAAATCAAAATCCAACAGTAACTATGGAAACACTAATCCCTGATTTTAAAGCACAATGGGATTTGTTAGAATTAGTAGTAAATGAAAAACCAGAAGTGGTAAGTCACAATATGGAAACTGTTGAAAGACTATACAGAATTGTAAGACCTCAAGCCAAATATGAAAGAAGCTTAGAGCAAATTAAAAGGACCAAAGAACTAGGCAGAAGAACCAAAAGCGGTATCATGTTAGGTTTAGGCGAAACAGAAGAAGAAGTTTTTAAAGCCATGGATGATTTATTGGCTCATGGTTGTGACGTTTTAACATTAGGCCAATACCTTCAACCAACAAAAATGCATATCAATGTTGCGGAATATATACATCCAGATAAATTTAAAATGTATAAAGAAATTGGCGAAAAAAAAGGGTTTCACATTGTTGAAAGTGGTCCAATGGTTAGGTCTTCCTATCATGCAGAAAAGCATATTTAAAAAAATATTTTGACATGTAAATTTAAATTTCTAAATTTGAAAATTGTTTTATAAAAAAAGTTAATTTAAAATGAAAAAAAGAATAATTACTACAAGTGTTTTATCCATTGCCCTTTTGTTGGGCATTAACGTATTGTTGATTAAAAAAAGTGACTATGTTGAAAGACAAGAAAGTCATATGGCCAAGCTATACTCCTATATGGTTCCAGGCGGCAAAAAAGCAGCTGGCATGGCAGAATATCTTGGAGCAATCAGGTCTAATATTGAAACTGGAACCGTAAGTGTTTCGGAATACATGGAAGCAATAGAACAAGCTAACAACATGAATAACAGCAGTAAAAGAGTTGTTAACACTATTTGGAAAGAACTTGGTCCAGATAATGTTGGTGGTAGAACTAGAGCTTTTTTACAAGACAAAGATTCACCAACATTGATGTTTGTTGGTGGTGTAAGTGGCGGATTATTTAGATCTACAACAAGAGGTACATCTTGGGTTCCAATCAATGACTTAGAAGAAAATTTAAATATATCATGCATAGCCCAAAATACAGATGGTGTAATTGTTTATGGTACAGGAGAAGGTCAATTTGTAACAGTTGATGGTACATTACGTGGCACTCCAGGATTTTCAGGATTAGGAATATTTAGATCGACCGATAAAGGCCGATCATTTACAAGAGTTGTTGCTTCTGCTAATTATGGAAACATCAGTTCAATGGATGCCGAAACTTCAGGTGGAACTAGAATTTACGCTTCAACTGATGGTGGAATTAGATATTCTGATGATGGGCTAACATGGACCATGGCTAGAAATGGTTCTTCAAAAGAAGTTAAAGTAGCAAGCAATGGAGACATTTATGGACAAATTGGTACTAATGTTTTAAAAAGTACAGACAGAGGCGCTAGTTGGAATAATGTAAATTTACCTACAACTGCCTTTAACAGAGCCTCAATAGCTATTTCGCCAGAAGATCCAAATTATGTATACATCATGACTTCTTCTACCAATAGTAGATTAGAAGGTGTATATCGCTCAACGGATGCAGGTACTACATGGACTAAAATCATCAATTCTGGAAGTGTTTATTTTGATCCATTAGCAAATGCACTTCAAGGACAAGGAAATTTCAACAACGTTATAACCGTTAATCCAAAAGATAAAAACCACATCATAATGGGCGGTGTTTACTTGGCGGAGTGGAAAATAAATACTAATCCTAGATACATTGCTTCTCTTAACGACTTTGGTGGTCAAAATCCAAGCTATGTTCACGCAGATAAACATGTTTTGAAATGGGATATGACAACTAACCCACCAACTTTAATCGTTGGATCAGATGGTGGTTTATCCTTTAGTTCTAATGGTTTAAGTGTTTTTAATCAAAAAAACTTTGGTTTCAATGCTACACAGTTTTATTATGTTGCAGCCGATTACAATGGCAATGTCGTTGGAGGAACTCAAGATAACGGTACCCAATACATCAATAAACGTGGCAACACAGAAAAATCAGCGGTTGAAATAAAATCAGGTGATGGATTTACTTCTCAAATATCAGTGAAAGATAATTCTAAGATTTTTTCTTCTACTTATTTTGGTAATATCACACGTTCTAGAGATTTTGGCAGAACTCAATCTTGTATATGGGACAGAAGAATTGCGCGTTCATTTATTGGATTAGCGATTACAGATACCTCAAAATATTGTGAGCATCCTCTTCAAGGTAATTGGGCACCTTTTAATACTAAATTTATTCTTTGGGAACATCCGGATTACGAAAACCAAGAGTCTAGAATGTTTTTTACAAGAAATGGACAAATTTGGATGGGTATAGGTGTAACTGACTTTCAAAAAGAACCTGAATGGTATTTAATTGCAACAAATCATGGCGGTTCTGAAGTATGGGATTTAGAAGCAACTAATGATGGAAACTCTTTGTTTATATCAAATAGTTCAACCATTTGGAGAGTTGATGGTTTAAATTCTGCAACATACAATCCTTGGTCGCCCGAACTTTCTATTCCAGCTGGAATTACAATTTCTAATTTAGCTTTCAATTCTGGAGGACGTTCAATTACATCTGTAAATTTGAATCCAAACGATAACGATGAGGCTTTAATTACAGTAGGAAATTATAGTGGAACTGCTTTTGTATACAAAGGTACTAGCATGTTAGGAACTCCCTCATACACTAATATTACTAGTAACTTACCAAGAATTCCAGTTTACGATGGTATAATTACTTATAGCAATTCTAACTTATACATGGTTGCAACAGATTTAGGAATCTATGCTTCAGATGATGGTGGAGCAAATTGGACCTCTCAAAATACGATTTCAAGTAGATTTCCACGTGTTCCTACTTTATCGCTTAGACAATTTTATTTCCCATATAAAAATCAAGGTGCAATCTATGCAGGTACTCACGGAAGAGGCTTTTTTGAATGTAAACAGTATGTTACTAATTTAAATCCAATAAGTTTAAATAAAAAATCAATCCCTAGTATATCTGCTTATCCAAATCCTGCTCAAGAAAATGTTGTGTTAAAATTTGATTCACCGATTCAGGAAACATTAATAATCAAAGTTATGGATTTGAATGGAAAAATAATTTTCACACAAAGTTATGAAGTAATCAATGGTAGCAATCAATTTGAATTAAATACTTCTAATATCAAATCTGGTGTATATATTGTTACAACAGAGCCAACAAAACCTAGCACAAACTCAAATAAAGGTATCTTAAAATTGGTAATTCGTCATTAGGAAACTAAATATATAATTTTCAAAAAACCACATCAAACAAGATGTGGTTTTTTTATTTTTTTTGTGTTAAACATATCTTTATTTTGCATTACCAAAATGCTAATAGCCAAAACCAATCTAGAACTTCATCAAATACTATCTTTACAAAGTAGTAACAAGCTTTCAATTGGCTTTGTTCCAACCATGGGTGCATTACACCAAGGTCATTTAAATCTTGTTAAAAGGAGTCAAAAAGAAAATGACTTTACGGTTGTATCTATATTCATCAATCCAAAACAATTCAACAGTACAGAGGATTTTAAAAAATATCCCATAAAAACCCAAGAAGATGTTAAACTGCTTGAATCTATCAATTGTAATCTTTTATATCTGCCAAACTATGAAGAGATTTATCCTCAAAATGGTCAAAATATTGCCATAGATTTAGAAGAACTAAACCAAGTATTTGAAGGTCCACAAAGACCAGGACATTTTGAAGGTGTTGTATCAGTCGTTTACCGTTTATTTGAATTAATAAAACCCAATAAAGCTTATTTTGGATTGAAAGACTTTCAGCAATGTAAAGTGATTTATAAACTTAAAGAAACTTATTTTAAAAATATTGAATTGGTTTTTTGTGAAACTACTAGAGAGAAAAATGGTTTGGCAATGAGTTCAAGAAACTCAAGATTGAGTGAAAAAGGCAAGATATTAGCCTCTCAAATTTATAAAGCTTTATTAGACGCAAAGTCAAAATTTATGGAGACTAATGCTCAAAGCCATTTAGCAAAAGTTTCAGAAAAATTATCACAACACAATATTGAAGTTGAATATTTTGAATTGGCAAATGCAAAAACTTTAAAACCAGCTAAAGTTTGGCAAAAACCAAATGAAAATGTAATTTTAACAGCTGTAAAAATTGAAAATGTAAGACTCATAGACAATATAGTATTTTAATAAATGGACTTTAATCAAGCACACCATATATATTTATCTGATTTAAGTAATAGTTTGAGTAAAATCAAACAACTCCATATTGCTAAACAGCGTTTAACATTTTCTAGATGGAAAGTATCAGAAAATTTAGATAAACTACTTTTTGAATATGAAACTAATGTTAAGAAAACTGATGGAAAAGTATATTGGTGTCCAGAAAAAACAAAGGGTATAGAAGTATTAAACAAACACTTAGAAAATTCTCAAAAAGTTAACTTTTTAAATCACATTGGTGTCAAACATTTTTTAACTGAAACAAATTATCAGACGAGTGTAAACAACGAAAATGCTGATACTTTAGTAATGGATGCTAAATTTATAATAGCTAATACTGGAAACTTTTTCACTTGTTTTTACTCATTTGATGAATATCAACAATTTTTAAATGCCAAAAAAATAATTGTTATAGCTGGTATAGACACCTTGCTTTCTTATCAAAGTGAATTGCCACTCTCAAAAATGCTTTACAGTTTATTTGAAACAGGTAAATTGAGTTATCCTGCTGAGATTTTATCAAGACCAGGAATGCAAAAAGGATTTAAAAAAGAAATCATTATTCTAATTACCGATCTTAACAAAAGCAAATTATTAGATCATCCAACGCATCGACCACTTTTTAGTTTACTGAATTTTAATTTGCCTTCAATTTGCCCGATGGAACAATTTAATTACCAACCCAACGATTGGAAACAAATAGACACCCTTCAATACTTTTTATATCCATTTATTCACGATATACAAGCCTTTAAAAGCATGTTTTATGAGAATAATGGACTTAGGCACATTTCAGAATTTTTACCTTATGATATTAATTTATATGAACATGTTTTAAAAGCCAGAGCAGACATTCAATTGAGTGAAAAAAAGAAAAAAATCTCATTTTTTAGTAGACCATCCCTTTCAAAACTACCAACAAATGCTAAAAAATTTCATACCCCTTCAAAGTTTGAAAGATTTGCAAAAACATATTTTTTTGGTGAATAAAATTGGCTCTACTTTCGTTTTATAATTTTTTTATCCCGACACCTATTAATTAGATACTTTGATATGGTATCATTTTAATTTAATTATCAACTAGATTAAAATGATATTTTGAATTTTAAAATTTACCTTTGCAGTTACATTTATTGTGATTAAACTATTATTTAATATCTTTATGGTTTATCTTGTTTGGCAAGGTATAAAACTGTTTATCTCTATGAGTAAAGTTCAAAGAAATATGCGAAGAGAAATGGATGAATTGAATCAAAAAAACAATTCGAAATCAACTTTTAAGAATAAAAAATCTAAGCCAATTGATGGCGAGTATGTTGAATTTGAAGAAATTGACTAAAAATCGTCTTCGTCTATAACAATTGGGTCTTTCATTACTTTTCCCAAATCTTTAATTGTATTTTTTACAATTCTATCTATTGCTAAAAGGTATAAATCGTTAGTTCTAAGACCTTTGGATTGATTAGCATAATACTCCATATAGGTTTTGATAGGTTTTTCAGAACCTTTGTCTGTTGTATTATGAACAAAATTAGTAAATTTATATTTGTATTTATCGTCTTTAACTCTAATTTCGATTCTAAAGGTTACTGTGCCTTGTTGTACAGATGAAAAACTGTTGTTTTTTATCATCATTGGGACAGTTACACGGATTATGATTCTACCAACATCACCATCAGGTTTGTAATCCTCTATCAACATATCTTTAGGGAAAACTATTGGTTTTTTGGGATTTTCCTTATAACCGGGCACAAATTGTTGCATTAAATATTTTTTTGCCCTGAGATAAAGAGAATCTATTGTTCCGCCATCATACACATCATTTTCCATAGGTTTAAATGGCACAACACCCATGTAAGTTATTAAACTAGAAACAGTATCGATTGGTGTTTTAAAACGCTCATAAGGAATGATGCCATCTTTCTTTTTTGGTTCATCTATAATTTCTTCCTCTTCAACAGCTGTTGAATCAAAATTATAATCAGAGCCAAACGGATCATCTTCAGTAGTTTGGGCTTTTAGAGAGATCATTGAAAAAGCAAAAAGGAGGAAAAATATTTTTCTCATTGAATATTCAGTGTTGTTTGTATTTGATATTGCAAAATGAATACCATTTTTTTTTAAGATTGGCAAAGCTAATATAAACAATGAATTAAAAAAAAGTTTTTTTCGTTTAGGTTAACTAAATTTGCAACTCCTTTTTTATGTTAAATTTTTTTAAGATATCTATCATTTTATCCATCTCGTCATCTTTGTTTTTTGCTTGTTCACACAGAGAAATCAAAGTAATGCCCGAAATTAAACTCAACAACCATTCGTATTCAAATTTTGATTCGATTACTATTAAACATATTCATCTTGATTTGTCCGTAGATTTTAATAAAAAACGTTTGGTGGGCAAAGCAGTTTTGGATATCATCAATCCCTCTACTTGTCATTATCTAATTTTAGATACTAGACATTTGGATATTCAAAAGGTTAAATTAAATGATTCCGCTGAAACGGCTTGGAGTATGACCGAAGATCAAAATCATTTTGGGCAAGCTTTAGTTATAGAATTGTCAAAAAACACTCAATCTGTAGCTGTTTATTATAAAACACAGCCTGATGCTGAGGCATTGATGTGGCTTGAACCAGAGCAAACATTTGGCAAACAACATCCTTTTATGTTTACTCAAAGTCAAGCTATACTAGCCCGAACATGGATGCCTTGTATGGATGTTCCTTCCATGAAAATGACATATTCTGCTGACATTCGTTGCGATAAAAAATACTTGGCATTGATGAGTGCTGAAAATACTTTTGAAAAAAACAATAAAGGCGTTTATCATTTTGAGATGCCTCAACCTGTTCCGTCTTATTTATTTGCGCTTTCTGTTGGAAACATTGAATTTAGAAGTTTAGGCAATAATTGTGGCGTTTTTGCCGAACCTGAAATGATTGAAAAGTCTGCTTATGAATTTCAAGATTTGTCTAAAATGATTCAAAGTGCTGAAGAACTTTATGGACCTTATGCTTGGGGCAGATATGATATTTTGGTTTTACCACCTAGTTTTCCTTTTGGAGGTATGGAAAACCCACGTTTAACTTTTGCAACGCCAACCATCATAGCAGGAGATAAAAGTTTGGTTGCTTTGGTAGCGCATGAATTAGCCCATAGTTGGAGCGGCAACTTAGTTACCAATAGCACTTGGAACGATTTCTGGCTCAACGAAGGTTTTACCGTTTATTTTGAAGAACGTATCATGGAGAAAATATATGGTAAAGACTATTCTGATATGTTAGCAAAACTGAGTTTGGAAGAATTAAAATTAACCTTGGATGATTTTATGAGAACTGCTCCTGGTGATACTAAATTAAAATTGAATTTAAACAATAGAAATCCAGATGATGGAGTCAGTGATATTGCTTATGTTAAAGGATGTATGTTTTTAAGATTTTTAGAAATGCAAGTAGGAAGAAAAGCTTGGGATAATTTTTTAAATCAATATTTTAATCATTTTAAATGGAAAAGTGTAACAACAGAAACCTTTCTTAGCTATCTCGATGAAAATTTGTTATCAAAATATAAAAACTTGAATTTGAATATCAACGAGTGGGTTTATGAAATTGGTTTGCCTAAAAATTGCCCAAATATTGAGAGTAAATATTTGATTCAAGTTGAAAAATCAGCCACACTTTTGAATACTCAAAAAAATCCAAAAACAATAGATACGAGTGGTTACACAACTCATCATTGGTTGCATTTATTCAGAAATTTAAACCACGATTCTATCAAAAATATTATGACAGAATTAGACACCTTATATCAGTTGAGTAATAGCCAAAATGCAGAAATACAGTGCGATTGGTACCGTTTATGTATTAAAAATGAATACAAAGATGCATATCCACAAATCGAAAATTATTTAATTCAAGTTGGCAGAAGAAAGTTTCTAAAACCTTTGTATGAAGCCCTTTCAGAAACGCCAGATGGTTTAATTTTTGCGAAGAAAGTTTTTGAAAAAGCTAAAGCAGGTTATCACTCTGTAAGTAGAAACACAATTCAATCTATTTTAGATGATAATGATTCTAGTAATATACAATAAAACTAATTGTTTTGCAACACAATGTTTAGATAGGATGTTTCGTTCTATTTAAAGTTATGTTAAAATTTGTGCTCATAGGGTCTATCCTTTTGTTTAGTTTTAGGTTAATCAATCAACCCAAACCCATCAAAAAACCTTTACCAAAGGAATACCAAATCATTCAAAATTACATCAAAAGCAATCAATTCAGAATAGCTTATCAGTTATTGTCTGAAAATTTTAAATTACAACCTAATGACACAAGTTTATTGAGGATGCACAAGCAATTAGTTATTAACGATTATTTAAACTCATACCTTCCTCATGTAGAAAACGACTATCAAACTTATTTTTTAAAACAACCTTTAAAAGAAAAATGTATGTCTGGCGAAGTCAATACAAAAGGACACCATGACGTGAAAGAATTGATTCAATATTGCAGGCGTATATCAGGCATTTATGATAGCATTGTTTTTGATGAAACACTCAATAAAAAATGTCAAGCAGCGGCATTTGTGATGTTTGTCAACAATAAATTAAATCATTCGCCACCCAAAAGTTGGAGATGTAATAATGCAGATGCAATTGATGGAGCTAATAATAGCAATTTATCTCTAGGTCATGCTTTTGGAGATGCCTTAATAGGACAAATAGAAGACGATGGTGCTAACAACACTGAATGTGGTCACAGACGTTGGATTTTGAATCCTCGCAATCAAGTATTTGGGCATGGCAGCACCTCCAATTCAATGGCATTAAATGTTTTGAATTCTCAGATAAAGTTTGCTGAAAAATTCGCCAAACATCAAGACAGTGTACCCATTTGTTGGCCCTCAAAAAACTACTTTCCAATAGATTTAATTTTCGAAAGGTGGAGTTTTTCTTTGGCAAATGCAGATTTTACAGATGCCCAAGTTGTTATTAAAAATCAAGGAAAAAACATAAACTGTATTAAAGAACCAGTCGCTAAAGGTTATGGATTGAATACTCTTGTTTGGAAAGTAAAAGACCAAATAAATACTGAAAATACATACGAAGTTATTGTTTTTAATGTTAAGGTTTTTGGGGGAAATCAATGGGTAAAAAAATCGTTTAAGTATCGAGTAATGCCTATAAAAATCAATAATTTAGACTAAAGCAAATACCTAAAAGGTATTATTATACCCCAAATTATAAAAAGCAGAATATGCAATTTATTATAAGATAACCTTTAGCTAAATTGAGAATCAGTTTATATTTATCCTTATGTATATTAAGGTTAATGTTTCATCAGTTTAGCAATATATTTCCCTAAAATGTCAAATTCTAAATTAACACTATCGCCAATTTTCATTGTTTTAAATACGGTATTTTCATAAGTGTATGGTATAATTGCTACCGAAAACATTTGATTTTGACTATCAACAACTGTTAGACTTGTACCATTTACACAAATAGAACCTTTTTCAACGGTAATGTGTTCACTATCATATTTAAAAGTATATTTCCAACTACCTTGTTGGTCTATAATGTCAACACAAATAGCAGTAACATCAACATGACCCTGTACAATGTGACCATCAAATCTTCCATTTGCAGGCATGCATCTTTCTAAATTCACCAAATCTCCAATTTTCCATTCTTTCAAATTTGTTTTATCTATAGTTTCTTGAATGGCAACTACCTGATGTGTATTTTCACGAACATTAACTACCGTTAAACAAACGCCATTATGAGCCACACTTTGATCAATTTTTAATTGGTTACTTATAAACGAGTTAAATGTAAATACTTTATTGCTTTGTTGTTGCTCAATCAATTCAATAGTTGCGAGAGTTTCTATAATACCGGTAAACATAAGACTGCAAATGTAGTTATAAACTAAAAAAAGCCAACTTTAAGCTGGCTTTTTTAAATATAAATGTTTAATAAAATCTATTGTTGTGGAGCCTGATTTTGCTCAACAGGAGGAGGCGTTGGAGCACCGCCTTGTGGCATAGAAGGTGAATTGGACTTTGGTGCAGGTGCATTAATCAATTCTTGGGTTTTGGCATCTCCAGAATTCACCTCTCCGCTTTTTGCTGTTCCGCCATTGTATGAACTTGCTAAAAGTGAAATAACCAATATAACTGCTGCAAATATCCACGTTAGTTTTTCAACACCTTCTGAGGTTCTTTGTACACCAAATAATTGATTACTTGATGAAAAATTAGCAGCCAATCCTCCCCCTTTCGGGTTTTGAATCAATATAATTCCTATGATTAACAAAGCGGCTATTAAACCAATGATTAATATTAAATTGAGCATAATTATTTATTTTCTTTTTTAATTTTTTTAATAAGGGATGCAAAATAAGGCTTTTTTGACGGATTTTGCAAACTTAATTTTTCATAAACCTTAATTGCTAAATCAAAACTCCCATTTTCTAGATATAAATTTGCCAAAGTTTCTGAAACAAAATCTAGTTCTAAGACTTCGCTTTTCTTTGCCATATTTTCCGCACTGAAAAACTCTTTCTTTGGTCGGCTAATTTGCGGACTAACCGTGATGAATTTTTCAATCAAGTCCATTGATTGATGCCTTTCGATAGGTTCTTCTTCTATTTCAAAGGCGTTTTCCTCTTCATGCTTTTGATTCAGATTTGAATTGTTTTCGGGATGTTTAAGCCATTCGAAAAAATCCATTTCACTACTAACTGCTTGAACCTTGGTTGTTTCTACTTTAGACTTGGATGCTAGCGCTTGTTCTATAGAATAAATCGGGTTCTTTCTCAATTCCAAGAGTTCGCTAATTTCAGTTTCTTCTTTGGTTTCAATTGGATTGGATAAAACAAAATCTTCTTGATAATCCTCAATTATTGTCTCGTTTTCGGGTTCAATGGCTTCTGCATCTTCGGACTCAATTTGATTGAAATCATTTGAATGAATCGTAAACTCTATTTCTTCTTCTTCCGATTCTGTAGCTGCTATTGTAACTGTTTCTATGGTTTCAATTTCAGGTAAAACTTCTGGTTCGGATTCTATCAAACTATTGTCATATGTGGATTCTGTTTCAACTATTTCATTTTCAATTTCAGTCGCAAGTTCTTTAATTTCTTGTAAATCTTCGATTTCATCCACGGCTTCGGTTTCTGGCTGAATTTCTTCTATTTCTAAATCAGTTGGCTCATCATTTTCCGCTATAGAAACCTCGTCTTCCTTTTCAAAATCTTGTAAAAACTCATTCACATCTGTTGTAGGTTGAATTTCGATTGATATTGTTTCTGATTCTGAAATTTCAAAGGCTTCAATTGTTTCTCCGGCATCATTCTTTGAGTCAAATCCTTCTAACTGAATCTCGCTTGTTGTTTGGTTTTCTTTTTGACTTGATAAATCAAAATTCACTTCTTCTTTTTCAGAAATTATTTCATCTACCGAACTTTTAATATCAAGTTTTTCATGAATATATTCATACAAACATTTTCTATCTTGAACTCTAATTGAAGCTTGTTTTAAGAAAAAAACATGAATGTCATTGTCTCGTTTGTAATAATATTTAGCTAAAATAACATATGGTAAATAATAATAAGGATACTCATCAATTAAATTCTTCAACTGACTGATAGCCTCAGAATCTATAAGACTGACGTTTTCATATATTTGTTTTAATCTTATATGATTCATACCCTGTGCTACCATCTAAGCGCTATTTTGGTGAAAATTTCTTGAATGATTTGTTTGCTTACTTCTTCAGCCAATCTACTTTCTATGGTTTGAAAATTTTCTGTGGCTTCAAATTCCTGAAACTTAGTGAAATTTTCTTCAAAATTCATATCCTTATGTTTAGGACATTCAAACTTGGCTTTTACAGTCATAGAAAATCTGTTCTTTGCCGAACCTGTGGCTGTTGTGGTTGCAACGGGTTCGATTTTATAATCGGTAATGAACCCTGACAATTGAAAATCGCCATTTGATGGAATGATAGCCAAAGATGTTTCTCTAAGAAATTTATCTTTCAACTGCTCTGTAAATTTTTGGCTAATTGATGGATTTACCAATTGTGATTTATTGTCAAAGTATGCAATGCTGATATTGTTTACATCTGCAGGAATATTAATACCCGACAAACTGTATTTACAAGATTTACATCCTGTTAAAAGCAAAAGTATACAACCGAATAAATAAACTTTTTTAATCAAAATTCTTCTAAATTATATTGTTTGATTTTGCGATAAAGGGTTCTTTCTGAAATGCCCAATTCTTTGGCTGCTCTGTTCCGTTTACCTTTGTTTCTTTTGAGCGAACTTTTAATCATTTCGAGTTCTTGGTCTGCGATGGTCAACCCCAAAGATGAGCTATCCTCGAGTGCCTGAAGTTCGATAATATCTGTTTGTGGTTTTTTTATAACGGTTGATGGTAACATCACATTCGTCTCTTCATTGTGATGCATCGGTTTGTCGTTATATAAAATATGATTGATATCCTCTTGATTATTTCTGATAAACTCCGCTTGATTGCCCCCATTTTCTATCAATCCCATCACAATTCTTTTTAGTTCGCTTACATCTTTTTTCATTTCGATTAAAAATTTATAGAAGATGTCTCTTTCACTGAAATTTTGGTTGCCCATATTATTTTCTGAAACCCCCATAGCCAATGGCAATGAACTATGTGTTGGTGGTAAATAATGACTTAAAATCGTGGCAGAAATTGGGCTATTTTCAGCTTCTAACACACAGATTTGTTCGGTTACATTTTTTAATTGTCTGATATTACCAGGCCAAGGATAATTGGCTAAAAGATCTTGTGCTTCCGAGTCTAAATGCACAATGGGCGCATGATTTACTTCTGAAAAGTTGCCTGCAAATTTTCTAAATAATAAATAAATATCCTCTTTTCTCTCACTCAATTTCGGCACTCTGATGGGCACTGTTGCCAATCGGTAATACAAATCTTCTCTGAATTTTCCCTGATGGGCTCTTTCCAGTAAATCTCTGTTTGAAGCTGCAATTACTCTCACATTGGTTTTTTGAACTTTAGATGAACCCACTTTAATGTATTCGCCATTTTCTAAAACCCTCAACAATCTTGCTTGGGTTCCTAATGGCAACTCCCCAACTTCATCTAAAAATATGGTGCCCCCATTCACTGTTTCAAAATAACCTTTTCTGGCATCTGTAGCGCCTGTAAATGATCCTTTTTCATGTCCAAATAACTCTGAATCTATTGTGCCTTCTGGAATTGCTCCACAATTAACTGCTATAAAATTGGCGTGTTTTCTTAAACTGTGTGCATGAATTATTTTTGAAAAAGACTCTTTTCCAACACCACTTTCACCATTGATTAAAACGCTCATATCTGTTGGTGCAACCTTTATAGCGGTTTCTAATGCATGGTTCAAAGCTGGCGAATTTCCAACAATCTCAAATCTATTTTTTATGCCTTGTAATGCTATCATACTATTGATTTTCCTATCAATGTGGTTGAACTTACTTTTTCTATAACTACTTCAACAAAATCTCCAATCTGATGATTGGCTTTTGGAAATACAACCATGTTGTTTTGGTCGTTTCTGCCACACAAATCTTCTTTACTTTTCTTAGAATATGAATCAGCTAAAACTCTGACCGTTTTGCCAACCATTTTTAAATTATTTTCCAAAGATATTTTGTTTTGTACATCAATTATTTCTGATAATCTCCTTGATTTAACTTCCTCAGGCACATCGTCTGTCATTTTTTTCTGAGCCAAAGTACCAGGACGCTCGCTGTACTTGTACATATAGCTAAATATGAATTTAGATGCCTGCATCAAAGTGATGGTTTCTTGATGATCTTCTTCTGTTTCGCCACAAAAACCTACTATGATATCGCAACTGATGGTGCATTCTGGCATGATTTCTCTGATGCGTTTCACTTTATCAAAATACCATTCTCTGGTGTAGGTTCTGTTCATGGTATCTAGAATCCTGGAGCTTCCGCTTTGTGCTGGCAAATGAATGTGTTTACAAATGTTATCATATTTTTTCATAGTCAACAACACATCATCTGTAATATCTTTGGGATGAGAAGTGCTGAATCTAACTCTCATATTGGGATTTACCACGGCTACCATTTCTAACAATTGAGCAAAATTAACACTGCTGTTTTTTTGTTCATCAGTCAAATGTTTGTATTCAATTTTTGGTCCGCCTCCAAACCATAAATAACTATCTACATTTTGCCCTAAAAGGGTAATTTCTTTATAACCAGCTTCGCTTAAAGTCTGAACTTCTTGTATGATAGTTTGCGGGTCACGGCTTCTTTCTCTACCTCTTGTAAAAGGCACCACACAAAACGAACACATGTTATCGCAACCTCTCATGATGCTGACAAAAGCTGAAATACCATTGGTATTTAAACGCAAAGGAGAAATTTCCGCATAGGTTTCTTCTCTGCTGAGCAAAACGTTGATGGCTTTGTTACCATTTTCTACTTCAGCAACCAATTTGGGTAAATCTCTGTATGAATCTGGACCTGCAACAATGTCAACTAACTTTTCTTCTTCCAACAATTTGGTTTTCAGGCGTTCTGCCATACAACCTAAAACACCAATTATTAAATCAGAATTTTTTCTTTTGTTGTTTTTTAAATGTTTTAAACGGTCTCTTATTTTTTGTTCTGCATTATCTCTGATGGCACAAGTATTCAAAAAAACCACATCAGCTTCAAATTCATTTTGTGTATAATCAAACCCATTTTCTGACATTATTGAACCTATGATTTCGCTATCGCTAAAATTCATTGCACAACCATAGCTTTCGATGTATAAAAGTCGTTTGGTTTCTGAAACAATATCAGCAGGACTTGAAAGGGTTTCTAATTCTTGCATAGGGTTTGCAAAAATACAAAAAAATATGACAATGTGGCATAAAAAAGCATTTACGATTAACCTATCATTTGATTAAATGCTGAATATAAAAGACGAATGAACCTACTCCCAAATATCTTGGTCAGTTTGATCTTCTATTGGTTCGTTAACCACCAATTCTGAAAGCATTTTGCCTTCGCTATTTTGCTGTGCCAGAGTCCAAGAATCGGTTAAAGATGTTTCGATATAGACTGTGCCTGATTTTCTAAATACTTGGACATTTAAGCCAAACTTTTTAAAACCATTTTCAAATTCAAACACTGTAGTATTTTCATCAAAAACAACTTCCTCAGATAATTTTGGATTCATAATATCTGATAGTTTAATATCGTTTGAATAAATATCTTTTTTATGAGAACTTTGTTCAAAACCATGCGATTTTTTAAAACATTCTATCTTTAAAAATTTAAAATTTTCATGAAACTGTTTTTTTAAATCTCTAACTTGTAAATCGGGCGATACATTGATAATCATAGATTGCAAAGATAATTTATCATTTAGCAATTATTAAAATACAAAAGGCTGAAAAAAGACTGATTGTTATCAGTTTTTACTTTATCAAATCCCAGCTTTTATCACCTAATAGGGTAGCTGAACAAACGTGTAAATCGAAAGGCATTTTTCTACCCCATTCATTCGGAGCCACTAATGATAAAACTGTTCTGCCATTTTTTTCATAAACGTGATAAGTAGTGCCAATAACAGGTTCAAAATTCAAATCGGCCTCGTAAATCTTTCTTGAAATCTCCATTCTTTCTTCAATTTTTCTGGCTTGTTCCATCAGTAATTCTGCTTGTTGTTTGATGATTGAAATCTGCTGATTGGCTTGATATTGCATGGTTTCAAAAGCTGTTGCTTTAACCAATCGTTTATCAATTGGATTAATTTTTGGCGAAGAAACTGTCAGCGGAATAGGCGAAAATTTATCCTGACCTTGATATAAGGCATCTTTTTTAAAGGGGTCGATGGGGTTTTGAGATTCTTCCAAAATTGTAATGCAAATATAAAACACTATTGTTGCATAATTGTTTAAGTAATATGAAAAACAGTTTTATCATCATGGGAATTTTAAGTTTAATAACATCTTGCTTTGTAGGCAAATCAAAAAAAGTGGAAGGCGCTAGTCAAGCAACACCTTCAACATCTATTTACGACATCAGCCTAAAAAGTTTGGATGGTCAAAGCACTATTAATTTTGCAGATTTCAAAGGCAAATATGTGGTAGTAGTTAATACAGCAAGTGCCTGTGGATACACCTATCAATACGAAAATCTTCAAAATTTTTACACCAAATACAAAGACAGCAATGTTGTTGTGATAGGCACACCCTGTAATCAATTTGGCAATCAAGAATCGGGAACAGCCGAACAAATTGGTGCTTTCTGTCAAAAAAACTATGGAGTAACATTTCCAATGACCGAAAAAATTGAAGTAAAAGGAGACGGACAACATCCATTGTATGCTTGGCTAACTAAACAAAGCTTAAATGGTGCAGGCGATTTTGAAGTAAAATGGAATTTCAATAAATTTGTAATCAGTCCGGAAGGCAAGTTGTTGCATTATTTCTCTTCCAACACCAAACCCGAAGATAAAGAGTTTTTGGATGTGTTTGGGTTTTAAGCTTTAATTAATCATTTGAAGGGTTAATCTAAACATCGGGGCTTTTTGACTAGATTTTGTTAGGTAATTACAATTTTCATTAGTTTAGTTTCGCCAAAATTAAGGGTTTGCAAATAGTCAAACGCCCCTTTCAAATGCAATTATTATGACGCTTTTGTTTATTTGTTGCTATGGATAGCTTCTAACTTTGGAGCAATTCTTCTAACATCTTCTCGAAGGAGATTAACTATAAACTCTTTAGAAACTAGCTTCTTATT
Source organism: Bacteroidota bacterium (assembly GCA_030682255.1). GTDB lineage: Bacteria > Bacteroidota > Bacteroidia > NS11-12g > UBA955 > JABMMZ01. The sequence goes on along the minus strand of JAUXOK010000023.1, from coordinate 117,940 downwards.
CGTTTCTAGATCATCACTTTCCTGAAACCAATAGTTTTCCATTTTTAATATGTAAAGGTTATTTGGCAAATCCTTTACTTTAATGAAATCGGACTCTCCATCAGTAGTTACAATTTTTTCAGCGTAAGCATATCCTGCCATTTCTTTATAAAGACTTACAACATGTCTGTTTTCTTGTTTTGGTACCATTCCACATGATCCTTCATATAAGAATCCAATTTTAGACTTTTCAGAATAGCAAATTGAATTCACATGTGTCATAGAGTCAATTTGAACAATTCGAAAATTGAACAAGTGATCATATCCAAGTTTCTGCATTTCATCAAAGACGATTTCAGCAATTTCTAGTTTACTTAAGTATGTGGTGGTAATCTTAACTTTTGCACCTTGGTAATGCGCGTTCATATCATAATAATTACAATAGTTTGAAGAGTCAATTTCTTGGCTAAATGATAATTTTGAGATTATTAAGAGTGTTGCTGTTAGAAGAATTTGTTTCATTTTGCTATTTTTATTATCCATAACTTATATATATTTTCCTTAAAATCCACCTATCCCCAATATCGGTCAGCTTTCTTAGCTGAGCCTTGTCAAGTGTGCCATAAAATGATATATATTTGTTTTTCACCCTACAAATAAACACCAATTATTTTATTTCCCCAAAAAATCTACATTAAACCCTCTTTCCTTGTAATCCTAAGAGACTGAACTGAACTAGTTTACCCTGAGTGAAATCGAAGGGAGGCGCTCTAGAAGGGCTAACCTTATCCAACTGCTTTTAGAATGGATCTAGTTCATGGATGGGCATGGTTTTGAGGGTAAGTTATTACATTATTTCTCCTCTAACACCAAACCCGAAGACAAAGAGTTTTTGGATGTGTTTGGGTTTTAAGTTAAATAGCATCCCCATCCCCATTAATTCTTAGGATTGCTAAAATTGATTTTTTGAATTAGTTTCCCATTTTCATCATAAATTAGGCAATCTCCTGTTGGTATAATTTGATAATATTTTTGTTTATTTAAATAGGATTCGTCAATTTCTTTTTGGGTAAAATATAGTTCAATATTTAGTTTGCCATTGGGATAAAATATTTGCCATTTTCCAGTTGGATATAATGAACCTTCGATAGTATTTATATGTGGTGTATAAACAGTATCATGAATAGCTGTGCACCAATGCCAATCATATTCATCAACTGGAACATAATCCAAATAAGTATAGTTTAAGAATTTTGAATTGATTAGTATATTGCCTTTTTGATACAATTTACCATTTTTATAGTAATGCTTCAATTCACCCAAGGAATCATTAATGTATTTAACAACACTTAATCCATTGTCATTCCAAAAATAAGATTTCATTAATTTGTTATTAGAAAAACTATCCATTTGATAGCACTCAAATTGACGATTTTCAATATTAAAACGAGAATACTTCCAAAGACTGTCTTTCATTAATGTATCAACTTCGCTTTTATAAAAAGGCAATCTATTGGTATTGTAATTGTATAGTTTTCCATCTTTTCTTACAATACCTTGAATAAGATATTCACAATTATTCTGTTGTAAATAGTTATACTGATTTGCTTTCTGATAAGTGATATAAAAACCATCCAATAATCTATCTACACCATTTTTGTCTTTTATATAAATTCCATCAAAAAGCAAAATACTATTTGGCGTTAAAATATTTTTTATTATCTCCAAATATTTATTAGGTACTGTGTCTGTTGTACACGAAAATTCAATAATTCCATTTTCTTTAGAAAAATATATAACTCTGTATTTATGTATTTGGTATTTTAAGTTTTCGTCCAAAAATTGATTTCCAAAAGTGATTTTTAGTTTTAATTGATTTGGGAATTCGTCAATGCCTATTGTTTTATAAATTGAAGGAATACCTTCTAAAAAGACCTCCGCTTCAGGCAAACTTTTAATTTCAAATTTCACTGTATCTAACCATTTAATGCCTTTTTTATTTTTTTCGCCAATCAAAATAGAACATAAATTTTTGTTTTGCGGCAACACAATAATTTGATACTCATTTTTGAGAACCTGTTTAATAATTGTATTTTCGGAATCTAATGCTTGAATAATGTAGTCCTTATTATCAAAAACTCTCAAGAAGGATTGATTGTCTATGCCCAAATACAATTGATTCTGGTTGGGAACAATCAACTGTGGCTTTTGAGAAATAAGAGGGATAGCTATTATTGAAAACAAAGTACATAAGTACATTTTCAAAAACTGAGGTTTACTTAAAAGTTTATAATTCATGCTTGAAATTAATAACAAAAAAAATTTGCTTTTATTGTGTTTTGTTATCATATCAAATTGATGGTTTTAATTCAGGAAGCAAGTTAATAAATTCAGAATATTTTTTATTGTTCACAATCATTTCCCTTACTTCTTTTAATTGTTGTATAGATTTATGTTTAGTCAAACTTCTTGCTGTTATCAATCTTCTTTTTTCTGTTTCAGTAGATTGTTTTGAAATTTGCCCATCTTTTTGCGATAAATTAACCAATAGTATTTGCTCTTTTAATACTTCAAATAACTCTTTTTGATGTTGAAAAGAAAAACCACTCATATCAAGCTGTTTTAAAACATCTTTGGGGGTTGCAAAACTCCAAAATCTATCCATTTCATCGTCATTTTGACCAACGATTCCCTCTTTACATAACCTGATAATTATTTTTTGAAGTATGATAGTATCTAAACTCACCAATTGGTTTTTAGAAAATGCTTCCTTTGCTTTCATTACTTGTTGAATAGATTTTTCTGTCGTCCATTTTTTCATGGTTTCGATGCTTTCATCTTCCAATTTGATATCATAATTATTAAAAGCATTTAAAACTTCCAAATCTATCATTTGATAATCAGATTGATATTTCTTATGATAATTTTGATTTATTATTTCTTCATTAACTGTTGTTGTTAAATTCAACAGAAATGTAGCTAAGATGCAACAAATTAAAGAAATAAAAAACCATTTATTTGTGCGATAAACCAGTTTAACCGCCAACCAAGACTGAAGAAAGACAACAAAGGGCAACAAAATAAAAAGCAAGGAATAATTTTCAAGGAAATGGATGTGATAATCATAACCATGCATTCCCCAAATAATATTTGAAATGGGCGAACCAAACCTAAAAACCAACATTAGAATGAGCCAAAAAATCAGTAAGGCATTGTTTCTAGACAATTGTTTATACATTCTGTCTTTCAGTTTTTTGTGATCGTGGTTGCTCATCCAAATCCAAATAACAATGTTAAAGCCCATCACAACCGATAAACTTGAAAAAAACAAATTAAAAAACCTTATTTCAATGTCATTTAAAATTAAAAGATCTGTCGAGAGTGAGGTTTGATATCTGAATATCTCCCTAAAATAATGGAAAGCTAATGATAGAATAGTAGCCGTTATTATTCCAGAAAAAACGCCAATTAAAAACCGTTTGAAACCAATTTGTTCAACAGTTAACAACACTTTTCTGAATTTGAAATTTAACATCTGTTATTACTTATCAATTAATGTGATAAAAACACATTGATTGCAATGATAGCATAAATATTTCAAAAATAAACCCCAACAACCCTGAATGGGTTGAATATGAATAAAAGGCAAAAAATGCTTCCGAATCCCTATCCCGCAGTTTCATGCGGGACCTAATTCCTATGGACCCCTATTTTTTGTGTTTCCATTAACTTATAACCTTTAACCATTAACCTTTCAAAAAAAATACCTTAATTTCGCAACTTAATTATGTCATCTACCGATATGTCTCATACAAATTTGATTGCTGCTCTTGAAAACGAAATTGAAAAACTAGAGCGCAAATTAAATCCTGAAAACAAAGACCTGATTCTGAATTGGGATACTTTGGCAAAAAAATACAAAGACGAAGACTATGTGTTTAAAGTACGTGATAAAGAAATTAGAATAAAAACTCACACGGAAAGCCTTAGCCATTTGCAAGTGCCAAAAATTGCTATGCCCAAATTTGAAGCTTGGGGCGATAGACTCAGATGGCAATTACAAGAAAATGTGCCGGGCGAGTTTCCTTACACAGCAGGGATATATCCTTTTAAACGTGAAGGAGAAGACCCAACGAGGATGTTTGCCGGTGAAGGTGGACCAGAGCGAACCAATAGACGTTTTCACTATGTGAGTTTGGGAATGCCAGCTAAAAGGCTTTCTACTGCTTTTGATAGTGTCACTTTGTATGGTAACGACCCACACATTCGTCCAGATATTTATGGTAAAATTGGAAATTCAGGTGTAAGCATCTGTTGTTTAGATGATGCCAAAAAATTATACAGCGGTTTTAATCTAGCCGACCCAAAAACATCTGTTTCAATGACTATTAACGGACCTGCACCGATGTTGCTTGGTTTTTTCATGAATGCTGCCATCGATCAACAATGTGAATTATATATCAAAAAGCATGGTTTGGAACAAGAGGTGAAAGCCAAAATAGAAGCCATCTACAAGGCTAAAAATCAAGCAGTGCCAACTTATCAAGGGCCTTTGCCTGAGGGTAATGATGGTTTGGGTTTGATGTTATTGGGTGTAACTGGCGACCAAGTGCTTTCGCAAGACATTTATCAAGAAATTAAGAAACATACTTTAACCCAAGTAAGAGGAACAGTTCAAGCAGATATTTTAAAAGAAGACCAAGCACAAAACACTTGTATTTTCTCAACAGAATTTGCATTGCGATTGATGGGTGATGTTCAAGAATATTTCATCAAACAAGGTGTAAGAAATTTCTATTCCGTTTCCATCAGTGGCTATCATATTGCCGAAGCTGGCGCCAATCCTATCAGTCAATTGGCTTTTACATTGGCGAATGGTTTCACTTTTGTGGAATACTATTTAAGCAGAGGTATGGATATCAACGAGTTTGGACCCAACCTTTCGTTCTTTTTTAGCAATGGTATCGACCCAGAATATGCTGTCATTGGAAGAGTGTCTCGTAGAATTTGGGCAAAAGCCATGAAATTAAAATATGGTGCCAACGAACGCAGCCAAATGTTGAAATACCATATTCAAACCAGTGGTAGAAGTTTGCATGCACAAGAGATAGATTTTAACGATATTCGTACCACTTTGCAAGCGTTGTATGCTATTTATGACAACTGCAACAGTTTGCATACCAATGCTTATGATGAGGCGATAACAACACCTACGGAAGAATCCGTTAGACGTGCTATGGCAATTCAATTGATTATTAACAGAGAATTAGGTTTAGCTAAAAATGAAAATCCATTGCAAGGTTCATTTATCATTGAAGAGTTAACAGACTTGGTAGAAGAAGCAGTGATGCAAGAATTTGATAGAATAACTGAAAGAGGCGGTGTTTTAGGTGCTATGGAAACTATGTATCAACGCAGCAAAATTCAAGAAGAAAGTTTGTATTACGAAACCCTGAAACACACAGGAGAGTTCCCAATTATTGGGGTGAATACATTTTTGAGCAGCAAAGGTTCGCCCACTGTTTTGCCAAGAGAGGTAATACGTGCCACTGAAGAAGAAAAGCAATACCAAATTAATATGTTAGCTGCTTTGCAAGCACGCAATAAAGAACAAAACAACGCTCAACTCAAACATCTTCAAATGGTAGCCATTAAAAACGAAAACCTATTTGAAGCCTTGATGGAAGCTTGCAAAGTGTGTTCGCTTGGGCAAATTACCAATGCTTTGTTTGAGGTTGGCGGCCAGTATAGAAGAAACATGTAGGACAGTTTTTTTAGTAATTTTAAATCCAATAGATGTTTAGAAGACTCAAAATTGTATACATGATTTATAACTTTTTTCAGAGAAAAAAGTTAATGCACAATGTGAAATTGTATCAAAAACTGGGTTTAAATAAGTTCTATTTTTCACCTGTTTCTAGTAAAGATTTTGAAGGATTGAATCCTTTATCCTTGCAAGAAAATAAAAGCTTCCCTCCAATTGAAAACACTACACTTTTTCAAAAAGTAGACAAAGAATCGCAAGCAAGTCTTTTAAAATATGAGCAAGAAGGATATGCCATTTTAAAACAATACATAAACCAAGAAACTGTAGATAAAATCAATCAAGAAATTGAGGCATTAATAGAACAAGACAAGGTGAAATTCAAATATGGCAATAAAATCATGTTTGCCATTGAAAAATCGAATTTATTGAGAAATATTGGGGAAGATAAACACTTAATTGAATTGCTTTCAACCTATTTGAAAGAAGACGTCAAGCTGTTTCAAAGCATTAATTTTAAAATGGGTAGTGAGCAACGCACCCATTCTGATAGCATCCACATGACAACATTTCCGCAAGGTGGACTTTTTGGTGTTTGGATAGCCTTAGAGGATATAGATTTAGACAACGGACCATTGCATTATTATCCAGGCAGTCAGCAATTACCATATTATTTAAACAAAGACTACGACAATGAAGGCAACTTTTTTCTAATTGGCGAAAAAGACTATCCTGAATACGAAAAAATGATAGCTGATAAAATCCAAGAACAACCTCTTGAGAAAAAAGTATTTACAGCCAAAGCAGGCGATGTTTTAATATGGCATGCCAATTTGTTTCATGGAGGTGAGCCACATATCAACAAATCAAAAACCCGAAAAAGCATGGTTTTTCATTACTATGCTGTGAATAGAATTTGCTATCACGAAATCACTCAAAGACCGGCTTTGATGGTATAGATATTTAACGAATTGAACTTAACAATATTGCAAGTATGCTCAATTCTCCTCCAATTTTAATACCGATAACATATTTCTATTTGTCCAATTGCATTACTAAAAGTCCTACGCATACAATCCCTTCAATTCTTCTAAAAAGGCAGTTGCCTCTCGGATGTTTTTGATGGATTTTACCATTAATATCACGGTTTTGCTGCTTTGTTTCATCTCAAATTTATTGGGCTGTAAGGCGATGTGTTGTAATATTTTCATAAAAGCACTACTATCGTATAAAGCCGCTTTTTCATTGGATGGAAAATAGATTTTCATGTTTTGTTTTTCTAAAACGATTTTTTCAAATCCCATAGATTTACCCAACCATTTTACCCTGATTGAAGCCAATAAAACGCCTACTTCTTTAGGAAATCTACCAAATCTGTCTATCAACATTTCGGCAAATTTATCTAAAGCTTCGTCATTTTCAATTTTACTGAGTTCTGTATATAAACTGAGCCTTTCTGCCATGTTTCGGATATAAGTATCTGGAATAAGCATATCAAAATCCGTATCTACTTGACAATCTCTGCTGCTTACACTTTCTGCTTGATCTTTGAATAAATCACTGAATTCATCGTGTTTGAGTTCTCTGATGGCTTCGTCTAAAATCTTGTGGTATGTATCAAAACCAATGTCGCTGATAAATCCACTTTGTTCGCCTCCTAACAAATTGCCTGCTCCTCGAATATCCAAATCTCTCATTGCCACATGAAAACCACCTCCCAAATCGCTGTATTCTTCTATTGTACTTAAACGTTTTTTGGCATCTGAAGTTAAAGTACTTATTGGTGGAGACAATAAATAACAATAGGCTTTTTTATTGCTTCGACCCACTCTACCTCTCATTTGATGCAAATCGCTCAAACCAAACATATGCGCTTGATTGATGATAATGGTATTGCAATTGGGAATATCCAAACCTGCTTCTATTATTGTTGTGGCTATCAAAACATCGTCATCGCCTTCCATAAACCTCAACATCACATCTTCTAGCTGACTACCTTCCATTTGTCCATGCGCAACAGCTACTCGAACGCCCGGAACCAACTGTTCTATCATGTGTTGATAATCAAAAATATCTTTCACTCTGTTGTGTACAAAATAAACCTGTCCTCCCCTGCTGATTTCGTATTTAATAGCTTTTTGAATCACCTCTTTATCAAAAGTATGCAGCTCTGTTTTGATAGGGAAACGATTAGGAGGTGGTGTATTAATAACTGACAAATCTCTAGCTCCCATCAATGAAAAATGCAAGGTCCTTGGAATGGGTGTAGCGGTTAATGTTAAAGTATCTACATTGGCTCTGATTTCTTTTAATTTATCTTTGACACCCACACCAAACTTTTGTTCTTCGTCTATAATCAATAAACCTAAATCCTTGAATTTAATATCTTTACCAACAATTCTGTGTGTTCCAATTAAAATATCAACTTGACCTTCTTTTACTTTTTTGAGCGTTTTAGTTTGTTCGCCAGCGGTTTTAAATCGGTTGATATAATCCACATTAACAGGCAAACCTTTGAGTCTTTCTTTAAAAGTTCTGTAATGTTGATGTGCTAAGATGGTGGTTGGCACCAAAACAGCCACTTGTTTGCTATCTGCCACAGCCTTAAAAGCCGCACGAATGGCAACCTCTGTTTTTCCAAAACCTACATCTCCACATAGCAATCTATCCATGGGTTTGGTGGTTTCCATATCGCGTTTAATTTCTTCTGTGGCTTTGGCTTGATCTGGCGTATCTTCATATAAAAAAGAAGCTTCTAACTCTACTTGTAAATATGAATCTTGTGCAAAAGCATATCCAGGTTGAGCCCTTCTTTTGGCATACAAGGCTATCAATTCTCTTGCAATGTCTTTGACTTTCTTTTTGGTACTTGCTTTTTGTTTTTCCCAAACCCCACTGCCTAATTTGTGCAAACTTGGTTGTGTGCCATCTTTGCCTGTAAACTTTGAAATTTTATGTAAAGAGTTGACATTAATAAACAACAAATCCCCATCTCTATAAGAAATTTTTACAGCTTCTTGCAATACCCCATTCATTTGAGTTTTTTGCAAACCCATGAATTTACCAACCCCGTGGTCAATGTGTGTAACATAATCTCCAACTTGCAACTCACTCAGCTCTTTCAGCGTCATGGCGGTGCTTTTGGAATACCCTCTTTTTTGAGTTTTAAATCGGTAATAACGCTCGAACAATTGATGTTCGGTATAACAAGCCAATTTTAAATCTTTTTCTAAAAACCCTTCAGCCAAACCATGATAAATGGGAACAATATTGATTTGTTTTTGACGGTCTTCGATGATGGATTGAAGGCGTTCTATCTGTTTGCCAGTTTCACTAAAAACCAAATTTTTAATGTTATTCAATTCATTGCTTTGCAAATGGCTCAACAACATTTCGATGTTTTTTTGAAACAAAGGTTGGGGAGATGTGTTGAATTTAAAAGTTTGTTTGGCTTTAAAACTATTCATCGCACCCACCTCAATGATGGTTTTAATTTGCTGAATGTTTTGCTTGATTTCTCTAGGAGTTAATAAATAATTCTCTGGGCGAATTTCCTCTGAAAGCAGAGTTTCCCATTGTTTAGCAAGATATTGATACTGGTCTTCAAAATGTTTAAGCACACAAATGGTTTGTTCGTCAAAATATTTAAAAATAGAAATTTTTTCGCCTGCAATACTGCTGCTTTGAATGTTGGGTACAATGGTTAAAAAGCCTATTCTAGCAATAGACAATTGAGTTTCCATATCAAAAGTACGGATACTTTCTATTTCATTGCCATCTAATTCAATTCTGTATGGTTTGTCGTTGCTAAAACTATAGATATCTACAATACCACCTCTGATGGCGTATTGCCCCGGTTGAAAAACAAAGTCTTCTCTTTCAAATTCATTTTCATCTAAAAAATCAGAGAGAAACTCTAAATCCAATTGATTGCCTATTTGAACTTCAAAAGAATTGCTTTTTAATTGTTCGTTGCTGATGACTTTTTCTGAAATACTTTCAGGAGTTGCCACCACAATGTATGGATGAATGGCGTGTTGAAGTTTTGAAATTACTTCTGCTCGGATTTGAATTTGATCATTATTCAGTTCTTCAAAATCAAAGGGTTTTTTAAAACTATCGGGCAAAAGCAAGACATCATTTTCTGAAATTAAATGTTCTAAATCGCTTCTCAAAAACTCAGCCTCCTCAGATTCTGGCACTAAAATCAACATATTTTGCTGTGTTTGATGAAACACTGAAGCTAGACATACCGCCAAAGAAGAACCAGAAAGTCCTTCAAAACGCGCCATAGTTTGCCCGTTGTTTTTGCGATAATCCAAAAACTCAATAATTCGTTGGTGTTGCCCGAAAGCCTCTACTAGTTCCCTGACTTTCATTAAAAAAGAGTGGCAAAGGTAACATTTGTAGTTTAAATATTGTTTTTTAAAAAAATAGATCCATAAAAACATAAGCTTTCATTCTTATTATTATTTCTCACTACTTTTGCATTGTGAATTTTAATCGTAAACAACTTACAAACGAGGAATTATTAAATCTTTATAAAAACATTCTTTATCCAAGAATTATTGAAGAAAAGATGTTGATTTTATTGCGTCAAGGTAAAATCGGGAAATGGTTTAGTGGTATTGGGCAAGAGGCTATTTCTGTGGGTGTTACTATGGCGTTGCAAAACGATGAATATGTGTTGCCTTTACACAGAAATTTAGGCGTTTTTACCACCCGAAAAGTGCCTTTCAGACAATTGTTTGCTCAATGGCAAGGTAAAAAAAGTGGTTTTACCAAAGGTAGAGATAGAAGTTTCCATTTTGGTACCAACGACTATCATATTGTCGGTATGATTTCTCATTTGGGCGCTATGTTGGGCGTTGCAAATGGTATTTCTTTGGCTCATTTGCTCAACAACGATAAGAAAATTAGTGTGGTGTTTAGTGGCGATGGTGGCACAAGCGAAGGCGATTTTCACGAAGCCATGAATGTGGCTGCGGTGTGGCAATTGCCCGTTATTTTTTTAATAGAAAACAATGGCTACGGACTGAGTACACCAAGCAATGAGCAGTTCAGATGCAAGCAGTTTATTGACAAAGGCATAGGCTATGGCATGGAGGCTTATCAAGTGGATGGCAATAATATTTTAGAAGTATATAGCAAAGCCACTGAATTAGCAGAAAGCATGAGAAAAGCCCCTCGTCCCATTTTGTTAGAGTGCCTGACTTTTAGAATGCGAGGTCACGAAGAAGCCAGTGGCACCAAATATGTGCCTCAAGAATTGTTTGATGAATGGGGTAAAAAAGACCCGATTAGCAATTACGAAACCTATTTGATGTCAGAAGGAATTTTGAACGAAAGCCTTAAAACACAAATTTATGACGAACTGAAACACGGCATGGACGATGATTTAGCGGCAGTGTTTGCTGAACCAGAAATAGTAGCCAATATTGAAGAGGAACTAAACGATGTGTATGCCCCTTATGCCCAAGAAATCATTGCGCCAGCAACAGATAAAACAAGCACCAAAAGATTGGTAGATGCCATCAGCGATGGTTTAAAACAAAGCATGGAACGCCACTCCAACACGGTGTTGATGGGGCAGGATGTGGCTGAATATGGTGGGGTTTTTAAAATATCAGACCAATTTTATAAATTATTTGGCAAAGAAAGAATCAGAAATACACCCATTACAGAATCCTCAATTTTAGGGGCGGGTTATGGCTTAGCCATAAAAAAATACAAGGCGATTGTAGAAATGCAGTTTGCCGATTTTGTTACTTGTGGTTTCAATCAAATAGTGAACAATTTAGCCAAAAGTCATTACCGTTGGGCACAAGCAGCCGATGTAGTGGTGCGTATGCCGACAGGGGCAGGCGTTGGCGCAGGTCCCTTTCACAGTCAGAGTACTGAAGCGTGGTTTTTCCATGTGCCAGGACTGAAAATCATTTATCCGAGCAATCCTTATGATGCCAAAGGTTTGCTTTGTGCTGCTATTAACGACCCAAATCCTGTATTGTTTTTTGAGCATAAAAACTTGTATAGAAGCATAGAAGGCGAAGTGCCCGATGATTATTACACAATAGAAATTGGCAAAGCTAAAACCGTAGCTCAAGGTGAAGAGTTAACCATTATCACCTACGGCTGGGGTGTTCAATGGGCTTTAGAAGCTTGCAAAAACTTGAACATCCAAGCAGAAATTGTAGATTTACGTACTTTATTACCATGGGACAAAGCAGCGGTAAAAACAGCAGTTGAGAAAACAGGTAAAGCGTTAGTTTTACACGAAGACACCTTAACTGGCGGCATTGGTGCAGAAATAGCCGCTTGGATAAGCGAACATTGCTTTACCAGCCTAGATGCCCCTGTAAAACGTATTGGCAGTTTGGATACCCCTGTGCCTTTAGCTAAGGATTTAGAAGACAAGTTTTTGGGCAGGGAGCAGTTGGAGAGAGGTTTGAGAGAGTTGATGGATTTTTAAGATGTGATAACTTTTATGTTAAAAAAAATAATTCTTATTTTTCTAATAATCAAAAGCAACAATCTTTTAAGTACAAGTAATGTAATACCATTTTATCATATAAAACTAATGAAATGGGGATTGATTGACACTATAACTAACAAAACAATATCAAAACCAACGTATAATAAAATCTATAATTTTAGAAAAGGATTTGCTTGGTTTAAATTTGAAAACAATGAAGGTATATTGAATGAATTTGGACAAGAATTATTAAGAATAAATAATGGTCATATTTATTTTTATGATAATTTTATTGTAGTAAAAAGTTCCAAATATTATCATGCTTTAAATTACAATCTAGATACAATAATTCCTCCACTTTATAAAAGCTTATTTAATAAAGGTTCTTATTTTTTTGCAAAAAAAAATGACAAATGGGGCGTTTTAGATTTTAACAATAACATTATAATACCCTTTGAATATGAATATTTAGAATTTTGGATATTTGAAAAAACAGAATATTTCTCTAAGAATATAAAAGCAAAAAAAGATGGAAAATGGGGATTAATTAACTTAAATAATGAGATAATAATACCTTTTGAAAACAATGAATTCTTTAATGGGATTTTTGAAAATAAAAATGATGGAAAAAATCAAGGTATAACAAAATTTAAAGGAGAAAATAATAAATACGGATGTATTGATTCAACAGGAAAAACAGTTATTCAACCAATATATGATGAAATAGAATTTAACGAAAATTTATTTAAAGTAAAAAAAAATGATTTATGGGGATTGATAAATCATGATAGTAAGATTATAATTGATGTTAAACATGAGTGGCCCCCATCTATAAACAATGGTATAATTACTATTTATGAAAATTTGAAAATAACATTATATGATTCTATTGGAACTAAATTAAATAATCAAAAATATGATTATGTAGGTAACCGTAAAGATAATTTTATATTAGTTAAATATGAAAACAAATACAATTTCATTAATCATCAAGGAATTGAACAATTTAAAAGCTCCTTTCAAAATGCTTTCTCTTTTGAAAATAATTGGGCTTCAATATTGTTCAATGATAAAGCATACATAATAAATATGCAAGGGGTGATGATATGTGTAGACTAGACATTTTTCCGAAGCCGATGTTGGTTTTAAACTCATTCTTCTTGAAAAAAGTTCACCAACATCCAATTAGCTTTTCGTTTGTTTGTCTATAGTGCTAGAACTAATCAAGACAAAAGAAAAAGTTACATATTTCAAATCAAGTTGGATTAATAAAAGTTAAATAATTAAAAAATATTTTTTATTTGAAAAATATTTATCTTTGTAACTTACTTAAAAACATCTTCTTTTTATGGCAATTACAATAAAATCAATACCTATTTTAAAGACAGAAGCTGCTGTTAGATTCAATAACAATGCTAAAAAAGCTGTTTCTAAAAAAACTTCAGTAAATTTTGCTAAAGAGATATCTGTATCTGAAAAAATATTAGCTAAAGCTAAAATTTAAAAAATATTTGTCTTTTGAGTTTTCTATTTGAAAAATGTACCTTTAAAATTTATAATGAAAATATCATAATCAATTGTAAACCTTTTGATTGTGATGACAAAGATTTGAATGAATTTTTTGCAAAAGATGTTTTAAATTATACAAATGAATTACTAGGAAAAAGCTATTGCTTTACTTTAGATGAAGATGAAAAACAAATAGTTGCTGCATTTACAATTTCGAACGATAGTATTAAGACATATTCTCTTCCCAATGCAAGAAAGAAGAAAATAAATTCAGAAATACCAAGAATAAAACAAATGAAAAGTTACCCAGCTGTTTTAATAGGTCGATTAGGTGTTAATATAAATTTCAGAAAAATTAAAGGAGAAGAAAAAACAATTGGAGATCAATTGATGGATTTCATTAAATCTTGGTTTATAGATAAAGCAAATAAAACAGGATGCAGATTTATAGTTGTTGATTCATATAATAAACGAGCACCTATAGAATATTACAAAAGAAATGGTTTTATTGAGTTATTTAGTTCTGAAGAACAAGAAAAAGAATATACTAATATACCTTTAGATTTGAAATTAAATACTAGATTGTTATATTTTGATTTGATTTTGCTTAAAAATATGAATTAATTATTGAAACTTTTCAAGCCGATGTTGTTGTTATTCTCATTCTTCCTGAAAAAAGTTCACTTTCAACAATTCGCTTTTCGTTTGTTTATTTTTGATAATAATTCCTAAAACGACACAATATATCATTCAAAGCTCAACATCAAGCACAGGTTTAAAAATTTACATTTTGTTTACAGTAAACTGTTTACTGTAAACAAAATAAATTAAGTGCCTTTGTAACATGAAAAAATATTGATCGACTTTTTGAAAAAATTGCTTCAAGTGGACCTATTGGTGTGAGTAGTTTAGCCACTGAACTTAATTATTCAAGGCAATATATTCATAAATTAATATCTTTGTTAATTCTATAATTTAACAATAACTAATTAATGTAACCATCAAGTTTTGATAAAACAATAATTTATTTCATGTGATTTTTAGTTGATTAACCGAAGTTGGTATATGCTCTTCACAGAACAACAACTACATAAAATATAAGTACAAAAATAAAGAGCGCTTCACATTCTCATCTATTTACGATTCAATATCTTTACCTTCTCTATGTTCTTTTGCTAACTGCTTTTCAAATTTATTATGGATAATAAGAACCAAAAGTCCAAATAGAATTGCAATAACTATCAAAACATTATTAATAATACCGGTTACAGAAAAAGATATTCTTATTAAGATTGTCGAAATAATAAATCCTGAGTTTCGGATGACTTTATGGAATTCATCTGTATGAAAAAAGGAAATTAGGAGCAGTATTACATCAGCAATAATCAAAATATTAAAGAACTGTTCGAAAAAAATGTTATTGATGTTTTTGAATGAGATTGCATGAGTTGCATCAGGTTGAAAAACCCCTATACCCCAGCTAAAAAATGAATAAATAGCAGTTATAAAAAAAACAGGAACTAAAACAGCTGCAATCCATTTTTTAGCAGTAATAAATTTTGAGATACTTGGATCATCAAATTTATTTGTATCACTGTTTATGAAGTTCTTGGTACGTTGAATGTAAAATAGATAAATCAGGTAAAATAAAATGACAGATGAAATTAAATCATAAGTAAATTGTAAGTCATTTTTTATGTTAAACCAATTTTCTGAAAGTGTTAGATCGGATAGGTCCTTAAATAAACGCCTAATAATTATTAGTGTAATAATTTCATATTGTTTAGAAATATAAATTGAGGTTGATTTTGGAAGATAATAAACTAACAAATACACCTCATAAACAAGAATAAATGAAAATGGGGTATAAATAGCAGCAATAGGATTTTTTAGAAGGTTAGATGATTCAATATTGGTAATAAGATTAAATTTCACCAAAACAATGATTAATAAATGAATGATGAAACTAACTAAAGCAATCCATAATATAAGATGTTCGCCTCTTTCTCTAGTTTTCTTAGAAAGAAGTTTTTGATAGATTTTTTCTGATAGTTTATACATTTCCATGTTTTTAAGAATAGTTATAATGATTTAACTTAGGGAGTATATATTTTGTAAAATAGATGCATAATAATCATGTGTGGTAAACTAATACAAGCTATAAAGATAAAAAAATATGACCAAAATGAGAGATTTATCTCTGAAACAAAAACGGCCTTAATTAATATAAGCGCAAAAATAAACAATGCTCCCAATACATAAGGAATGGCTTTTTTGTATAGAGAAACTGACCCAACAGATAAGCCAATTTGTAAGTGTTGCCAAGCATTGTAACTGTGTTGAAATACAAAATAAAAAGCGAACGCCAATGGCAATGGCACAAATATGCCTGCAAACAATATCATCAATAAGCCTGAAAATAACGTTTGTTTTGCATTCAATCTTTGGTAACACAAATATAAAAATCCCGAAATAGCAATGAACAGACTTTGAAACGTGTAAACAATGTGATATTGATCCAAATTTTGTAAGCCTTGAATATGACTAATAACTTGTATTGATTCGGTGTAATGTGTACCTATTATAACCAATAAAATAGAAAGTCCTTTTAAAAACGCTCTAAAATACTGTTGAATGGTTTTCACTTGAACACCAGTTTCTTCCAATTCCGATTCACCAAAATGGAATGCCGAGTATAGCACAAATAAAACCAAAGAGACTATTGGTTGAAATTGCCATAAAATAAAGTAAAACACAACAATCGCTAGATATTTAAGAATAAATAACGGGAGAGAATTCAGCGCTTTACCTTTGTATAAAAGATGATCTACGGCACCATGTGGAATGCCTATCCATAAAAGTCCAACAAGTATAATGACATAAGAAAAGTAACTTGCTATTGTTGGGTTAAATGCATGGATAAATAAATAAATTAACACAGAAAAAAACACACCTAAATACCTGAGTTGATTTTTATTCATTAGGTTAATCCAAACTGCCTTTAAAAATGGTGGCCATGGCAAGGAAGAAAACAGTTTAATTTCTTGTAGTAAAGTTGTTTTTTCGTCCAAAAACGCAAACACGGTTTGAATAGATTGACTTTTGAACAATTTTGAAAAAATAGGTTTCCCGAGGAAAGGCCATTTTTGTAATATAATAAGCAACAATGTGTCGTAAAACTTAAATCTTTTTTTTGATTCTATGTTTATTTTGTTGAAATGGTCGGTTTTATTAATGGCTATTTTAGCAGAAACAACAGAAGCAAATTCAAACATATTTTTGAATCCGTAGCCTGTACTTGGTTTTATTAAATTGGCTCTTGCGCCTGTGTTTAAAACCCCTTTGTGTTCACTGTGTGGAATGTTGCAGTTGGTCATGGGAATACAACCAAACTCTTCGGCTATCACTTGATAGTTACCATACACTTCTTTAATTTTTTTATCCAAAATTTCCTTGGCATAGGGAATCTGAATAGTTTCTGAGCCAAAGCGGGTTAGTTCAATCAATGACTCTCGAGAAGAAAACGGGAGGGTATAAACAAATTGAGTATAGTCACTTTGGTCTACATTAAAATTCATCATTTCGAAAGCATTTTCTTGAAAAACCTCATTTTCGCACCTTACATGTATGCCATAAAAAGATTGGTTCAGGTAAATATCCGATTTTTTTAAGTTTTTCCAAGAAGGGGTTCTGCTATCAAACACGAAATGGGCACTAAGTGTACCCTCAGAAGTATGCACAAACTGAATATCAGCCTTGCTAGAAAGGGTTTCAACTTTAAGTGAAAAAACAGGAAAATTGTTGTTGTGTACTATTTGTAAAGTATGCGCATACAAGTCGATACTTTGGATGTAATAATAAACTTGATTTTGGATATTTTGCAGTGGAGAATCATTCACCACTATTGCATTGTAAGAATGAGTAATCAGTGGTTTTAAATCATTCACAATTGGGTCAGAAGGGGCAGCCCAAAAACAATACGTTTTATCATTAACATTTTTTTTATCAGGTTCAAAAATGGCTACTTTTTTGGATTCCAAAAGCCCTTTTTGAAGCAGCTTTAATAAAATCAAACTGTTACTAGCACCCAATCCTATAAACACATAGTCGTAAATAACATCTGTATGATTAAAACCGGTATTTAAAAAATGATTTTGCGCTTGCATTAATTTAATATTTTATGACAAAAAAAGAAGGCTATACCTTTAAAAATATAGCCTTCCGTTTTAATAAGTTAAAGCGTTTAATTTGAATTAATCTTCTTTAGTTCTACTTAAAGCATAGATAACCAAACCGAAACCAATTTTGTTTATAGCATCAGCGATGTTATAAACGATATCCATAGCGTGAGCAGCAGCAGCTGGGTCAGAAACCAATTGCATACCGAACAATCCACCTGGAGTTCCTAAAATGTAACCTAATGGATAGATAGCCCATCCTACTAATACGAACCAACCCAAAATTTTAGTTGCTTTTGCTACTTGAGCACCAGCAGTTTGAGCCAATTTAGCTACTTCACCAAACCACACTAAATAAACAATGTAGAAGTAAGCTGCACCTGAAATTACACCCCACAATACACTTCCATCTCTGTCTAATACTTCACCTACATAACCTGTAATTAACATTACTAATGAAGCCAAGATTAATTTCCATAATAAACCAATTTTTGCACCTGCTTTTTTGGTAATTAAATAAAACTCAACACACATTAAAGGCACTGTTAAAATCCAATCAACATATCTAAAGAAAGTTGGTGATTCACCTGTTTCTAAATTGTAACCTCTCATGTAGTAGTAGTGAACTGCTGCAATAAAAGTAATTAAACCAGAAACCAAAACTGAAGTTCTCCATTTAGATGAAGTGTTGTTTAATTCTAAAAAGAAGAAAACTGAAGCGGCCATCATAGCCATTGTTCCGATAAAAAACGTAAAGGCTACGTAATTATCGCTTGCGATTTTTAAATGTTCCATTTTGTATTTTTTTAAATTTCCCTACTCATTAGGCTTTTCGGATTACGCCCTTTTTTTGAAAAAGTGTTTAGTCACTTTTTGTTTAACATTTATTAAACATAATAACATGTATTTAGTTTTTAATAATTTAAATATAATTCAAAAAAAGACATAATTAACTGATTATTAGATTAATAAAATAAATATAATTTAGTTTATATTAAATCGATATAATTCTATCGAAAAGTTTATCAACTTTCCATTGATTGGTTTGATTATTTAAAAACAGTAACCTTCCCGCAATTTTATGCGAGAAACTATTAACCCATAACTAATTACCAACACTCATTATCCGCTCCAATTCTCTCTGTCTAAACTTCTGTATTGAATGGCTTCTGCCAAATGCTCTATTTTGATGTCTACAGATTGGTCTAAATCAGCTATGGTGCGGCTAACTTTCAAGATTCTGTCATATGCCCTTGCACTGAGATTCAAGCGTTGCATAGCGGTTTTTAAAAGCTGTGTGCCAGCGTCTGAAATTTGGCAAATAACTTTCACCTGATTGCTCGGCATTTGTGCATTGCAATGGATTCCTGATTTTTCTGTATATCTAGCAGATTGTATGTCTCTGGCTATCTGAACACGGTTTCTAACTTCTGTGCTCTTTTCGTTGCTTCTTTTGGTGCTTGCCAATTCCTCAAAACTAACAGGCGTTACCTCTATATGAATATCTATTCTGTCTAGGAGTGGTCCGCTAATTTTGCTCAAATATTTTTGCACAACCGCTGGTCCACACACACATTCCTTTTCGGGATGGTTGTAGTATCCACAAGGACAAGGATTCATACTTGCTACCAACATAAAACTAGCGGGATAATCTACTGAAAACTTGGCACGAGAGATGTTTACTTTCCTATCTTCGAGAGGTTGGCGCATCACCTCCAAAACAGTGCGTTTAAACTCTGGCAATTCATCCAAAAACAAAACGCCATTGTGTGCCAAAGATATTTCGCCTGGTTGGGGAATATTACCTCCGCCCACCAATGCCACATCTGAAATGGTATGATGTGGCGAACGAAAGGGCCTATGCGCAACCAAACTAGCATTGTCGCCAAGTTTACCAGCCACAGAATGTATTTTGGTAGTTTCCAATGCCTCGTGCAATGTCATAGGTGGCAAAATGGTAGGCAATCTTTTAGCCAACATGGTTTTTCCTGCACCTGGAGGTCCAATCAATATGATATTATGTCCGCCTGCAGCGGCTATTTCCATTGCTCGTTTGATATTTTCCTGCCCTTGTACATCTGCAAAATCTAAATCAAATTCGTTGAGGCTATTGGCAAAATCTGCTCTTGGGTCAGCTATAACTTGCTCCAATTGATGTGTTCCATTAAAAAACCCAACTATATCGGTTAATTTTTCGGCACCATATACTTCCAAACCTTTAACAATGGCGGCTTCTTTGGCGTTTTGAATGGGCAGAATAAATCCTTTAAAACCTTCTTTTTGTGCTTGAATAGCAATTGGCAAAGCACCTTTTATTGGCAAAATACTTCCATCTAGAGACAATTCTCCCATGATGATGTATTGACCAATGGTTTCAACTTCAATTATTTGTTCGCTAGCCGCCAAAATACCCGTTGCAATGGTTAAATCGTATGCGCTACCTTCCTTTTTGATATCTGCAGGCGCCATGTTGACCACAATTTTTTTGCGAGGAATACTGAGTTGATTATTTTTAAAAGCAGTGGCAATTCTGAGCCAACTTTCTTTAACAGCATTGTCGGGCAAACCCACCAAAGCATAGCTTGCACCATCGCCACTAACATTCACCTCTATCGTAATAGTGTAGGCATTAACGCCATAAACAGCCGAACCAAAAGTTTTTACAAACATAGTAATTTAGAATAGCAAAGATATAATCAAAAAGAAATTATGAAAGAAAAAGTTTTATAAAAAACAGATTTCTTATTAACAAGAGAGGTAAATATTTGTAATGTTTAATTTTTAGTAATTGCCATGTAGAATATTAATCCAAAAATTAAAAGTGTTTTCCAAGCGATTCTGATAATCCGAAAAAATTGCATTAACTTTGTGATGTGGCAAATTTGTTTGACATTATCACAAGAAACCAAAGAAAACCTAGGGGTTTTACCTATAAACCCATGTACTATAATGCTGAAAAAGCAGCTTTTAATGAGCGTATAGAAAAACTAAGGGCAGAAAGAGATGCCAAAGATAAAGGCGAATACAGACCCGATTTTAAAGGCAAATTCACCTCCAAAGTTGGTAGAAAAACCGACAATCAAAAAAAAATAGCGGCCTATAATTTCAGATTATTAATCATTTTAATAGGAATTGGTTTTATGGCTTACCATTTATTTAACACCAATGCTTTTAATGATTTTGTGAATCAATTTTTAAATATCTTTGACAAAAAAGATGGATTGTATTAAACTGCTTCCCGATAACATTGCCAATCAAATAGCAGCGGGTGAAGTGGTTCAAAGACCGGCCTCTGTTATTAAAGAATTGTTGGAAAATGCCTTGGATGCCAAAGCCACACAAATAAAAGTGTTGATTAAAGAAGGTGGCACCTCGCTGATTCAAATCATAGACAATGGCGTGGGCATGAGTATCACTGATGCAAGAATGTGTTGGGAAAGACATGCTACCTCAAAAATCAGTCAGGCAGATGATTTGTTCCGATTAAAAAGTTTTGGTTTTAGGGGCGAGGCATTAGCTTCTATTGCTGCAATTGCCCATGTAGAAATGAAAACCAAACGCAAGGAAGACGAAGTGGGCACTTTTATCCGTATCGAAGGCAGTAAGGTAATAGACCAATCGCCTGTTGCAACGGTTAATGGCACTCAATTTTCTATCAAAAACCTTTTTTATAATGTGCCCGCTAGACGCAATTTTTTAAAAAGTGTGCCTGTAGAAATGCGTCATATCATTGATGAATTTGTTAGAGTAGCCATGCCACATCCTGAAGTAGCTTTTAGCCTGTATCACAACGACAAGGAGGTTTTTGTATTGAATATTGCCAAACCCGAACAGCGCATTGCAGACTTATTAGGCAAAAAAAACAGCGATGATTTTTTAACCGTTGACGAAACCCACGAATATTTGAATGTTAAAGGCTTTGTTGGCAAACCAGAAATAGCCAAAAAAACGCGTGGCGAACAATTTATTTTTGTTAATCAAAGGTTTATCAAAGATGCTTATATCAATCATGCCATAGTGAATGCCTACGACCAATTGATTGCTAAAGATCAATTTCCTTTTTATGTGTTATTTTTAAGCATCGACCCTGCTCACATAGACGTGAATATTCATCCAACCAAAACGGAGATTAAATTTGATGAAGAACGCATGGTTTACACACTTGTTAAATCGGCTATCAAAAAAGCATTGGGACAATATACCGCCATGCCAGATTTGGAGTTTGCTAATCCTCATATTTTTAGTCCACTCAGAGATTTAGGCACTTCAAAAACACATCACATTGTTCCGGAACCAAAAATAGACAAGGGTTACAATCCCTTTAAATCCGATACTCAAGAGCGTTGGAAACCCATTCAAAGTCAACAATGGCATCAATTGTTTGAGAATCCATATATCAAAGACAACACCCATCAAGAAGCTTTGAATGCTCAAAAAAGTTTACCCATCGAACATCAAGCAACTGTCATTTCAGATTGTTTGATTTTGCCCAATGGTTTTTTAGTAGCTGTCAAAAATGCGCAACTCATCATAGTAGATCAAAGAGCTGCACACGAACGCATTTTATTTGAAAAATATTGTCAAAATATTCTTTACCGCTCTGCAGCAGTTCAACAATTGCTCTTTCCTCGAACTATCGAACTCAGCCATCAGGATTATGTGTTAGCACATGAGATTATGGAAGACATCAAAGATTTGGGTTTTGATGTAGCAGACTTTGGCAACAATTGCTTAATCATCAATGGTGTGCCAGCAGAAACACTTAAAGGTTCTGAAAAAGAACTTTTAGAAAGTTTGATTGAAAGTTTTAAAAACAATTCTACCAACATAGTAGGCGACAAACGCCAAGTATTGGCATTGGCTATGGCGCAAAATGAAGCCATTTACAGAACAAAAACTTTGGAAAACGAACAAGCAATCGACCTATTGGTTCAATTATTTAAATGCGAAACACCTGCCACAAGACCCAATGGCAAGCCTGTATATATAGAACTTGGTCAACAAAAAATAACTGATTTTTTCAATTAATAAACCCACATGAACAGAATCTTTCTTACCCCTATCGTAAAACAAGTTGTTATAGGATGTGTTATTTTATTTATCGGCACCATATTGATGGATAACAAAGGCATCAATCTCAACGAATATTTAGCAATGCACTATCCTAATAATTTATTGTTTAAACCTTGGCAATTGATCACACACATGTTTATGCATGGCGGTTTAACGCATTTGTTATTTAACATGATAGGTTTAATTTCTATTGGTGTTGTGGTAGAAAACTTTATGGGGAGCAAACGGTTTTTAACCCTATTTTTTTTCGCAGGATTTGGTGCTATAGGCATTCATATTTTATCTCAGATTATTGAATTACATAATTTAACAGGCTTATGGTTCCCCACTGCCGAGGCTTTGGATTTGGTAATTGAAGGCGAAAAAGTTAAAACCAACAGTCCATTAATTCCCGATAGTGAGACATTGGGAAAAGTTTCATCGATTGTATTTGGTCAAGTAGTTGGAGCAAGTGGAGCTTTGTATGGTGTTGTAACTGCCTTTGCGTTTCTATTTCCAAACACCGAACTGATGATTATGTTTATCCCCTATCCTATCAAAGCCAAATATTTAGTGCCTGGTTTTATATTATTAGACATTGTAATGGGATTCAGCAGTTTTGGTTGGGACCCAATTGCACATTTTGCCCATATTGGAGGCGCATTATTTGGTTTACTACTCGTAATGTATTGGCGAAAGTTTGATAAAAAGAATTTTTGGTAGTAGGTGTTTGGGGAAAATCCCTTAAAGGCCTCATCCACTAGGCAAAGCCTAGTCAAAGTCCTGTTCTTCTCCATCCCGCACGAAGAAGCGGGAGAAAAAATGATTGTTTTCGTATTTTGACTTAATTTTGTTTCATTGACTGTGCTAAACATCAGACCAACAACGACACAATTCAGCAAAACCTTAAACAGGTTTTAAATGCTCAAAAAACCTCTGAAACCTCTTGAACCATAATACGATTCAGCACCATTGTGGTATATAAACACTCTGCCATAACGCCAATCTCCAAAAATAGCACCGCCTAAGGCTCGCAATTCTTCTGTGGTTTTTAACCAAGTGGAAGTTTTGGTATCAAATTTTCCAAACTTTTGTAGTTCAAAATACTGTTGTTCGTTTATAAGTTCAATGCCCATTTCTTTTGCCATATTGAGGGCACTATTTTTTGGTGGATGTTCTTTTCTAGACAATAAAGCGACATGATCGTAGCAAATACTTCTTCTGCCTTTGGGAGATTCGGGCGAACAGTCGTAAAAAATATAGGCATCTGAATTAACATCCAAGACCACTAAATCTGGTTCTCCGCCTGTTTCTTCCATCTGAGAGAGTGACCACAGTTTATCGGGATTTTTTAAAAGCTTAGCTTGAATATTCTCCCATTTTAAACTTTGGTGGCGGTTCATGTTTTTTTCAAAACGTGTTTTCAAGGTGGTTAATAAATCTTCTTGTTGTTTTGGTAATAATGTTTGTTTAGTCATTTTTGGGATTGTGTGAAGTGTTTGACTATTCAATTTTTAGAAATAATTTTTTTAATAAACTAACATTGTGCCATTGTTAGTGTTATTTTATTTCGGGTCTCCTGCCCAGTCATCCTTTGCTGAATCCATTTTTCGCTCCTACCTAATTTCTGCCAATTTTCTCTCGCTCTGTCTAAACTCATCTCAGGGTCTTGAATTTCTTGCATCCGCTCATAGCCCACCTTTGCCAACCATTGTTTAAATGGCTCTGCTTTGGGTGATGGGATGGATTGGATAAGACGAAATATGTCTTTAACAGTTCCTGCCAAAGTCTTTCTTTTTTTGCCATTGGTTAACATTTCTACCTGGGGACAATTTGTCCCTATGTAGGTTCCAAGTTCTGAATCACGCTTTCTAAGTTTTTTCAAGTAGTCTGTTGCGTTCACAGAATCAGTAAGTGCCTCGACAATATCAACAATAGAAAAATACCATTGTTCCTCTTTTTCATTCCAATATGAACGAATCTTACTTTGTTCAAATAATTTTATATTACTCATTTACTCAATTAATTAATTTCAATTCCTTCTCCATCAATTTAACATATTGAGGAATCTTCTCATTGCTATTGGGCCATTTCTTCAACTCTTTTTTCCATGTTTTAAAATTCTTAAGGTCCTTTTGTTCGTAATAATAACCCAAAATATTATAACAGTTTTCTGCATGATGAGTGGTTTCAATTTTATTCTTAACTGATTGTTTGTATTGCTGAATAGCCTTGTCTATATCGTTTGTTTTAATTAAAGTGTAAATAAGCTCTTTGTTGATATAATCATTGGTTGAATCTTGAAGAATGGCTTTTTCTAGAACTACCAAAGCATTTTTATAGTCTTTCAAACAATTGTATGAATAAGCCAATTCCACCGCAAGACCCTTGTGATTGGCATTTATTTCATTAGCTTTTAATAAAAAAACCAAGGCTTTTTCGCATTCGTTCCAACCGTTGTATAAAAAGCCCCATCTATAGAGCCTACTTATAGAATTGAGATTGGTTTGGTAATGTTTCAACCATTCGGGCACAGAATCTATCTGCAAATCTTTGTATAGTGAATTGGGTATAATAGCTACCCTCACATTGTTGGGCGACAACCTAATTTTAATGCTAGCGTCTTTCAATTTTTCAACTTCAAAAGAATCGTTGCTTTTAAGCTTAAATGACCCTTCTCTATTAAATGTAAAACCAGCAGCTTCATCTATGTAAATAAATCCATAGATATATGCACTGTCTTTATCCATTTTAAAAGCCACCCATTTGTCTTCACATTCCACAAATCGTTTATCGAACTTTAAATCTATTTGTGCCTTCAGTTGAATGGTAGTTAGTAAGAGTATGAGTAGTTGTAATTTCATTTTTAAATGGTGTTTGGGTTAGTTATTGGTAGTTTTTGATGTTTGCAAATGTAGGGTTTAGAATAAGAATTATCTATCTTTAAAAGCCACAAATTAAACCCTTTCCCAAGAAAGATACAAACACAAAAAAAACCCATGGTAAATGGTTCTTTTGATGCTAAAAAGGGTTTATGCTAGATTTTGTACTTCAACCGCCTTAGGTGGTCACAAAACGGCTGTAGCGGTTCCGACTAGTACTGTCATAGCTTTTATCAAAGTCTTTTATATACCATATTATACACATCAAACCCTTTTGCCCAATAGTCCTTTTTTATATCAAGTAGTACAAATCCTTGTTTCTCATAAAATTTATATGCCACTTGCGAAGTTCTAACCGTAATTTTCTGTATACCATCCATCAAATTTAGTTGGTCTATTCTGTATTTCAACAATTTTGTACCCAAAGATTTTCCTTGATAATCCGGGTGAAATATGTCCCAACTAATTTTCCCTGTTGTATTGTTGTCTGCAAAGTTAATTCCACCACATCCAACAATTTTTTGGTCATATATTAAAACATAATATAATTCCCTTTCTGTTTCCAAATATTTATTCAAGTCTGCTTCCTCGTCAACACTGAAATATTCGGGTGTATTTAACCTCAATAAGTGAATGACTTCATCTTTGTCTTTCGTTTCATAGTCTCTTATCGTAATAATTGCTGTCATTTTAATTGTCAATTTGGATCGTTCTATTTTGGTGTCGTTTTAGCCTGACTGCATACTTTAGTAATATATAGAATCTTTATTCCCATATTTTTAGTTTAGTTTCCACAAATAAAACCTTTAATTATTTATTCACCAAAGATAAAAAACACTTGCTTGCGTTCTTTTTACTAATAAATTTTTAACAAACAAATTCCTTTCTCTTTTTTAATCAATACTCCTTCTTAGAAGGAATCACACCCCTTACTCCACCTCTTGGATTTTCAACATCACCCTTGTATCTTGGTATCAAATGAATGTGAACATGTGATATTGTTTGACCAGCTAGCTCT
Organism: Bacteroidota bacterium; assembly: GCA_030682255.1. Classification (GTDB taxonomy): domain Bacteria; phylum Bacteroidota; class Bacteroidia; order NS11-12g; family UBA955; genus JABMMZ01. Next base: position 91,086 of record JAUXOK010000023.1, on the reverse strand, counting down.
TTGATATTAATACCAATATTGAAACCATCGGGTTTAAATTTTTCTTGTACAATTTTCTGAACCGAGTTTAATACAAACCAACAAGCACTTTGTTCTTTAAAAGTCAATTCAAAATAGTTTGAAACATGCTTTTTGGGTATGATTAAAGCATGACCTTTGTTTACTGGGAATTTATCATAAATGGCATAAGCAGTTGCGGATTCTAATATCAGTTCTCTTTCTTTATCTGGATTGCAAAAGGGACAATCATAATTTAGATTTATTTCATTTTGATTAAAATGTACATACTCATAAATTTCTGAATATTCGTTTAATAAAATACTTTTAAAAGGTAAAACCACATTGCATTGATAAGTTTGTTTTCTATGAATTTTATGCATTCTAAAACCTTCAAATTTCACATCCCTTCTAACTGCGAAATAAGCAATTCCTCCAGGTTTTAATAAACTCGAAACTTGCATTAAAACTTTGGTTTGTTCTTCAATTTCAAGAACATTTAATACATACAAACATATTATTGTATCAAATTTTTCATTGGGAAAATCAGGAAAATAAAATTTATCATAACCTGTAATATCAACCCCATTTTCTTTTAAAATAATAACATCAGAGCCAAAACCACAACCAAAATCTAATACTTTACCTTTCAATAAATTGTTTTTAAGAAAATACCTTGCTGGAAATGAAATAGAATCTCTTTCCTTGGCGGTTAAATGGCTGTATATGTTACTTTGCTCATTCATCTTTAAGATATGAAAAACCATTGTTTGATGCTATTGTAATCAAAGGTAGAATAACTTCCTTAAATCGCTCTTTATTGAAGTTATCTAAATTAGAAAAAATCGTTAAGTATTCCTCCATATACTTGCTATTTGGCTTGAATGTTTTATTTATTTGAAATGCCTTTTCTTGTAATTGAAAAAATCTTTCAAAATGTATTTCTTTAAAAGGCAATCTGTCACTTTTCCTGTTATTAAAACCTTTATCAATTGGGGCTAAATTCCAAATTAAATCATGAGATACAAAAGCATGAGGAACATAGTGGTCTAATGCGAAGTTTTTATCTTCAAATCTCAATGGTTTTTCTGTAAAAATACAATTGATAAATCTCTCTTTTTCAAATACAATTTTCCAAAAATCATTAGTTTGTTTGGTTAATGAATTTCTTATTATCGGCTTAATTAATTTATTCGGTATATCAGGAACATTAGGATTCTTAGATTGCAAAAACAATGAGAGATTCCAAAAACAAAAATCCTTGATAATTTTTGCATTTTCTGTTAAATAAACTATCCAATGTGGATTGATAATTATTTCTTCTCTGAATAATGCGTAAAGACAATTGTTTTCAAATTTTTGAGACCTAATATAAATTTCATTTTTAGAAGATTGATTAAACCAAGGACTTAAAAACCAATGAGGCACATTTTTATCAAAATGATCTAGTTCCTTTGTCGTTTGTTTATTACTCGGATTGCCTATCTTTTTCAACAACTTAATTTTATCTATATCTATTGTTAAGTTTTCTAATTCTTTAATTAATATTGTTTTATTATGTAATTCATCTTGCACGCCAAATGATATTTTAAAATAATTTACAGTATACCATGCGCTTGAAATCATTTTAGAAAATAACTCAATTTTAGGAATTTTAACTTTACCCTCTTCTACAGATTCTACAATTGCTAATAACCAATAAAATTTATAAGTTGCAACAGTGTTTTTAAAACATGAGGCAAGGATATTAGCATTTATATTTGAACTCTGTGGTAAATTCATAATCTGTTTTAATCCCCTACCCCTCCCAATAATGGAAAAAGATAATTAAGCCCAATAAAAGGAAGTTGACGATTTCTTTAAATAAATTGAAGCGGCTGTTGGTGAAATAAAAGGAGAAAAAATATGCCAAGGGAATGGCTACAAATGAAAACTCTTGTCGGGGATTTTGTTTGCCTGTTACCATTAAAATGCCTGATGCTACTAGGGTTATTAACATCAAAAATATGGACCGCCTCTGCTTGATGGAGTTTAAATTGTAGTTTTTGTTCATCCTCAAAATGGCTAAAATACCAATCACCCCAATCATGGGTAATGCGGAATAAAGCACCCAATTCTGATTGTTGAAATTGCCATAATCGGGAAAGAAAATATAGTAGGGTAAAAAATTGCCGTTGATGAGATAATTAAACATGGTACCAATGTACAAGGGCATTAAAAATCCAATAAAAGCCGACAGATTTTCTCTGAAATTAAAAGGTCTGAAAATATTAACGCCTATGATAACGATGAGAAAAAATACCACATAGGTCATGTTAAGCAGAGAACTGATGCCCGCCAAAAACGATGCGGAAAACAAAGAGAAATAGGGATTTTCGGAATGGTATAAATCTAAAATGGAACCTAAAGAAAGGATGATAAATAGATTGACAAATATAACTGGCCCTACATAAAACTGATCTACAAATACTGAGTTTAAAACGATGTAAAAATAGGCAGGCAAAAAACTCGGAAAAATTACCAACTCGTGTTTGTTACAAATTTTATTGAATTGCAATGAGGTGATGAATACAATGAATGTAGAAATAAAATAGGCTACAACTGAATTTTGATTCAACACATTAAAAATATCTTGGAGATAATTTAAAGTTAGAGGAGTGTTAGAGTTTACATAAGGTTCTATGAGTCCTGATGAGCGAAACAATAACGCAAATGCCATCAAAAAGAAGATGGTTTGGGTGTAGGTATTAGAAAATAAACGTATCAATAGATTAATTTAATATAGGTGTAATCTCTGTTTTGATTGATGGGTATTACCACACTGTTGGCGTTTACTTGTTTGTATTCTGAGGGTATGAGCAGCGCAAAGTATTGTTCGTTGTTTAGCAATACTTTTTTGGTGGTTTCGCCCTTTTCGTTAAATGTTACCTGTATGATATCTGCATTGACGCTCAAACGGTCGTTGTATAGTATGTTAAAGTCTGCATCATTTACCATCACTATGATGCCATTGTAATAGCCGCCATCGTTGATAGAGGATTGATTCTTATTGATGATATGATGCCACTCGGTTTGTCCTTGGGTGTTTAAACTAAAAATAAGCACTTCATCGTTGTTAAAAATTCGAGCATAACTGCTTTGTGGCACTCCATTGACATAAAATATATCGCTTTGGGTGGTTACAAAAGCTCTTTCGCTGATAACAATGAGTCCGCCATCTATTTTGGGAATCAATTTTTTGATGGTAAACTTATTAATACTTTCGCCTTTTTGCTCATTTTTGAGTCCTATAATTTGTGACACTATAGCTCGGTCTATTTCTATGAACTGATTCTCTTTTACTTGATGGGTTTTGCCATCTATCTTAACATAAAAATAGCCTTTGTTTTCGTCTTCGTAGCGATTGCCATAAAAACCGATAGCTATAACTTCGTTGCTAACTTCGTTGTCTATCAATTGATAGTTGCTGATGAATGTATTTCTATCGTTGATTAAACGCTCGTTGGCAACATTGGTTTTGGTATTTAAACTGTAGAGAAAGTGAAAAAAATCGGCAGCATTTTTACTTTTAAATTTATCGGATTGCGAAAGCAGTTGATGCAAATTACCCTGTTCATCTATAATTCCTTCGCCAATATACAAATCGCTGTATTTAAAATTTAAATTGGTTTGTCCACTGTGGGTTAGTAAATTAGATTCTATGAGGTAGTAATTCAAACTCGTATTATTGCCTTTTTCAGCAAATACATTTACCAATAATTTAGACTTTGTTTTGTTATAGTAAATTCTGATACTAGAATTGTTGCCCATTGCCTGTTCGCCTACCAATAAGACACCATTTTTTTCAATCAAATTTGAGTCTATGGTATTCATCATCAACTTTTTACTATTGTTTTTTTCGTAAACTTTAGTAAAAACTATTAACCCATCATTTTGAACCACAATTTTTTCTAATTGGGCATTGTTAATTTTAAAAGTTTTGCTTCGCAAAAGGTTCATTCTTTTGTCGAATTGTTCTACAATAAAATACTTTTTAAAGGTGCTGTTTTTGTGTTTTAAAACATAGACACCATGTTTATTTTGACCTATTACTTTGGTAAAATTAGTGCGTTTGTCGATGTTGTTTTTATTTGCCCAAACGATGTCTTGTGCGCTTACAGAAGATGAGCACAAAAACAGAAAAAAAAGGGTGTTTAAAAGGCATTTAATCTTCACAAAAAAATGATTCAATATTAAATTAAAATTACATGGCTAAATTAGTAGCTTTGCATCAGTTTAACAAATTAGATTTAAATTTTATTGAAACCAGCATTTTATTATACTTCCAAAAAACAAGAAAGAGCGATTTTGGTAGGCGTTCATCTTAAAAAAGAATCTAACAATAAGCTGAATGAATATTTAGATGAATTGGAAGCTTTGACTTATCCTCGTTAGTACAACATTTTGAATTTGGATAAAATTTAAACTTCTGGTTTTATTGTTTACTATTTATCTAGGACCTACTAAAAAATTAAAAACAACAATCAGTTAAAAAAATTTATTTTGTAATACAAATTACAAGTAAACACCAAAAAACTAAGATAATTCTTGCATCAACTTTTCTTTTTTTTCATTGCCAAAAAAAGAAACAAAAAAAGCTAGCACCATATTAAATTTTGACTTTTCAACTTGATTTTTCAGACCACTGCGGGCGATTTCCTTGAGTCCACTCAAGGAACTTCCCTTGTGGTTTCCCTGAAAAATCTTCATTAAAAAGTAAAATTTAATAAAGGTGCAGGCGGCTCCGATTTTAGTATTTGTAAAAGAGCTAAAATAAACATGAAGCTTGCGACTTGGTAACTTACTAAAAATTGATGAACAATAAATGTTTGAAACTCACATTTTGGCAATAATTGTATAATACTCAATTGTTTTAATTTTACTAAAAATGAGTTGACAAGTCAGTAAATATTAAAATAAAATTATATGGCTAAATTAGTAGCTTTGCATCAGTTTAACAAATTAGATTTAAATTTTATTGAAACCAGCATTTTATTATACCTCCAAAAAACAAGAAAGAGCGATATTGGTAGGCGTTCATCTTAAAAAAGAATCTAACAATAAGCTGAATGAGTATTTAGATGAATTGGAAGCGTTAACTATTACAGCAGGGGCATTGCCAATGGCACGTTTAACCCAAAACTTAGATTTTCCCAATCCACGAACTTTTATTGGTGAAGGCAAATTGAATGATTTGATAACTTTGGTGGAATATCACGAAGCCGATGTGGTGATTTTTGATGATGAATTAACACCTTCTCAAATCAGAAATATCGAAAAGAACTTTAAAGAGGTTAAAATCATCGACAGAAGCTTGTTGATATTGGATATTTTTTCTAAAAATGCCAAAACAGCACAAGCCAAAACCCAAGTAGAATTGGCGCTCAATCAATATTTATTACCCCGACTTACCAAGATGTGGACTCACTTATCCAAACAAAAAGGAGGTATCGGTATGAAAGGTCCGGGTGAAACAGAGATAGAAACCGACAGAAGGGTGATTAGAACGAATATCACACTTTTGAAAGAAAGATTGGCATTGATTGATAAACAAAATAAGGTGCAAAGACAAAGCAGAATGGATAAAAAGAGAGTGGCTTTGGTGGGTTATACAAACGTTGGTAAAAGCACCATCATGAATCTATTGAGCAGGGCTGATGTTTTAGCAGAAAATAAATTATTTGCTACTTTGGATTCTACAGTTAGAAAAGTGGTGTTTGAAGACCCCTATAACGAAGGACAGTTTATACCCATTTTATTGAGCGACACGGTTGGGTTTATCAGAAAATTGCCAACGCTATTGATAGAGAGTTTTAAAAGTACCTTGGCTGAGGTGATAGAAGCCGATGTATTAGTTCATGTGGTGGATATTTCTAATCCTGAATTTGAAAATCAAATGGAGTTGGTGAAACAAACGTTGTTTGATATCGGTGCGAGAGAGAAGCCAACGCTACTAGTTTTCAATAAAATTGACATCTACAAAGAAAACAATCCCGAAACTGAATTAACAGAATTTGAAAGCAGTTGGTTGAGCAAAGAACATTCGCCCATCGTATTTATTTCTGCAACTGAAAAAACGAATATAAATGCCCTTAAAATGGGGATTATTGATTTGTTGTAGAGAAGGATTTCGTTAAGACCTCACCCTAAATCCCTCTCCAAAGAAGAGGGACTTTTTGATTTCATATTTGTTACACGATATGGAGATTCCTCCTTGCACTCGGAATGACGTACATTATACCTCTGTTGGTCTGAAGCCAAGCCTTGTGCTGAGTCGACCAACCACCATGTTACAAAAAGGGGTTTTTTATACTTCGGAAACACCATAAGAGGTAGATTTTTGGGTTTTTAAATTTTTCATTTCGATACATGGAAAAATAAAATAATAAATTGTATTATCTTTGTATTATGACTATATTAAATCCAAAACTAGTTGTAAATGTGTATTTCTCTTTAATTAAAGCAAAATTAACTAATTTCGTTAAAATTATTTTAATAGCTATATTTCTAACAAGTTGTTCCAAAACGCCAATACCTACTCCAATTCCTAATTATGAGGGGATTTATTTAGGAGACATATTTCAAAATGGACCTCATGGAGTTAAAGACCATAAATATGAAAAAAATAATATAAAAGTATTTGATAGTAAACTTAATTTTTACGTGTTTCATCATAGTTCACAATTTATGGAGGAGAAAATAGTTAGATTTGACTTATCTGGGTCTAATTTTAGTATTATACCCGACACTACTGACGGTTATAATGTCAGAAGAATTATTACAGGTAATGGTAGTTTTAAAAATAAAGAACTAACAATAGAATGGCGAGAAATGTTTATATATCCAAATCGCGAAAATGATACTGCTAACTTTAAAGGGAACTTAAAAAGATAAAATTTAATATTAGTAGTAAATAATAACAATTACTTCATTACAAAAAATAATGATTTGTCACTAGTTGTTATATCTCTTTTCATACTCCATACTTCACTCTTATACCATTTATATTTTTAAAACAGCCCAAAAGACTTCATGGTAAATACTGAAATAACAAATAAATAGTTCAATAATGCGAAGCAATCCCGAATATTAAAATTTCGGGAGGACTATATTATTTGTATATTCGGTATTACATAAAAAGGTTCACCGCATTTGCAGTTGTAATACTGGCTAGTTCTTCGAGTTTTATTTCATAAATATCGGCTAGTTTTTGCGCAATTAATGGAATGTAACTGCTTTCGTTTCTTTTGCCTCGGTATGGCACAGGGGGCAAATAAGGCGAATCGGTTTCCATCACCAAATTTTCGGGACTTAATTGCTTTAATATTTCAGGCAAAGTGCTGTTTTTGTATGTTACAACACCGCCTATTCCCAATTTAAAACCCATATTGATGATGATATTGGCTTCCTCTAATGTGCCCGAAAAACAATGAAATACGCCTTTAGGTGTTTGTTTCATCGATTTTAAAAGGTTGATGCATGCCTGTGTAGCATTTCGGGTGTGAATACTAACTGCTAAATTTCTTTCAACGGCCCATTCACATTGGGTTGTAAAAGCAAGTGCTTGATAAGGTTCGGTAGATTTATCCCAATACAAATCCATGCCTATCTCTCCCACGCCATAATATTTGTATCCCGAATCTAATTCCAATTTGATGATTTCCAATTCCTTTTCAACGTTCTTAGTAACAGAACAAGGGTGAATACCCATCATCGGAAAACAATTGTTTGGATGTTTTTCTACCAAATTTTTCATAGTAGAAATGCTTTCTAAATCAATATTGGGCAACAGCATGATATTGACATTTGCCGATAAAGCTCTCTGAATCATTTCATCGCTATCGGCTAGAAATTCTTCGGCATATAAATGGGTGTGGGAGTCAACAAAAATCATTTAATCCCAAATTAATTTTTCTTTGTTCAAAAATGCTTGAATGCCTCTTTTGCAATCTTTAGTAGAACGGGCATGTGCATTGGCTTGGGCGGCAATTGTTAATTGTTCATCCAAGGCTTTTCCTTTGATGTCTCTTAGCAATTGTTTGGTTAATTTAATAGCATCTGTCGAAACATTTTCAACCATTTTTTGAGCGAATTGTTGCACGTGCGTTGCCATATTTTCTGAAGGGATGACATCATTTATCAATTGCATGTTGTGGGCTTCTGCTGCTGAATAAATTTTGCCTGACAAAAGCATTTCTTTGGCTTTGTTTTCACCAATTTTAGCACTTAAAAACACAGAGACAATGGCAGGAATAAAACCAATTTTAACCTCTGTGTATGCAAATTTGGAATCGGGTGTAGCAAAACTGAAATCGCACAAGCCAGCCAAACCGCAACCGCCAGCAAAAGCTGCGCCTTCCACTTGCGAAATCGTGATTTTAGAAAAACTATCGAGGGCTTTAAACATTGCCATCAAAGCTGTGGAATCTTTCAGATTTTCTTCAAAAGAATTGTTTTGTAGTTTTTGCAAATATCCCAAATCTGCGCCCGCACAAAAGGCTTCGCCCTTGGCTTTTATAATCAAAACTTTACAATCAGGATTTTGGTCTAATTCAATTAAAGTTTGATGAATTGCCGCAGCCATTTGGTCGTCCAAAGCATTTCTTTTTTCAGGACGATTTAGAACGAGGCTAGCAATTTTGTTTTCAATATGACATTCAATCATGGGGCAAAAATAGTTTTTTGTATTCAGTAAAACTTGAATCTTAAATTCAAATTTTGCAATAAATATTTTTGAATGTTATATCGAATTGGAAAAGCTGAACATAATGGCAATTTTTTAAATATATAACATCGTTCTTCCTTTAACTGAGGGAAACATAATTAAGGCATTAGTTCTGCTTATTCTATAACAATATTACTTATGGTTAGCAGATAAAACACAATAAAAACTTATCACTTAATATAAATTTCTCATATCATAGTATTTAATGTTCAAACTTTAAACATAAATAGGGTCTGCTGAAAAAGTCAACACCCAAACAATATATTATTTCTTTTTCTTTTTGGTGCCAAAAAGAAACAAAAAGGCACAACCAAATATAAATTTCTCGTTTTGGAGCTGCACGGCTAGGCACAATCATCTCCAAAATAGAAATTTCACGCATTTGCTTGACCCCATCCACACGGTTACTGTTTATTATATGCAAACTAATATCGAAGCCGTCTGCACCTTTATTAAATTTAGACTTTTTATTCCGCAAGTTTGCGGAAAAGGTTTTTCAGGGAAACCACAAGGGAAGTTCCTTGAGTGGACTCAAGGAAATCACCCGCAGTGGTCTGAAAATCCAATAAGAGATCTAAATTTATATGGTGCTAGCTTTTTTTACTCATTCTTGTTTTTTTGTTTTATTGCATTCGTGAGGTCGCTTCGCTTTGTTGTTTAGCTTCGCTGCTACTTCGTGGTCTTTTTTTGGCAATGACCTAAGCTTTGCTTACTCATCATTGCAATTAAAAAACAATTAAACCAATGATAAAAAAAAGAAAAAATGCGAGAAAGATTTCTAAACTAGTAGTATAATTTTTATTTGATTTTTGCAATAAATTGCTTAAATTCAATGATATTTGTTAATTTAACAAATAATTGCGTTTTCTCTTCACACCAAGCTTAATTCGAATTAATGAAGATTTTAAGCCAATTAATCCAAACTGTTATTTGATAATAACGCCAGAGCCTCCTCAAAATCATCTTCATTGACATATAACTCTACCGCCATGCCTGATGTGCCAAATCCCGCTAAAATACCCGATTGTATATTGTCTTTCAATACCGATTCAATGTTATTTTCTAATAATAAATTTTGACAACCTAAAGCTTCAATCTGCGAACCTTCATAAATTTTTAACATTTGCATACATCAAAGATAGGTTATTCCAATTTGATTTATAAATTAATCCTAAATATTGAGGTATTATACCGATTATGCTTTCAATATAGTCCAATCAATCGACTTTAAAAATGGACTATTTTCAAGCTATATCTCCGAATAAGTATTGTACTTTTTATTTAAAAAAACAATTTCTAAGTCGGAGCAGGCTGGCATTTACAATTCTAAAATTATAAAATAGTTGGACTATTTTATAATTAGAATTGGTATTTGAAATCGATTACAATACCAATAATTTTTGTTTCAATATTTCTCCACTATCTGATTCGATATGAACAACATATAATCCTTTGTTAAAATTATCTAACGGAACAATCATTTTTTCATCTGCCAAAAAAGTTTGTATCAATTGACCTGTGGTGTTATAAATATGAACTTTAAATCCTGAAGAAGTTAAAGAATGAATAATAAGGTTTTTTTGAGTTTGAAAAATTTCAAAGCTATTGGAATGAGCTAAATCAGAAATTGATAATGATGTCTTATTTATTTTGACTGTATTAGACCAAGGTCCATTGCCTAAATCATTAAAACCTTTTACCCTGATATAAGCAGAACGCCAATCTTCAACAAAATTAGAAGGAACGGAAACGGATGTGGTTGAAGAAATGACACTATAAGGATTCGTAAAAGTAGCATTAGTATCAAGTTCTATAGAATATCCGTTAACAGGTTGTGGTGTTACAGCCAACCATTCTATTAAAATTGAAGAGATATTAGTAGATGAATTATTAATAGGATTGGTAATAATTGGTTTGCTTAATTGAAATTTGGTGGTAAAAGTAAAAACTGGCGACCATTCTGAAATGTTTTTACCTGCATTTGTAGTGTGTCTGGCTTTCCAATAATATTTGGTTCCAAATTTAAGTCCTTTAAATTTTCCAGTGACAACTGTATATGTTTCATTAACATTAAAATTAGAATCTTCAGAAAGATAAATAGTAGTTTGTTGAGCACCACCTTTGATAAAATTAACAGCATAATTGACAGATGTATCAACTCCTGTTAATTCATTAGTTGGTGAAGCTAATGTAGGAGCAGCTTGAATCGTTAAACTTCTTACTTCAGAATAATCAGAAGTATCTCCCCAACCATTGTATGACCAAGCTCTCCAATAAATTTTTTTGCCATAAGGCATATAAAGTGCTTGAACTGCTGGTGTGGACTCTGAAGGATATCTAATTTGAAAAAAAGGTGAATTGAAGGTGTTAACAGTATCTATCTCAATATAATATGAAGGAGCATTTCCAAAAGGATGAATTCTAAAAAACGGGCCATGAGAATCGGAAATAAAATTATCAGCAGGATAATCTAACCTGACTTGAGATTGAACTGAAAAAGTTCTTACCGCTGACCAATTGCTAATTTCTGTAGCATTTTTTGCCCTTGCTCTCCAATAATATGTTTTACCAAAACCATATTTTAAAAAGGCATGATTATAACCTAATGCTGTTGTTGAATCTGTTATTTTAAAGGGGGAGTTAAATTGATTATTGGTATCTATTTCATATATATATTTGGTTGCTCCAGAAACACTAAAAACTGATAAATTCAGGTTATATTGAATATAACTTTCCCCATCCGCAGGTAAGTTTAATGAAGGCGGGTTGATTGCTTTTAAAGATGTTAAGATTACTAAATTGAATAGAAATAAAAGGTGTTTGAATTGTATGATTTTTTTCATGGTTTTTTAGTAATTAATGATATCAAAGATAAATAAATTATGATTTAATAAACTCTTTTAAAGTATTATCATTCTTAGCTTTAATTAATTTTTTGATATACTTCGTTTGTTTAACTTTGTTATTTTTGTTTTCGCAGTAATTAATAAATGTTATTATAGATTTATAATTAATGGTCTTGGAATCCTTTGTAACATCTTTGTTTTCAATGGCCGTTTTTGTTAAAGCAGCAAACAAAACACTTAATAATGTTGAGTTTGAATTGGTAGCATCCATCATAGATTTATCCAAATTAAATAAATAGTTGGGTGTTCCTTCCATCCATCGAATGATGAACTTTAAAGCATTTAAATGTTTTATACTGCTCTCAATTACATCAACGGAGCTGCCGAGAATAAAATTGGAACATTCAAGTACACGTTCTTCATTTTCAACATAATCGATTGAGTCTTTTAATATGATTTTATCTAAATGTTGATAATTTTGAGAAATGCCATTGCTTGTAAAAGCTAATAAAAAGAAAACTAGAATTATATTTTTCATACGATTAAAAATTAATGTTTACCACTCCCCAAATTGATTCGGATTGTATTCATGCATCATGTTGTATATGGCGATGAATATATCCTCGGCATTGGGTTTGCTGAAATAATCACCATCTGTGCTGTAGGCAGGTCGATGCGCTTTGGCAGATATGCTTAAAGGAGCGGCATCTAAATATTGATAACCAGCTTGTTCTTCTAACACTTTTTGCATCATATATGCCGTTGCGCCACCTGGCACATCTTCGTCTATAAACACCACCTTATTGGTTTTCTTCAAAGATTCAACAATGCTGTGGTTAATATCAAATGGCAACAAAGTTTGAACGTCTATCAATTCACATTCAATGCCAAATGATTCCAATTTTACCATCGCATCTTGAATAATTCGCAAGGTACTGCCATAACCTACAATGGTAACATCTTTGCCATGTTTCAAAATCTCAGGCACACCCAATGGGACTGTGAACGTGTCTATATTGCTAGGTAATTTTTCTTTCAGTCTATAACCATTTAAACATTCAACCACCAAAGCTGGCTCATCTGCTTGCAACAGTAAATTATACATACCAGCTGCTTGTGTCATATTTCTAGGCACACAAACATACATACCTCTCACTGCATTAATAATCATCCCCATGGGCGAACCGCTGTGCCAAATACCTTCCAAACGGTGGCCTCTGGTTCTAATAATAATGGGCGATTTTTGTCCTCCCTTGGTTCTGTATTGAATAGTGGCAATATCGTCACTCATGATTTGCAAAGCATAAAGCAAGTAATCTAAATATTGAATTTCTGCAATAGGACGCAATCCTCTCATAGCTGCTCCTATACCTTGACCAATGATGCTCAATTCTCTGATACCTGTGTCTGACACTCTGATTTCGCCATATTTCTCTTGCATACCAGCAAATCCTTGGTTTACATCACCAATGGCACCAACATCTTCGCCAAAGGCAAAAACGCGTGGATCTCTTTGTAAGGCAGCATCAAAACAAGCTAAAACAACTTCTCTGCCATCTACAATTTTATCGTCATTAAACTCAGGTTTTACCTCTGAAATGCTCAATGCAGAAATATTAGATTCGCTGTGTAAATGCGAAGAATAACGTTCGGAGTTATCTTTTAAAAAATGTTGGTAATAATTTTTAAGCGCTTGTCTTTGTGGGGTTTTATCGGCAATAGTAGCCATCAAAACTTTATTGATAGCCATGCCCAAATCCTTGCGAATGGTATCTTTGGTTGCTTTTAAATCTTTCAGTGCATCTTGTGCAGACGGATGTTCAAAGGTTTCTAACAAAGCCGTTACATCTGCTAAATCTTTTTTAAGCGGTGCTAAATAAGCTTCCCAAGCTTGTTTTTTAGCTTGATTCACCAATTCAGTTGCTTCGGCTTCTATTTGGTTCAACTCATCAGCAGTGGCAATGTTTTTTTCCTCTATCCATTCTCTCATTTTTTTGATGCAATCAAAGTCCAATTCCCATTGCAATCTTTCTTTGGATTTGTATCTTTCGTGAGAACCTGAGGTGCTGTGTCCTTGTGGTTGTGTTACTTCTGAGACATGAATTAAAACAGGGCGATGATTCACTCTGCAATGTTCGATGGCTTCTTTATAAACCTGACATAATTCTGCATAATCCCAACCTTTTGCTTTAAAAATATCGATACCTGCGCCCAATTCATCGGTTTGAAATCCACTTAATATGGCGCTGATATTTTCTTTAGTCGTTTGATATTTTGCTGGCACAGAAATACCATAGGCATCGTCCCAAACACTCATAGCCAAAGGCACTTGCAATACACCCGCAGCATTCATAACTTCCCAAAAACCACCTTCGCTGGTACTGGCATTACCAATGGTGCCAAAAGCAACTTCGTTTCCTTGATTAGAAAAATCGGTGTATTGATGCAGTTCGGTGTTTTGTTTATAAAGTTTAGAAGCCAAAGCCAAGCCTAACAAACGAGGCATTTGACCAGCAGTTGGAGAAATATCTGAAGTGGAATTGTAACGGTCTGTTTGAGGCAGCCAATGTCCATTTTCGTCTAACATTCTAGAGCCAAAGTGTCCGTTCATACTTCTGCCTGCACTGTTTGGTTCGGCTTCAATATCGGTATGTGCATACAATTGAGCAAAGAATTGTTGAATGGTGTTCATACCAGTGGCAAACATAAAAGTTTGGTCGCGGTAGTAGCCACTTCTGTAATCGCCTTTTTGAAAAGCTTTTGCCATGGCAAGCTGCGCCACCTCTTTACCATCACCAAAAATACCAAACTTGGCTTTTCCGGTTAATACTTCTTTTCGTCCTAGCAAACTCGCCTGACGACTTTCGTACGCAAGCTTATAATCATTGATAACTTCGGTTTTAAATGCATCAAAATCCATGTTCTGTTTGTCTTTAGCTGTTGATGGAGACATATTGCAAAAGTAAGATTAAAGGTTAATTTAGCAAAACTGAATTTAGGAAGTGAATGATAAACTTCATAATAAATCCTTTTGCCACTATTTTTAATGATTAATTGACATATTTTGAGTAAAATATTTTAGTTTTGAAAACTTGTTTTGCCCCCTTAGTTCAACGGATAGAATAGAAGTTTCCTAAACTTTAGATCCAAGTTCGATTCTTGGAGGGGGTACAATAATTATCAGTTATGATATATGGAAATAAAAAGTTGAGAATATTTCTAAAATTTTATCTGATTTGTTGTAACATTATGACAATAAATTATTCCATTTGATTCATTTTAATGATTAATAACTAGCTCTTAGTGCCATTGGATTGAATTTTTCGTTTTTGAACTAAAAAAACACCTAGAATTGGCTTAACTTTGCACCTCAATTATCAACTAGATGAGCGACCCTATTAAACATGAATGTGGAGTAGCATTTATTAGACTCTTAAAACCTCTTGAATTTTTTACTGAAAAATATGGAACGCCACTTTATGGCTTAAAAAAACTTCAACTCCTGATGGCAAAGCAAATCAATCGCGGTCAGGATGGTGCAGGGATTGGTGTCATTAAGCTCGACCCACAATTTGGCAACCGCTACATCGCCAGAAAACGTTCGAACTCAAAAAATCCTGTGGCTGATATTTTTGACGAAGTAAACAAAGACATTCAGGAATTAGATCCCGCTAATCTCAACAACGCACTTTATTTAAAAGAACATTTTCCTTATGCAGGCGAATTACTTTTAGGACATTTGAGATATGGCACTCATGGTGGCAATAGCTTGGAAAATTTACATCCTTTTCTGAGACAAAATAATTGGATGTGCAGAAACTTAGTTTTGGCAGGCAACTATAACCTAACCAATGTAGACGATTTGTTCGATCAATTAATAGAACTCGGTCAACAACCCAAAGAAAAAAGCGACAATGTTACCATGCTCGAAAAAATTGGCCACTTTTTGGACGAAGAAAATGAACGTTTGTTTAAGATATTTAAAAACGATGGTTTCTCAAACTTTGAAATTACAGAAAAAATAAAAGACCATTTATCGATTGAAAATATCCTAAAAAATGCTTTCAAAAGAACGGATGGTGGATATAATATGGTAGGCATGATTGGGCATGGTGGCTCATTCGTGATGCGCGACCCCAATGGTATCAGACCATCCTATTGGTATGCCAATGATGAAATGCTTGTTGTGGCTAGCGAAAGACCCGCTATCATGACCACCTTTAACATTGCTTATGAAGATGTAAAAGAAGTTCAGCCCGGTTGTGCCCTTATCATCAACAAAGATGGTTCATATAAAGAAACTAGAATTCTGGAAGAAAAAGAGAAATTATCCTGTTTATTCGAACGCATTTATTTTTCAAGAGGCAATGATGCAGACATCTATAACGAAAGAAAAAACTTAGGTAAACTAATTGCTCCAACAGTTTTAGAAGCTTTGAATAATGACATTGAAAACACGGTATTTTCATACATTCCAAACACAGCGGCTACTTCTTTTTATGGCATGATAGACGGCATCAACGATTGGTTAAAAAAACGAAGAACCGACCAACTCTTAGCAGAAAAAGACACTCTAACTGCAGATAGAATCAGAGAAATATTAACCTATAGAATTAGAAGAGAAAAGATTTTGGTAAAAGATGCCAAAATGCGCACTTTTATAACCAACGATCAAGACAGAGAAGACATTGTTGGTCATGCCTACGATGTAACCTATGGCATTATCAAACCAGAAGACACCTTGGTTATTATAGACGATTCCATTGTTAGAGGAACAACCTTAAAAACCAGTATATTAAGAATATTAGGGCGTTTAAATCCTAAAAAAATCATCGTGGTATCCAGTGCTCCACAAATCTTATTTCCAGATTGTTATGGCATAGACATGAGCCGATTAAAAGATTTTGTAGCATTCAGAGCCTTGTTGGCATTGTTGAAAGAAAATCAGTTAGAACATAAGCTTCAAGAAACCTATGAAAATTGTTTAGCAGAAATGCACAAACCTATGGAGATAGTAGAAAATAAAGTAATTGAACTTTACAAACTGTTTACCACTGAACAAATCTCTAAAAAAGTGGCTCAAATTGTAACTCCCGAAGGATTTAAACCCGAGGTAGAAATTATTTTTCAATCCGTTGCCAATTTACACATAGCCTGCCCCGACCACAGAGGTGATTGGTATTTTACAGGCAATTTCCCCACACCGGGCGGCACCAAGATAGCCAATCGTTCGTTTATCTATTTTATGGAAAACAACGATTCTAGAGCTTACTAAAACACCCAACTTTGAAGACAGTTTGCATGCTATTACTCATAGACAATTACGACTCCTTCACCTACAATCTCAAAGACTATTTTGAGCAACTTAAGCAAGAAGTAATAGTTGTAAGAAACGATGAAATAGACGCACAAAGCATTCAAAACCTATCCTTTGATAAAATCGTATTATCCCCTGGACCCAAACGCCCCTTGCAAGCAGGCAATTTGATGGAAATAATAGCCCAGACCTATCTCCATTTTCCTATTTTAGGCATTTGTTTGGGGCATCAAGCTTTGGGCGAATTCTTTGGAGGCAAACTCGTATTGGCTCAAAAACCCATGCATGGCAAAGTTTCAGAAATTCAATGTCAAGCAACAGGCATATATCAGGATTTGCCCAAAACATTCAATGTCTGTCGTTACCACAGTTTAATTATACAAAACCTAGAAAACACACCTTTAAAAACCACTGCTACTACAAATAATCACGAGTGTATGAGTTTTGATCATCAAGATTTACCCATCACAGGTATACAATATCATCCAGAAGCCATTTTAACGGAAAATGGTTTAAAAATTTTAGCCAATTGGCTCAATAGTATCCAAAACGGCTAAGCCTTCTTCGTATCCTGTCTTTTTACCAACATAAAGCGATTGTTCTCTAATTTTAGGTAGCCATATTCATAACAAAAATGATAGGTGGTTCCTGTTTTTGTTTCATATAAATGGGTGAAATACTCAAAATTAAACCCTAAAATTTTCAAATTACTTTCGCTAACAGTTATTTTTTCTTCTTCTGGCAAAAGGGATTGTATGATTTTTCTGTTCTTTTTTAACACCGCATTGATGCGTTTGATGTGAATGTTCGATTCGCTATTCAGCCTGTTATTGTGTGTGTTTCTGCAACCATCATCACAGAATTTTTTATCGATTCTGCCATTGATGGGTTTAGAACATTCTAAACAAGTGTTTTGATTTGCCATAAAATTGAATTAGATACACAAAAATAGGAATAATAACATTGATGTAAAGCATTGTTTCATAAAAAAGTTGAAATTTGCAGCATGAACGTTACAAAAAAACTCTTGTCATTTTGGATAGTTATTAGTCTATTGTTTAGCAATTGCCAAGCAGGCGCAAAGCTGCTGAAAGATGAATTGATTAAACCCCTGAATGTGATATTATTGATTGGTGATGGCATGGGATTGGCTCAAATTTGTGCGGCTTCGGTTATCAATGGTGGTTTAACATTAGAGATATTTGAAAACATCGGTTTTATTAAAACGTCTTCTTCAGATGACTACATTACTGACAGCGCAGCAGGTGCAACTGCTTTTAGCACAGGCGAAAAAACATACAATGGTGCCATTGGTTTGGCAAAAGATTCTAGCAGCAGAAAAACGATTGTTGAAATGGCAGAAACCAAAGGTTTGGCAACTGGCTTAATTAGCACTTGCAGTGTTACACATGCCACGCCTGCATCTTTTTTTGCACATCAACTAAATAGAGAAATGCATTTAGAAATAGCCAATGATTTTTATGGCAAAGGCATTGATTTTGTTGCAGGCACAGGCAAGCCTTATTTTAATTTAGAGAAATTGATATTAGATGGGTATAAGATTACAACTTCAACAAGCAAACCCACATTGAATGCTTTGGAAAAAAACTTTTGGTTTTACAACGACAGTGTGAGTCCGCCAAAGGTGAAAGAGCGAGGCAATTGGCTTGCACAAGCTACAGAAGAAGGCATGAGGTGTTTATCGAACAATAAAAAAGGCTTTTTCTTGATGGTTGAGGGCAGTCAAATAGATTGGGGCGGACACGATCAGGATATAGATTATGTGACTTCCGAATTGATAGACTTTGACCAAGCTGTTCTAAAAGCATACGAATATGCAAAAACACATCCAAACACCTTGATTATTGTTACTGCCGACCACGAAACAGGCGGCTTAACCCTTAATGGTGGTTCTTTGAAAAACAAATCAGTAAAAACTAATTTTGCGCATGGGCATCATTCAGGTATTATGGTGCCAGTTTTTGCATTTGGACCGGGCTCTCATTTATTCAGAGGCACTTATGAGAATACTGAAATCTTTAGAAAGATTAAAAATTTGATGGGTCTTCAATAAACCTAGCTTTTGCTTTCAATTCTTTGATCATACTCAACAAAAGCCGCTAAAATTAGTTGCGAATAGTTTTGAGATGATGATTGAAATCTGCCTGCATTGGTGTTCCACAATTTATAGATCAATGGCATGCCTGACAATGGTTCTGAGATGGTAAACAATGCCGTTCTTACATTGCCTGCACCAGCGTTGTAAACGTGCATTACAAACAATTTAAACCACAATTCATCTTCATCTATTTCTTGAACACCAAAATCTGTAAGCATTTGCTTGGCATACGGAATACAAATGGTTTTAATCAGTTGACTAGCCGCATAAGCCGACCTTTCAAAATTGGCTCTTTCGTCTATGCTTTTATTAACTTTTAGTCCATATTGTCTGGCTACATAAGGCATCAATTGGAATGCACCATAAGCACCAGCGGGCGATTTTTGAAGTTGATTGGGGCTTTCTATCAATAAAATAGCTTTGGCATACCAAGGGTCGACATTATTTTTTTCAAACTCTTGCATTCCTAAAGGTACTTTGGGGGCAACTTTTTCGAATAAATAAAAGAAACTTTTTCCAGGAGTTCCCACAATTCTAGGGCTATCAATTAAATTATGCATGCGTCTAAAACTATCGAGTATTTTAGCTTTTTGTTCCCCTTGATAAGCATACCAAGTTGGATAATGCATGGTAGTTAATATTTTTCTTTCAGCATGAATATTGATAATACAACTATCTTGATGAAGATTCATAATTTTTCTCCAAAACACTACATGTGGTAATTGATCGATACCTTGTTCATACATATAAGAAACCGAACTTTTAGACATGATGCTATTACTTTTACTATTAGGGTCGGGTATGACGCTATTAGTAAATAATAAAACAATGAAGGATGCTAAAAGGATTTTTTTCATAAGCTTATCTTAGAAGTACTACTTTACCAAACGAATGTTTGAATAATTTATTGTTGGCTTTATCAGAATTTAGTAAATCGCTAGTATTGTCATTTTCCAATTGAGTGAGCTCTTTGCCATTGGTTTTGATTGTAACAGTGTATAAATAGACACCATTTGACAATCTATCACCAAATTCATCTGTGCCATCCCAAATCACATCAGTAATGTTATTACCTATTCTTAAAGTACCTAAATCATCTTTATTTATTTCTTTAACCACTTTGCCTTGAATAGTCATAATCTTAATATTGATATAATCGGGCACTTCAGAACCGGTAAGAGTAAACACAAAGCGCATCGAACTCGTAAATGGATTAGGATAAGGGTAGAAATTGGTTGTGCTAGCTTCGTTAATGACAACAAAATTTATTAAATATTCAGTTGTGCCAGCAAGCGTACTATTAGCATCTTTAGATTGAACTTTGAGGGTATAAATACCATCAGGTAAATTTTTAGGTTCAAATTCCGCTTTGGCTAAATTTTCTTTAGATGTAGCTGGAAAAAACTTAACACCAAAACTATCAAAATCTATTCTTTGAAATACACTTTCATTTGGCTTTTTTAACCAAATCATAATCCCTGCTGTATCAGTTTGCCAATTCAATTTGTTTTCATCTTTGCTTGAGATTGTGATTATAGGATTGGCAGAAACAATCTCGCCATTTGTAATATGTTTGCCGTCAAAAGTAACATCTAAAAGCGGGTTGATTAAGTCTTCTTCAACAAAGAAATATCTGATAGCAGAATTATTAATTAAAGTTAATTCAGGCTGAAGAGATCTACTAAACTGATTGAAATTTACTTTAACAAAGAATGCATATCTACCTTTCATTTGTTTGGTATTTAAATTAGCACCCATCTTAAAGAATTTATTGGGCAACAAACTATCTTTGTGGAAATCAATATTTTTATAAATGGTATCTTTGGTATCTATGTTAAACACATATACTTCATATTTTAGATTTTTATCAAAAGATAATTTTGAGATATTTTGAAATGCCAGTTCATAAGTAAAAGTTTCGCCTTGTTGTAAAGTATCTCTCCAAGGCATATTTGATAAAGTTGGGTTTAATGTACCTTCAGGAACCTCTGCATTAGAAATTCTCCAATGCATAATTTGAGATGGTGTGTAATTTTTATCATCCCAAAAATGACCTTCCAAATAAATATTTTGAAATCTTTTAGCATCAATACTGCTTAAATTTACAGGCGAACTGACGATATTTGAAAATATGACTGTGTCGTTTCCATCATTGGCAATGGCATGAACATCAATATAAAAATCATCGCCTAATTTGCTATCCTCAGTTGAGGTCCAAAAGTGCAACCAATCCCACTGTGTTGTTGGTCCTATTATTTCGGATTTTAAACTACCTTGTTTACGTTTTCCCAATAGTTCTTTTTCTACCTCAATATAACTTAAATCTACAACAACTGGAGAAGATTGATAAAACCCCCTTGTTTCGCTTGCCCAACCTTGGGGTGCACCTTTTTTCCCAATCATTGCAAAGGTAGAAAAGTTGCTATCAACCTCGCTAGAACCTAATTTTCTAAATGCATCTATGGTTTCTTCCGACCATGAAGATCTTCCTGTTCCCTCTACCGTACAAAGCCCAACATAAGTTCCTTCAGGAATAGAATCAACGAATTCGTGAAATTGTGCCATCTGAGTAGCGCTACCATCCCAAAAATTATATGCCTTCACTAACTTTTCAAAAAAATCATAATTAACACCATCATAGTAAAACTTAGTAGTATTAAAAATCTTATTGAGTCTAAATTGTTCTAAATTATTTTGATCGAATAATATGGCTAATATACCAGCATTGGTTCCTGGGTTTAAGGAAGAAGAATTATAACCACCTTTTTTAATACCGAAATTAGGGAATTTATTGATTGCAGTGTTTATGTATAATTTTTCAGCCATTTGAGAAAACTCAAACTTTCTAGTTGACTTATTTAGTTCTATCCTGTTTAACGAACTTGATGGATAAAATTGTGGAAAATGTGATTGAGACCAACCCGGAGAATTATCAAAAATATGTACAAAACTTCTATCAGACCATAATCCGCCTTGAATAGAACCAGTATTAATTCTTGCTCTCCAGTAATACACTATGCTGTCTTTATGGTTTAATAATTTTACTTTCCAATCTCTCAAATGGCCTATGATAGAAGACGAACTATCTTTTTTCAACCAAGGACTATTAAACAAATAAGATGTATCTATTTCAAAAACAAATTGATAGTTTGATTCGAAAATATTTAAAGCTTGAGCAACAAGGGTTACTGTATCGTTATTAAGTTTTGAAACAATGTCGAACCTCTTGGGATAAATTAAATTTACACCATTGCCTGGTATAAACTTTTCTAAGGTCACTGTATTATTTGTTAAGATGGTTTCTTCTGATATAGATTGATCATAATTGACACTAACTGTAAATCTATTGATACCTGCACTTGCAGCATCTTTCGATTTCATGTATAAATAAACTGTATCTAGATGGGCTATGGCTTTCACCTTGTAGGTATAAGTTTTTTCAATAAAACTATTTGGATAGCTTCTGCTTATACTAATGGATAATGAATCTGAAACATATCTACCAATATTTGAAATTGGAATAGCCAAGGCAAATGAATCCGCTACTGCATTGAAATTTGCAGGATAAGGAAAAATAGTCTTAGCATCTATCGCATAATCTGGTTCTTGAGGTTGATAGACACTTAAAGACGGATCGCCTTGTAAAAATAAAATTCTTGTTTGAGTTCTGCTTAAATCTGATAAATTTCCACCAGTAACTCTAAGCATATCTTTTACAGCCTCACCAATGGTATATTGACCATTGTATTTTGTTGAAAAAATAAGTCTGTATAATTCCCTAATTTGACGGTCGACATGCGACAATTCGGATAAAGATGTTTGGGCAATAAAAGCAATAGAGCCTTTGTTTGAAGCGTTAATAAATAATTCTCCTGCTAAACGGGTGTTTCTATTTGGTGGACCAACGCAAGGATTTCCAATGTTACAACCATTAAAGTAAAAAATAGGATACTTTCCTCTGTTGTAGTACTCTGCTGTATCTCCAATATCCACATCAGACACAGACGAACTTCCATGACCTAAAAAGGTAACAAACTCCACGCCATTATCCTCAGGTTTGGAAATAATATCAATGGCCTTTTGTTTTAAGAACGGTTCATTAATACCGATAGAAGATTTGGTAAATGTTGTTACTTTTCCTCCAAAGGGAAGCGATCTTACAAAGTTTGCATGGTTGTTTAGCCTGTTTGTAAAACTTAATGCTTCTTGTGATGTTTTTCCACCAGCCAAATGAAGCATATGCTTTCGCCAAAACTCAGAAGCAGATGCATCATATTCCTTTACTTTGTTAAGATATATTCCTAACTGATAAGCCTTGTCTATTGTTAATCTGCCAATTGAAATAACTGGCGATAAACCCGAACCATTGATATCTGTTGCAAATAAATTATCCGAAGCGGGAACTCCAATTGCTGGAACCAAGTTTTCATTAAGTTTACCAGACAATCTAACTAAATCATTTTGATAACCTCTACCTACAATGAATAAATGTTTTAACGTTGTATCTCCGTTTTCTACCAAATACTTTATAAATCTACGAATTGCAATTGGATGCGGAACACCATAAGAAAATTGATTATACAATTGTTGAACAGTTACTAAGCCAGGTTTACCAGTATTTGTTTTAGTGCTTTTATAACTTAAATATTGTCCTGTGTAATAACCCACAAACTTATTGTTTGTTAACATTAAAAAATCATGTTTATTAATAAAATTTTGTGGCGCAAAAGCCAACAATTGATTATCATTAAAATCCTGACTTATAGCTGGTTGAATATCACTACTTTTAAGTCTAACTATATTTGAACTATCTGTTAAATAATAATCTGTTAAACCATTGTTAGCTGGCACAATCACCCTTACATCTGTTGAAGTATATTTATCGGCTCTGATTCTATAACCGTTTATTAAATCATACAAAATTGGTTTATTGTTGATCGTTGGATAGTTTTGCCAATTCAATAATTGTGGTGTTGCAAATGTTTCCAACTGAAAATTAATCTGATTTTCACCTATAAAATTAAAATTTCTTGGATATCTCATCTGTACAAATCCAATGGCGTGTGCTTGATAGGCAACACCATTTACAAACTGAGGACTGAATTTAACTATTGTATTATTACCTATATTGATTGAAGGAATACCCAATGTTTTATCAAGAACTTGAAATCCATCAAAAAGGGTATCTAAAACAGTGTTGAATATAATATTATCTGAGCTTACTTCTACTTTTAAATGATGGTCTAACGTGTTAAAATTATTATCATTTAGACCTACTGATCTGAAGTTTAAAACTGAATTTGGACCACTTGGATAATGTGATGGGGTTGTTAAAGTAGTTTGAAAAAAAGGTTGTGAAGTACCCGAACCAAAAATTGTACTTACCAAACCTTCCGTTCTTAAATATTCAGGGTTTTGAGATTCTGATCCGTCTAAAACAAAAGACTTACCATTCGAATAACGGTTGTTGAATGCTAACAAGGAGGTATACCAACAATAATTGAGTGGCGAAAATGAACCATAGTTATTATTATTATAACTTTTTAACCTCAAACCATTTTGAGGGTTTGAAGCAGCCATAAATGTAAGATAATAAACACTGCTATCTGTAAATAAACTTAATTTAGGATTTGCATTATCAGAAGAGCTATTGTATAACTCATTATCTATGCTTCCATCGTTTAACTTGGCATAAAATTCTATAAAATCTGTATTATTGAAAATATTGTCCTGTTCTCCGGCCACATAAATAGGAATTTCTTTACCATTGTGGAAAACCTGCCATTTTTTTGGATTCACATTTGCCAAATCTAAGTTCATTTCAATGGCAGATTGAATAAGCGAAAGATATTCTATTCTATAAATACCTGCTTTGCCAACTGGAATTTTAAAATATTTTTGATTGGTATTAATCCACTCATTACCATATGTTTGGGCTAATACAACAGTGCAACTTATAAAAAGAAAAAAACTTAATGTTATTTTTTTCATGAAAATTATTTAGTTTTAAAAAGCAAATTTAGTTAATTTGTATCATTATTCAAAATTATATAATGAAATACACCAACAACAAGATGCTTCATCTTCTTCCATTGACAATTGCAGAAAACACAATTTTAAATGTAATTCCTGCCGAAGCATTAGAATCTTACAAAAAAATCAAAGTGTTTATTTCTGAAAATAATAAGACCAGTCGTAGATTTCTTAAACTTATTTCAAAAGACATTAACATTGATGAATTGGTGATGTTTGAACTTTCTAAACATGAACCTCATCTTCAAATGGATGAAATTAAACAACTTTTAAAACAAAATGAACACATTGGATTGATGTCTGAATCTGGTATGCCTTGCATTGGCGACCCTGGCAATGTAGTTGTACAATTGGCTCATGAAATGGGAATTAGGGTAAAACCATACGTGGGTCCATCATCCATTTTATTGGCATTAGTAGCCAGTGGTTTTGATGGTCAACATTTTAAGTTTTTAGGCTATTTATCTAAAAAACCTGAGGAAAGAAAATTGGAATTATCAAGGATTGAATTAGACGCCAAAACATGTACTCAAATTTTTATTGAAACGCCTTATAGAAATGATTCATTGCTTGCTTTTTTAATTCAAAATCTATCACCAAACACCAAGTTGATGATAGCCAAAGACATTACAGGAGAGGACGAAACTATCATCTCTCAACCCATTAAATGGTGGCGATTAAACCCTATAGAAATAGGAAAATCACCTTGTATATTTGCTATTTATAACGGATGAAAAAAAGACTATTTAATGCCGAAAGCTTTTTTAACTTTATCGACATAATCTAATTTTTCCCAAGTAAATAATTCAACTTCTTTGGTTACTTTTTTACCGTCAGGCGAAGTAAATGTTTTCTTTACTTTTTCGCTAGTTCTGCCCATGTGTCCATAAGCAGCAGTTTCGCTATAGATAGGATTTCTAAGTTTCAATCTTTGTTCGATAAAGTATGGACGCATATCAAAAATAGTTGGAATGATATGTCCAATTTCTCCATCTGTTAATTTAACATTTGATGTGCCATAAGTGTTTACATTAATACTTGTTGGTTGAGCTACTCCAATGGCATAACTTACTTGAACCAAAACCTCTGAACACAAACCAGCAGCTACTAAATTTTTGGCAATGTGTCTGGTTGCATAAGCAGCACTTCTATCCACTTTGCTTGGGTCTTTTCCACTGAAAGCACCACCACCGTGTGCACCTTTTCCACCGTAAGTATCTACAATGATTTTTCTACCTGTTAAGCCAGTGTCGCCATGTGGACCGCCAATAACAAATTTACCTGTTGGGTTAATGTGGTATTTGATTTTATTGTTAAATAATTTTTTGTATTGAGGATGTTTTTTCATCACTCTTGGAATCAAAATTTCTATCATGTCTTTTTTGATTTTAGCTAACATTTTAGCTTCTTTATCAAAATCATCATGCTGCGTAGAAATTACGATAGCATCAATTCTTACAGGTTGATTTTTATCATTGTATTCTAAAGTTACTTGACTTTTAGCATCAGGACGCAAATATTTAATTTCTTTGTT
Organism: Bacteroidota bacterium; assembly: GCA_030682255.1. GTDB lineage: Bacteria > Bacteroidota > Bacteroidia > NS11-12g > UBA955 > JABMMZ01. The sequence goes on along the minus strand of JAUXOK010000023.1, from coordinate 64,476 downwards.
TTCTCTTCTTAATGCAGCCAATTCTATTAAAATGGTGTGAGATAAATCTAAAGCCAAAGGCATATAATTTTTGGTTTCGCTAGTAGCATATCCAAACATCATACCTTGGTCGCCTGCACCTTGTTCTTCTTTTTTCTTTTTATCTACACCTTGGTTAATGTCTGAAGATTGTTCGTGGATGGCAGATAACACACCACAACTTTGGGCTTCAAACATGTATTCACTTTTGGTATATCCAATTTTTTTAATCACATCTCTGGCTATTTGTTGAACATCCAAATAAGCGCTTGATTTTACTTCGCCTGCCAAGATAACCTGACCTGTGGTAACCAATGTTTCGCATGCTACTTTGCTATTGGGATCGAATGCTAAGAAATTATCAATCAGTGCATCTGATATTTGGTCTGCTATTTTATCTGGGTGTCCCTCTGATACGGATTCTGAAGTGAATAAATATGACATGTATTTTAAAAAATTTGTGCGAAAATACATGTTTTAAGTTTCTTAAAAAAATATCATAGACTGATTTTTTTATACATATCCATAAAAATTTATCAGCTCTCTAGTCTATCTTATGATTAAGAATGGTTTTATTTTCAAATGCTCTTACTACATTTTGAATGGCGGTATTCTTACAATTTCTATTGTGGTAGAAGCCAGAGTTATGCCGAATATACAAACAATATAGTCCAAATCAAATATTTGAAAATGCTTGTCGATATAGGATGTTCAATAAACCATTTGTGTGTATTTTCAATCAATTTCTTTGGGTCAAATAGACATCACAATTGTTTTTTGGCTAAATAAAAATCTACCATATCGTAATTGCTTTTTTCTCTTTCTAGCATAGCATCCACTGTTGTTGGTGGAGGAACAATTACACTATCTCCTAAATTCCAATTCAAAGGCATTGCACATTTATTGGCATCGCTTGTTTGTAGGGCTAGCAATGCGCGTTTTATTTCATCCATATTTCTTCCCACATTCAAAGGATAATACATGATTAACCTGATTTTTCCTTTGGGATCGATAAAAAAAACTGCACGTACAGCCGCAGTTTGACTTTCTCCTGGCTGCAACATACCATATAGTTTGGCAACATGCATATCAATATCAGCAATAATTGGAAATTCCATCAACACCCCCAATTTTTCTTTGACATTATGCACCCAAGCAATGTGTGAATGAATGCTATCGATACTCAAGCCAATTAGTTTGGTGTTTTGTTCTGTAAAATAATCCTGCTGATGCGCAAATTCAGAAAGTTCTGTGGTGCAAACTGGCGTAAAATCTGCTGGATGAGAAAACAAAATAACCCATTTATCTTTGTTATACTCGCTGAATTTAAGTTTACCTGTTGTTGTTACAGCTTCAAAATCTGGAGCCATATCGCCTATGCGTGGTATCACTGTCCAATTGTTATTTTCTAATTCCATAATATTTTTTTAAGACTGTTAATTAAGATGATAAAATCAGATTTAACGAGCTAAGTATCCCCCATCAATTGGGTAATAACTGCCAGTAGCAAACGATGATTTGTCGCTAGCCAACCAATAAATCAGTTCTGCTACTTCTTCGCTTTTACCAAGCCTTCCGATAGGATGAAGTGCCACCAATTGTTTCTTCATTTCTGTATCCAAACTATCTAAAAGTGGGGTATCTATAAAACCTGGACCAACAGCATTGATTCTGATATTTTGGGATGAATATTCCAAAGCTGCAGTTTGCGTTAGTCCAATTACACCATGCTTGGCAGAAGCATACCCACTTGAGCCTGCAAATCCAACCGAACCCAAAATAGATGAAATATTTATGATGCTACCTCCCCCATTTTTTAACATAGCGCGAATCTGATATTTCATGCCATAAAACAAACTGTTAAGATTGATATTTATCACTTTGTGCCAACCTTCGATGCTCATATCCGCCAAAGGGTTTAATTCTCCACCAATACCAGCATTATTTACTGCAACATCCAACTTGCCATAAGTCTTTATCGCAAAATTTACCAATGCCTCCATATCTTCAGGAATTGAAACATCCGTCTTAATAAAAGTCACTTTACCGCCAGAGGCAACTATGTTTTTTGTAGTGACTATTCCTTCCGATTCATCAATATCAGAGATAATGACATTGGCTCCTTTTTGGGCAAATAATTCTGCTGTGGCTTTTCCTATTCCTGATGCTGCACCAGTAATAATGACCGTTTTGTTTTTAAGATTTTCCATTGTTTAAATAATATTGAACAAATGTAAATTATGCCAATTCGCAAGTGTTACACTATTAGATAATAAAGTTATGAGATTTACTTTGTAATAACGAATATACATACAATATAGTCATTCGGTACTGCTTCGCATCATTGAACTATTTGTTTGCTATATCGGCATTTACCATAAAGTCTTCCCTAATCTATCGTGTGGACTAAACTAATAATTACATATGGAATTAGATTGGTTTAAAGTGGAGTCAAATGAAAATACAGAAGTTTATATTTTCATAAAATGACTTAATTGAAATTATAAGTATTTATATTTGCACTAACAATCGAAAACATCATTCAATGAATATAAGTAATTTTAAGTCAGGTAAATTAGTTCAGAGGCTTCAATATAAGAGTTTTGAACCAACGCTTATCCATACGCAATGGCATTTGGATAACGATGCTGTAGCATTGTTATTGAGCCAAGCCGACCAAAAACTAGGAGAACTGAATGCCTATAGCCAATTAATACCCGATGTGGATTTTTTCATAAAGATGCACGTACTAAAAGAGGGGACAAAAAGTAGTCGTATTGAAGGCACCCAAACAAATATAGACGAAGCAGTTCAAAAGGAAGAATATATAAATCCCGAAAAAAAAGACGATTGGCAAGAAGTACAAAACTACGTACAAGCAATGAATACAGCGATTGCTGAACTTAACAATTTACCCCTAAGTAATAGATTGTTAAAAAATGCACATAAATTAATATTGCAAGAAGCAAGAGGTAAACACAAGCAACCCGGGGAATTTCGAATCAGTCAGAACTGGATTGGAGGTAGTAGTTTGGCTGATGCAAAATTTATTCCACCTCATCAGGATGGTATCTTAGAATATATGTCAGATTTGGAGCAATTTATTCATAGTGAAAATAGTAACTTACCTCATTTAATCAAAATAGCAATTCTACACTATCAATTTGAAACCATACATCCATTTTTAGATGGCAATGGCAGAATTGGAAGATTATTAATTACCCTTTATCTAGTAAGTACAGGATTATTGGTAAAACCAACCTTGTACTTATCTGATTTTTTTGAAAAAAACAAAGAGCATTATTACGATAACTTAACTGTTGTTAGAACTAAAAACGATTTGGCGCAATGGCTTAAATTTTTTTTAGAAGGCGTAAGAATAACAGCCGAAAACTCCATTCAAACATTTAAAAAAATCATTGAGCTGCGAACTTCAGTAGAAATTAAAATTATAACACTTGGTAAAAAACAAATACTTGCAAATAATGTGTTACAATATTTATATAGTCAACCCATTACAGATATGCAAAGTATAGCAACTGCTATAAATGTCAGTGTCCCCACTATCTCAAGATTGCTGAATGATTTTGTAAGACTTGAAATTTTAGAAGAACTAACAGGATTTAAACGCAATAGAGTCTTTGCGTTTGAACAATATTTAAAATTATTTAGATAATGAGTATAGTAAAATAAATAGAATGTGACACCGACAACTATTAAATAATTTTAGGAAAAATCAATAATGAGTTATTAAATATTAGCATATTTTATAATCCTCATTAGTATTATTTTTGCTCACCATGTTTTCTCACGAAACATACATGCAAAGATGTGTGCAATTGGCACAAAAGGGATTGGGTTTGGTTTCGCCAAATCCCATGGTGGGGTGTGTGGTGGTGTATCAAAATGAAATAATTGGCGAAGGCTTTCATCAAAAATATGGCGAAGCCCATGCTGAGGTGAATGCCATTCAGGCGGTTAAAGACAAAAGTTTGCTCAAAGATGCTACCGTTTATGTGTCGCTAGAACCCTGCAATCACTATGGCAAAACACCACCTTGTGCAGATTTGTTGGTGAAACATCAGGTTAAGAGGGTTGTGGTGGGTTGTAAAGACCCTTTCTCTATGGTGAATGGTACTGGCATTCAAAAACTGAAAGATGCCGGCATAGAGGTTGTAGAAGATGTTTTAAAGGAGGTTTGCATGGATTTAAACAAACGCTTTTTTACTTATCATCTTAAAAAAAGACCTTACATTATTCTAAAATGGGCAGAATCGGCTGATGGTTTTTTATACAACAAGCAACATGCAGCTATCAGTGGCATCATGGCACAAACGCTGAATCATCAATGGCGAAGTGAAGAAGATGCCTACCTGATTGGTAAAAACACCTTGATGACAGACAATCCCCAACTTAACACACGCTTGGTAGCAGGCAAAGACCCCATTAGAATTGTGTTAGACAGTCAACTAGTATCGCTACAAAAAGGTACTTTTCATTTTTATAATCAAAAGCAGACAACCATGGTCATCAATCTATTAAAAAATGAAATTGATGGTGCGATTCAATGTATCAAAATCAATGACACCCAAAACTTGCAGGAAGTTTTAGATGCCTTATATCAGCAGCATATGCAGAGTGTAGTGGTGGAGGGTGGTGCTGCTTTGTTAAACAGTTTTATCAATGCCAATTTAATGGATGAAATAAGGATATTTAAGTCTCACGCATTGGTTTTGGGCAATGGCATTAAAGCACCTGTGATTTCTAAACAAGATTTTGAAGTTGTAAGATTGGATAAAGATGATTATTTAAAGCAATCCTTTTACAATATCATCTACACTTAAACCTTCGGCTTCTGCCTTATAGTTTTTTACCAAACGGTGTCTTAACACATCGCAGGCAATTGCTTTTACATTTTCAATATCGGGCGATAATTTACCATTTAATAAGGCATGACATTTGGCTCCAAGAATCAAAAACTGACCTGCTCTTGGTCCAGCACCATAGCTAATAAATTCATTCACTTTTGCAGTGGCTTTTGGCGTGTTGGGTCTGGTTTTGCTAACCAATTCCACTGCATAAGACAACACATTGTCGGCAACAGGCGCTTTTCTTACCAAATCCTGAAACGCTAATATTTCATCAGCATTTAAAATTTTCTTAGGATGGTTTTTAATGTTTCCAGTGGTGTTTCTAACAATGCTTAACTCTTCTTCGAAAGTAGGATAACCCAAAACCAAATTAAACATAAACCTGTCTAATTGAGCTTCAGGCAATGGGTATGTTCCCTCTTGCTCAATTGGATTTTGTGTTGCCAATACAAAGAATGGACTATCCAAAGGATAGGCTTTACCACCAACGGTGACGTTTCTTTCTTGCATGGCTTCTAAAAGAGCTGCTTGAGTTTTAGGAGGCGTTCTATTGATTTCGTCTGCTAAAACGATGTTAGCAAACAACGGACCTTTAACAAATTTAAAGTTACGGCTTTCATCCAAAATTTCGTTTCCAGTGATATCTCCAGGCATTAAATCTGGTGTAAACTGAATACGATTAAACTTTAAATCTAAGACTTCAGAAATGGTTTTAATCAACAATGTTTTTGCCAAACCAGGCACACCCACTAAAAGTGAGTGGCTGTTGCAAAACAATGAGATTAGGACACCATCTACTGCCTCGTGTTGACCAACAATAACCGTTGCAATTTCTCTTTTAATTTCGTTGTATTTCTGTGTAAACTTTTCAGCTGTTTGAATATCGCTCATTTATCAAAAATTATTTCTTAGTTATCCAATCATTAAAATACCCACAAACCAAATAATTTGGTTTGATGTAAATATAAGTTTCTTTTCTTTTTTTCTCTGCCCAAGCGTCCATCTGTCTATCTTTCTTATCTTCCAATGCCATCGCTTGTATTCTTTGCCAATCTTGTTCCAAATTTGCAATGTGAGGCTTGGTTTCATCTTTCAAAAACAACATTCTATAATATGGCGAGCCATCAGGCGCTTTTGTTAAAGAAGGTTCGGCATATTGCCCAATTTTCATTTCAGAAACGCTTCTAGCAATGTCTTTATCCAGATAATCAAAAGGAATGCGTTGTGTGCCAATGTTTTGATCGAGCAAATAACCGCAAAAAGGTTTAGTTTCATCATCATCAGAAAATTGTTTCACGGCTTCGCACCAAGTTATTTTACCTGATTGAACCAATTGATAAATAGAATCTGCTTTTTGACTTGCAATATTCAAATCATCTTCCATCAAAATGGGTCTGATTAAAATATGTCTAACTTTAACCCTTTCACCTCTTTTATCAACAAGTAATAAAACGTGAAAGCCATAAGGAGTTTCAATAATATCTGACATGCTATCAATTTGAAGCGAAAAAGCAGTTCTTTCAAATTCTGGTACCATTTCACCTCTTCCAAATTCTGGTAATAAACCGCCTTGGGATTTACTTCCAGGGTCTTCGCTGTAATAACCAGCCAAACGAGCAAAACTTTCGCCAGCTAAAATTCTTTCTTTAAGCAAGGCAATTTGTTCTCGAGCAATTTCGATGGCCTCTTTAGAATATTTGGGTTTTATAACAATTTGAGAAACCTCCACCTCAGATGAAATATAAGGCAAACTGTCTTGTGGTATTCTGTTGTAGTAATCTCTAACTTCTTTAGGTGTAATTTTAATATCAGCTCTAATGCTTTGCTCCATTTTTTCCATCAACATTTGTGCTTTCAGTTTGTGAAAAATTTGTTTTTTATATTCCCCTACCGTCATACCCAAATATTTTTCAACATTGGCTCTGCTATTCATCTGACGTTCAAAAAAACGGAGGTTATTATCTATTCTATCTTCAACTTCTTGATCTGTTAATGGAATACTATCAATTTCGGCTTGATGTACTAACATTTTATTGATGAGTAATTTTTGGAACATGTCACATTTTACCTCTTCAGTAACTTCAATGTCAGGATCGAGTTGAGTAATTAATACTTCTAATTCAGAGCGTAGAATGGGAGTATTGCCAACAACAGCAATCACCTCGTCAATAATTTGAGGTTTATTTTGACCATTGAGGAAATTACCAAAAATTAATAATAGAAATAATATACCTATTTGAAATGATTTCATGCTATTTGTGCTTATTTTAAATAATATTTTATGTCGCCTTTTTCCAAAGCTTTTTTAAATAGTTCTTCTTGAGTTTTAGTTAATAGTTTCAGTTTACGGTTATATAACAAAATATCTTTCACTTTTTCTTTTTCAAATTCAATAGGAGAAGGACTGTTTTTAATTCTAAAATCTATGATATAGAGTAAATATAGAACATCATTTTCTTCTAACTGAATGTATTTGTTATTACTTAAGAAACGCTGTTGATTGTAGTTTTCATTCAATGGAATTTCTTTGGTTATATCATCTAAATAAAGCCAATTGCTATCTAAGTAAAAATTAAGGGCTATTTCTTCAGCATATCGCTTGAGTGATTCGTCATTTTCTGAAGAAGGATTTTGAAGTAGTTTTTTGATTTTAACTAAATCAGCACTTTTTTTAGGAATTTTTAGATATCTAATTTTAACGATGTTTTTTTTAAGCACAAAATTATTGCTGTTTTCTGTGTAGAAATCTAAAATTTCTTTTTCTGAAACAGCAGTGTCTAATCTATCATTTACAAGCTTTTGATGAAACTCAAAAATTAAGAGAGAGTTTCTGTAATCGTTTATCAGTTTATCTTTATTTTTTTCTTCTGCAGAAAGGTTTTCTTCAGCTGCATTGATAAGAATTTGATTTTCAAGCCACTTATCGATGTAGGATTTCAAAAGGCCTAAGCTATCCCCTTCGCTAAATTTATTTAAAATATCTTCAGGAATATCTTCTTTAGTTAATTCAACTCCTTTATAGGCTACTAAAACATCCTTATTTTTTGAACCATTAATCTTTCCACACGAAAGTGCAAAGAGCAAAAAGCCTGAAACAACTAGATATTTAAAGAAAATAGACAATGAATGGTTAACGTGTCAAACTAGATTTTAGTGTATTGTATACTGATTCGTCTACTTTAATAGGATATTTAATCATTAAAGACTCAATCCACAAGTTTTCTAAATAATTTTGATAATCGCTGATGATTAAACCTCTCGCTTCACTTAAGTTTTTTTGACCTTGAGGAATAAACTGATGAACTTGAATTACAATATATGAACCGGGCGTTTTAGGATCTTCGAAGGTTAAATATTTAATATCATTTTGATTAGCTTCAAATATATTGTTGGCATAAAAATCATCACCTTTTTCAAATTTCCCTGTTTTCGGGCTAGCCACATTCAGTGGATTTAACTTGTTTTGTTTTCTTAGAATAGAATCGATGGTAATACCGGCTTCTAAATCTTTTTTGATAGCATCAGCTACAGCTTTGTTTGCGCATTTAAATATCGTAGCGTCATATCTATCTTTGAATTGATATTTTGAAGCATTTTTGTTATAAAAATCTTTTAATCCAGTGCTGTCTTCAACACTTTTGGTCCATACGTTTTTATCGGTTAAAGAAAATAAAAGAATTCCCTCCTTGTATTCTTTATAGAGGTTAGCAAAAGTATCATTGATGTTTTCTAAATCTTCTTCATAATAATCCATCACAGTATTCATTCTGTAGGCATTAAAATAATTATCTATGGCACCTTTAACTGATTTTGAATTACTTGGTTTTTGAACTTCAACCAACCATTTAGAAAAATCTGAAACCGTGTAACTTTTTTTAACTTTTTGAAGGGTGAATAAAACCGTGTTGTATAGTTTTTTTTGTTTGCCTGAAGTAGCATTTTCAGGATGAACGTAAGTGCCATTTAAGATAGAAGAATCAATTAAGGCATACAATGTGTTAGATGCTTTTTTATTTTCTTTAACCTTATAGTAATTAGATGCTTTTTTATAAACAGCTAAAGTATTTTTGTATTGTCTACTATCTCTGTTAATTTTACTAAGAATTGCAGATTTGCTATCCTCAAGTGAAGGCATTGGTTTTAATGATACTCTTTTAATGATATGAAAACCACCTTGGGTTTGAATAGGTCTAGAATAATCGCCATCATTTAGCAAATCAAAAGCGATTTTTTTGAAATTTTCTGGCAAACGAGAGTTAGTCATAGTGAATGGTGCCATTTCCCCATTTTTTATAACCGTATTGGCATCTTCTGAATATTGTTGAACCAATTGCTCAAACTTTTCTCCCAATTGCAGTTTTTTATAAACTTCGTTAATTTTTGCTTGCGCCTCTTCCAATTCTTCTAAGCCTGGTTTTGGATTAGTTTGAATCATGATATGCCTAACGGTTAATTCACCTTTTGAAGGTCTTTTATCATTAACTTTTACTAAGTGATAACCAAATTGGGTTCTAACAGGTGCTGATATTTCTCCAACAGGTGTATTAAAAGCAGCATTTTCAAATTCATAAATCATTTGAAATGCGCTAAAATATCCTAGACTACCTTTGTTGTCTTTGGCTGTTGGGTCTTCACTATACTGAACAGCAGCATTATCAAAATTAATTTTGCCAGATAAAATTTCAGTTCTAATGGCTTTAATTTTATTGAATGCAATGAGTGTATCGGCAGGTAAGGCATCATTGCTAATAAAAATTAAAATATGACTGGCGTTAACTTCATTTTGCATTCTAACATAAGCTTCATTGATTAATTGCTCGTTAACAACTCTATCCGTTAAATAAGGTTTAGCAATTTGTTTGCGGTATGAGGCTAATTCTGTTTTAAAATCTTCTGTGTTACTTAAACCATTATCATAAGCATCTTGAACTTTGAGTTTAAATTTCTTGTAAAGATTTAGATAGTCGTCTACCTCTTCTGGCTTGTGTTTAACGCCTTGTTTTTCGTTTTTGGTAAACCCTTTTCTAAATTCTTGAACGGAAACTTGATTTGGACCGTAGGTAAATAAAACAGTGTCTTTAACTTTTTTTTGTGCAGATAATTGAAAAGAAAATTGAATAATAATCAATAAAGATAAAATTCGTCTCATAAATATAGTGTTCATTTTAAAATATAGCTTACAAAAATAGGTATTTTTTATATTAGATTTGCAATCTTTCGATAGAGTCATGCAAGTATTAAAATTGTACAATACATATACCAAAAAAATAGTTGATTTTCAAGCTATTAACCCGCCATTAGTAGGTATTTATGTTTGCGGACCAACGGTTTATGGTCATCCACATCTTGGCCATGCAAGGGGACCAATCGTATTTGATGTTTTGCATAGGTATTTGAATCATTTAGGGTATAAAGTTAGGTTTGTAAGAAATGTTACGGATGTTGGTCATTTAGTAAATGATGGTGATGATGGCGATGATAAAGTTGCTAAAAAAGCAAAATTAGAACAATTAGAGCCAATGGAGATTGCACAATTTTATACAGACAGCTATCATTTGATGTTGCAGCAATTAAATGTATTGCCCGCATCGATTGAACCAAGGGCGAGTGGACATATTATCGAACAAATAGAAATGATTCAAACCATTATTGAAAATGGGTTTGCTTACGAAGCAAATGGATCAGTTTATTTTGATGTTATAAAATACAGCAAAACCAACGAATATGGCAAATTATCTGGTAGAATTTTAGACGACTTAATTGCAGGAGCAGGTAATGATTCGAGAGAATTAGAAGGTCAAAATGAGAAGAGAAATGCCAATGATTTTGCATTGTGGAAAAAAGCAAGTCAAGAACATATCATGCAGTGGAGTAGCCCGTGGGGTAAGGGATTTCCTGGTTGGCACATAGAATGTTCGGCTATGAGTAAAAAATATTTAGGAAGCACTTTTGATATTCATGGAGGTGGTATGGATTTATTGTTTCCGCACCACGAATCAGAAATAGCACAATCGGTGGCATGCAGTCATCAATCTCCCGCCAATATTTGGATGCATCATAATATGATTACCATCAATGGGCAAAAAATGGCAAAATCTTTAAACAATGGCATATCTATGCAAGATTTTTTCAAAGGGAACAGCCCTTTGCTTGAAAAAGCATATTCTCCAATGACTTTGAAGTTTTTTGTTTTACAAGCCCATTACAGAGGCACTTTAGATTTTAGCAATCAAGCCTTAATTGCCGCAGAAAAAGGACTTCATAGATTGATGACGGCTTACACAACATTACAAACCATTAAACCAACTGAAAACTCTTCTGATTTAAACATTGAAAGTTTTCAAAAAAGATGTTTTGAAGCGTTGAATGAAGATTTAAATACACCTATCTTAATAGCAACTTTATTTGAAATGGTGACATTAATAAATAATTTAAGTAGTGATACACAAAGTATTAACAGTAAAGAGTTTGACTTATTAAAAAATATTTATCATTCTTTTGTATTTGACATATTAGGCTTAGCAAATGAAAGCAATTCTAATTCGCAACATTTGGATGGATTAATGCAGTTGCTCATAGATATTAGGCATGAAGCAAAAATAAAAAAGGACTATGCTTTATCAGATGAAATTAGAAATAAATTAATAACTTTAGGTATTCAATTAAAAGACGGAAAAGACGGTACTACTTTTAGTTTGAACTAAAACATTTGAAATATTTTGATTAGATATTTCAAATAAATGTAGGGCAAATTGCTGTAAAATCCATTTTTTTTCAAAGCATCCAAATCCTCTTGATTCATTAAAACCTTACTCTTCCAACCCGAAGAACTGATACCTCCATCTCTCATCCAAACGCTGACATAAGGTGAATAAAAAATACGCAAACGATGAACTTTAATTGCTCTAAGTAACCAATCAAAATCACCACTAATTTTATACTTGATATCGAAATATCCTACTTTGAGCAAGGCTTGCTTTGAGATAAAAAAGCCGGGATGAGGAGGTTGAATTCCCATTCTCAATTGCCAAGTTTTAAATTTATTGGCCGAATACTTGCGATAAGGTTTTTGAAAATCATCGTTTTTGAAAATATGAACAGAAGTAGAAACCGCATCGGTTTGATGGGTTAGAAATAACTCTACAACATCGGCAATAACTTGATTAGAAGCATACAAATCATCAGCATGCAAAGCTGCAACAATATCTCCTGATGCTATTTTAAAACCTTTATTGAGAGCATCATACAATCCTTTATCAGGCTCGCTAATTATTTTTATCATAGGAGATGAAAAAGAATTAATGATATTTAAAGTTTGATCTTTTGAAGCGCCATCAACTATGATGTATTCAATATTTTGATACGTCTGATTGATGACAGACTGAATGGTATCCGAAATGGTATTTTCGGCATTAAAACAAATGGTAATTATAGAAACCTTAGGATTATTCAAAAATTCGATCTTTAATTATTTCAGCTGGATTGCCTCTGTAAATTTTGTAGGATTCTAAATTTTTATTTGCAAAACTCATCACAGATAAAACACTGTGACTTTTGCAGATAACATTGGGACCAACAATACTTTTAGCGCCTATCCAAACACCATCCTCTAAAATAATGTTACCTATCATTAAATCAAAACTGCTTTTTTTATAGTTATGATTACCTGTTAGTAAAAAAGCGCCTTGCGAAATACAAACATTGTTGCCAATTTGAACTTGGGCTAGATTATCGATCCATACCGATTCGCCTATCCAAACATCATTACCAATTATTAATTTCCAAGGATATTTGATGTTAACATGAGGTTTGATAATAACATTATGTCCAACTTGAGCCCCAAATATTTTTAGTAAAAAAATTTTTAATTGATAAGAATGAATCATCGACCTAAAAAAAAGTTGATTACATAAATACCAAACCATCATTTTGATTCTGGACGCACCAACATTAAAGCTTTGATTATTAAAAGTATTGAGTTGAGTAGTTTGAATCATGAATTGATGGCAAAAATAATCAAGAAAATAGGTTTAAATACAATTCTTCAAAATTATTTGAATTAAAATATGTTTTGGCAAATTGATAAGCATTGTTTTGCCAAACCAGATATTCACTTGGAGATAGTTCATGAAAAAATCTAATTGCTTGGATTAACTCATCTGTTCTATTTGGATTTATTTCTATACCAATTTGTTTTTCCTCAATATTTTTCCATGGGGTGTTATTACCTATGATTACTGGGGTTGCAAAAGCAAAACTTTCAAAAATAGCGTGTCCAAAATTTTCACCTAAACTCGGTAATACTAAAATATCTGAATTAAAAAACAAGGTTTCAATCTGTTGATGAGGTAAATCATTGATGTATTGATATTGGATATGATTAGGCAATTGATTAAGTTTTTTTTCAAACTCATTAAAATAAACCTGATTGACATAAGCCCCGCAAAAAACAACTTTTATAGGCAAAGGATAATTTTGCAAGGCATCTACCAATATATGCGCATTTTTCTCTTCAGAGATTCTTCCTAAAAACAATATTTTTAGTTGGTTATTTTCATTTTTAAAATGCTTTTCTGAAATATTTAAATCTTTTACTACTAATGGAATATTTTTAATTAACTGAATATTTACTTTACCTCCTAAAGCCATTTTAATCTCTTTGGTTTCTTGAACTGAAGTAGACAACAAAACTGTAGATTTATAAAGTCCAAATCCTCTGGCAAAGGCTAAAAAAATTTGTTTTTTGATTGGTTTTACAGAAAGAGCGGATTGATGTAACATGCCTCTAACAGCTACAAAGCTTTTTTTAACACCTAATATGACAACAAATAACAATGGTAAAAAACTAAAATAAAAAGAAAATAACCCATTGATTAGTATTCTTTTATCTTTATTCAGTTTAATGAATTGTTTGATTAAACTAATGCTTAATTTAGCAGAACTGCAATAAAAAACCTCTTGATTTTCTTTAACTTTCACCCATTCATCGGCCACAATATCGCTGTATGGCTTATTGGATTGGTAGTCTGTATTTCTAGTTATCACTTTAACATGATAATGCTTGCTCAATAATTCCACCAAATTATAAACCGACTGAATCGGACCACCAGCTTTATAGCCTGGCACATACCAATCTGTAAAAATTACTATTTCTTCTTGCATTTCCGATTAACTTACTTGATTGTTATTCATCCAATGTCCCAAAACCGCAAGTATCCATATCATGTTCCAACGAATATGAAAATGATTTTCAAAATAATTTGTTTCTAAATATGCTACATATTCCGTATTAAATGCTTGGTGAGATTTGATATAAGACAAACCTTGTTTAACATAGTCTTTTAAGTCTGTTTTCAGCCAAACTTCGTAGGGTAAAACAAATCCCATTTTAGGTCTATTGACAATTTCGTTTGGCAGTATACCACCCATTGCATCTACCAACAATTGTTTAGGTTGACTACCTATTTTATAAGCATCAGGTAGACTTAGCAGGTATTCAATTAATTGATAATCCATAAAGGGTTCTCTAATTTCAAGAGAATGCGCCATTCCCATTTGATCTGTATCTCTCAATAAAACTGGCATTAAATACTTTTGCCATTCTAAGACAGATAATTCCGAAATATTTGCGATATCCAAATTGGAATTTGTTAAAGAATTATAATTTAACAAATGATTCATTTGTGATGAAGAAAAAACCATTTTTTGAGTTTGATACAACTCATTAAAACTCAAATCAGAGGCAAAAAATTCCCAACGTTTTCGTGTTGTTTCATTTGTTTTTAATTGCGCTAAAGTTGAGGTAATACTTCTTAAAGGTTTTGGTATATATTTTAGTTTTTCATGTTGTTTAGATACCAAACGATTGAAAATTGGGTAACCTGCAAACCACTCATCGCCACCAACACCCGACAATGCAACAGTAATACCGGCATCCTTAGTAGCTTTTGATACAACATAAGTATTCAAACCGTCAACACTTGGATGATCGAGCGCCTCGATACCGTTTGGTAGTAGATTTAAGAATTCGTTGGGTTTTAAATTGATTTCTGTGTGATTGGTGTTGAATTTTTTTGCAATCATTTGTGCAAAAACGGCTTCTGAAAATTGACCTTCTGCAAAATTCACATTAAATGTGTTTACATGAGAACCAAATTCGCTCATAGCTGCAACAATGGCGCTACTATCAATTCCTCCAGATAAAAACGCACCCAAAGGCACATCTGCCATCAATCGCTTTTCAACTGACTGAAACAACAATTCTCTCACATTTTTAACAGCCTGAACCCTAGAATCTGTTGAATTAATAGTTGGAGTAGGTTTCCAGAAAGAAACTATATGATTATTTTGAGTCGAATAACAATGGTAGGTTCCTGGTGAAATGGCATAAATACCTTTTACCAAAGTTTGATTATTTGTACAAGTTTGAAATGTTAGATAATCTTTTAGTTCGTTTTGATTTAATTTAGGTTTGATTTTAGAGCCTTTAATAATCGTTCTAATCTCTGAAGCAAAAAAAGTTTCATTGTGTTCCGATTGATAATAATAAAGTGGTTTTACACCTAATCTATCTCTAATTAAATAAACTCTTTTTTCAGGAATATCATACAAAGCTATTGCAAACATTCCATCCAATTTTTCAACCATAGCAATTCCCCATTTTAAATAGGCTGCCAAAATTACTTCAGTATCCGTTTGAGTTACAAAATCATAATCCGACAATTCCTTTTTAAGACTTTTAAAATTATAGATTTCGCCATTAAACACGATCGCTAATTTACTATCTCTAGATAACATTGGCTGATGACCTTGACTAGACAAATCAATAATTGAGAGCCTTGTTTGTGTTAATCCAACAAAATCGTCATAAAAAACACCTTCATCATCCGGACCACGATGTTTCATAGATAAATTCATGCCATCAAGTTGGCTTTTTACAATGTCAATGTTTTGTAGATTGATTATACCACTAATTCCACACATGATTATACTATGACTTAAAAATTTTTAACAATGTTTCTGACCAAATAGAAGGCGAAGAACTTGAAGCCAACTTATAACTATAGGAAGCCATATTCCACAATGCTTCATCCGACAGATTCATAATAAGACTTAACTTTTGTTCCAAATCCAACGCATTTCCAGCTTTGAAAGAATACCCATTTTGATGGGTCAAAAATTGTGTAGCTGCTCCCACTTTATCGCTTAAAACTAGTGGCATAGCACATAATGCCATTTCGTGGACAGCAACGCCCCAGGGTTCGTACATGCTAGGTAAGACATAAACACCAGATTCTAACAAATAGGGTTTCATTTGTTCTGGTTGAACAAAACCAAAATGTGTGATGTAGTCATTTTCTATTCTTTGATTAAATAATTCTCCTTGCCCAAAACTATACAATTTCCATGTATTACCTAAAGATTGATTGACCTTAATAAAAGCTTTCCAAAGCGTTGGCAAATCTTTTTGTGGAATATATCTGGCAATACTTATTAAAATTTTTGGAAATGCTTGATTGTTTTCAAGTTTTTCTTTGCCTATGGGAGAAAAAACGGCTTCATTAGCAGGGTATAAGCCTCTGAAAATATTTGCTTCCTTAAAACCCAAACGCAATGCGTATTCTTTTTGTGGTTCACCTGCAACCCAAGCCATGTTAAAGTACTTTAAAAAACTCCATTTAGAGAATGTTGATAAAATTTTCTGTTTGATTGTACCTTGCCATTGATTATCGAAACAAAGCACCCTTTTGGTTGTATTTGGTATAGATTTGATTAAATTTAGATAATGTTTATTGCTCCATCCAGAACATAATATGATATTTGGATTAAACTGATGGATGGTATCTAAGGTAGTTGACCAATTGTCGGATTGAAAAACCAAAAAGTTAGCATTAGTTACTTTCTTAAATACAAAAGGGGCTTCAGAATTTACAGGATAGTGAATAACAAGCATTTTTGCATCTGGATTTTGACTCAAAAACACATTAAAATTATTAACAACATAGTCCGCAAGCTCAGTATATAGGATTAATATTCTCAAAATCTTTACATTTGCAAATGTAAACTAATTCATGAATTATAGAAACATACTCTCCTGGCTCATGCTTTTATCATTATTCTTTACCATTTCGGTAAAGAATTTTTATAGCTTATTTGATTTTTATTGGTTTTATCCATTATATGTTTTAGTAATTTTAATTGCTATAAAAACAATTGGAATAAGACAATTATGCTTGAATCGGTATACAAAAATTGTAGCAATAATTGGTATTTCTAGCTTTATAAGTTTAATGATTAATCCATATCCATTTTTAGATTTTTCTAAACAAATTTTGGGTTTTTTGTTTATTGGAATTACTTGGTATGGTTTTATTAAAATGCAATGGTTAAACAAGGAGCAGCTTTTAAAACGCTATGTCCAAATTGCTGTATTTGCTGCTTTTCTTTGTATACCCGAACAAATTTTACATGTATTAAACATTCATATTACACCATTAAAGGGGGCTTGGCTTGGGCTTTTTAGATGTTATAGTATTTGCGATGAACCCTTTTTTTTAGCATTACTTATTTCTCCAGTTTTTATTTATTACATGGGTAAAATAAACTCACTTTTGTTGAGAGAAAAATTGAGTTTAATAATTATTGCAATTGCTTTATTTTTTACTTTTAGCGGAGCTGCTTGGCTTGGTATATTGATTTATTTTTTATTAACGATATTTACTGTAAAATCTGTTAGACTTAAAATCATATATTTTTTGAGTTTAATTGCCATACTCTCAATGATGTTGATGTATCATGGAACCCAAAAACGCATATTTCAAACCATTGTTTTATTCAAAAATTTTCCTGCTATACCAAGTTATGAAACTCTTGAAACATACAACAGTTCATCGAGATCTATTTATTTAAATGCTGTTGTAACATGGATGCAATTCAAGAATAATCCACTTTTAGGTGGAGGACTTGGAAGCCATCATTTGGCCTATCAAAAACATGTATTAAATCAAATAAAAAACCCCATTTTCAAACATTACAATGCTTCTGATGGTGCATCAGGCGCATTGCGATGGTTGTCTGAAATGGGGTTAATAGGAATATTTATTTTGGGGCTTTTATTCAGAAGAATCCGAAAAACAAGCCATCAAGAAATAAAAAATTCGAAATCTGTTTACTGGTTAATAAGGCTTATCCACGCTGGAAATTTCTTCAGCCATGGAAGTTTTTATTGGTTGTTTATTGATGAAAATAGTTGGTTTAATTTGAATGCTGACAATGAAAAAGGCAAACCATAACTGCCACGTATAAGGATTTAATGACGCAACTAAATAACTTTCAAAAAAGGCTAAAAAAAATGCGCCAAATATAAAAGGTGCTAACAACTTGCTTTTAAATTGAAACTTTACAACATATCTGATTATTCCAAATAAAAACGCTATTAAGCCCAACAATCCTGTATTGAGCCAAATGGTAAGATATGAATTATGGATATTGCCATAATTATGAATTAGCATGGGTAAAATTTTGTAATAGGCTTTGTCCCATTTGGAATATTCTTCGTATGAAAAACCATGACCTAGCCAATAGTTATTTTGTATTTCCATCCAACAGGCTTGCCAAATATAAATTCTTCCTGAAGCATAAGAAAGTGTATCTAACCTTAATTCATTTTCTAAATTAGAACTCAAAATCAGTGACTCAATTTGCATTAATATGAATTGATAACTTGATGCAAAAATTAAAACAATCAAAAATCCTAAAACCAATTTGATTCTAAGCACTGAAAAAAGCGCAAAAACACCAAGTGATATTATGGCATTTCTTGAACCCGACAACACAACACAAAATACAAATACGCCTACAATGAGATAAAACACCTTTTTGCTAAAAATATCTCTGAATTTTTCGCGCAAGATGTATATATTCATAATAAATAAGGTTGCGAATATGCCCACACCATTGGGGTTTCTATGAATACCATTGAACCTTCCAAATTGCGCAAAATAAAATGGATTTAACCTCGATAAAACAATGCTTATAATATACAAAAATGCAAATGTGACAATTATTTGTCTAGAAAAAATTAAACCTTCTCCTTTCTCAAAAATTAAAAATAAAAACACTGGAACTACCCAAATGACCAATGCATAAGACAACAATTTCTGCAAACCTATCGTATTAAAATTAGCAAATAGTAATCCTATAAAAGCTATTAATATATAAAATGCAAAATACTTAAGGTAGCTGTATTGAAAATTGGTTTTTCCTTTCACTATTAAATATAAAGACAACAAAATCAATGCAAGGTCTTTGGCATTTTTGCCTGATTGAAAAAACATGGGCGCATTGCTGTCGGAAAATAATAACAGAGACAAAAAAACTATTAAAACATAGGTTAGTTTTCCTTTGCTTAAATCAATTAATAAGATTAAAAGCGAAACTAATATGGCAGCAGCACTACCAACAAAACTAGCCAAAACCAATGCTAATAATCTGATAGCAATAGGTTGTATTAATTTCCAAAGATATTTTAATTCTTTAATCAACCGATAATAGATTTAAAATGATAGACATATTCCTCAATTTTTTGAGACCAATTATAGGTTTTCACCACCGATAAAGATGCCTTTTTTTTCTGTGATATCTGTTCAGGGTTCAATTGATGAATCAACTTTAAATGCTCAAAAAGACTTTTAGAATTATTAGGATTAATAAGCCAACCATTACCATTGTTTACCAACTCTGAAACAGCTCCTACATCCGTTGCTAAAATAGCTAAACCCATAGACATGGCTTCTAAGATTACTGTCGGCATACCTTCCGATAATGATGGCACAACCAATACATCTGCTTTACTTAAAATAGCCTTGATAGCCTGTTCATCATTTATTGTGCCATGATAAATAATATGATTGCCAATCAGTTGTTTATCAGTTGGTATGGGACCAATAAAATCGATATGCAACTCGTTTTTAAATGATTCATCTAAATTTAAAGCTTCGTTTAAAACATCAATGCCTTTTCTTTTTTCGTATCTTCCTATGAAAACAAATTTTAAAGGTTTGAGAGAATCAATATTTGATGAGCTAACTAAATCTTGTTTCATCCAAGTTGAATCAATACCAATGCCGCAAGAAAAAACTTTTGATTTAGCTGTTAATTTCTCTAAAAGAAGAGTTAATTTACCACCTAAAGATTGAACAAAATCAGCATGTTTGATGACATATTTTGCAGGAATTTTCAATAAGAATTTTTGTAATTTTTCTTTCGCAGAAAACGAAGTTTGAAACATTTCCAAACCATGTAAATTAACAATTACAGGAGGTTTTTTGGCATTTTTAACGTTTTTTAACAACTGCCATGCCGTAAATCCTTGCGTATAAATCAAGTCATAATCAATTAACGTATTTTTAAAATGATTATAAATCAAGCCGCTGTATAACCAATTCCTATAAATATAATGACCCGGAAAAGGCATAGAATTTGGAAAATGAAAACCTAAAACTTTCAAATTTGAAGAACCTGCTATAAAATCTGAAACCTCTTGATTACTTGGAACAGACTTGTTTTTATCGACACAATGAACCAACGTAACTTCATGATTAAGTTTTACAAGATATTTAGCTAAATAAAAAGAATGTTTTTGCATGCCTCCCATTTCATATGGATATATACCGTCTGTAAAAAGCAGGATTTTCATTTTTTATTAAAAGCGTCTAAAATAATCTCTCCTGCTTTTTCCCAAGTATAATCTGCAATAATCTTGTTACGAAAATTATCACCTAGCGTTTTTGATAGTTCAGGGTTATTGATAAGTTTAGTAATGGCATCTGCCAATATTCTTGCATCTTTATCAATCAACAAACCATCTTGTTCATGCTCCATTACATCTCGAATAGGACCATTATCAGGAGCTATAACCACTTTGCCTAAAATGCCATATTCAAAAATCTTGATAGGTGAACCATACCAATTAGAACCAGGCATTACACAAATATCCATGCTGTTAATAATAGCAGGAATTTGTTTGTGAGGCACTTTATTTGTGAAAAGGATATAGTCTGAAATTCCCAAATCTTTGGCTTTTAATTTTAATTTATCCAACAAAGACCCACCTCCAACAATCAACAGATTAGCTTGTGTTTCTTGCTTTCTAATGATTGCAAAAGCATCAATCAATACATCTACATAATGATGTGGTAAAATAGATCCCACAAAACCAATTATAGGCCAATTGGGATTGTCAAAATTCAAAGAGATTGCAGGACTCTCATTAGCTTTTTCTAAAAATTCTTCTTTATTGATTTTATTCGGTGAAACTAAAATCTTAGTAGAATCAATTTGATAGCGTTGTACCAAAAAATCTTTTAAGACTGTAGAAACAACAAATATTTTATCAGCAGATTGATACTTGTGTTTTTCTTTTTTATGTCCTAACCACAACCAAAAACTCCAACCTTCCATTTCCCGCATTTCTTGAACAAAAGGGGCATTTACTTCTAAAAAATACTTAATACCATGCCTTTTTGCAGGTTTGATACCACTGTCCTGCAGGTATTCAGAACGTTCATAAATCAAATCAGGTTGATGCTCCAAAATAGCTTTTTCTAATTTCATCCCGGCTTTTACATCATATCGCATCAACATAAAATCTTTGATACTAACCCAAATAAAACGAGGCAATATTTTTTTTATAAAACCCTTTAAACCATTTTGTTCGATGGCTTTACCTTCTTTATAAGGCACCTCTTCTAAAGTTGTTCCACCCATAATTACAGGAATAACCTCAACACCAAGTTTCTGCAATGCATGAATTGTTTCTCTCTGATGTGTGGCATAACCCACTTCAGTAACAATGTCATGAGTTGGATGTGGGGAGTAATAGATAATTTTCATTTTTGGGGAGAACTGACCTTGTCAAGTTTTACTTATATTGATTATGGTTTCACACGATGTTTTATTTTGTGAAACTATTTCACAGTGTCGCTCAGTGTTGACACGGTGTAACACAGTGTTTTATTCTGTGAAACCATGTCACAGTGTTGCTCAGTGTTTGCACAGTGTAACACAATGTTTTTCTCCGTGATACTCTGTGTTATTTCTATTATATTCCACAGTGTCGCTCAGTGTTGGCACAGTGTAACACAATGTTTTTCTCCGTGATACTCTATTACAAAATCAACCTTTTGATTCCATCTTTAAGACTTTTAGTATGAAAATTTAAAAGAAGTCCAACTTTGCATCCTGATAATTTTAAATATGTCAAAAGTTGTGCAGTATGAACATCTGTAAAAGCTTCAACTGTTTTTAATTCAATTATCACCTTACTCTCAACTAAAATATCAATCCGATAACCACACTCTAGTTTTACTTCTTCATATATCAAAGGCAATCCTTTTTCTGATTCTATATTCAAACCTTTCTTTTTTAATTCATAAATCAAACAAGCTTGATAGGATGATTCTAATAAACCTGGACCAAGATTAGTATGTACTTTATATGCAGCATCAAGTATTTCATGGGTGATTTGATTCGTTTCCATTTTTGTAGTTTTATTATAAAATTATCTCATTAACAATTAAATAAAGCTTCATTTAATTGCATTTTCTTTGTGTAACTCTGTGAATTACTATGTGTTACACTGTGGCTGAATACTCATTAATTATTAAAGATATCCTCTCTAAAATACGTTTTTTGAGGAATATTGATTTCAGTGCGATGAAATACATCAGGAATAGATTCACCGGCTAATAGCATTTCTATAAATTGATGGTAATATTTTGGGATATTATTTTTCTTTTCTTTGAAAAAATCAGAGTCGAATAAATCAGCTCTTTGAATAAACGCAAAAATCATTTGAGCAGAATAGGTATCTACAACTGCGCCTTTTTCGGCTTTTGTTGGTGCAAAATATTCACTTTCCTCAATACCTTTATAGCCTTTTCCATTAGGATTAGGATAAAATTGGTATGTTTTTTCTGCTGCAATTCCTATGCGATTTGTTAAACCCATTCTATGAATCAACCAACGCAATGGTTTTTTAACAGTTTTTAAAAATGGGTTCTGCCTAAAATTATCTGTTGTTCTTTTTTTGTCTGGTGTCCAAATCAGCATCGTTGAAGATAATTCTTGTGGAATAAAAACGATGTGAGGTTCCCAACTATCAACTGTATGTGGATTTATATCTTTTTGATGAAAATGCTTGGTAATTTTCATATCAACATCCAATTCAACATTTTTTACTTGAGGATCTTTTTCAAATAAAATAGTTTCATAACCAGAACCAAAAAAAGCATTGGTTGTTAACATGTAATTGTTGTGATGATGAATGCAATGGGCAGCTATATTGTCTCTTTTTTCTTTATCTGGTGGAAATAAATGCAATTTTAAATTAAAATGCTCTGTTTCATAAATGTACATAAATGGGATGTTATAACCTGACCATTCTTGTTTTAAAAACCCTGTATCTAAAAAATTTCTTTTGATGATGTCTTTCAAAAAATTCTTATCTGCTGCCATTTCCAATAATAATGGTTTAACTTTTTCATGAAATAACACTCTATCGGGCGTGTCTAACTCCAATTTCAGTAATCGCTGAATGTGATTGTATTTTTCTAATATATGTTGCATCAGAATAGTAATATTTAGTTTAAAATTATTCTACCTTATCAATTACAAAATTAGGTCTTTTTCTACTTGCATCAAGTGTTCGCCACAAATATTCCCCTAAAATCCCAATTGCCACCATTTGGAAAGCTGAAACAAACAAAAACACCAACATCATGGCTGTCCAACCTTCTACAGCTATGTTACCGACCAATCGGTTATAAACAATAAACAAGGCATAAAATATAGCAACTGCTCCTAAAACAAAACCAGATACTGTAATAATTCTTATCGGGGCAAAAGAAAAAGCAACAAAAGAATCAACAAACAATTTGATTTTCTTTTTCATGGTCCAACGACTTTTGCCAATTTTTCGCTCCATTCTTTTGTATGGAATGGTGATGTATTCGTATTTAAGCCAAATCAATAAATACAAACTGTTAGAGTTTTTTTCATCCATCTCTAAAACCTCTTCTTTTAGTTTTTTATCAAATAATACATAATCAAATCCACCTTTAGGTAAATTTGGAAGTGCATATTTTTTCATTAAATATTGAAAAGTTTTTGCGAATATTTTACTAAAAAATGGATCGTCTCTGTCTTCTCTGTTTCCCATCACCAATTTGATTCCATTTTGCCAATGTGCTAACATTTTTGGCATCAAGGAGATTGGGTCTTGAAGGTCGGCTGCTATAATGACATTACAATCGCCTGTGGCATATTTCATGCCAGCTAACATGGCGTTGTAACTACCAAAATTACCTGACAGTTTAATAATTTTAACTTTAGATGGATGCGCTTTTTTAAACAATTGTAAAGCTTCAAATGTCTTATCTTTTGAGCCATCGTCTACCATTACGTATTCAAATTCCGTCCCTTCTGGAAAATTTTTTTCGTTCTCTATTAATTCTTGTGAGGTAACTGGAATATTTAACTCGTTGTAATAGCAGGGTATTATTATGGATATTTTAGGCATCTGTTGAATGGATATTGGTTAATAGTTTATTAGTTAATGGTTATTTGAGCGCTTGCACTGAGTAGTTTACCCAGAGTTAATAATGAATGTCACCCTGAGGTACTCGAAGGGCGACATTTCTTTTAATGTTTAACACTTTTTTTATTCTCACTCTCAATATTCTTTCACTAATTTTCGGGACAGGTATGATTAAAATCATTTCACACTAAGTACGCAAAGTAAAATATGCAAAGGACGCAATGTTGTACTTTTTTCCTCTGTGTAACTCTACCCGAATACTCGGAACAGGTGTGAAAGTCTTTGTGCGCTCTGTGGTTAATTTTCACAGTGTTTTAACACTCTTTGTGTTCTCTCTCTGTGAGCTCTCTGTGTAACTCTCTGAGCTCTCTCCCGAAAAGTCGTGACAGGTTGGGTAACACTCTGTGCTCTCCGTGGTAAAATCTTCTCTGAGCTCTCTCCCGAAAAGTCGGGACAGGTGTGGTAAAGTATTCCCTGTAGTTAATAAAAAAACCCTTTTATCTTCTCAATCACAATTTCTTGGTGTTCTTTTGGCATGCCAGGATATAGAGGAATGCTTAAAGTTTCTTGTGCTATTTTTTCTGCTATAGGAAAATCGCCTTGTTTGAAATTTAATTCTTTGTATGCTTCTTGTAAATGTGGTGGAACTGGATAATGTATCACTGTTCCAACTCCTTGTTCTGTTAAATATTTTTGTAATGCATCTCTTTTAGATGTTCTAACTTGGTAAATGTGATACACGGAATTACATCCTTCAGCATTTTGTGGTAAAGTTAAATTATCAATGCCTTTTAGTTGTTCGTCATAAATCAATGCCAATCTTTGTCTTTCTTGAGTTTCTGAATGTAAATATTTAAGTTTAACATCTAATAAAGCAGCTTGCAACTCGTCTAAACGAGAATTTACACCTTTTACTTCGTTGTAATATTTTTTTTGCGAACCGTAATTTCTCAAAACTTTAATAGCATTAGCTAATTCTTCCGAATCTGTCGTGATTGCACCTGCATCACCCAATGCCCCAAGATTTTTTCCAGGATAAAAACTTGTAGCGTTGATATGACCA
Organism: Bacteroidota bacterium; assembly: GCA_030682255.1. Classification (GTDB taxonomy): domain Bacteria; phylum Bacteroidota; class Bacteroidia; order NS11-12g; family UBA955; genus JABMMZ01. Next base: position 38,927 of record JAUXOK010000023.1, on the reverse strand, counting down.
AAACTTCCAGATAATTTTCCATTGCAAAGTGCACCTTGTGCTTGGGCATTATCCTCTATCACTTTTAAGTTGTGATGATTGGCAATAGCCATAATCTTATCCATTTCTGCAACTTGACCATATAAATTGACAGGTAAAATGGCTTTGGTATTTGAATTAATTTTTTCCTCAATAAGTTCAGGATTAATGTTACAAGTCTCCCATTTCGGTTCAACAGGAATTGGGGTAGCGCCCACATAAGAAACTGCTAACCATGTAGCAATGTAGGTATTTGATGGTACAATAACTTCATCTCCTGCTCCTATTTTTAATGCTTTAAGTGATAATATCAAAGCATCTAAGCCATTGGCTACACCTACTGCAAAGCTTGCTTGATTATAAGTTGAATAGTTTCTTTCGAAAGTGAGTAATTGTTCTCCCATGATATACCATCCAGAGTTAAGTACTGTTTCAAAGGCGTTTTTTAGATCATCTTGATGGGCTAGATTAATAGATTTTAAATCTAAATAAGGAACATTCATATTAGTTGAGTTTGACTGTTATTTGTTATGATATTGGTTAATATTTATGTGATGTTTTTTTTGCCATGGTGAAGCACTCGGTTTTGTCAGCTAGTGGCTGAGGCACTCGAACCATAGACATTTAAGTTAAATCATTTCACTTTTGAACAAGAAAATTATCTATTATTTCGAATTTGTTTCCTTGGCTATCGGTCAATAAACCGCTTGGGATTTCTTTTAGTTTTTCACCTCTATTATTAACCCAAGCAACTTGTTTAGCAGGATTACCAAGCATTAATGCATGAGGTTTAACATTTTTTGTCACAACACTTCCGGCCCCAATTAAAGCATTACTTCCTATTTCAATACCTCCTAAAATGGTAGCATTAGCACCTATGCTGCAACCCTCTCTTAGAATAGTTTTTTGAAATTCAGTTGGATATTGTTTTGATTTTGGAAATTGATCGTTAACAAATGTTGCATTTGGTCCAATAAAAACATTGTTTTCAATATAAATACCGTCCCATAAAAATACACCACTTTTTACGGTCACATGATTGCCAATTACAACATCATTTTCTATAAATGTGTGGCAGTTGATGTTACAATTTTCTCCAATTACAGCCTTTTTTAAAACTACCGCAAACTGCCAAATTGTGGTGTTTTCCCCAATTTGACTTGATTGAACATCTGCTAAAGGGTGTATCATTTTGAACTTATTTTTTTAAAATCCTCGTAACTTCTAATGTAATCTGCTTCATTATATAAACTTGAAGCTATTACCAATTGCACAGCATTGTGAGAATACTGCATGGTGTGCCAACATAGTTTAGGCATAAATAAACCAACATCAGGTTTATCTAATACAAACACATTAACGGTTCCATCTGGCATTTCTGTATTCACTACGATTCTACCTGCTAATGCTATAAGAACCATTTCTGTTTCATAATGTGCATGGCGACCTCTTACAACCTCTTCGGGGGTGTAGTAAGTCCAGAAGTTGCGTTTAATTTCGAAAGGAATTTCGTTTTGTGCTTCTGATATGGAAATGTATCCTTCTGCAGGTTTTCCAATGCGTTTAAAGTTTATTAGATGGGGCATGGGTGGTAAATGGTTAACTGTTAATGGTTATAGGTTAATGGTTATTAAATTAAAAATGGGGAGTTTTTGTTAATTCTTAATGACTTGTATATATAAATGTTTACATGTAGTTAGTCTCTCACTGAATATATAAAACACCACAAAAAAAACCTATCTGTGAACATCTGTGAAATCTGTGAGCCAAATAAGAAAATCTCTCACTGAACCCACAGAATCTCAAAGAAATGAAACCCATCTGTGTAAATCTGTGAAAGATGCTTGAGCCAAATATTACGGACTAAAATTCATTTTTACAAAATTCCATCATACAACACTTTCAACTTCTCATTTCTGGCTTCTAAAGAGAATTTGTCTTTTATAATGTTTGAAGAATGTTGTGCCATTTGTTGTCTTTGAGTTTGATTATTGAGTAAGAAGTTAAGTTTTTCTTCTATAAAATCCACAATAGGTTCTTTGTTTTCTTTGTTTGGGGTAATCGTAAATCCATTCATGCCTTCTTCTACAAACTCAGGAATGGAACGAATATCTGTAGCAATAATAGGCACGCCACAAGCCATAGATTCTAAAATGGTGTTGTTAAATGGGTCGGCAAATGTGGTAGCAACAAATACATGAGCAGTTCGCATGATGTCTACAACTTTGTGGTGAGGCAAACTGGTGTGTAAAGTTATTCTTTTGTCTTTTGAAATTTGAGAATGTACCCAAGCTATTTCTGCTTCGGTTGGATAAATTTCCCAATCCACTTCAAAATTACTGATGATAGTGACTTTGATGTGTGGATTATTGATTCTTTCGAGGGCTTTTAACAACTCAATACCACCCTTTCTATAAAAGGCATTGCCAGCAAAAAGAATGTGAAATTCTGATTCATTTTCACTTATCAAACTTGAGTAAGCTTGCACTGCTCTGTAAATCACTTGTCCTTTATTCATAATTCCCCATTTTTCAAAATTAGGTCGATTCATTTCTTGAGAAAATTTGGAGGTAAAAATAATGGCTTTGCAACTTTTATGCTGCAAGCGTTTTACGCCCCATTTGTAGAGTAAATCACCTTCTTTTTGAGAATTTCCATATCTTGGCAAAAAAGACTCCACTTCCACCACCCAAGGCGCGTTGACAGGTATGATGCTGTTATAGGTATGGAACAAATCATAGTTTTGAAAAGGCAAGACCCATTTGGTATTGCATAAAAACTGATTTTGAATTTTAAATAAATGCATAGGAATATCGATGGCTCTTTTGTAAAAATAGCCTTCTGGCGGATTACCAAAAACATATTTTTGCCAAAAACGCGTGGCATTGAAAATTCCTATTTTTTTCATTAGGGTTATATAATAAATGCTTTTTTTCTTTATCATAATTATACTTGGACACCATGACCAACTTATTGTCCAAGTAGCGTATTGATAGCATGTTTTATTGTATTAACTTCGACACCATATCCGACCTATTATCCATGTATGGTATGGCATTTATAGTATCTTTTTTTATCTTTAACTTGAACAAAAAGCCATAACTAACGCGACATATAGTCGTGATGATTGTCGCGATAAGCCATAAAACACATTATAAACGCCTTCTATAGCGACAATATATCTCGCTTTATGTCGCAATAGTTTCATAATACGTTCCGGGCCCTGAGCCTTTTCGTTCAATAAAACCTTGTTGTACAAACACTTTGAGATGCCTTTCTGCCTTCTTTTTATCAAAGCCGAAATGTTCTTCATATTCTTTCCTTGTCAGCTTCTCTTTCACTTTAACGAAGTTATACCCATTCAACTCTTCATCGTTTAGATTTACTAAGGCACTGTTTGGGGCAATCTTTTTTAAGCTGTCGCCACTCCTTGGAAATGTAAATACCATATAAGGAGCTTCATAAGTAACCAAGGGTAATGGCAAATTATACTTTTGAGGCAGGTCTTTGATGGTTAGAAAACCTAAACCTCTTTGTTCCACTAAATCTAATTGGTCAAATACATACATTATTTTAGGGTTTCTACTTAATGAAGGCGCATTAAACCGCTTGATTTGTTCTAACGTAATTGGTTTAACGGGTTCTCCTGGGCTTTTGATGATTATTGCATCATCATTAATCTCAAAGTAAATGGGAGCTCCTTCAATATCGTAATCTCTATGAACAATTGCGTTAATTATTGCTTCACGGAAAACTACAAGGGGGTAATCATAAGTAACCTTACGCTCAACTGATGAACGGTCTATTTGTTTTCCAATATGGCTTTTATACCATTCTTGAATTTTATCAGCTTGTGAAATAAGCGGGCCTTCTATTGTGTCAATGTCTTCACTCCTGCCTTTGGTTTTGAATGTAGCCCGAATCAAAGCATTTTGATAAATAAGTTGTGGTCGCTCACCAAACAAAAGCAAGCCCAAGCCTGTTGGTGTATATTTCTCGTCTTTAAAATCTAAAATACCCAACTGTGTGAGAATTCTATAAAACTTAGGCGTATTCCATTCTACATTAAGTTTCGCTTTTTTGATAAAAGTATCTAAATGGGTTTTAGACAAATCTTCTAGTTCGGCTTTTTGCTCCGTTCTTTCCTTTTCAGACAATACTATTGCCAACTTCTCATCATTTGCCAATTTCGCTCTTACTTGTGCCTCTTCAATAAATTGATTGTTAGCATTCCTAATTTGCTTTTGGAGGTCAGCATCAAACATCTCCACTTCCACTCCATTGTCCAAAAGGTATTGGATGCCTTTCCTATCAACTGATGGGTCTGGATCTTCTATACCAACCCAAACTTTTTTGATACGCGCATTCACTATTCGCTCTGCACAGCCCAATTTAGGGTGCTTCCTAGCTCCAGGAGCACAAGGTTCAAGTGTTGCAAATAAAATGCACTCGTCTAAATGATTACTGCGGTTCTTTCTTTCTAACAAAGTGAATTCTGCGTGGTCACCATGACGAAGTTCTCCTCTAAAGGCTGTTTCTTTAGTGCCATCAGGCTTAATTAAAACTGCCCCTACCTTAGGACTCGTTTTATCTTGCCTTGGCTCTTGAATTGACTTATTCATAATCTGAATAGCCAACTCCATATATTTCCTTGGATTGAATGTTTTATCTTCTTTCTTTTTTGCCATTGTATAAAAGAAATTCTATAAACTTAAAAATAGCCTTCTGGCGGATTACCAAAAACATATTTTTGCCAAAAACGCGTGGCATTGAAAATTCCTATTTTTTTCACTTTAAAAATCTTGCTTGAAGATGATTACCATATTCTCCCCTTTATGAAACAATTCAAAATTGTATTTAGAAAGTGCTTTTACAAGTGAGACCGAACAGCCTTCTCTTTTTTTGTCATGTAATTCGATAATCAATACCTTGGTTTTTGATAGCCACCCTTCATAGTTTTTTTCAAATAATTCTTTCTCAGAACCTTCAATATCAATTTTTAATATGTCAATACTGTTTAGGTTGTTTACTCTCATAATTTCATCTAATGAAATTGCATCTATACCTCCTTCATAATTTTCAGGTGCTTCTGAAACCATAAAGCTCCAATTTGCTGAATTGATATTTTCAATTTTTAACTTGGTTGTTTTATTCCATATCCCTTTGTTATAAGAGGTCACATCATCATATCCCTTGATATTTTGAAGTAAAATTTCAAAATTTGATTTTTCCACTTCTAATGCAATAACCTTTGACTTCGGATATCTGTTTTTAAAATAAACTGTTGCTAAACCAATGTTTGCACCACAATCTATTATTACTTTTGGTTCAAAATTCAATGCTATTTCATATTCTTTATCAAAAATCACTTGGTTAAAAGTATTTATATCTGAAGATTTATTTCGCAGATTGATTGGTTGTTTAAACTCCTTTGTTTGAAAAATAATAAACTCTTTGTTTGAGGTATGTTGTTTCATTAAAAGGACTAACCCTTCTATTGAAAACCTTTTTGTATATCTAAATAAATTGTAGATAAAATAAATTGCTTTCATTTTTTTGTGATTATATATTTAATAAATAAACTCAGACCATCAATAAGTTTTGTTTTGGGTGAATAACCCAATTTACTCATTGCCTTATCAATATCCGCATAGGTTTGGTCCACATCCCCTGCTTGTTTGGGTTGTTTATCAAGCAAAATTTCTTTGCCTAAAACATTGCCAATGGCATCTACTAATTCTTTTAAGGATACCGTTTGGTGATTACCCAAATTAAACACTTCAAAACCATTATTCTTGAAATTCATGGCTCCTTTGATGCCTTGCACAATATCTGCCACATAGGTATAATCTCTGCGGGTGCTGCCATCTCCAAAAAAAGGAATAGGTTGATTGTTCATTGCCAATTTAAAGAACTTATGTATGGCTAAATCTGGTCTTTGTTTGGGACCATATACGGTAAAAAACCTAAGGGCGGTGATATCCAAACCATACAAATGCGCATAGGTTTGACAAACTTTTTCTGCTGCAATTTTTGATGCAGCATAAGGGCTAATGGGCTCTAAATCTAAATCACTTTCACGCCAAGGCACATTGGGGTTTTTACCATAGACCGAACTAGATGAAGCAAATACAAATTTCTTTATCTTTTTTTGTTTTGCCAATTCAAGTAAATTTAGGGTTCCCATCACATTGGTTTGAAAATACGATTGAGGATCTTGAATACTGGGTCTAACCCCTGCTTTGGCAGCTAAATGCACAATGCAATCTATGTCTATTTCTTTAAAAGCCTCATTCATAGCTACAGCATCATTGATATCAATTGTTAACAATTGATAATTGGGGTAATTTAAATGATGCCTGATATTGGCTTGTTTGATTTCTTTAGAATAAAAAGTATCAAAATTATCCAAATTGATAATAGCATAATGTGGATTTTCTTCAAGCAATTGGTCAATTAAACTGCTGCCAATAAAACCTGCACCTCCTGTGATTAGGGTTGTTTTCAATGAATTAAACAAGTTTTTGAGTTAGTTTTTTAGATAATACATCTATAGAATAATTTTCAATATTATTATTGGGTGAATGACTATATTTCTTCACGGCATTTGGATTACTGAAAAAATCGGTTACATTCAATAAGTCAATAAATAGCCCTAATTTTTTTTGATTTATAAAATCACTTACTAGTCCACTTTCGCCAATGTAAAGAATTGGGATATTAAAATAAATAAGCTCATAGAATTTTGTAGCAATATTATCTTTAAAAACCTTTGGATGAATAATTAATACAAAGTCATAATTTTCTAATTCTTTAAAAAGCAATTGTTGACTTAATAAACTATGATAGGATACTTTTTTATTTAAAATGCCTACTTCGTCAAAAAGGCTCTCGTAACGACTGCTTGTACTATAGAAATCTAAAAAAAACGGGCTATTATTATTGGACAAACCTATTGCTAATTGCTTCATAATATCATCTATTTCATTATATATTTCACCTAAAAAGGCAATCCTAACTTTGTTTGCATTTGCGATTACAACTTGCTTTTTGGGATTTATATACTCCTTATCATATCCATGATTTAAAATAAAATATTTTTTACTGTAAATACTATGTGTTTTGTTTAAACTTTCGAGCATTGAATCACCTGGGACAATAACTAAATCAGCACATATGATTGTCTTTATTTCTTTTTCAAATTCATTTGCTAGCCTTTTTTTCGATAATAGTTTTATTCCGTAATTCTGGCCCCAAGTCCATGGATCTCTAAAATCACAAATAAGATTAATATGTGGATTATTCAACTTGAAAAGTGCACTATAATACAGTAAATTAAAAGGAGCACCAGAAACTATGATATTCTTAATATTATTTGTTTGGGTGATAGTTTTTAATTGTTTTAAAAATCGTTTTTTAATAAAAATCGTTTTATCTAATGGGTTTCCCTCGCTAAATACAGCCACAAACCACTTTGCAATCTTGTATTGGAATTTATCCCAAAAACTTAGAGTTTTTTTTTGAAGTATTTTTGGATAGAAAGTTTTATAGGTAAAAATTTGATTAGCATTGAGTTCATTAATGTCCTCTGTCCAAATAGATTCCTCTTTAAGTCCTATTCTTTCTTCTTTTAAAACATATACATTTACTCCTTGTCTATTTAAATACTTTGCAAATTTTGCCCATCTTCTACCTCCAACACCAGGACTTGGGGGAAAGGTATGTGAAATAATTAGTACCTTTTTTTCCAAAACTTTATTTTATTTATTAGACTGAAATACCTGTTCCATAATCTTTGATCAGTATCGAATTCAGAATGTGGCCTTGGTTTTTCTTGCATAATTTTTTCAAACTCTTTTTCAGATAAACTGAATTTTTTTAGAATATAATCCCTTTCCATAGAAATCAATTGTTCATCAAATGGCTTGGTTTCAAGAATTTGATTGGCTTGTTTTTTTGAAATTTTTTGGGCACAAATTTGATTTGATAAATGGGCTCTTCTTTTGTCAATTCCAAATTTTACAGGCAAAATATAAGATTGGTAAAATTTTGTAAACACAGATTCATAATGTTTTCCCCCATAATCAGTCCAACCAATTTCAGAGATCAAGGTTTTTTTTGCTGTTTCTTTGTCATATTCTACAAAATTTAACAGTTCAAAAGTTTCTAATTTTAAAAACCAATAATAGAACAGCGCTTTATAAAAATTAATATATGGATATGTCTTGAATTTTACTTCTTCACCATACTTAGCAACAATGTCTTTTATATTCAAGAAGTCTCTTTTGCTATATGTCCAACCTTTAGGCATAATGGCTTCGGTTTCATAATTAAATCCACTTAAAGTATACTTGATTTTAAATTTATAAGACAACTTATTTAAGATAGCATAAATGGCATGATCAGTTAAAACTTCAATGTCTACTACACCAGCTTTCAAATAAGCTTTTTGTAAACCTACAAATTCTTCCCAATCAATTACATAAGTATACAACTCAAAACCAAATTTTTCGCATATTTTTTCAATATTTTTAACCGCTATTTCAGAGTTCCAACCATTATCTAAATGTATAACCAATGGTTTTAAACCTAGTTCATGAGCTAAAAAAGCCATGTAACTGCTGTCTACTCCACCACTTAACCCTAACAAACAATCAAACTTTTTTCCTTTACCATGCAATTTAATCTCATTAATTTTGGTTTTCAAATAATCCGATTTCTCATTAGCAGATCCTAAAGAGAAAACTTTATGTTTATAACTTTGACAATAACTGCAAACGCCATTATCATCAAAACTGATGTATGAAGTGTCTTTAGTATTCAACAAACATTGACTACATTCTTGAATTTGCTGACTTGACATGTTTACTAAATAAATTGGGGGTAATTGATTAAAATCGATTGTGTGTTGTTGTTTTTGTAACAAAAAAAACTACCAGAGGCTACAGCGTTGGCTCCTTGTTGAATGATCGTTTTCATGTCGTCTATTCCATTGCAACCTCCAAGTGCCACAATTGGAACCGCAATGTTCGATAATTTACTTATCATTTGCAAATCAAAACCCTGAAATGTGCCTTCTTTTTCAATATTATGAATTATGATTTCTCCAGCCCCTTTTTTTATGTATGATTCTATTAATTTACGAGGATCATTTGAAAGGCTTTTGGTACCAGAAAAATAGTGACATTTCCATTTGCCAAAAATATTTTTTTTATAATCTAAACATACAACAACACTTTGATTGCCATATACCTCAGCAATTTTGGAGATGATATCGGGATTGTTGTGTAAAACAGAATTTAAAATAACTTTTTCTATACCCAAAGCAAAAATCTTTGCAGCTTGTTCGAAAGTATGAATGCCTCCACCATAGCCTAAAGGCATAAATGCCTCTCCAGCCATTTCTTCAATCAATTTATAATTGGGTTCTTTTTGATTTTTCGATGCTTCTATGTCTAAAATAATAAGTTCATCCACCCTTTTTTCATTAAAAATTTTAATAGCATTTAATGGATCTCCAATATAATGTGGGTTTTTAAACTTCACTGTTTTTACCATTTTATTCTTAATAATGGTAATCACTGGTATCACTCTTGTTCGGTTCATTGAATATGATTATATTTTTTTAAATTTAAGGTTTCCAATTTAAAAATTCACTTAACAATTTTTGACCAAAAACATGGCTTTTTTCTGGATGAAATTGTAATCCCATGATATTGTTTTTTAAAAAACCTGCATGAAATTTTTTTTCGTAATTTGCATAACATAATACATCTGTTTCGTCCTTGCATTCAACAAAATAAGAATGGGTATAATAAAATCTGGGTGGATTTTCCTCAAAGTCTAAATCGTTGAAAGGTTGTTTAACAAACTCAGTGTCATTCCATCCCATGTGTGGTATTTTAATATCAGGGTTTCCAAATTTAAATTTATTGGTTTGAGCTTCTATCCAATTTAAACCTAATATATGACCTTCTTCACTGAAACTTGTCATTAATTGCATACCCAAACAGATACCCAAAATAGGTTTTTCTCTGTCTATTACCAATTCATTGAGAATAGAAATTAAGCCCAATTGACTCAAATTATCCATTCCTTTTTTAAAATGGCCAACACCAGGTAATATTAATCTATCCGCTTGAAATAATTTGTCTGTTTGATGACTTAATTCCACATCCATTGCCCCGCATTTCTTGAGCATATTTTTAATACTCATGGGATTGCCTAATCCATAGTCTATGATGACAATTTTCATACTATTTTTATTTCCAAAATTTCAATCAATTTACCAATTCATTCTTGTAATTATTAATTAAATTTAATTTATAATACTCATTTGCACTTAAGTTAATATTACTATCCATTTTAGAAAAAAGCTGTTTTGCGCTGTTTGCACAAATATTTACGATATTAGAATTAGACAATGGAAATTCATTTTCGAAGCCTAAAGGTACAATTAATGTTTTGAATCCCATAAAAATTCTTTCAAATAGAATTGTTGAATATAAACCAATACCAATATTATTCAAATGAAATGATTGATTTGAAGCTTCATCTTTATTCCAAATTATCAAATCTGAATAATGATAATTTATATAATGATCTTGAACCATTTTGAAAATTTTATGGTTTCTCTCTAATGGATGCAAATAAATGGTAAGAGAATAGCTTGGGTTTTGTTTTACCCAAGTAATTAAAGTCTTTATTATTAAATCTTCGTTTTCTTTTTCAAACTTTCCTAAATCTATATTACCTTTAATTTTCCTATACCAATTCGCACTTGAATAATAACAGATGTTTTTTAAAATATGATGTTTTTCTATATCTTCTTTTGAATAATTTGATTTATTTTCGTGATATCTCTCTGGACCCCAAAGCTCTGTTTCTTTAACTTTCATAGTTTTTTTAAATTCTTCTAATTCTTCTAATTGATAAGGAAAACAGATTATAAGTTTATCTGTTAATATATTTTTATTAAAGAAAGCTAGCGGTACTTCAGATGGAATTTTTGAAACATAGATATGATTTTTATTAAAAATCAAATAATTAATGTTTGAATCATTTTCATATATGCAGAAATAATTTACTTTATTTATTCCTTTTATTTTTAATATTTTTATTGCTTGATATATCTCTAAGACATTATAATAAATTAGTGCTAAATTTTGGGATTTTTTATTTAAAAAACTTATTGCAAAAATAAAGGGGTAAAATAATGAACCTATTATATAATTATATAAAATAAAACCTCTATTTACATACCGTTCTGTTGATTGAGCTGCATAAAAAAAATAGTTTGAATTTAGATTATAATATTTTAAATAGTCAATTCTTAAATTATAATTATATTTTGTTTGCTCATATATAAATTCTTCATTTGATAATATAGAATTGCTTGAATTTAAATGCTTGTATTTTTTATTAAAAGCCATTATATTAGCTTTGAATAAGCTTTTTAATAGAATTAATTTTTGCTTTTTTGAATTTTCCTTTAATCTAAATGAGTTATTAAAGAAATGAGAAGCTGCAATATATTCATTAGAGTTTTTTTTTAAATTAAATATATAAAATGAGATGCATTTAATATAAATGAGATAAATTTTAATTATTTCGATCATTCAATATTCTTAAGTAACAACGATACCGCTATTCTATCATCATTATTTACAATGGCTTGATTGCCTTTAAATGTTATTACTTCTAAATACATTAAACTATAATAAGGATGCCATGTAAACAATTCATTATAATTCATTTTAAAAGATAAAACACCCTCTTTATGTACATATTTGTTTGCATACGAGAAATTAGTGTTAAAATCTTTAATAATAACATGCCCCTTATTAGTTAAGCAACGATCTGCATTATATGCAATTTTAAAGAGATCTTCTCTATCACATAAATAAAGACAAAATCCAAAAATAATCAAATCAAAAAAACCATTTTCAAAAGCTAAATCATCGGCAGTTCCAATTTTAAGGTTAATATTGGGATATAAATTCTTTCCACTTTCAATTGCTTGCTTTGAAGGATCAATTCCATAACAATCGCAATTATAACTTTCATAAACTCTTTGAAGTCTAATACCATTAGAACATCCAATCTCTAAAACTCTTCTTGGATTGATTTTATATTTTTCAATTATTTCAAGTATTGTATCTTGTGAATTGTTATATAATTCAGAAGATTTATTTCTTTCAAACCATTTATCTCCTTCACCTTCTAAGAATACCTTTTTTTGCATGATTACTTTGTTATAATATCACTCCATTGGATTAAATCATCCTCTAATATGTCTTTGTTTGCAATTGACCCACATACAATATTAAAATATACAGGACTTATCCCATGGGCTGGCCTTTTCCATGTTAAATCGTCAGCAGAAATTATTTTACCTTTAGGTATATCATTATTAGCAACTAAACTTCTTCGAGCGTTTTTTCTAGCTGGTTCTTCTTCTGGTAAGGCAGAGACCTTAGTAATTCCAATCCACTTTTTTGCATTTTCAACTCTGGTCACAAATTTTCTCAAATCATTTTTGTCCATTGCATGATAATGGTCGTTTCCTGGCAATTTTTTATCATGTGTAAAATGCTTTTCAATAATCTGAGCACCAATTAACCATGAATCATAACAAATATCCATACTATCTCCAGGAATTGTATGGTCTGAATATCCAATTAATAATTTTGGAAAATGGTTGATCAAACCTTTTATCATACCAATATTTGCATTTTCATCAGAAGTTGGATAGTTCAATACACAATGCATTAAACACAATGGATTACCATACTTTTCAATCACTTCAACTGCTTGTTGAATTTCCCATAGAAATGAAGCTCCAGTACTTAATATTATTGGTTTGCCAAAAGAACATTGCAATTCAATAAATGGTAGGTTAGTTATATCACTAGACGATATTTTAAATACAGGCATCAAATCATTTAAAAACCTTGCAGACTCTGCATCAAAAGGGGTACTTAAAAACTCAATTCCTGCTTTATCACAATATACTTTTAATTCTTCAAATTCTTTTTTCCAAAATGAGTCATACTTTTTAAATAATTCATATTGAGATCGAGTAGATTCTTTAGATAAATCCCAATAATATGGACTATCTTTACTAGCTATAGTTTCGGCCTTGTAGGTTTGGAATTTAATTGAATTGGCACCACCTTCTAATGCTTCGTCAATAAGCCTTTTCGCTAAATCCATACTACCTTCATGATTTACACCTGCCTCAGCAATGATGTATGGCACTTCTAAGTTGTTTTGTTTAATTTTAAAATATTCTATTAAGTTCATAATTTTTACCATACTGTCCATCCACCCTCAACTAATAAATTATCTCCGGTAACATAAGAAGAAGCATCTGAAAGTAGATAAATCAATGCAGGGGCAACTTCGTGATTGAAACTCATTCTCTTCATAGGGCTAAACTCAGAAAAATTTGCTTCAAATTTTTCTTCATGGTTATTCCATACACCATGGGGTGTAATCATATTCACCCTAACGTTGTTTGCGGCCCAATAACTTGCCAAATATCTACTTAAAGCATCTATACCACCCTTTGAAGCAGAATAAGCAGCAGGACAACCTAAGCTAGTGCCTTTATATAAGTTTTGATTAGGAGCCACAACAGAATATGTACTTGGCATGTTTACTATAGCTCCTTTGTTGTTTGAAGCCATATAACTTCCAATTATCTGGCATGTTAGGAAAGTGCCTTTTAAGTTTACATTTATTACTTTATCCCAGTTATCCTCACTTACGTCTTCAAATGGTTCAAAAATTAGATGCGATTTGTTTTGATGCGCATTAACCAACCCATCTATTTTAATAAATTCATTTATCGCAAAGTCTTTTAATTTTAATACACTAGATTTTGATTCAACATCTAACTCAAATCCTTTTACTTTTTGATTTGGATATCTACTCTGAAATGCTTTTGCAACATTTAAAGGTTGGGATATTTCAATATCTGCAATTATCAAATTTGCGCCAAATTGCAAACAAGCTTCTACAAATGATCTACCAACAAGTCCACACGCTCCTGTTATAATAATCACCTTATCATCTAAAGAAAATTTATCTTTAAAGTTTATTGTACTTGGGTCTGTTGTTTTAATCATAATATTAATTAAATTTTCTAAATACTGGTTTTATAGATTCTCCAATAAGATATTTTTCATATCCTTCTTCTAATGCTTTAATAAAAACATCACAACTTTCTTCAAAAGCATTTAACATCAAATCAATGTCTTGAAAAGAATGTGAAAAACAAGGTGATAATATTCCTTGATATAAAATTCCCCTTTTTATCATTTCTTGCATAAATAATGTTCGGTAATAAAAACATGGTTCTTTATTAATATTTTTAACAATAAGACCTACACTCCAATTAAATCCAGTTAAGGTAAAATAATCACTTAGTCTTTTCTTTTCAAGTATATTACTAACACCTGTTATAAAATAATCTCCAATACTATGATTATGAGCTATTACAGGAAAGTTTTCAAAAACATCAATTGTAGCTAAACCAGCAGCAATTGAATGTGTTTCACCACCATGTGTTGTAGAAACTAAAAATAATTTTCTTTCACCAAATCTTTTAATTCCTCCATACTCCATGATTTCTTTCTTGCCAGTTAACGCACAAAATGAAAAACCATTGGCAATGCCTTTACCCCATGTTGCCATATCGGGTTGTGCATTAAATTTTTTTATTGAACCAGGAAAATCTGTTTTAAAACCAGTAATCATTTCATCCATTATCCATAATGCCCCATTTTTATGTGCAATTTCAATAGCTTTATTATAAAAATCTGGTTCTAGCTCATTCCATTTTTCTGGTTCCGAAATAATACATGCTATTTGATTAGGATATTTTTGAAATAAATTACTAATTTCTTCAATAGAATCTGATTTGTAAGTAACTGTAAGTTGTTTAGTTTCATCTGTAATACCAAAATCACAATCTGTTGATCCAATAAACCAATCATCATAAGAATAAAAAGGGTGGTCTATTGGCCTTGCAACTATTTTTCTTCCAGTATAGGCTCTTGCTAATTTAACAGCTGCAGTTGTTGCTGTTGATCCATTCTTTGCAAACTTAATCATATCGTGTTGAGGCACTAATGATAAAAATTTTTCTGCCATTACCTTTTCTATTATTGAAGGTCTTGTAAAGTTTACTCCCTTTTCAAGTTCCATTTTAACTCTTTCTATTACTGGTTCATAAGCATGACCAAGACTAACAGAAGTTAAACCCATAGTTGTATCTAAAAATTTATTGCCATCTATATCCCAACAATAAGCTCCCTTTCCATAAGCTATTGCTGCAGGTGAAAGTATTGGAAACTGATCGTCTCCTTTGGAATAAGTGTGAGCTCCACCAGGAATTAATGAGTGTATTACTCTTCTGTACTCATCTGAATTTTTGTAATTCGATATCATTTTTCAATATACTTATCTTCTTTTAATGATTTGTGGTAGCCTGAATTAATAATACTATTCTTATTGATCTTTAATAATTCTGGATTGGTTTTTAGAACATTAACTAATTCTGCAATATTAATATCTTCTCCGAATTTTTTTATTATTTTTTTTACTAGAAGTAAGTCTTCTTTTGTGTCTACCGACAACTTGAAATTATAATTCTGATTATATTTCAACCAACCACATTTAAATAGCTCTGTTTTTTTCATATATGGACATACATGTTCTCTTTCAGAAAGTAATTCAGCTTCTTTCCATGCTTTCTCTAATGTTGAATATTTAAAAACCTCAGAATCAATGCCATCTTCTAAAAAATCAGGTTCAAGATTTGAATTAGAAAAATAATCATAGTCATTAACGACACATTGATTTATAGCAAAATTTACTACATCATAATGATGCAAAGGATTGTCTGAACAAATTCTAATAATTAAGTCATCAGGATTCAAATTGAAATCATTTACTGCATTATAAAATCTATCTAAAACATCCCAATCAGACCCTCTAAAGTAACTAATATTTTTACTTTTTAAAAATTCACATAACACATCATCTTCTATATTATTTGTAGTAGCTACTAATAATTTATCTATTTTTGAATGTTGAATTCTATTTATTAATGTTTCAATTAAAGTTTTTTGGTTTATTTTTTTTAATACTTTTCCAGGAAGTCTTTGTGACCCCATTCGAGCTTGAATGACACATATTTTTTTTATGATTTTATTCATTTTGATGTTTATTATCAAGTCTGTTTTTAAACTCATTCATCAGTTCTAAGTTATTTGTAAGATTTTCATTATGCCTTCTATATCTGTATAAAGGTATTATCAAGTTATAAATATTGTACTTTGATAAAAATCTTTTTCTTAAGTCTTCTTCTTCTCTAGCTAAAAACTTTTCATCATACATGTTGATATCATATAGTAAATCTTTGCGAAACATAATACCACAAGCTATTGGTTCAATTTCTGCATTAACGTGCCTAATTCTCTCACCCCGTTCATCAACCAAAAAGTAATCACATGAAACAGCGTCTAATAAATTATTCTCTAATAGAAAACGTGACTCAATTAACAATAAATCTCTATGTATATAATCATCTGCATCTAAAAATACAACAAACTGACCTTTTGCTTTTTTTATACCAAAATTTCTAGCATAAGACAAGCCTTTGTTTTCTTCAAAACTATAAGCAATAATTTCATCTTGATAATTTTTCAAAATATCTGATGTGTAGTCTGTGCTAGCATCATCAATAACCAATATTTCAAATTCTTTTTTGGACATAGACTGCTCCATACATGACCTTATGGCTCTTTCTAAATACTTACCATAATTGTAAGTGGTTATAATTATTGATATCATAATATGCTTCTATAAAATTTAAAATTGTTTTTTTTCAACTCCAAAAAAGTGATTCAGCCTAATCATAAGGCAAAATCAAAAACGACTATAATTGTCTTGTTTAGCGTTCATTCTCCTTAATTTCCCAGTATCCATCTTTACGTCCACCTTTTCTAACAATAATTTTATCTCCTTTGAGTTTCCTAATATGATATTCTACTCCTCTTACAGATAATAACAATTCATTTGCTAAAGTTTCGATTGTAATCTTAGGATTATTTTTTATTATGCCATTTATAAATAAAAAACAATCCAAAAACCTTTTTGGTAAATACCGACATAACAAATAAATAGTTCATATATGCGAAGCATAAAATGGACTATATTATTTGTATATTCGGTATTAGTTCTAATACATCGATTACAGTCTTTCCCACAGTTTAAACCAAAGTCTTTCCCAAAGTTTCGGCCTATACTATGGGAAAGCATATTTTGATATAATTATCAGAAAAACTAAATCTTATTTTGGGTTGAGTTACACTAGCCAGTAACCGCCTGTTTTAGCGGAGCCTTTGTATTCAATCTTTTTTTCTTCCTTAAGTTTTTTAAGCCATCTTTCTACTGTTCTTTGTGGCAAATCAAACTCCTGACTAAGCTTTGATGCTTTGACTACGGGATTCTTCTCAATATAATTCAACAACAACTTTACACCGCCACTTAAACCGCCAACAAGATTAGGAATAATAAAAGCATTTTCCAATGCAGGAAAAACCATTCTGATAAAGTTATCTGAAAAGACAAAACAGTCCTCTCCATAACTTTGAAGTATTCTAGGCACTCCGGATCCGAGCTGTTCAACTAATTCCATGTCTCTGAAAATACGCATGATTTCTTTGCTTCTGGGTATTTAAATTAATTAGCAAATCAAATATGTTACTCAAGATGACATAGATGTTTTCTTCTAACAATTGAACGCAGATTCCATACTCATAATTTGTTGACGAGGTATTCCCGCTTGATTTGCCATTTCTCTCCATTCCTTTACAGCTGTTTTAACTTCTGTTAAAATATCTTCCGCTTTTGCTTTTGTTAGACGATAATACTTTGCTGTTTCAAGGGCTAATTCAGTATTTAATGAATTATCTGTTTCAGATATATTGAGTGTAAGCCCACTTCCTGATTCAACAGGATTCATATCATAAGCAGGGGAAAGTTTCCAACCTTTTTCAGTAAGCAAAAAACCATGATTTCTGAAATGATCATCTGTATTGCTCACACAAATATTAAAAACTATTCTTCTCCATAATTCACTTAAATCTTGTTCTACATAAGCACCATATCTTTGAATAAACTCGGCTATTTCCAAATAACTGCCTCCTGCGGTATAATCAGTACCGTCTTTATAGCCTAACAAAGTCATAGCACTTGCAAAATGTACTCTTTGTTTTGTTTCGGTTCTATCAAATCGTTTGGTCAAAAAGGTATGATGTGTGCCTGAATACTTCTGTGCAAAAGCATTAGATACCATAATCCCTGCTTTTTTTGCCAGTTGATGCAGCAGCAATTCCCAAGCTCCTATATCTTTTTCATCATTTATACTAGGAAATTTTGCGATCCATAGTTGCCCTTTCTCGTCTAATACTCCTGCCTTGGGTCGCGCACCCCCAAGTGAAGAACCAGGCGCAATCAACATGTTTAGCCATTTCAAACTATCTTCTTCGTTCATATTCTCGTCTTCTACCTGCAAGCTAGCATACTCTAATTCTCTGATAGAGGCCCACGGGGGTGCAGCTAATCGTTTGTCATTATTCAAAAACTCTCCCCCTTTGATTAATGAAAAACGCAATGCTCCCATTCTGTATGGGTCATAAACTCCCAATAAAAAATCACTTTCAAAGAGGGTTTGTTCTTTTCTATTTTCTGATTTAGCTAAAAGCGCTTCTCTCCTTTTCATTAATACCCTTCCCCATCGATCAGGTGAAGAATCTAAAAACATTCCAAAGTTATTTTTATCATCTTGTAAATACTGTCTGCCTTTATATAAAGCCAAATCAGGATCAAGATACATTGTGCTGTATTTACTCAGCCATTCTTCATCGTATTCAAAAGCGAAAATCTCTTTGCCCCTTACTACAGTAGTAGTTAGCTCACCCATTAAAGTTGCAGATCCAAGCTCTGCCCATTCTGCATATACCCAAATATGTTTTCCGTCATGCTTAGTCATTGTTTGATTTTTTCTTCTGTTTGGGTGCTCTTTCAGAAACTTTTAGTTCAGCATCTTGCAGTTTTCTACCCAACACATCATCTTTACCCAATAATTCTATATCCTTTTCAAGCCCAAGTACAAAAAGCACCTGAGCATAAGCCCCCATAGAAACAGAGGGTGAACCCTTTTCAATTTGCCAAAGGGTATTGCGGCTGATATTCGCTCTTTCTGAAACCTGTTCAGCATTGTATTTTCTTCTCAACCTAGCATACTTAATATTTTCTCCCAAACCTTCTAAAATACGCCTCAATTTAGGTAGTATAGCAGCCTCTTTATTGTTCATAATGTAAATTATACTGAGCAAATATAATATTTATGTTAAATATATTTAACATTATTTATAATCTTGACTTCTAAATTTATTCGATAGATATTAGTATTGGGCTCAGGATAACTGAGACGACTTCACGCTTGCGAGTGTTTCGGGTGGGCGCAATGGGAGTTTTATACCGAATATACAAATAATATAGTCCTCCCGAATTTAAAACATTCGGGATTGCTTCGCATGTATGAACTATTTATTTGTTATGTCGGCATTTACCAAAAAGGTTTATGGACTGTTTTTAATTTATAAATGGTATTACTTTGCGAGCTTAGCGTGAACAAATAAAATTTTCGTTTATTTTCCAATGAATTACGTTGATGGAGTCACTGTATTCTCAATCTTTTTATAAAATTTAAAATTGTTGTTTTCTGCCTCAAAATTCTCTTTCCAAAAGTTTTTGACTCCTGTACGAAAAGCTTCGGTATTCAATGTTGATTGAGCAAACTTTTCAATTGCTTGTGAAACTGATTTAGAATCATCATTTAAAGGTAATAAAATTCCTGTTTGAACTGTGCAAATTTCTCTACACCCCATGGCATCTGTTGCAATTATTGGAATGCCAAAACTGATGGCTTCCATCATGGTGTAGGGCAAACCTTCATTTCTACTTAAACTTAGAAAGAAAGAAACAGGTTCATTTTTTAGATAGGATAAAAAAACATCGTTTTGAACATGACCCATCAATGTAACTTTATCCTCTATTTGATGTTTTTTAATATTTGATATTAACAAATCCATTTCACCGCCATCACCAAAATGTATCCAATGAAAAGGTGTGTTCAATTGACTCAATATTTGTGGTATTTCTTTGATTCTTTTTCTATCTTGAACACTACCACATGAAACAATCTTTAATTCTTTATCATCAGGCATGGCATTGACAAAATCATGTTGAATTACGCCTAAATAAGCCGTTGATATTTTAGAACCCCATTGAGGATATTTTAATTTCAAATAGTCTTCTCCATGATGAGAGACAGTATACACATGTTTGATGTTTTGAAATTGAAATTTTCTAAATTTGATATAAGCATTTCTATTGTCTTCTTCATACAAATCAAAAGCATGAGCTCTGCTTATAAAATCAAATTGTGGATGATAATGTTTAACGATTGATAAAACGCTTGCCCATCTGTCCATCCAATAACTGTATAAAACCAAGGAACTAATATCATACTTTTTGAGTGCATTAATCATACTTTCTGCTCTTCTAATTTGATGCAGAAAATCTGAAAGCAATCCTCTAAAACTGCTCAAAGTATGTTTGGGTTGATGTTTAAATTCTTGATAAAAAACTTTGATTAATAATATCCAATGTTTAATAATCAATTGCCTTGAACTAAATTTAAATGACGCTTGCCAACTTATCATGCTAACATTTGAAGGAAGCACTTTGGGCGTTTCATGGCTTGTATTTAGAGAATAAATTTCGACCTTTTCAAAATACTTTGACAAAAAAGGCACTTCTTTTTCAATAAAATTTTCATCATGTCCGTATGGAAATGAATTGGTGAAGAGAATACACGTTTTTTCTGATTTACTCACGAATGATTTTGTAAATTTTTAAATTTCCAATCATAGAATCAAGTAAAATTGACTTGCCTAATTCCTCACGCATTAAGGAATTATCTTTTTCAATAAGTCTATCTTTTTCAGTTGCTGAAGATGTCTTATTTTGATTAAAATTATATTTATTAGTTATTAAATAATCTGCACCCATTTCATTAAGTTTTTTTGGATTTACAAAATCTATCCAAATGATTTGGTATTGGTTTTCTTGCTTTGGTAATTTATTAGCAAATGGATGGTAAGGATTTACTTCTAGCATTTCTTTGAAAGGGTAATAAACAGAAATATCTTGAGCACAAATCATATGTTTGCTTTTCATTAATAAATAGTTGTGCGCTTTTTTACTATCTTCAATAAGTTGTTTTGATTGACTTTGAAGAGAAAACAAATGGGACCCTTGATTGATTGTTGAATAAACACTTCCCATAGTTACAATAGACATTAAAGCTAAAAAAAACAACCTTGTTTGAATGTTAATGAGATTAACTGCAATAGCTAATATTAAAAAAATTTGGCCAGTCCATAAATAATGTGGCCACATTCTTCCAGTAAACAACATCACTGGCAATAAAAATCCCAATCCCACCATTAATAAGACCATTTGCGATGAAATGATTTTGATTTGCCAATACTTTTTTAAGCCCAAAAATAAAGACCAAATAATTAATGCTAAAAAAGCAAGACCGAGCCATAAACCACCGTTGTATGAACCCAACCAACCCGTTTTTACCCATTCTAAAAATGATATCACTGTATCATCATAATGATTAGTTCTACCAAAAGTATTATTTAAATACGTTTGAAAAAATATGGGTTTAATAGGTGTTAATATCAAACTTGGAATAGCTATGAAAACACCAATTAAAAAAGCTAAAATTGATTTAAAACTCCCAATCATCTTCCTATATCCATGAAAATAAGGTAACAGAAAAAACAAGGGAAGTACAGTTAACACATTAAATTTAGCACCATAAGCCATTCCTAGCCATATAAAATGCCATCCAAATTGCCAATCGACTTTGCTTGCCTTCAAAAGAAACACTGCTAGCAGCAACAACTGCAAGGGTTCAGGTTTAGGAATCATTACAAAGTAGGCAGTGTAATATAAAATAAGGACATTAAAGATAAAAAAGACTTTTCCTGCATTTGATTTTATAAAATGACTTAACAACAAAACACCAAACAAGAGTTCAAGTACATGTGTCATTCTAATGGCATAAACCATACCTTCCAATCCCCAAATTTTATAAGGAATAAAAGCGAATAAGGCATCAATATAAAATACGATTCTACCATAGTATAAAACATCACCAGAGATGATTGCCATGATAAAATGTTTGAACGACAGGGGGTGTAATATGGAATATACCTCTCTGACTGTCAAGTATTCATCATGTCCACTAAAAGTAAAATTCACATTCGCCCCTTCCAAAAATTGTAGGTTTAGGATGGCAGCAATCGTAAAAAAGATGGTGCTGAAAAGGATCTCAATGGGGTGGGATTGGATGAATTTCTTCATATATATTATTTTTGCCACGAAGTCACCAAGACACTAAGTTGATTCGCTTTGTGCCTTAGTGTCTTAGTGGTTATTGTTTTACTTTTTTTCTTAATTCAAAAATATAGTTTAATATTCGTTTTATCAGTTTCCATCTGACCTTCCAACTACTGCCGCTGCCTCCTTTGGCTTCGCCTGCAACGCGTTTAGCAAAGTAAACGGGGAAATCAATGATTTGTCCTTTGTTTTTAGCGTGGTATAGAAAATATAAATCCAAAGAAAAGTCATGTGGTGCGTCTTGTTCTATGCTATCAAAAAAAGCTTTGCTGAATAATTTAGGTTGGGCGTTGATTTCTGTGAGTCTTGTTCCTAAAGCTAAACTTGATAACAAACCCATTCCCCAAGAAAAGAAAGCCTCCATGGGTCTGCGGTTTTTTCTAAATCCTTTGACTAATGCTAGAGTACTTGATTGGTCTTGATAAATTTTAAATGCCTTCAACACATCCATTGGATCTGTTTGTCGGTCTGCATGGGTAACTGAAAGAATATCACCTTTTGCAGCTCTCAACCCAGTTAAAATACCATAGCCATAACCAATATTTTTTTCTACAGTGACAACTCTAAATATATTACGGTTGCGTTTGGCTAACTCTTGTTCAAAAACGGCAACAGAATTATCGGTTGAGCCATTATTGACTAAAATTATCTCTAAATCCTGATGGGCAGCTGCCACAGGGTCAAGGGAGTTGAACAAGAATTCTAGATTGTCTTGTTCGTTATAGCATGGGAGAATAATGGATAACATATTATTTTGGCCACTAAGACACGAAGTTTTTTGTGACTTTGTGCCTTAGTGGCTATTATCAAGGTTTTACTTTATTGTAATAAGCTTCCCAGTATTGGAAAGTCTTATAATCATTGGGTGTTCCCCAACAGATGTAGTGATCTACTTCAAAAACTTTGGCTTTGAATCCCATTTGAATGACATCATTGATACATTCATCCACATAAAATTCGTTGTTGATTCTGCGGTTTTGGGCAATCATACGCTCAGCTGCTTCCACAAACAATTTACCTGTTCTGAACCAAAAAGCTCCTACAACCGAATGGTCATTCATGGGGGTTTCGCTAATTGGCTTTTTAACTGACATTTCTTGAATATTGCCTGCAACATCTGTTTTTACCCAACCATAAGCTTGTGGTTTGGCTAAAACTGCTGGATTGTTTCTAAATGTAAAGACAATACAATCTGTTTCTTGGGTTAACTTTTCAAAAGCTTCTTGACTGTAAATCATACCATTATCACTAGCGCCAATGACCAAAGGATTTTCATTGTTGATTAACTCTTTAGCTTTTAAACAAGTAACCGCTTGACCTTCTGTTAAGTGGTCTAATACGACCGTTTGTGAATTTGGGAAATATTCTAAAAGATGTTGGTCAATATGATAATCTGAAATTTGAAAATCTCGTACTACAAATATGTATTTATCTCCTTGAGGCAAAGCATTTGCTGCACTCACCACCATGGGTTTACCAAGAATGGGTAACAAAGGCTTTGGAGTGGTGTAACCTTCTTCTACAAAGCGGCTTCCGGCTCCTGCCATGGGAATTAGGATTGTGAGTTTGTTCATTTGTATATTTTTGCCACTAAGGCACTAAGTCACTATGTTTTTCTTTGTGCCTTGGTGACTTTGTGGCTTTTTACATTCTTTTAAAAATATCCATCCAAGTATTGTATTCTTCCAAATCTTTGGGTGTACCCCACTGACAGAAGTATGGAACTTCATCGTAAACCAATACTTTTAGTTCATCTCTTACCATTAGGTTATACACCAAACTGATATAATATTCGCCATTAAGCGCTACTTTTTCATCTATCAATTGTTGGAAATACTTTTTTACATATTTTCCTTTTGAAAAATAATAGGTGCCACCTGAATGACTGGTTTTTGTTTTGTCTTCTTCAAAAGAGAATTTTTCTCTGATTTCTATAAGATTACTTTCTGCATCTTTTTTACAACTGGCATATAAATTTTCAGGATGTAATAAATGAGGATGAAATCCTGTGTAACAAGGAATTGCACCTGCCACTTGTTTTTCTTTAACAGTTTTGGCAAAATGCTCAAAATCCCAAACTTGAAAAAAATCACAATAATTGGTAATCACCTCCTCTTCATCATCTATCAAATCAAAAACTTGAGTCACCGCATAAACAGGACCCAATTTATGACCTTCAATAGCAATGATTTTACCATCAGGTTTAATGCGTTTAAGTTCAGATTCCAAAGGAGTCGTTTTAAGATGCTCTTCTCTACAGATGAAAATAAAGTCATGGTTACCAGGAAACATACTCACGACCCATTCGATGATGGGTTTGCCGTGGACTTTGATAAGAGGTTTTATATCGGTATAGCCAGCATCTTGAAAGCGTTTGCCAAGACCAGAAAGTGGGATGATGATTTTCATATTGGAATATTTGCCACAAAGGCACTAAGGCACTAAAGAAATATTGTGTCTTTGTGACTTTGTGGCTATGTTTTAATCTTATTTCATTAAGGACTTACGGTGTTTTTCCATGTCCATGTTGTTGATATAGTCAATTTCTTCGTTTGAAACAAATCTAGGCGTTTTGTTCAATTTCAAAATATTATCAAACAAAAAGAAATAAGCCGTCATGGTTTCGTGTATTGATTTGGCTTCTCTTTCTCCGCAATGGTATTGAATTCCTTTGACAGGAATGATATTTATTTTTTTACCAAAATCCTCAGAAAAAGTAATTTGGTTATTAAAGAAAACTGTTTGATCTGGAAATAAAACCTGATTAAAAAACTGTTTATCAACTTGATATTTTAAAATAGAGTTCCACACAAAATCATTACTGGGTGTATAGTACTTTTCCATTGACAGAATTTCTGTTTTAGGATACTCATTAGATATTCCTAAAAGATTTTGAATGGCTTTATCAACTTCCAATAACATGGTTTGAGCTTCAACTAAATCATTTGAATGTGATACAATGCCATGATTTTCAAGGAAAAAAATTTGAGGACGTTTTATTTGTAATTCATTCGCTTTTTTAAGCTCTTGAGTAATGAGATACGACAAACCAAAACCGGGACTCACAAAAGGGATATAAGCAATTATTAAACCTGTTTTTGATTGAATTTTTTTTAACAATTCAAAAGGTTCAGTTATACAATTAATTAAATTAGACCAAACAGAATGAGTGTGAATTACAAATTCATCTAAAACTGCATGAAAGCCAGTTTCCATTGAGGGTTTAGGAAAAAACTCACCTGAACTTTGTTTTAAAATATTGTTTTGAATAACTTGTAAAGAATGTTTCTCCTCTTGAGTTTTATCAGTAACCTTTACGTTAAAAAAATAGTCTGAAATTTTTTTGGAATTTACTTTAGAATAACCTGATTCTACTGTAATCTCCTCAAATCTAAAACCCGAAGCTTTGATGATCATATTGCCTTCCTCATCTTTAACAGATGTATTGCCTCCTGGACCTTGGATTAAGTCTGGACGATTGACAAAGGGTTGAGTTAAGTAAAGAAGGTGATTAATTAAAGTCATGTTGTTTTCGCCACTAAGACACAAGGGCACAATGGTGTACACATAGTGTCTTAGTGCCTTTGTGGCTATTTTTTATTTCATTTTTTCAAAGACAATATACACTGTTATCAGCTGCAATAAGCCTTCGTAATCGGATTTCCATTGTGGATTATAAACCCCTATTTCTTCCAACTGAGGTATTAATTGATAAGCTATCAACTCAATATCACTTTCGGTGATAGTACCATTGAAGATTAAATATTGATGAGCATTATCAAACTCGTGTTCCAGTTTTAAAGAACCTATTTTGGATAATTTATCAATTAATAAATCTAATCCAACACTGTTGGTAAATCTTATTTTTAAACCTATTTGTGGCTCTATCTCTAAGTTTAAAGGATTGATGTCATTTATACTGTAAAAACTAGCCACTATATCCGCATGTAATGCTTGGTTTTTAATGTATTTTTCTGAATCCTCTTCTCTGGTTTTTAATTGTTCCAAAACCTGTTCTGGCGAATAACCTCTCTTGGCAACATCTCTTTTCACCTTCCACCACACCCTTAAATTCTCTTGGGGTTGCATAAAGATTTTTAAATCATAAACATCCAATTGATTTTGAAGATAAAATGAATGTAAACCCTCAAACAAAATTAATTTATTGGGTTTTAGGAAGGTAGGAATTGTAAATTTACCTGTATTGTGGTCATAAAAACTTCGTTTTATTGTTTGACCAGTTTTTAAGCTTTTGGCTTGGTCTAAATCATGATGCAAATGATTGGCTCTTGGGTCTAAATGGGTAAATTTTTTCCAATTTTCATTGCCTCGCTCCCACTTGTGCATGTCGTCTCCTCGAATGATGGTGGTATTCTGTAAATCAAAAACCGAAGCTAAGGCATTGGTTAATGTCGATTTTCCTGCTGCTGAGTCTCCTCCTATACCAATCATGTATGGTTGTGATAAAAATTTAGCTTGTATGTTGCTGCTGATTCCATTTTTAAACAACAAGTAAGCCATCAATAACAAAGTAGTTTGTAATAGTGTAAAAGCAATGTTTAAAAAAGTGTTGTTTAAAACTAACATAGGATTATCAAATGTTCCACAATTAAAAGCACTCAAGTAATCTGAATGTTGAATAAAACCAAAGTAAATGAAATATAAAATTGACAGAATAACAAAGACCATTTGTTCTCTTTTGCCATGTTTAATAACAAAATAAACCAACAAAGGCATGATCCAAAAATACCAACCTTGCATGGGTGCAATCATCAATGTTAGTGCCAAAAAAGTAAAAGCTAAAAATAGAATCAATTGGTCGCGGTTAACGAATTTGAAACTCAAATACCACAACACCAATATAAAATAAACCGCTGGTATAAAATAGATTTTAAGGTTTGAATTGAATTGATAATACAAATCAAAAACCTGCTTTTGAACAGGATTGTTATAAACCATACTGATATATGCTTCTGAGCTGATGTATGGTAAATTCAAAAGCAAAACAGTTAAAAACAACAAAGCTATTACTGAAATTATTTTTTTGAGTTTAACATGAGGTATACGAAGTAAATATATAATAAAAAACGGTAGAACCAATACCATATTTGTTTTACATGCAATTGCAAAACCTAAAAACAAAAAAGAATATTCCCACTTATTTTTAAAAAGAAAATACAAAGACCCTATCAAAAATGCCATTGGAATAACATCCAACTGACCATGAATGTAGTTGATATAAATTAAGACAGGAGATAACCAATACCAAATTAAAACTTGACGTGTTTTAGTTTTAAGCCAACGCATCAAAACAAACAATATACCTAAGTCGGCTATTAAAAGTGGTATTCTGTATAAAAAACTATCTGCTAGACTAAATCCTTCAATATTTCCGGGGATAATTATCCAAAACAACGCTCTTACAAAAGTGAAAATCCAAAGCATCAAAGGCGGGTATGGAAATTCTGTGCCTGTACCGTTTTGACTGAAATATTCGTAAGGGTTTTTAAAATCAGAAGCTATAAAATAATTACCGAAAGGTGCAAAAAGTTCCCGTAAATAATCAGAAGCAAAGAAAACAGAAAGTACAAGCTTTACCAATACCCCTGCCCAAAATAGGCGGGATTTAAGAATAGGGAGTTTGTGGTTGCCGTGTTTGTCTTTTAAAGTAATCATTTTTATTTTTGCCACAAAGGCACTAAGTCACCAAGTTTATTTCTTTGCCACTAAGACACCAAGATTCTATAGATTTCTCTTTGAGACTTTGTGTCTTCGTGGCTATTATTTTTGCCACTAAGTTACTAATTTATAATACAAATCTTTTTATGCCATTTTTCATTAATGGAACATTGAAATTAATCAAATATCCAAGTCTCTTACCTGTCAGTTTTAAATGACTAAGAATTTGTGCCTCCCAAACTGGATTAACAATATCTACTGCTTTTAATTCGCAAATTACAAGATTGTTAACTAAAAGATCTAACCTTAGTCCTTCGTTAAAAACTATATCATCGTATTGAATTGGTATATCAATTTGCCTTTGAACAAATAAGTCTCTTTTTTTTAATTCGTGACTTAAGCAAACTTCATAAACCTTTTCCAATAATCCTGGTCCAAGTCTTTTGTGAACTTCAAAGGCAGCATTAACTATTGCTTTTCCAACAGCTTCTTCATCAAGTGTTAAAGGTTTAAAATTAGTCATATTTGTTTTTATTGCCACTAAGGCTCAAAGGACTATTTTTTTGTGACTTTGTGCCTTTGTGGCTATATTTTCTTTTATTTAAACCAAGTAAGCTTTAATCCCCAGCGCCTCCGCTCCTTTAATATCTTTCTCCTCACTATCGCCAATCATGATGCATTCTTCTGCTTTAACCCCAAGTTTTTTCATTGCCAATTCGAACATATACGCTCCAGGTTTTTCGATGCCTGCTTCTTCCGAACTTACTAGAAAATCAATATACCTCCCCAAATCAAGTTTCAACCACTTTCTCATTTGTATTTGTGCCGTAAGGTCTGTCACGATACACATTTTGATTCCTTTGCTTTTAGCATCTATTAAAAAAGCCTCAACTTCAGGCTTGAACTTCATGTTGTTCAAAAAGGTACGCCAATAGGTTTCTTCTATCTCTAAAGCAAATTGAGGATTTGTTTTATCAAATAAAATCTCACTTACTTTTTGGGCATAGAGCAAACGAGAGTGAGAAGCGCCCTGTCCATGTAAATCTTGGTGGACTTTATCTCTACCTGCTTTCCATGCTGCTTCAAAATCCGAATTGAATAAATTGTATTTCTCTGATGCCAAAATCATACATGCTTCATAAGCTGCTTGGTGGCAGGATTTGTAGGCATAGAGGGTATCGTCTAGGTCTAGTAGGATGGCTTTGATATTGGAGAGGGGAATGTGGTTCATATTAAATATATTTCACGCAAAGGGCGCGAAGAAAGGCGCTAAGGGCTCGAGATATTTTTACATTTTACTTGTGTTTAACAAATAAAATCTTTCACCAGTTCCTTTATCTGTAATCTTCTTTGAAACAAATTGTTCTATAATAACTGGCAGTTCTAAACCATTATCAACTATACAAAATTGAGGTTTAAGCCTCTTTAGATAAAGTAAAACAGATTTATTCCAACTTGTTGTATCACCACCAACTTTGTATTTAGTTTGAGAAATAAAATAAGATGCATTTATAAACTCATTATAAATATTACCACTAAATCCAGTTTTCTTTTTCGGCAACAAAGAATCAATATTTAATACAACTGCGGTTTTAATATTATTCGTAAAAGGCATATAGTTACAAAAACCAATGTAAACTGGATTTTTTTGTAATGTTGGTCGGTTAGATGCATTTACTATTTTAACACCTACAGAATTATTAATCTTTAATGAATTAATTTCTTCTACATATTCACTTGTATAAGCATAAATTACTGACCTAAAATTATGATTAAAAAATTTATACCCAGATAAAAAGTGAGCAAAACATAGTGCAATCGTTCCAATCAGAATAATATTTGAATGCCTCTTAAAATAATTTAAAATTAAAATTATCAATAACATGAGGTATGCATAATTAACTATAAATTTTACAGCATTTAAAATTTGAAATGCATTTTGATTATTATCTAAAATCGCTCTAGATATAATTGCAACTATTGCAATAAATAGAATTAAAAAAGCATATTTTTTTAAATTAGTGTTGGTGGACTTGTATAATAAAAACAGAATTAAACCAAATAATAAAAACTGCTCTTTAATCCAAAAATAAGAATTTTCGATAATATTATAAAACAAACCTCCTAAACTTTTTTGAATGCCAGTTTCTTGATTTGATTTTGAAATAAAAAAGAGATAAACTCCAAATAAGGTAAAAAATAAAACTGAACTGATAATAAAATATTTATCCTTTTTTAGATTTACCATATCATCTTTGTAGAATACCAAAATAAAAAAAAAATACAACATTAATCCGCCCACCATTGCAGGGAAAATAACAATATTTACCAATGAAGTTAATAATATAAATGCAAACGATGCCGTAGTTTTACCTTCATTAAATAAAAAAATAGAAATAAGTGCAAATGAAATAGGATATATATTTTTTATACAACCATCAAAAAGAATAACTCCAAGTTCATTGTTAATGTTATTTGAGTTAATAAAAAGACCTCTTGATAATAAGAAGACGATTGAAACTAAAAGAAGCAAATGTCTCTGTTTTTTTGTTACGCTTTCTATTAAAAACGCATATACAGTGAGAGAAAAAACAAAAACATAAAAAGGAAAAACTACCCCTTTAAGTGCAAATATTGAATTTACGTTGAATACATTTTTTGCAAATCCTGTAAGCCATAATTCAAAATAATGATAAGGATTTATTGGAATATCATGCCCATTATCTAAGTAAACAGACTGAAATGATTCTAAACCTGTTTGCCAAATTGACTCTGCAAGAGAAGCATAAAAAACCTGATCTAAATGTAACGCTTTTTGACCATTTATCAATTCACCTTGAATTAATAAATAAGACAGTGTTACTGCAAATAACATTTGAATAAAAACAATAAAAAAATTGCTTGCATTAAACTTTGTAAAACTAGTATTGCCAAATAATCTATTATAGTATGATAAATATAAAATTAATGGCAAAAATGCAAGATACATTGTTTTAAAACCTGTAATATAAACAGATAATACCGTTGCAAGAACAACAGATCCAAAAATTAATTTTAACAATAAATCCTTCTTAAAGTCATTGAAAATACTTTTTTTTCCTAATGTCAAGTAACCGATTAGATAACAAATAGAAGAAAATATTAAGAAAAAAAATGCTGTTTTAAATATTATCATAAAAATGAATAATTACCATAAATCTGGTCTTTTTGTACATACCGCATCTACGGGCATGTTTTGTAGTTTAATTTTAAACTCTTCTATTCTACTAAGTTCATATCCTTGCAATTCCGGTGATACCAAGCATAATTTAAAATGCTTTTTAAGAATCGAATAGTTATCTAGGGTTAAAGGCAAGTCTGTAAAACAATCCACCCATACCCACTCCACTTTACCTGCAAATTTCATTACAAAATCTAACGGCTCAAACTCTGAGAAACGAACAGCTATTTTAGAAATACCCTTTTTCATAAATTTTATGAGAAAAGGAAGTGATAAATCTAAAAAGAAATAGTTTTCTATTTGATGTTTTTCCATCAAAGAAAGGATTCGTTCCTCCATACCTTCAGCTTTGGTATTCAAAATAATGAAACTGTGTTTATAAAACTTCAACCATACTTCAAAATCATCTCCTTGAGTAAAGGCATCGTGATGAACAATGATTTTATCTCCATCAGGCCGCAAATCTAATTCTACACCATATTCCAGCGGAGTCTCCTTAAGCTGTTGGATGGTATTAATTCTATGGGCTATTTTAAGCATGGGAAGATTGGTTTAAAATAATTGAATGATTTGTTTAACATCATTCTCTTGAAGTTCATAATACATGGGCAGTCTTACCAAAGTATCAGAATAAAAATCTGATTGTGACAATTCTCTACCATCGTGTTTATACTCATAAAATGGGCTTTTGTGTAAACTCAAATAATGAAATACAGCATGAATATTTTCATTCTTTAGGCCTTCGATTAAAGCTGTTCTTTGTTCCAATGAATTACAAACCACATAAAACATGTGCGCATTGTTGGTGGCATAATTCGGAATAATAGGAAGCTTTAGTATTCCTTTTTCTTTTAGGGGTTGTAATCCCTCCCAATATTGATTCCAAATGGCTTTACGCTTGTTTTGAATCTCCTCCAAATGCTCTAACTGTGCCCATAGGAATGCAGCCACAATCTCTGAAGGTAAAAAGGAAGAGCCAACATCTACCCAGCCATATTTATCTACTTCGCCTCTGAAAAATGCAGAACGGTTGGTGCCTTTCTCCCAAATGATTTCTGCTCTTTGGGCAAATATTGCATCATTGACTACCAGCATACCTCCTTCACCTGAAATGATATTTTTGGTTTCGTGAAAACTAAAAGCAGACAAATGTCCTATGCCTCCCAAAGGTTTTTTAACGCCATCATTGCCAATATAATAACTATCGATGGCTTGTGCGGCATCTTCTACTACATACAAATTATATTTCGATGATAATGCCATAATGGTATCCATATCGCATGCAATGCCTGCATAATGAACAGGAACAATGGCTTTGGTTTTTGGTGTAATTAAAGCTTCGATTGATTCTGCATCCAAATTTGGATTACCATTCATAGAATCAGCAAAAATAATATTAGCACCTCTTAGTACAAAAGCATTGGCAGTACTTACAAATGTGTAGGATGGCATAATGACTTCATCGCCAGGTTGTATGTTGATAAGTATTGCAGCCATCTCCAATGCATCGGTGCATGAGGTGGTTAGTAAACATTTTTTGAAACCATATTTGCTTTCAAAAAAACTGTGACAAAGTTTTGTGTATTTACCATTTCCTGAGATTTTTCCTGATGCAACAGCATCTTGGATATAAGAAGTCTCTTTACCTGTAAGGAATGGTTTATTAAATGGTATTATTTGTTCCAATGATGATAAATATATGTTTTTGAATCTAAAATAAAATTATTTTTTTTATAAAGCCCATTGGCGGCCTCATTTAATCCTTGTGTTGCCACTTTTAAATATGAAATATTGCGACTTAAACATTCTTTTTCGCACCTTTTTATTAATTTACTTGCATAGCCTTTACCTTGTGCATTAAGACCTGTTGCTATTAGTCCAATTCTTGCATTATTTGAATCTTCAAAATCTAGCGTTACAAATCCTACAATTATTTTTTCTTCTTTAATTATGAATACTTTACCAATTCCACTGCCACAATTAAAAAGACTTTTTTGAAACCAAATAGAGTACATTTTTTCAAATTCGTTATTCGTGAATTTAGGATCTTTTCTAAATCTTGAATAAATTCCGCTTAAAAAAACTAATTCCTTAATTTCATCAAAAGAATTAATATGAACTTTATATTCATCAATTTCAATTGTATTTTCTATAACAACCTTTTTAATTTCTTTTATATAATTGCATTTTATGTCCACAAGTTTATTTTCGATTTCTGATTTATGTTCAGCTGAAAACAGATATGTTAATACAAATGGTTTTGTAATTGATAAATTAATTTCAGATTCATTATCTAATACTATTTTTGCTACATCATATCCAAAGAAGTTAGAGTCCCATTCAAGTTTAGATATCATCATTATTTATTTTTTTTTCAATAATATAAAGTGGCCTTTTCTTAACTCCTTCAAAAGTTTTACCAACATATAATCCCACTACTCCAAGTGTAATAAGAATACACCCAGATAAAAACCATATACTTGTAATTAAACTTGCATAGCCTATTACTACTATACCTCCTGACATCCATTTTAACAATGTGTATAATGCCATTAAAATAGCAATTATGGAAATATAAAAACCCAATTTGATTGTTAAGCGTAAAGGTTTGTCACTAAATGCTAATATGATATCTAAAGCTAGATTCAACATTCTTTTAAAATTATAACTACTTTTACCCTCCTTCCTATCAGCATGTTCTACAGGAACTTTTGCTGTTTTAAATCCAACCCACTTTACCATTGTTGGAAAATAACGAATACTCTCTCTCATTTTGACAATTTCATCTACAGCTTTCATACTGTAAATTCCAAAATTTGCTATGGCTTCATCTTGGTCAGAACCAGTAAGATAACCCAATGTTCTGTAAAACAATTTAGAATATGTTCTTTTAAGAATTGTATCTTTTCTATTATTTCTTTGTGCCAATACAATATCAAATCCTTCTAATGCTTTATTGTATAACTTATTAATTTCTTCCGGTTGGTCTTGCAAGTCACAATCCATCACTACTACCCAATCTCCTATAGCATGATCTAGCCCTGCAGTTATTGCATAATGCTGTCCAAAATTTCGGCTTAATTTAATGCCTTTAATTTTTGAATTATTTTTGGCTAATAATTCTATCTTTTCCCAACTGTTTTCTGGGCAGGCATCATCTACTAATATAATTTCATAATCTGGAGTGATTGGCTCTACAGAATTGATAATTCGCATTATTAGTTCATCAATAATATTGTAAGCTTTATAAACGGGTGATATAATGGAGAGTCTCATATATATATTATATTAAAAAAAGTAGAAATTATTCAAATTAATTTCAAATATTATCATTAACTAAAACTGAAAGTTTTATTAATTCAACCCCATTTTGTAGCACTAACTTTGAAGTAATCAAGTGTGATACTTTGAAATTTTCATAATAAAAATTTTTAACCATTTCTACTCTTATTTCATCTCCTTTATAAAACACCCAATTTACTTCAGTATTTTTAATGTCATATATTCCTTTGGCATCATTAGAACCACATAAATCATGAATTTTTTTTAGATTATGCGGAGTGCCTGCAAACCAACCCATCATGATTGCTTTAGAATAATTTGGAGGATTAGAAAAAACGTTAAGTAAATCAAAGCCTACCCAATGTATATAGGGCTTATCGAAAATACGATTTAGCTCTTCTGAAATTGATATTTGATTAGACTTTTGAGATTTAAATATATCCATATTAGATTTCATTATAAAGCCAATTAAGCAAAAAAAGAAGATAATGAATTTGAATATTTTATTACCTTTAAAATTTGATTCTACTTGATTAAAACTTAAAAACAAAACAGACATAATAATTGGCAAAAAAGCACTCCATATAATTCTATCTTTATAAATATTATTGCTTGTAAAAAAATTCAAAATAAAAAGGACTAATATCACATACAAAATACTCAAGATAAAAAAATAGAAAAGCTTAAAATTTTTAGTTCTATATAAAATTATTAATAAAAATATAATTGCTAAATACATGCTACTTTCAAATAAAAATGTAATCAAATAAATTAATAATGTCTTTGCTTTAATTAACATAGAATATGGCGATTGAAATGTAAAAACATTGAGTTTTGATGTCATAAATTCAAGCTTTTCATATTCCATTTGTGATACGCCCAAATCCCACATAAAGTTAGATATTAAATAAAAGTCGTTTTCGGTCCACTTAACTTCTTCTAAATATTTTTTTCCATCACTGATATTAAAACGGTTGTTATCATAATTTGTTGCTGTTTTTCTTGTTTCAAAATGCTTTTGGTATTCCGACCAAATATTGTTAGAACTGTATGATTTTTTGTGAATCATATTTACTCCCGTACAACATAAGATGACTCCTATTGCCGCAAGATAACTTATATTTTGAAAAACTCTTTTATAAAAATATACAATAACAGGCATTAATAAAACCAAAACGAAATAAATCAAATCAAGTCTTATCATTGCTCCAAAAACAACTAGGAATAAAGAAAATACTTTTTGATATGAATTGATTTTCAAAAATAAAATTGGAATGATACCAGCTACTATTCCTAAAACGGCAAACTTTGAAAAATTCATACTTGACAATAATGTCAATAAAACAATATAAAATATAGCATTAGCAGCATATAAACCGATTGAATTATTTTTTTGTTTTTGATAATTCAACATGTTTATAAATACAAAAACAGCAGATGCGTAAAATATCAAAACAACATTGTACCAATTAATATGATTATTAAATTCATACAATGTTTTTATAAAATCTGCCAAAATAATATTTATAAAATAGACATATTCGGTTGGAGTTCCAGTGTAAGATCCACTAAGCAATATATTTATTGCTGTATCGTCATTGCTTTCAAATGAATAATTTACAAAAACTAAAATACTAATTAGCTCCATCAAAATAAGCCAATAGTACTTTTTAGTTTTTAATAAAGAATTTATAACGAAATTTTTCATTTGTTTATGTAAACATTGTTAGGGAAAAAGCAAATATTTTAATAATACTATTTCTTAATCAATTGTAAGGGAGTTATTAGAATTGCATATACATTTTAAAAATTTATCAAAAATATTATCAACTTTATCATTTAATAATTTTAAAACAGTTTGTTTTATGGGTAGAATTCACATGATTAATGTATTCAATTATTTTCATTCACTAAAAGTCTGTTAAATTTTGAATATAAGTGTTTCATTTTCACTTCATAATCCAAATGCTCCTCAGCATAATTTCTCATCTTTTGTGGCAATTCTTTATCAACTAAGGCCTTTTTTGCAAACTCAGTAACTTTTCCCATATCAATGATACTGTCGTCATTGGGAAATTCTAATGCAAATTCTTTAGCTTCTTCGTTTAAATCAGGATCGGTGTACGCAAAAATAAAAGGCAGGCCAAGAGCAATGTATTCTCTCACTTTAATAGTAGTTGTTTCATTCAATCCTTTTCTAAATAGACCCAAAGTTGCAATGCCAATATGAATGTCTTTCAAAAAATCAAATAATTCTTCACCTCTTTTTGGGCTCATCAATTTAACTTTATCTTCTATATTTAATTTTGACACCGTGTCTTTTTCTGCATCTAATTGATGTCCAAGAATGTATAATTTAAGTTTAAATGAACCTTGATAATTTGCTATACCTTTTATTATCCTATCTAATCCGTTAAAATCTGCACTGGTGCTTGCCCCCTTTAGAAAAACCATTCGTAATTCTTGCTCTAAGATAGGTCTTGTTTTTAGTGGATAAGCTACAACCTCAAAAGCATCTCCGCCAATGATACATTGGTATATACCACCACTTTTTCTGTTTTGAAAATCAGCAATTTCTTTTGAATTACAGATGCCTAACTTTACGTTTTTCCTCATTGTTTTTCCAAATAGATATTCCCTCCACAAAGGCAATTTTGAATATTCTAACCAACTAAACAACTTACTAGGACTTAATCCAAATGGGTTTTCTTGAGTATGAAGTTTTATTTCAAATTCTTCTATACTTAAATGCTCAAAAATAGTTTTTTTACCATACTTAGAACAAAATGTATTTAACAAACTTCCTGCTTCTGGATAACGAAAATAAAAAAAATCAATGTCATTATACTTACTTCTAGCATATTTCAGAACCGCCTCCATAATTTTTCTTTTATTACCTGATGCTTTAAAATACTTCCAATTACAAATATCTACTGGAATAAAATCTACTTGATCATTGAAGGGCGTAACTCCTTTAACTTCTGTACTGAAAAATGCCCCTCTGCATTCTGCACCTGCCAAATTAAGATATTTTATCTGATTAAGAACTTTGGTTTGAACAGATGAACCATGAAGTGAAGGTGAAGTAAAAAGATAAATAATTTTCATGGTAAGTTTATTTGGCTCAGGGTATTTGGCTCGTAGTAGGTGGCTTACAGATGGTTTTTTCTGTAGGTTTCTGTGGTTTCTGTGAGAGGTTTTCTTGATTTGCTCACGCATCTGTCCCGTCTATACGTGAGATTTCACTGATTTACACAGATAGGTTTTTCTGTGCTTTTCTGTGGGTTCTACCGAATGAGCGGGACGTTGTGTGAGATAGTTTCTTATTTTGCTCACAGATGTCACAGATTTACACAGATAGGTTTTTCTGTGCTTTTCTGTGGGTTCTACCGAATGAGCGGGACGTTGTGTGAGATAGTTTCTTATTTTGCTCACAGATGTCACAGATTTACACAGATAGGTTTTTCTGTGGAGTTCTGTGGGTTCTCCCGCATGAGCGGGACGTTGTGTGAGAGATTTTCTTATGTGACTTACACATCTGTCACTGATTTACACAGATAGGTTTTTCTGTGCTTTTCTGTGGGTTCTGTGAGATAGTTTATTGTTAGTTGATAATTCTAATAATACTTATTTTATCTTCTAACTTACTTACATTAAAATTAACTAAAATACCAAGCTTCATGTTGGAAAGTTTTAAATAGGTAAGCAATTGTTTTTTGTGGACATCATGCAAAACCTCAACTGATTTAACTTCAATAATTATTGAATTTTCAATCAAAATATCTAACCTAAATCCAAGTTCTAGTTTATTTTCTTTGTATATCACAGGTAAGCCTAGTTGGGTTTTAATTTCTAATCCTAATTCAACAAGTTTCCTTGCCAATGCTGATTCATATACGCTCTCTAATAACCCGGGACCTAATGTTTTATGAACTTCAAAAATTGCACCACGAATTTTGTATGTTAAATCATTTAGTTCCAAGTTTCTAATAGTTAATAATAATTGGCTCACAGATTTACACAGATGTGTTTTTTCTGTGCTTTTCTGTGGGTTTTGTGAGATAGTTTCTTGTTTTGCTCACGGATGTCACAGATTTACACAGATAGGTTTTTATTTTTGTGGGGTTCTGTGGGTTCTGTGAGATAGTTTCTTATTTTGCTCACGGATTTC
>JAUXOK010000027.1 GCA_030682255.1 Bacteroidota bacterium | reverse complement strand
ATCTATGATTCTTTAATTCAAAAAAAGATTGTACGCCCTCTGGTAAAACCAAGTTTAATATAATGTGTAATGATTCGTGCATTATTAAAATGCAAATATCTTAATAATTTCTATTACCCCACAAGTTTTGGACTTGATCCGAAATAAACGTAAATACTGGTTCAAGTATTGTTAATGGTAATAATAACAGCCAAGGTACTGCCATTGAAATCCCAAATTCTAACAGTTTTAATTTTTCAAATGGTACTAATGTAGTTTGCGTATGGGGTACAAAATGTTGTGTAGGTAATCAAGCCATTGTTGGTCCGGCATTATTAATTGGTACTAATCCATGTAACATCTTTGTTGCTCTTCCAGTAAAAATCGTAAACTTCACTTCATTAGCTAAAAACAATAACATCGAATTAAATTGGGATGTAACAGAAGAAACAAACTTTAGCCATTATGAAATATATGTATCAAACAATGGCAGTGAATATGAATTTGCAGGAAAAGTTTATACAAAAAATGCATCTTATAACTTGAAACAATATACTTTTACCCACAACAATGCCAATTCAGGATTAAATATTTACAAATTGAAATTAGTAGACCAATCTGGAGATTTTCAATGGAGTCAATCTACATATATCAATACATTGTTAAATGCTACAAATCAAAATGTGTCTTTATATCCAAATCCGTCTAATAGCATTGTGAATATCAGTTTTAAAGATATAGTTTTAGAAAATTATACTATCACTGTTCAAGATTTACAAGGAAAAGTTATCTCTTCAAACGATATTTTGGATGCCAATTCAAGTCAAATATCTTTTGATGTTAACACTTTAGATAAAGGAATTTATGTTGTAAAAGTTTCAAACGAATTTGGAGTTATAGCCATTAAAAAATTTACTAAAATTTAAAACACAAAACAAAACTTAAATTTAAAACACAAAACAAAACTAAAATTAATCAAACATTATTTCTTAAAGAGCTACCATTAAAATGGTAGCTCTTTTTTTTAAATGGACTTTTGTATTTAAACAATTACATTTAAATTTTATGTAGATTTGCATTTAAACCAAAGATGCTTTTTTGAGAATGAAATACAGCGTTAAAACATATTTTTTTATTTATGTCTTTTGTATTAGTGCAAATTTAATCGGTCAAAATACATTTTCTTTCATAGTACAAATAGAAAAAGATGTTACTATTGAAAAATGGACTAATGAGATAAAAGAAATCATTAACATCGTTCAAGTAAAAGCATTAAACAAAGAGTTAAATATTTATTTACTTGAAATATTAGATATAAAATCAAGTTTAAAAAAGGATGTATTTGATATCATTAAAAACTCGAAAGGTATATCAAATATCCAATATGATGAAAAGGTTGAGTTTAGAAATAATCCAAACGATTATCATTATAACAAACAATGGAATTTAAGTCAGATAAATTGCCAATCAGTTTGGAATAAGTCTACAGGTTCTTTAACTGCTAATGGAGACACGATAGTGGTTGCCATACTTGATGCAGGTTTTGATGTCAATCATTTAGATTTAAAAAATAATATTTGGCGAAACAATGGTGAAATCCCCAATGATCAGATTGATAACGATTTAAATGGTTACATAGATGATATCAATGGTTGGAATTTTAAAAACAATTCAAATAAACACGTATTAGATAATCATGGTACCTCAGTTGCAGGAATTATTGGTGCAGAAGGTAACAATGATATAGGTATTACTGGTATAAATTGGCGTGTTAAGATGTTGCTTTGTTCGGTAAATAAAGTGAGTGAAATCATTGAAGCATATACCTATATCATCAATCAAAGAAAATTATTTAACTCATCAAATGGTAAAAAAGGGGCACTCATTGTAGTAAGTAATGCCTCATTAGGAATTTCTTATATTTTTTGTAAAGACCAGCCAATTTGGGGATCAATGTTTGATGCCATGGGAGAAGTTGGAATTTTAAGTTCAACATCAGTAACCAATAATCATATTGATGTAGATCAATTTGGGGATATGCCAACTACCTGCAAAAGCCCATTTTTAATAACTGTATTAGCAAGTGATTTAGACAATAATATTGTTTCAACATCAGGATTTGGATCAATTTCTGTTGATATAGGTGCGCCAGGAATTAATGTTTTCACAACTATTTCAAATAATCAGTATGGATTTTTTAATGGAACTTCAGCTTCTGCACCTCAAATAAGTGCAGCTATTGCACTTCTCTATTGCAATGATTGTTTAAATTTTTCAGACAACATTAAAAGACTTCCTAAACAGACTGCTTTAACTATCAAAAATGCTATTTTAAAAGGGGTTGATTTAATGCCACAAAATGATTCAATCAAATATTCTTCAACCAATGGGATATTGAATATCGAAAAAAGTTTATCTGTTTTAAATGATGAATGTGGGTTGAAGTCACAAAATAAGATTGAAATATTAAAATTATTTCCAAATCCAATTCATAAGGGTATTGAGATTGAATATCTTGCATCAAATCAAAATTCAGTATCAATTTCAATAATTAATTTAGATGGTAAAGTTGTTTATTCAGAAAAATTACCTTTATTAAATACATGGGTTAGCAAAAGACATTACATAGATGTACAAAATCTATCTGCAGGAATATATTGGATTTCATTAAATAATGGACAAACAAACAGCAGCAAAATCTTTGTTATAGCAAAATAATTACTA
This sequence comes from Bacteroidota bacterium, assembly GCA_030682255.1. GTDB lineage: Bacteria > Bacteroidota > Bacteroidia > NS11-12g > UBA955 > JABMMZ01. The sequence continues at coordinate 349,788 of JAUXOK010000027.1, read as the reverse complement.
CTTTATTTCGTATTTAAATCACAGCAAGTGTTTCATTATCTACCAAATAATAAGTTAAGATTTTAAAAATAGTATCATTATATCATAAAATTTAGAAAAAAAATAAAATTTATTATTAAAATTAGTATGTAACTACTATCTTTGCATAAGATTAAACAATTATATGAAAAGAATATTTACATTTCACCCAGCATTATTTGGATTTAATGAAACTCAAATAATCAATAATTCACTTAAACTATTTTTAGTTATTTCGATTTTATTTATAGCAGCTTCTAGCGTACTAGTTTAAAGTAATCATCTTATAAATTTTAGTAATGCTTTGCAATTGCAAAGCATTTTTTTTGTACTTGTTTTTTATGTTTTAAGTGTTCTTCTTGATAAAAGTTTACTTGCTATCAATAAATTGTTAATTCTAGTTTTGTTTTATAGCCTATCAATAGCTTCATTTTAAATTATATAGAAAATTCGAGTTAATAAATTGGATAAAATAATTATTTGGTAAAGCAATAAATTTTTAGTTGGTTTGTGAGTACAATAATCTAATTACTTAATTCGATGGAAGTTATAAATTATAATAACAATTCAGTTATTCCTGCATTAATAATATTAGCAATTATTGGTTTTATTTGGTTATTACCTATATTAATTATCGGTAGTTCTCGTAAAACATCAGGTAGCGAAAAGCTGGCGTGGATATTAGCAGTTTTGTTTATATCATGGTTTGCTTGGATATTCTACATACTTCTTGCTCCAATAAAAAAAAGGTGATTTTGAAATTAATTATTTTTAATTATACCGTTTTTATTTTTTACTCATTAATAGATAGAGAAATTCAACATAGACTAATAAACATTGAATTGTGTAGTTGTTGATTTTACAATCATAGTTTTTTATAAAGAATCATTAACTTCATATAATCACTCGCATCTTGCTAGTGTTTGTGTGCTTTGCCTATGTTATCACAGGTCTTTGTTTTAAAGCTCAAAACTAAGCTATTAAATTTTATGTCAAACCAATTGCATCTAAAAGAAGTTAGACATAAAAAGTTTGAAATTAGAAGTAAGAATTTAGTACTGAATTCTCTGAATTAGAAGTTAAAACCTTTCGCATTCAATTATTGGAAACCATTAAAAAATTAAACATTATACCTTTAACAATTAACCGCCAGCATTTATCATGCGGGAAACATTAGCAAAATTTTCACTATTATTGCTTTCTAATTCATGTTTGCTTTTTATCTCACCCGTTTGATGAATGCCAGTTTGGGGCTTGTAGTCATTTTTTTAGGGAATGTATTGCTTGCCCAATCACCTCAATTTTTCAAAGATTGCAACCCAAATAATGCTTCCTCCAATCAATATGGACATACCCCGAGCGGTAACGTGCTATTTTTTGTGGCAGATGATGGCATCAACGGTGAAGAACTCTGGAAAACGGATGGCACTGAACAAGGTACTTTGATGGTTAAAAACATTGGATTTGAGCATTTCAGGTCTTTTCCCAAGGAGTTGACGGATGTTAATGGGACCTTGTTTTTTACTGCCAATGACGAAAAACACGGCTATGAGTTATGGAAATCTAATGGCACAGATTTGGGCACTGTGTTGGTAAAAGACATCAATAAAGGCAAAAGCAGTTCTCAGCCCACTTGTCTAATATCTTTTAATCAAAAATTGTATTTTGTAATTAACGAGGGAGGTTTGTATAGCCAAGTTTGGACATCTGATGGTACAGAATCTGGTACTGTTTCGATTGCTAAAATACAACAATCTGATAAAAAAATAAAGATAACTAGCTTGGTGGATAGGAGTAATTATTTATACCTTGTTGGCGAAATTGATGGTAATATTGCTTATTGGAGTTTATCTAAAAAAAACAATGAAATTACGTTTATAAAGACAACAGAGAACAAAGCCAAGCAGGGTTTTATAGGTCTTGCAGGCATACAAAATCAATTGATTTTTTCCGATTTGGAGTTGTGGTTACACAATCCCGAAACGAATAACACTCAAATGTTGAAAGACATCATTCCAGGAAATAAAAACTCTATACCCAATCATTTGATGAACCACGGCAACCAAGTGTTTTTTACCATCAATAATCTGAAAAATGAAACTGAGTTTTGGCAAACAGATGGCACGTTTATGGGTACCAAAGCTGTTGGAAAACTCAGCGCCATGCAAAATAGTTTGTTAGATATTCAATATGCGGCAGATGGAGAATATTTATATTTGAGTGTCACAGATATAAACAAAACCTCTGGCAACCACCAAATTTTGCAGTATAAAAAATCCTCCAATACCTTGGAACAAATCGGAACCTTTAAAATCAATGAAGATGAACAGAGGATCGCATTGATGCAAAATACATTGTTTATCAAACAAGCGGTTTCTATACAAGAAAATGGGTTACTAAAAATAGATTGCAAAACCATGAAACAGATTGCAGTACCCATTAAACATAAAAATGCTTTTCGTGCTTCGGTTCAGCATATATTTTATTGGCAAAATAAGATTTGGATGGCTGCAGATGATGGCATCAATGGTGTGGAGTTTTTTAATTATCAATTGAATATCAATCAAATTAATTTAATAAAAAACATCAACAAAAAGGGTTTGGGTTCATATCCTTATGGATTTACCAAAATAGGGCAAAAATTCACCTTCTTCACATCGCCCGAATCAGGTAGAGCAGAGCTTTGGATCAGTGATGGCACAGAGAGAAACACTCAGTTTTTAAAATCTTTCTTTTTATCTGAGGATGATATGATAGACGGGATCGCTGCATTGGATGGTAAATTGTATTTTTTTAAAAGGAATTTTAAGAAATATGAGTTTTGGCAAAGCGATGGGAGTGTAAATGGTACGCAAATGCTACAAACTATTGAGATTGGAGAAGCGATAGTTTCAGAGAGAAAAAGTAAAGCAAAAAAGGATATACAACAATTTTATCCCATTTCGATTATTGCTCACAAAGGCAAGTTGTTTTTTAATTTATATACCATACAACATGGCAACGAGCTATGGAGTTTCGATGTTAAACAAAAAGAGGCTAAGTTTCTTAAAGATATTAATAAAGGCGATAAAGCATCCGATCCATCATATTTCATCGTATTTAAAGATATTGTATTTTTTAATGCTACCACCTACAATGAGGGTTCCGAATTATGGAAAACCGATGGCACAGTTTTGGGCACTGTGATGGTGAAAGACATTTGGCACGGTGCCAATAATGCTACACCTGCACATTTTGCAGTGATGGGAAATGAAATGTTTTTTGCAGCCACTTCAGAAAATCATGGAGATGAATTATGGAAAACAGATGGCACAGCAGCAGGAACTGTTTTTGTGAAAGATATTCATCCGGGAGAGGAAGATTCTAATCCGGAAGATTTAACGGTGGTGGGTCAACGCTTGTTTTTTACAGCTAATAATGGCAAACAAGGAACAGAACTTTGGATAAGTGATGGAACAGCGGATGGTACCAAAATGGTAAAAGATATTTTTGCAGGTGGTGAAAGTAGTTCTCCCAAAAACTTAATTGCATTCAATAATGCACTCTATTTTATTGCAGAGGATGTTGATTATGGTAACGAATTATGGGTGAGCGATGGTACAGCAAAAGGCACAGATTTGTTGAACGACATAAAAAAGGGTAGGGCGCATGCGTTTATTACGGAATTAACAATTGCTAAAAACATTCTTTATTTTAAAGCTGCCAATGGCGAAAATAATCCCGAATTATGGAAAACAAATGGTAAATCGTCTAGCACCTCGATGTTAGAAGGTACATATTCTATTGAAAACACATTGCCACCCATGAATTTATTTGAGTTTAATGGGATGTTGTTCTACGTTGTAGACGATAAAAAAAATGGAGCTGAAATATGGGTAGTCAAATAAAGAACAAAAGCTTTATATTTAATTTTCAGGCAATTATAGTTTGTTTGATAGTATTTGTTTACGCCTATTTTTCTGTTTTGTTTTATTTGCCGAGAACCTTGTATATGGACACTTCCTATATGACTTTCAATTTATTGAATTATGAAACATTTGCACTAGAACATAACCGATTGTCATTGTTTTTTCTCCAATTTGTTCCATTGATTTTTGTTAAATTAAAAATGAGTTTAACAATGGTTTTAATGTCAATTTCGCTATGGCCATGTTTTTTGTATGGTTCAATAACATATTTATTGTATAAAAAATTCAATCAGCCTGTATTAGCTTTTGTCTGGTTGTTGCTTTTGATTGTTCCCATGAGGCATTTTTTTAATTATGCACTTTCTGAATCTAATATGGCATTGGGAATGTCTTTGTTAGGTTTTGGATATGTGATTTTTATGCTTGAGTCTAATCGAATTCCCACTTTGTGGAATCTAACATGGCTGTTTGGTTTTAATATGATTGCAGTTCTTTTTCATCCATCTGCAATCATTTATTTAATGATTATAGGTTTTGTGATTTTTCTTAAAGTAGGATATAACAAATGGTTTGGAGCTCATTTATTGACATATTTAGAAGTTTGTATCTTGTATTTCTTAATTAAACCAAAGGGAGGGTATGATACACAAATTATTGAAAATATTTTCAGTTTTCAATCATTGTCGAATATTTTAGATAGCTATGTCATCAATTTTTATTTAGGCAATTTTTGGTCATATTACTTGTTGTTTTTTGTTGCAATGCTTTTCATTCTAATTCGTTTTTTTATGCAAAATAAATTTATGAAATTAATGTTATATTCATGCTTTTGTTTGTTCGTTTTCATTATGGTTTCAATAATATATGTGAATGGCGACAGTGTTTTTTTTATGGAAAAAAATATGTTACCCATTAGTTTAATCATGCTTTTGCCAATTGTACTTGTTTTTAAAGGTTTCAAATTTGATAAACATTGGCAACACTTAATTACTTTGTCAGTTATGGTTTTAGTTTTTTCATTTGGGTTATTTCAGATTCATAAGGTAGGGTTATTATACAGAAGTAGGAGTTTGCAAGTGCTTGATATTGTGAAGTTAATGGATAGTAAAGGTCTTAAAAAAGTTTGGATTCAACAAGATGCCATTCAAAATTCATTCAATATGGCACCATGGACAATGCCTTATGAAACATTGATATTAAGTAATTTATTTTTAGATAAAAGTATCACCTTGAAACCATTTTTAGAAGAAACAAATTTGAAAAGTGAAGCCAATGATTTTATAGGTTCAGATTTTACGCCTGTTATAAATCTTGATAAAAATCCTTTGAATCCCACCTATTTTAAAGCTTTGAAAGGCAATTATCAGGTTATAGACATTACAAAAGAATAGCCATTTACTTACTTTTTATTATATTTGAACCATGAAAAAAGAGATTTTTAATTTTTCTTATAAACTGCCTTTTAAAACCAATATACTTATTCAAAGCATTTGCTTTATATTGGTCTTGCAATTTTCTGTTTTAGATGCACAAGTAACCTTGCAAAAGGGAAGTATTCCACTAATCAATCACTTTACTACAGATAGTTTACATAAGGAAGTTTCTCAAATTTACTCAGTACAAAAAGCTTTTCCATTTCCAAAAGGAATTAATGAACAAGTTAAAAGACAAGTTACGGAATTAAGAGAAACCCTTAAACACAATAAATATCCATCAATGAGTAGCTCGAAAAGATCTGCAATGGAACCGGTGGTTGAAAGTGGTTTTGATGGAGCTGTAGCTGCTGGTATACCAAATGATAATAATTTAGCAGTAAATAACGATTCATTTGTGGTAAGTGTATACAACACTATGATTAGAGTTTATTCAACTTCTGGAGATTTTAAAAAGGCTTGGAATTTGACATTTTTTCCTAGAGATCAAAAAAATAAAAGACCAGGTTCTGGTGTGCCTGTATTAGATAGAAGCTACGACCCAAAAATAGTCTTCGATCCAATTAGCAACAGATTTATAATTGTTTATTTAGAAGGTTCGGAGAGTTCAGATACTAGAATTATTGTTGCATATAGTTCAACAAGTAATCCATTAGATGGTTGGAATGTTTATCAAATTACTGGAAAACCATTTGGAGGGACTCTTTGGACTGATTATCCTATGATTGCGATTAACGGAGAGGACTTGTTTATTACTGTTAATATTTTAAAAGACAATACTGATTGGAGAGATGGTTTCACACAATCTGTGATATGGCAAATTGAAAATAAAAATGGTTATGATGGAGACACTTTGAAATACAATCTTTGGTCGAATATTAAACACAACGATAAACCAATATGGAGCATTTGTCCTGTTCAGTCCTCAAATTTGCCAGGTGAAACCGGTTTGTATTTTATTTCAGTAAGACCTGGAGACGCAAGTAATGATACAGTTTTTTTGCATCACATCACACATAATTTAAGAAGCGGACATGCTGCTTATTCATACAAAGTTTTGAAAGCTGACCGAAAATATGGTTTGCCACCATTTGCACCCCAAAAACAAGCAGGATATAGACTTCAAACCAACGATTGTAGGGTGTTAGGTGCATTTTATAACAACAACAAAATACAATATGTTCAAACTAGTAATAATCCTATCAATGGTCGTTCTTCTGTTTTCCATGGTATCATTCAATATCCAGAAAGAACTTCAGCTAGTATAACATCAAAATTAATTTCATATGATTCATTAGATATTGCTTATCCTACAATTGTTTCTGCAGGAAATCCTTTATACGGTCAACAAGCCTTAATTACATTTTCACATACTGGTGAATCAGTTTTTCCAGGAACATCCATCGTTTATTTTGATAATAATGGCGAATATTCAGATTTAAAAATGACTAAAAGTGGTTTGGGTTATATCAATACATTTGTTGCAGACACCATGGAAAGATGGGGCGATTATACTTGTATTCAAAAGAAATATAACAAAGACAATGAATATTGGGTAGCTGGTTCTTATGGTCAATCTAATAATACCAATGGTACATGGATTTCTAAAGTTTTAGTAAACGATCTTTCAGTTAGTTTAAAAGAAAAAAAACCTGTTACAATCCATAACGCCTATCCAAATCCAGTGATTGATTTATTAAGTATTCCATTTCAAACTGTTTCAGACGGAGAAGTTAAAATTGAAATTAAAGACATGAATGGAAAACTTGTTTTTACAATCAATAGTTATAAAACAATTGGACTTCAACATGCCATAATCAATGTAAGTCAATTTAATAATGGTTTATATTTCTACACAATCATTGCCCCACAGGAAACAGTAATTAATGGAAGTTTTACCAAAATCTGATATTCTTCATGATTTGTCTGCGTATGTTGTAGATAAAGAGATGTTGAAACAAGGGAACCTTCCAGAAAATTCAATTTTCTTGTTAGATAAACCCTATTTATGGAGTTCATTTAAATTGGTTAAAAGAATTAAATATTATACACAAGCCAAAAGGGTAGGTCATGCAGGGACATTGGACCCATTAGCTACAGGTTTGATGATAATTTGTACAGGTAAATGTACCAAGATGATTGAACAAATTCAAGACATGGATAAAGTTTATACTGGTTTATTTAATCTAGGAAAAACAACACCTTCGTATGATTTGGAAACAGAATTTGATCAAACATATCCAACAGAACATATAACAGACAATCTAATTAGCGATGTAGTTTCTAAATTTCAGGGAGATGTTGAACAAATACCGCCTAATTTTTCGGCAATTAAAATAAATGGCACAAGAGCTTATAAAAAAGCGAGAAATGGAGACGATTTTGTAATTAAAAGCAGATTTATTAAAATTTATGATTTTAAAGTGAATGGACAGGTTCCAAATTTGAATTTTGAAGTAAATTGTAGTAAAGGAACATACATTAGAACTTTAGCTCACGATTTTGGCAAGAACCTAGAAAGTGGATGTTATTTGAGTGAATTAAAAAGAACAAGAATTGGCATATTTGATATAGAAAATGCATTCCAAATTGATGAAATAAAAGATTATTTAGGAAAAGAGTAAATGAGAGTTTTTTATTCATTAGAAGATTTGCCAAAATTTAATAATGCGGTATTTACCCAAGGCACATTTGATGGTGTTCATTTGGGTCATCAAAAATTATTAAAAACACTTGAAAATGAAAAAGATAGATTAAAAGGAGAATCCATTTTAATGACATTTTGGCCCCATCCAAGGCTGATGTTGTATCCAGATGATAATCAATTAAAATTACTACAAACATTACCTGAAAAACTTAAAATATTAGAACAATGTGGTGTTGATAATGTCATAGTTATTAAGTTCGACAATCATTTTGGTAATATGACAGCAGAGGATTTTGTTTTGAAAGTATTGATACAAAAACTGAATATAAAAACTGCAATATTTGGGTATGACCACAGATTTGGCAAAGGAAGATTGGGTGATATAAAGCTATTGGAAGCCTATTCTATCATTCATGATTTTAATGTTATTCAAATTCGAGCAGAAGATATTGATGATGTTACTATTAGCAGTTCTAAAATTAGGCAAGCTTTATTGAATGGTGAAATTTTGCTAGCAAACCAATATTTAGGTAGAAATTACTCATTTAGTGGGACCGTTATTAAAGGTATGCAAATAGGCCGAACTATTGGTTTTGCAACAGCAAATATTGAATTAGATGAACCTATTAAACTGTTGCCTTTAAATGGCGTATATGTTGTAAAATCTACAATCAAAGGAGTTTTTTACAATGGGATGCTAAACATAGGAGATAATCCAAGTATTAAAGATAAGGGATTTTCAGTTGAGGTTCATTTTTTTGAAATGAGTGAAGACATTTATGGACAAAACGTGGAAATTCTTTTAATCGATAGATTGAGAGATGAAAAAAAGTTTTCCTCTTTAGAGGAATTATCCCTAAATTTGCAACTTGATAAAAAGAATGCCCTTGATAAGATTCAGAAACATTAACATATTTGCAATGATACTTGTATCTGCATTTTTGTTCGCTTTTAAATCTAACTCAAAGCATATAAAAAATCCTCCATCAAACAACATCAGTTCGATAATCCCTGATGATGATAAAAAAGATTATTTTGATTCAACATTCAATACTGCATGGGATATGTATATCAATACTTGGGATGTAGACAAGCTTAATCCATACTTATATGATTTTAATAGTTTCAAATCTCCCGTAAGTTTGTGTTTAGCTCCAGATTCAAATGGTTTTGCTATGCCAGTAAATAATATTGTTACTTCAAATTTTGGTTGGAGAAAAGGTCGTGCTCACAATGGAATCGATATAAATTTAAATACAGGAGATACAGTTGTTAGCGCATTTGATGGTGTAGTTAGGATGTCTAAATACTATTATGGTTATGGCAATATGGTTGTTGTAAGACATCCAAATGGATTGGAAACATTGTATGGTCATTTATCTAAAGTTCTGGTTGAACCTGGCCAAAGTTTAAAAGCTGGCGAAGTTTTAGGATTAGGAGGAAATACTGGACATAGTTTTGGGTCTCATCTTCATTTTGAAATTCGTTTTATGGGTCAACCCATAGACCCTTCTAAATTCATTTCATTTGAAAACTTTTCGTTGGTTAATAATGAAGTATTAATTGATGAAGATTTATTTGAATCTCAAAAACTAATAAGAAAACAAAAAACATCAAATAATAAAAGTATAGTTTCTAATACGAATCGCTCAACTAAGTATCACACAGTAAAGCAAGGTGATACCTTAGGAGCTATAGCGAGAAAACATCATACCTCTGTATCGAAGTTATGTAAATTGAATGGCATTAGAGAAACAACTATTTTAGCATTAGGTAAAAAACTTAAGGTTAATTAACCCTTAATTCTTTTGTCATTTTCTTTGGCAAATTGTTCCCAACTACTCGTTTTTGATTTTCCAGTTTTCAAACCAAAGCCTCTCGGACTATATTGAAAAACATGACAAACCGCAGCGGCTAAACCATCAGTAGCATCCAAATTTTTTGGCATTTCTTCAAATAACAAGAGTTTTTGCAACATTTCTGCAACCTGTTCTTTGCTGCTATTGCCACTGCCTGTTATACTTTGCTTGATTTTTCTTGGTTGATATTCAAAAATGGGCATATCTCTCATCAATCCTGCTGCAATTGCAACACCTTGCGCTCTTCCTAGTTTTAACATGGATTGAACGTTTTTACCAAAAAAAGGCGCTTCAATAGCCATTTCATCTGGCTTATAGCTTTCAATTAAGCCGGTAACTCTTTCAAAAATATGTTTAAGTTTTAAGGCATGGTCTTCAAATTTATCTAGCTTAACAATACCAATACTAATTAAACTTATTTTTTTTCCGATGGTACCTACAATACCATAACCCATTATATTTGTACCGGGGTCTATACCCAATATAATTTTTTCGAAATCACTGATATCAACTCTTTGCAAAACAAAACAAAGATATACAAAAAACTCAATTGGTCGTTATTCTATAAAGGAATAAAAATTTTATTGCCCTTATTAATTGCTTATGCACTTTATCATAAGTTTTATGGTCAAAATAGTTTTGATTGGCTTATCTTAGGGAGAAAATTTCTGTCTTTAAACGGTTGGATAATCTTGTTTCTAATACTCATGTCATTTTTTAATTGGAGTATTGAAACAATAAAATGGCAAATCATTATCAAAAATATTTCGCCAATGCGATTTATAACTGCTTTCAAATCTGTTTTGGCTGGTATGGCAATTTCGCAAGTTTTTCCTAATAAAACTGGTGAATACATAGGAAGAATGGCATTTGTTGATGACGAAAATAAACTTGAAACTGGAGTTCTTTCAATTTGGTCGAGTTTAAGTCAGCTCAGTATTACCTTGCTTTTTGGTGTTATTGCTTTGCCTTTTGTAAGCCCACTTGTTGGTCAATACAAAACAGTATTTTTAATTGCTTGTTTCTTGCTTTTGATAGCTGTTGTTTTAAGTTTTGTGTTCTTTCATAAATTGTCTTTTATTTTTAAAAAAACGAAGTTTTATTTTATGATACAGAATATTCAAATAGTTTCTGGCAGGACATTGTTATTGATTTTTATTTTATCTTTATTTAGATTTATGATGTTTGCGCTGCCATACACTATTCTTGTTCATCATTTTGCTTTAAATGCAACATCTATTTCTTGGTATATTATTTTTCTGTCTGTTTCTTGTGTATTTTTAATGCAAACTGTTTCGCCACAATTTATATTAACAGATTTGATGCTCAGAATGTCTATCCCTAGTCTTGTTTTTAGCGGTATCTTGATTTTTGAAACTTCTATAGAATTTATACCCGGTTTAATCATTTATGTTTTTAATGTCTTACTCCCAATGCTGATTGGAGCAATCATCTTTTTAACCCATCAATTCAGAAATAGATGATTACAATTCTACTGATTTTAGTTTCGGTTTTCTTACTTTGTTATGTTTTTTTTATCGCATTTATCGCCCTAAATTTTAAAGGTATAAATGTGCAACTGATAAATGATTTACCCAAATTTACTGTATTAATTCCTTTTAGAAATGAATCAAGCGTTTTACCGATATTAATAGAAGGAATCCAATCACAAGAATTAAATTCAAACGGATTTGAAGTTATTTTTATTGACGATCATTCAACTGACCAATCCTTTAGTCTGATTAAAGATTTTAAATCGAGTTATTCTATTAAACTTCTTAAAAACAACGGGAGTGGTAAAAAAGCGGCTTTGTTAACTGGCATTCAGGCTTCACAAAATTCTATCATTATGACATTGGATGCAGATGTGGAGCTAAGCCCCAATTCTTTTCAAGCATCAATATCAGAATTTGTTACAAAGGATTTAATCATGTTATGTGGTTTAATCACTTTAAAAACTAATCATTCAATATTTCAAGATATACAAAAAGCTGAGTCCGCTGCCATTGTTGCCATCAGTTCTGTAATGCTGAATCATCATTTACCAAGTACATGCAATGGTGCTCATTTAGTTTTTGATAAACAAGTTTTTTTAGAAATAGGAGGGTATAAACACCTGCAATTAGCCTCGGGTGATGATGATTTATTGATGCATCAATTTGCAAAATACGATATAAAAAAGGTACAATATTCCAGCAATTTTTCAAATATTTTAGCAAGTAGAAATACGGAAAATTGGATGGAATTTTTTAATCAAAGAAGTCGTTGGGTAAGCAAGGCTAAGCATTATTTATTTCCATACAACTCTTGGATTCATTTTTTAGTAATTCTAAATTTAATTGGCTTTTTTATTGCTATTACAGTGTTGATATTCAATTGGCAGCTTTGGGCATATTTTTTATTATTAATTAGGTTAATAATAGATGCCGTTTTGGTTTTCAAATTACGAAAAGCATTTCAAATTCCAGTCAATATGATTGTAATGATGCCTTTTTATTTACTGTATATTATCCCGTTGATTATATATTCGTTATATAATAAAACGAAGTGGAAGGGAAGGGGAATTTGAGAATTAACAGAACTATTTTTGTTCTAATCTTTGTTTTTTCCTGATAAAATACATCACTACAGAGGTGATGAAAATAGCTAGGAAAAAATAGAATCTCCAATTGCTAAATCCACCTTCATTATATTCCTTTGCTGTTTCAATACTTGATATAGCAGCAGCTAGAAGCCATAAAATGATGATAATTTGTTTTGATAATAGTGATTTTTTTTGTGTCATTAGATTGAATCTTTTGCTATTTGTATAATGCCTCGAGGTTTTTTAATAGTCCATTCGCTAAAGTCTTGCTTGCCAATAAGACCATCACCTGTAATAATTTCTTTTTCGGTTGTGATTTTTACAAATTTATCTGTATAAATAAGTTGTTTATTCTGATCCCAGGTTAAAAGTTCAGTATTTAGTTTCTCTCCCTTGTTGTTTCTAACAATTACATTTTCGCTAACTTCAGTAATTTTTTGAGCTTGGTAAGAAATACCTTTGTTTGCAGTTAAATAACTTTCAATTATTCCTTCTTTATTATAAAAATCAGCTTTAACGCCTTCGGGCATTTTAATGATTTCATTACCATCTTTTTTAATGCCATTTAGTACTTTGGCAAACACAATGGCCTTTAAAAATCCAGAGTCAGTGTATTTGATTGTTACGTTTTTACCTTGCTGGCTATATAAAATAGTATCAGCTTGTAACATATCGGCCACATTTTTTTTGGCATATTGATTGTTACAAGCTGATATTGTTATAATTGAAGCTATAAGATAAATAGCGTTTTTCAATTAAGGTTATTTAACTCGGATTGTTGTAGTTTCTCCAGAACATCCAATGGTATATGAATCTCCTTCTTTTAGGCCATAGAAAAATGCGTCAGATTTAAGAGGGAAAAATTTACTGTGATTGGCGATTTCTTGATTAGCTTCTGCAGAGCAAGAAGGATCAACTGATTTAGCTTTATTGAAATAATCTACCGCGACACAAGCAGCTGCAGCTTGTTCAAGCTTATTACCACATTTGTTTCTGTATGCAGCTTTACCCAAAATAATATAAGCTTGCCCATTATTAGAATTAATTGATAATGCTTTGTTAGCGTAAGATTTTGCAACATTAATATTAGAAATGTTGTTTTTTGCTAATTTGATGTAAAAATCTTCTTTTTTGCCATTGTCGTTACTTAACTCAGCAGCTTTTTCATAATAAAAGTTTGCTTTTGTCATATTTTTCTTGCCTTCAAAATATCTAGCAAGTTGTTCAGCAGAAAGTGCGCTTGGTTCAAGAGAGTAGCTTTTTTCTATTAAACCAATAAAGTTAGGATGATCTTTATACAATGGATCAGATTTGTATAATTTGATAACTTTATTTACCAAATTTTTATCTTCAGGATTTGCTTTTAATTTAGGTTGGAAAATTGCATCAATGTCTGCACCTTTTAAATATGGTAACATCATTTTGTCGATGTTTTTGTAAAAAACATCCCAATTTTTATATTCTACACTATCAAGTTCATTCGCTATTTTTTGTTGTTCAGCTGTTGTAGACATTCTATCGTATAAATCAAAAAGATTTTCTTTGCTATAAGTGTTTTTCTTGCTAGCGTTAATTGCAACTCTTAAATAGTCTCTTAGGTAGAATTCATCTAATTTCTCAGTAGCATTAGAGTAATAATAATCATACATAGTCATGATTTCAGACATTTGCTCGCCTTGATATTTTGATTTATAATAGGCCCAAAGTCCTTTTACAAAAGCTTCTTCTCCAAAATATTTGATTCTTGTAGGAAATACCATCATCAAAGTATCAATTAATTTTGCCTTTCTAGATGCGTAAACTGGATTATCAATCATTTTACTAATCATTGCTGGTCCGTTTTGATGGATGCTTTTATAAGAGCATGGCGCATTGTTAAAAACATAAGACCACCATTTGTATGCATAATCATAATCTTTGTTTTTAAAATCTTCTTGAAATAAAGACATGTTTTTTCTTGTTTCTAATGAGTCGATACCATGAGATTTAATACACTCAGGAAGTTTCATTGCATCATCAGTTGGTTTGTTGCTTTGAGCAGTTGCTAAAAATGTAAAATTACATAATAGAGCAATCATTAATAGTCCAATTTTTTGCTTGTCGTTCATATTATTACTGTTCTTCTTTTTAATTAAATTTCTTTCTTGTGAACCAAATATCTGAGATAGTAAATCCAATTGTTAATCTTACAAGGTTTTCTGCAATTAATCCATTGTTGGTAGATCCTCTCATCACATATTCACCTGTTAAATTCACCATAGATTTTAAAATAACCTTTTTACCATCCCAGTACTCTTTCAATTTTGGTATACCTATTCCAAAACTTATGCCATACTCTTTCATAGGTAAAATATTTCCTAAATTATCTCTAAAATTAAATCCAGAGTTTAAATATCTAAATCCAAATCTATATTCTAAGTTCATTCTTTTTCTCTTTCCAAAGTTTTTTTCTAGGTATTCAACATCTCTATCAGGACGGTATGCAAAACCAATATTTATTTGTGAACTATTTGTAAAGGAATCATTAAACAATTGTTTATCCATTTTTGAAAGCATCGATGCTTGGTAATCAAAAGCCAACATCCATTTGTTATTAATTGTCACACTCATGCCCGCACTAAATGAAAGTGGAATATTTGTTTTTCTGCGAGTTGTTTCTTGATTAATAATTGTATCGTCTCGGTATGTGCTAGAAATTAAACTTTTATTGAGCGTTAATCTTGAAAGGCTGTAATTTATATTCCCTTCATTATGAATACTTGCACCCCAAATAAATCTAATTGGAATTTTTCGAGTTGAAATAATTTTTCCAATTGAATCTTTTTTATGTCTCACAATGGTGTCAATATTTCTTTCGATTTGTGTTCCTAAATTAAATAAAAAACCACTGAATCGATATGATTGGTCGTCAAATGTTCCTCTACTCTGAAGGGAGTCATCAATGAAATAAGTGTTTTGAACTCTTCTTTGACCAAAAATATAAGAACTATTTAATCCAACTGAAATAGATTTATTAATATTAACAGCATTCATCCAATACAATCTGTTAAGACCTCCTGTTAAAGAATAAACACTTGATATTCTGCCATAACTTGTATCTTTAGTTCTAAAATAAGAGGTGTTTACGTTTGAAAATGGAATAAGACCTATGCCTGAACTCCAAATGGTATGATAATTTTTGTATAGTTTTGTTTTATTGACAGTGTCTTTTGTAATTTCTTGTTTTCTATAAACGGGAAAAGCTAATGAAAAGTAATTGAAATTACCATTAAACGATTGATTTTTGGCTGAAGCATTATAAACTGTTGAATAGTCTCCTCGGAAAGCAAATTCAAATGATACTTGAGTTATAGCGCCAAGAGATGCTGGATTAGATAATGATACTGTTCTTTTGCTTCTTATGCCATTTATAACACCACCTAAACTCCTATTATAAACGCCATTAAATTGTTCAAATTCACCAAAACCTCTTGCCGAATATGGTGAACTTGTATTGTTTTGAGCCGTTATAGTTAAATTCCAAAATGGAAAACATAAAACAACTAATATGATGTTATTTTTCATTAATTTTCAATAAATAGTATAGACCCTGAAGTATCCAATCGGGGTGTGCAAATATCTCGTTTTTTTGTGTCACCTCAAAATATTTACTATCACCACCTGTTAATACAATTTTTATGTTTTTATGTTCATTGGTAAAAAAATCAATGTATCCATTTATTTCATTTAAAATGCCATAAAAAACACCATTTGCTAGTGCAGATAAGGTGTTATTTCCAAGTGATGTGGTTTTGATATCAATGTTTGATAAAGGAAGTCTTCCAGTCATTTCATGCATGGATTTAAACCTTAATTGAATACCTGGTGAGATATTGCCTCCAAAATATTTGCCTGATTTATTTAAAAAATCAATGGTAATACAAGTGCCAATATCAAAAACTAAAACATTTTCATTGGGATACAAGTATTTTGCAGCTGCCATTATTGCAATTCTATCTGTACCTAATGTATGTGGCGTTTCATACATATTAATAAATGGAATTTTACATTCATGATTTAGAATAATAGTTTTAAAACGATTATCTACTTTAATTAGCAATGAAGAAGTAGAAGAAATAATCAATGAAAAAACTTCGTTTTCTGAGAGCCAATCATATGTTTCTTCAAGTGATATAAAGGATGTTTTTTGAATGATTTCTCCATTTAAATTAAACACAGCCGATTTAATTCTTGTATTGCCAATATCGACTACTCCTCTATTCATTTATTATTTGTTGTATTGTACCATGTTGAAATTTTTGAATACCGTTTTTAGTCTCAATAATTATAGAACCATTATTATCGCAACCTAAAATTTTTGCTTCAATTAAATTATCATTAACTTTAAATAAATTTAAAATTCCTAAGCCTAATAAATTTTGATTAAATTGATTTTCGAAAAATGTTGCACCATCTGTCAATAAATAACGATAATTAATATCCAGTTTTTCTATGAAATATTTAAAAATATGGGCTCTATTTTGTTCGATTTTTAATAGTTTGTAAAATGAAGTAGCATTTACTAAAGTATTTTCTTGATTAATATTAATTCCAATGCCAATAATTGAAAAATTTAGGAGATGTCCTATAAAATTATTTTCGATTAGTATACCAGATATTTTTTTTCTGTTAACCATTAAATCATTTGGCCATTTAATTTCAATATCATTATTGGGCATGTATTTTCTTAATATTTCTAAAATTGTAACTGCAATTAGTTTGTTGAGAATAAACGGATTGTTGATTTTATTATTGTTATTGGTTAATATAATTGAAAATGTTAAGTTTTTTTTTGGTTCAGAAATCCATGATTTTAGCCTTTGCCCTTTGCCTCTGATTTGTTCTTCAGCAAAAATAATTGTGCCATTTTCAACCATTCGATCCTTGATAAGTTCTTGTGCAAAGCTATTAGTAGAATCTATTTGGTTAAAATAAATAATATTTTGACCAATAATATGGGTATTTGGGGCTATTTTTGCAATCAAACTTAAAGTACACAAAAATAAAGAAATCATTTTTAATGCCCAAAAAGAAAGTTGTTAAATTAGAATTAATGGATGCCATCATTAAAGGCATGCAAGAAAAGAAAGCCAATCAAATTAAAGTTTTAGATTTAAGAAACCTTAAATCAGCTATGGCAGATTATTTTATTATTTGTCATGCCTCTAGCGATAAACAAGTCAATGCGATAGCAGACAGTGTTGAAGAATTCACTAGGAAACTTGCTGATGAAAAGCCATGGCATGTTGAGGGTTCTGAAACTGCTGATTGGATTTTACTAGATTACTTCAATATTGTAGTTCATGTTTTTAAAGAAGAAACTAGAACTTTCTATGGTATCGAAGAACTTTGGGGTGATGCAATCATCACTGATATAAAGGAATAAAAACTTTTTCTAAGTTTTTATTTTCTTAGTTTAAATTTTCTTATAAGCCAATTTATTTTATTTCCCTTATCTAAGTTTTTATTTAGATGTGAAAAGTTTTTTATAATATATCTATTTAGGCCAGCTCCACTTATAGCTAGCTTTTTAAGGTTTTCTACATGATTTTTGCCAACTTTATCATAACTATAAATTAGGATTTCCGCTTTTTTATTAAATTTAATCAATATTTTTTCGGGTTGAATATCAAAATGACTTATTTCAGATTTTCCAGTTAGGTCTTGATATTTCTGCATGATTTAGATAAAATTTTAAAAAACATAAAGTTTGTGATTTAGTGATAGTGCTTTTAGTTTTAGTTTTTTTTATTTATCTAATAGTAATACAGAAGAAGTAATATTATTTTACTTCAACTGTATTTACTAATTAGAAATAGTTATCATAGTTTATCGCTAATAATGAGTATGCGAACTAACAATTTAATTATAGAATTGAAAAAAAATGAAATGGTTTTTTTGTTAAAATGATATAAAATAATCAATCCATAATATTGATTTTATGATTACTTTATATCAATCATAGCCAAAAGCGACTATAATATTAGACTAGTTAATGGAGAATATTTTATTATTAACAGCATAAACAACTATACCTATGACATTTTTAGTTTGTATTTTTTTCATAATTCTAGCCCGATGATTATGAACAGTAACTTCTGAAATATGAAGTATTTCTGCTATTTGTGGAGCTGTAAATTGTTCGCAGATAAGTTTTACAATTTCAATTTCTCTTGCAGATAAAATTTCATTTTGTTTAGAATGTGTCGTATTAGAATTGCCAAAAACAAGGTGTTTGGCATATAAATCATATACTTCCAAACTAAGATAAAGTTCACCATTTATAACTTTGTTTATAGCAGTTATTAATTCTTCCTTATCGGTGTTCTTAAGAATATAGGCATTAACGCCCATTTCTATTAACTCAATAATTTTACTACTTAATTGATGAGAAGTTAAAATGATGATTTTTGAATCATTGAATTTGTTTTTAATGATTTTTGCAGTTTCAATACCACTGAGTATGGGCATTTCTATATCTAAAAATACAATGTCGTAAAACTTTTTTTCTAGCATATTAATAGCTATTTGTCCATTTTCGGCTTCATCTACAACCTCTGCAATATTACTGCTTTTAATAATATCTGCTATTGCTTCTCGATATATGATGTGGTCTTCTGCTATTAATATGTTTAGTTTTTGGGATTTCATGAAAAAGTTTGTGTTTTAATTTAACTCAAATCCTTTTTCGCTTATAATTTCAAATTCACCACCAATGATAAGTATTCTCGTAATGATGTTCTTTAATCCAATGCCTTGCTTTTTTTTCTCATTATCATCTATCCCTTTTCCATTATCCATATATTTAAAATGGAGATTTTTTTTAGATTTGTCATAATTTAAAATGATTTCAATTTTTGATGCTTCACTGTGTTTAAGACTGTTCTGTATTAATTCTAGTAAAATATATACTAAATGGAATTTTATCTTATTATCAAATTTTAAACCATCTGTGTTAGAATTTAAAACAATTGATAAATGTTCAGTTTGTCTTTTTAATATAATATCTTTAAACGAAGTGTAAATTTCATTATCTTCTAAATCTATTGGCATTAAATCGTGAGAAATTTCTCTTATTCGTTTTATTGCAAATGTAAGTTCATTTTTGATTTTGGTTTTTGTTTCCTCAAATTTGTAATTTTCTTTGTTTAATCCATCCGATTGAATATATATAGCAGAGAGTTGTGGATTTAAAGAATCGTGTAAATCTCTCGAAATTCTTTTACGCTCTTCTAGCTGCCCAATTAAAAGATTATTGATAGACTCATAATGCTTGATTTTTAGATTTTTATTGTACTTATAAATCAAAAAAAAGAAAAAAGCAGCAATTAACACTAATACAATTGTAAAAAGTATAATGATTGATATTATATGTTCGCTGTTTGTTTGCATAAAAAAGATTTTGTATAAATAAGATTACATAAAAAATTGGCAAATGAATGTAGTATCGAAAATACATAACCATATTTAATTCGTAGTTCTCCATTTCCATTGATGACGGGTGTCATAAAGTAGAATAGTATGATTAAAAAATATATAATTCTTGCAGAAAAAATCCAAAAAAGAAAATTGTCTAAAATGTAATTTTCATAATTGTCGAATATAATAAGCAATACAAGCATGCTTTGAATTATAAATCCCAAAGCATTTGAAATGAAAAATATTGATTGTACATTTTTGTTATTTGTAATATAAAATGGAGCTATAAATAAAATAATCCCTGAAATGATAAAAACAAGACTGATTAAAAGAATGTGATATTTGTCAATAAATTGCTTTTTTAGAAACCAGTAAAAAAACAAAGATTCAACTAGTAAAAAAGATTGAAAAATCTTTAAATTATTAATGCCATTAAAAGCAGTAATCAAAGCAGAAATTTCTACAAATATTGAGAAAGTAACAAAGTATAGAAAATATTTTTGAAAGTTACTAAGCTTTTTATGGTAATAAAATCCTGTTATAGTTGGAATTAAAATTGAAAAACTTGATGTGAGGAGAAATATCATTAAGAATTTAATGCGTTCTGATCGCTACAATGTGTTGGACAAGGAATTGAAAACTCAGCCAAATTACCATTTACAATATCATTGCCATTCATATCTGTGCCTACTAAAACTAGTTTAGGTTGATCTATATTATCTAGTGCATAATATATTCTCATACCTACACAAAGTGGTTGATTCAAAATATTGAGTATAGCATTCTTCCCAAAATAATGTGCAATTATTCCATTTGGAGGCATGTTGTTTCTGAAATTAGCAGTAATTTCTGAAGCTTCTTGAAGTGAAATATGATGGTTTTCGTTTCCTGTAAATATCATTTTAGTGTTTTTTTAAAATTGTTTGCAATTCTATACAAAAGTTTTCTTATTTACAATATATTTTAATCTGATATTTACAAACTTGTTTCAACTTGAGTATTTAAAGTTAGATATTTACATCAATTAATTATTATTACTTTTATCTCATTTTTTGGATAAATAACTTTAATTTTGTTACTTATTTATTTAATTTGAAGTTTACAGATTTTAATTTTGATCCTAGTTTACAAAATAGTATCGATAGTATGGGGTTCGAAAATGCAACACCTATACAAGAAAAAGCTATTCCGATTATTTTAGAGGGTAAAGATTTAATAGCTTGTGCCCAAACCGGAACAGGGAAAACAGCTGCTTTTTTATTGCCAATACTCAATAAATTGAGCGTAAATCCAACAGATTTCACTAACACACTTATTATAGTTCCAACTCGTGAACTTGCTTTACAAATAGACCAAGCATTGCAGGGATTTACTTATTTTTCGAGTATCAGTTCATTAGCAATTTATGGTGGAAACGATGGTGCTGCATTTCAAAAAGAAAAAAAAGCCATTGTGGAGGGTGCTAATATCATTATTGCTACTCCAGGTAGACTTATTGCTCATCTTAATATGGGGTATGTGAAATTTCCTCACATCAAGCATTTTATTCTTGATGAAGCTGACAGAATGCTTGATATGGGTTTTTTTGATGATATATCTAAAATTATCACACATATACCTATTGATAGGCAGTCGCTCATGTTTTCGGCTACCATGCCTCCAAAAATTAGACAATTGGCAAACAAATTGCTTAAAAATCCAATTGAGATTAGCTTATCCATTTCGAAGCCAGCAGCTGGCATAGCTCAATCGGCTTTTTTGGTTCATGATTTTCAGAAAAATCAATTGATAAAATTTATCCTTAGCCAAAAAATATACACAAGTGTAATAATTTTTGTTAGCACCAAACAAAAAGTTAAACAACTAGAGGTTGAATTACAGCGAGATAAATTTAAAGCCAAAGCGATTCATTCTGATTTGGAACAAGCTCAAAGGGAAGAAGTATTAAGAAACTTTAAAAGTAAAAGTCTTCAAATATTGGTTGCTACAGACATTCTCTCGAGAGGGATAGACATCGAAGATATTGGTTTAGTGATCAACTATGATGTACCAAACGATGCTGAAGACTATGTTCACAGAATTGGCAGAACTGCTAGGGCTGAGAGTAAAGGTGAAGCCATCACTTTTATTAATGATATTAAACAATATAAGTTTTTAGACATTGAAAAACTTATTGGCTATGAAGTATTAAAAAATCCACTACCAGATAATTTTGCAAAAGGTCCGGAATACGACCCCAAAGTGGCGCCAAACAAAAAGCCTTTTTCTAAAAAACCAAATTTTAAAGGTTAAATTTTTTATTAATTTTTCAATTTGATTTTAATTGCGAAAACGAATTAATTAATACTTAATCCGCAGTTTAAACTTATCAATTAATTGTTTCAACTTGTCATTATTTTCTAACATTTCGGAGAGTTGTTCAGGAGCAGTGTATGCCAATCTTTTGTGTTCGATGGTATTGTCAATTACAAAATTGAGGTTTATTTCTGGCTTATCGAAATGTTTTCTGATGAAATTTTGCCATTGTATTCTCATGTCTCCAATAATCATATCTTGTGAATCGTTTACCTTTAATGTAATCTCAGATTGATTTAATTCTAAAGGAATAATTTTAATTAATCCTCTAATAGAAACTGTACATGTTTCAGCAAAAAGGGCGTTTGCTTTGATGAGTTCTACTTCATTAAGTTCAGGAAATATATTAACAATTGGATTTTCTGAAATTATATATTTTATTTCTGTAGCATCTAAAAGATCTTGAGGAACCACCATCTCGGCCATACGAATCTGAGGGTTTTGAGTAGGTGTGTTTTTTAGACTTTTAAAAGATGGAAGTTTAGGTATAGTGAAGTTATTTGGTGCAAATTCAGATTCTACAACACCATGTTTAGGTAGATTTTTTTCAGCAATTGCTTTATTTCTTAATGAAGCTACATGCTTTATATATTCATCACTTTTTTTTTTAGTTCATCAAGCGAAACACTTGTGTCTATGATACTTTTAATGTGACATAGTTTGAGTAAAGCTAATTCGATGTGTAGTCTTTGATTTTTACTAGTTTTATATTCTATGTCAAATTGGTTATTAATATTTAATGCATTGAGCAAAAACGACAAATCACAAATAGCGCTTTGGTTTTTGTATTTATCTTTATAATTTTCACTTACATTAAGTAATTTGTGGGTTTCAGAATTACGACAAACCATCAAGTTTCTAAAATGCTCGCTCAATCCACTCAAAAATAATTGACCATCAAAACCTAAAGTAATAACTTCATCAAAAATCAATAGTGTCTTGCTGATATTTTGACCAATAATGGCTTCTGTAATTTTAAAATAAATGTCTTTGTCTAGAATATTAAGGTTCTCTAGCGCTTTTTGATAAGTGATGTGACCATTACAAAAACTGACCATTTGATCGAAAAGCGAAAGACAATCTCTAAGACCACCATCTGCTTTTTCAGCAATTAAATGTAAGGCATCTTCATCTGCTTCAACATTTTCTTTAATGGCTATTTTTTTAAGATGTTCTTTCATGTCAGCCGTTTGTATTCTCTTAAAGTTAAAAACCTGGCATCTAGATAGAATAGTTGGTATAATCTTATGCCTTTCTGTGGTAGCTAAAATGAAAATGGCATATTTAGGTGGTTCTTCTAAAGTTTTAAGAAAGGTATTGAAGGCAGCAGCGCTAAGCATGTGCACTTCGTCTATGATATAAACCTTGTATTTGCCAACCTGAGGAGGAATTCTAACCTGTTCGATTAGGCTTCTCATATCGTCTACAGAGTTGTTGCTTGCAGCATCTAATTCAAAGATATTGAAACTGTAGTCGTTATTTGGATTATCATCTTCCTTTTGATTAATGAGTTTAGCTAAGATTCTAGCGCAGGTAGTTTTGCCAACGCCTCTAGGTCCAGTAAATAAAAAAGACTGAGCCAATTGATTGGAATTAATTTCGTTAACAAGGGTATCGGTAATATGTTTTTGCCCTACCACTTCATCAAAAACGGATGGTCTGTACTTACGAGCTGAAACAACAAAATTTTCCAAAATAGAATTAAAAATTAAACGACAAAAATAATAATTTATGTGTGGATAAAACAAGTATGTTGAAAATTATTAGAGAATTGTTTTTATTGTTGTAAATTTAAGTACTTAACAAAAAGTTAAAATCTTTCTAAATCAAACCTTTGAAAAGTCGATTTTTTTTATGTTCCTTTGCCATGCATGAATCATTGGTTGATTAAATCAGAACCTTTTAAATATTCTTGGCAAAATATGCTTGAGGATAAAAAGACTTTTTGGGATGGTGTTAGAAACTATCAAGCCCGAAATAATTTAAGAGAAATGAAAAAAGGTGACTTATGTTTGTTTTATCACAGCAACGAAGGAAAAGAAGTAGTTGGAATTGTAAAAATTGTTAAAGAACACTATCAAGACCCGACAACAGATGATGCCAAATGGGTAGTAGTAGATGTTTCACCTTTTAAAACTTTGAAAAAGCCAGTTACACTAGAAACTATTAAGAGTGATGCAAGATTGGCCAATATTGGTTTGGTAAAACAAGGTAGATTAAGTGTCATGAAACTTCAAGCACATGAGTTTGATGTTATATTAGAATTATCTGAAAATTAAATGGATAAAAAGTTATTATACAACCATCAGAAATTAAATGTTACTCTTAATAGATTAGCTTTTGAATTGGTAGAAAATTATGGAGATTTTTCCGAAGCAGCGATTGTTGGGCTTCAACCACGAGGTGTTTTACCCGCAAGAATAATCAAAGACAAGATTGAAAATATAATTCAAAAAAATGTTTTATATGGAGAATTAGATATTACTTTTTATAGAGACGATTATAGAACATCCTCCAAGCAATTAACAGCTAGTCCTATACATATTCCATTTAGTATAGAGGGATTAAAAATCATATTAATTGATGATGTTTTGTATACTGGGCGTTCAATTAGAAGTGCCATGGATGCTTTGGTAGATTTTGGCAGACCAGATAAGGTAGAACTATGTGTTTTAATCGATAGAATTCATCATAGAGAAAATCCTATCAGTGCTGATTATATTGGAAAGGCTATAGATACTAGAGGGAGAGAACAAACGGTTCAAGTAGATTGGGAAGAAAATAATTATAAAGTATGGTTAAAAACACATGAGTAATTTATCAGTAAAACATTTATTAGGCATTAAGGATTTAAACGAAAACGATATTCAATTAATATTCGAAACGGCAGATAATTTTAAAGCTATTATTAATCGACCAATTAAAAAAGTACCGTCTTTAAGAGATATAACAGTAGCTAATTTGTTTTTCGAAAATTCAACAAGAACTAGAATATCCTTTGAGTTAGCTCAAAAAAGATTAAGTGCGGATATTATTAATTTTTCATCATCATCATCTTCCGTATCAAAGGGTGAAACATTGATAGATACTGTTAAAAATATCTTAAGTATGAAAGTGGATATGGTTGTAATGCGTCACCCTAGCCCAGGAGCCTGTGTGTTTTTATCAAAACATATCAATGCAACTATTCTTAACGCTGGAGATGGGACGCATGAACATCCCACACAAGCTCTATTAGATGCCTATTCTGTTAGAGAGGTTTATGGGGATGTAGTTGGTAAAAAAATTGTTATAGTTGGTGATATCATGCATAGCAGAGTTGCATTATCTAATATTTTGTGTTTAAATAAATTAGGAGCCGAAGTGATGGTTTGTGGTCCAACAACCTTAATTCCTCGGCATATTGAACAATTAGGTGTTAGGGTAGAACACAATCTATTAAAGGCGCTTCAATGGTGTGATGTTGCCAATATGTTGAGAATACAAATGGAAAGACAAGACGACAAATATTTCCCTTCATTAAGAGAATATAGCCTTCAATTTGGACTAACTGGAAATATACTAAAGCAATTAGATAAACCTATAACAATTATGCATCCGGGCCCAATAAACAGAGGTGTTGAAATAACTAGTGAAGTGGCAGATAGTGAGCATAGTATTATTTTAGAACAAGTAGAAAATGGTGTAGCCATTCGTATGGCTTGCATGTTTTTATTAGCCAACAATCAAGAACAAACATTGTAAATGAGTAATCCTATATTAGTAGAAGTATTTCGAGGAGAAGTACTTGAAAGTTTTCACAGAGGTGTAATATGTATTGTAGATTCAGACAATAAAATTTTATACAGTCAAGGAGATGTTCAACAGGTATGTTTTCCTCGTTCGGCTTTAAAGTTTTTTCAACAAATACCTCTTTTAACTTCAGGAGCAGCAGAGCATTTTGGTTTTACAAAAAAGGAAATTGCCATCATGTGTGGTAGTCACAACGGGGAGTTATTTCATGTTGAAAATGTAAGAAGTATTTTAAATAAAATTGGCAAAACAGAAGACGACTTGATGTGTGGACCACAGATGCCAACGTTAAAAGAAGATCAATATTATTTAATTAAAAATAACTTAAAACCGCTTAAAATTCACAATAATTGCAGTGGAAAACATGCTGGTTTTTTAGCTTATTGCGTATATAATCAATTAGATACAAAAGATTATATTAACCCAAATCATCCATTACATCAAACCATTTTAAATGTAATTTCTGATTTCCATCATTATCCTTTAAGTTCGATTAAACAAGGTGTTGATGGATGTTCTGCTCCAATTTTTGCATTTCCTGTTTATAATCAAGCTATTGCATACAAAAATCTTGTGAATCCATCACAATTTGATGACGCCACTAAAAAAGCTTGTATTTTGATGATTCAATCAATATTGGAATATCCAGAAATGATAGCTGGAACCAATCGTTATTGTTCTGATTTAATGAAATTTTCGAATGGCCAAGTTTTAGGCAAAACAGGGGCTGACGGGGTTTATTCCTTAGGTTTAATAAAAAAACAAATGGGAGTTTGCATCAAGATTGATGATGGTAAAATGGGGCCTCAATATAATGTGGCTCAACATATTGTAGAAAAATTAAATATTTTAAGTGAAGATGACAACGAAAGTTTGAAACATTACATCCAATTTGAGAATAAAAATTTTGGTGGCATGTTAACTGGCATTACTAAAATTAGTGATTTTCTAGATTTTAGTAATATTTAATGCAATTATTTAATTGTATTAAATAACTAAATAATTTTAATAAGCGGTTTGAATATTGAAAAATTTTAAAAAGAAATATCTTGAATTTAAAAAGCCTTATTGGATTTTATTGATATTTTGTATAGGTAGTTTTTTTTCAATAAAAGCTCAACAAGCAGCTTATTTTTTATTTGGAGAAAGTCAGTTTAAGGGTTTGCACGTTTATGATGTAATTCAAGATAAAGAGCTAAACTATTATTTTGCGACTAATGATGGATTATTTTTATATGATTACATTAAATTTGAAAAAATTGAAATAAAAGAAGCAAGAAGTATTTCAATTTTCAATTTTGTAAAAAATAAACAAGGCGACATTTTTTTCAATAATTTAAATAATCAAATATTTATATTAAGAGCTAATAAAGTAAAGTTGTTTTATGAGTTGCCAGATGAGCAAAATACTGCCGTAATTACATTGAAAATATCAGATGATGATAACATCATTATTGGGTCAAAATTTATTTATGTTATTGATAAACAAAGTAAGTTGATCCATCATTATTTGAAAGCTGCTGAGTATTCAACCTCATTCAAATTCGTTGACAATAGTGTTTATTTTCATAAGCGAGCAACAGATACAGTTGTAGTTTATGCAAAAGGAAGATTTACTGAGCGAAAAATGAAAATTCGAAACTCAGAAAAATTATATTTATTAGATTTTTTTTTGGTCAACGATTCTATTTATGCTTTAGATATCAGTCATAAAAAGATTTATTATTATGATCATATAAACTCAGAATTGAATTCTTTGGATAGAAATGATGAATTAGAGCAATTCAAAGGTATCAGAGCCTATGTCTTAAATGGGAGAGTATGGGTAGCAGGCGCATTGCGAGGTATTGCAAAATTAAATTTGTATCGAATGCAAAATGACTTGCCATTTTATTACAAAGATTTTTTTATTTCAGATATGTTTAAAGATGCTGAGGGCAATATATTGCTTTCAACATTTGGAAAAGGAATTATGGTAATTCCAAATATGGAAATTCCGGATGTAATTAATAGTTTTAAAGATGACCCTGTTTCTATACTTTATAAAGATACTGTAGGTTTGCTCATAGGAACTAACAAAGGGAATTTGCTATTAAGCCACAATAATAAGACTGAGGTTATCTGTAGCAAAGGAAGTCGTTCTATCGATGTTTTAAAAGGCAGTTCTATTTCTTCTCTTGTTTTTTTTGATGATGGTGAAATTAAAGCTTACAACAAATCTACAGGTAAAATATTAAAAGTTTACAACGCTTCTTTAAAAGATGTAGCTTTTGTTAATGAGACTGAGTTTTATCTTGGTACCAACGTAGGCATTTTTAAAGGTGTTTGGGATGGCAAAAATGGATTTCATATCTCGTTGATTGATGAATTGCAATTTAGAATTTATGCTTTGGTTTATCAAAATGAAACAAAAAGTTTATATATATCATCAATGAATGGTTTGTTCAGATTAATAAATAATAAAGAAGTTCAAAAAATCACAAATCAAAATCAAAATATTTTTCCGAATAGCCTTGTGAATATGGAAGATAAAGTTTTAGCATCTACACATAATCTCGGGATAATGATTATTAAGAATAACGCAATTGTTGGAACTTTTGAACCAATGATTAATAAAAAATTAGAGCCCTTAACTCATTTTATAGGATATAAAAATACTATTATAGGAAGATCCTCATCTGGTGGCATTTTTCAATTTGATTTTGATGGAAGATTAATTCGAAAGATTCATGTGGATTTTGGATTTACTTCAAAAAAGGTTTTTAATTTTACTTCACATAATCAAGAGCTTTGGGTTAGTCATGATGGTGGCGTTCAGAGAATAGACTTGGAATATAAATTACCTCAAATTAATAAACCTAGTGTTAGAATTCAACAACTTTTAGTCAATGACTCAGTCATCAATCATTATACAACAACTGTATTTAACTATGATCAGCGCAAACTTGAGTTTATAATTACTTGTCCTACCATCAAGCATCAACAAAATATAATTTATCAGCATCGATTGATTGGTTATAATGAAGTTTGGCAATCAAATTCATATTTGGATAATAGATTATCATTTAACGCCTTAGCGCCAGGTAAATATACACTGCAAGTAAAAGCAGATATTCAAGGAATTGAAAGTGAAATAGTAATTTATGATTTTGTTATCGAGAGACCATTTTATTTAAACAATTGGTTTATTTTGAGTGTATTATGTTTGTTTTTGGGAGGTGTGTATTTTGTATATCGATTTCAAATAAACAGTCAAAATGCTAAATCTAAAAGACTCAATGAATTGAATGCATCCAAACTTACGGCTATAAAATCGCAGATGAATCCACATTTTATATTCAATTCGTTAAATTCAATTCAAGACTTGATTTTAAAAGGTGATGTTGAAAATTCTTATTCCTATATCATTACATTTTCGGATCTTGTAAGAAGAACACTTAATTATTCTGAAAAAGAATTTATAGAGTTTGAGGAAGAAATTCAGCTTTTGGAACTTTATCTTTCCTTAGAAAAACTTAGATTCAAAAAAGATTTTACTTACACCATTAACTCCCAAATCAAAGATGATTTTCTGATTCCTCCTATGCTAATTCAACCTTTTGTTGAAAATGCTCTCATTCACGGATTACTTCATAAAGAGGGTCCTAAAAACCTTGTAATATCTTTTCAATATGATATTAATCTAGTTTGTATCATTGAAGATAACGGTATAGGAAGAAAAAAGTCTCAAGAAATTAAAATTAG
The DNA here is from genome assembly GCA_030682255.1 of Bacteroidota bacterium. Classification (GTDB taxonomy): domain Bacteria; phylum Bacteroidota; class Bacteroidia; order NS11-12g; family UBA955; genus JABMMZ01. Next base: position 319,990 of record JAUXOK010000027.1, on the reverse strand, counting down.
ACAAAAAACCCATTATGAATCGTTTTCTAATAATGCTATTCGTAAAAGATTTGAAATATTAAGCGAAATATTTAAGGGACAATATGATTACACATATCAAGATCTAAAACAAGGTGATATTGCAATTGGTACAATTGTTTCTCTCCGAATTCCGGTTAAAACAAAATATTAAACCATTCCTCAAATAAAAGATACCCTTCATAAAAAAAAATTAAACATACAATTATTTAACAATAAGTTTGCAATAAGGTGAATGCTATCAAAGCCATATTGATTGATGATGAAGAAAGCGCAAGGGATGTTTTAGAAAATCTTTTGACTCGTTTTTGTCCTCATGTACAAATACTTGCTAAATGCCATGATATTCCATCTGCAGTTCCTCTCATTAACAATCTTCAACCAGACCTAGTTTTTTTAGACATTGAAATGCCCAATCATTCTGGCTTTGAAATCATCGAATTTATTCAACCTGTTAATTTTCAAATAATATTTGTTACTGCCTACAATCAATATGCAATCAAAGCATTTGAAATTGCCGCAATAGATTATTTACTAAAACCTATTGACATTTCAAGGCTTAAAAACGCTATTCAAAGAGTATTGGCACACCATAATATTCAAGAACAAACTCAAAGGCTCGACCTATTAAATAAGACTCTACAACAAAAGAATATTCAAAATATTGCAATTCTAGATAAAGGGTCACAACGCATCATTCCTACGCAAGAGATTATAGCTGTAGAAGCACAAGAATCTTATTGTCAGATACATACCATTCATAGTCAGTATACGACTTCAAAAAATTTAAAACATTATCAAACCTTATTCGAAACTCTTCCTGAATTTATTAGAATTCATAAATCTTGGATTGTAAACACTCAGCATATTCTATCTATCAATAAGTCAGAACTTATTATTACGCTAAAAAATCAAATTCAAGCAAAAATATCTCGAAACAATAAAATTAACATTCAACAACTCATTTCAATTAAATAAAAATATTAACTAAAAAATCATTTTTAAAACTTATTTAATAATTATTAATAAGTATAAATTAATGAAATGTTCTTAAGCTGTTAATAGTTTTAGTTAATGTGTTGTAATTATCAAAATAAATATTAAATTTGCAACCCCGTATGAAAAGGAGAACTTACGGTTTAAAATTTATAAGCAATGGCAACTAAATTAAGATTACAGCGTCAAGGACGCAAAAAACAAGCCTACTACTACATTGTGGCGGCAGATTCACGTGCTCCGAGAGATGGTAGATTTATTGAAAGAGTTGGTGATTACAATCCGAACACTAACCCAGCAACAATCAATTTAGATCTTCAGAAAGCAGTGAAATGGTTAGATAATGGTGCGGTACCAACCGACACTGTTAGAGCAATTCTATCTTACAAAGGTGCAATGATGATGCATCACTTACATGGAGGGGTTAACAAAGGCGCATTAACAGCTGAACAAGCAGATGCAAAATTTGAAGCCTGGATGAACGAAAAGAGTTCTAAAGTTCAAACTAAACGCGACACCTTAGCTGATAAAAAAGCTAAATTAGAAGCTGATAGATTGAAAGCAGAATCTTTAGTTAAAGAAGCAAAAGCAGCTGCAATTGTAGCTAAAAACACTGTGGTAGAAGAGGTTGTAGAAACGCCAACAGAAGAAGTTGTAGAAAACAACGAATCTGTTGCAGAAACAACTGATGAAGCCCCAGCAGAAAACACTGAAGCTTAATCCAAAGCACTTATTTAAATGTTAAATAAGTTCAATAATATTCATTCAAAACCCACCAATAAGGTGGGTTTTGTTTTGAAACCTCATGGCTACAAAGGTTATTTTAAAATAGTAATAGAAGACGATAACTATGAACCGGATGAGTTTTTATTAATAGAAATTAATCAAAAATTTGTACCCTATCAAATAGAAAATTATCAAGCTCAATCTGATTTAATTAAACTAAAAGATTTTGATTCTGATAGTGCGGTTAAAGCATTCATGTCTTGTGCAATTTTGACTTTTATAGATGAAACGCAAATTGACGATGAAATAAATATAATCGGATATGAATTGTTGGATACACATAGCAATCAAAGGTTTGTAATTACTAATTTGGATTTAATTCCCAATAATCCATTGATTGAATTTAAGAATGGAGATAAAGATTGTTTATTGCCTTTTCAAGATGAATTGATTTTAGAAATCGACCATGACAATAAACTAGTGAAAGCCATTATTCCGAATGGATTATTAGATTTATAAATTAGGATGAGAATAGATATCATTACCGTTGTTCCTGAGTTGTTTCATAGTCCTTTTAATCATTCCATGGTTAAAAGAGCTCAAGATAAAGGATTGGTTGAAATTAATATCATTAATCTTAGAGATTATTCATTGAATAAATATGGTCAAGTTGACGATTATCAATATGGTGGTGGTGCAGGCATGGTCTTGATGTGTGAACCACTCTCAAATGCCATCGAAGATTTAATTAAACAAAGAACCTATCAAGAAATCATCTATACAAGTCCAGATGGTGATTTATGGAATCAACACGAAGCTAATAAGCTTTCTACAATCGAAAACATCATCATCATTTGTGGACACTACAAGGGCATCGATCAAAGAATCAGAGATTTATATGTAACAAAAGAGATTTCTATAGGTGATTTTGTTTTAACCGGAGGCGAAATGGCTGCTGTTATTATTTCAGACAGCATTGTACGTTTATTACCCGGTGTTTTAGGTAACGAAGAATCAGCATTAACCGATAGTTTTCAAGATGATCTATTGGCGCCTCCAGTTTATACACGACCAGCCGAATTCAAAGGTTTGAAAGTGCCAGAAGTTTTGTTATCAGGTAATTTTAAATTAATTGATGAATGGCGAATGGACCAATCTGAACTCAGAACAAAAGAAAAAAGACCTCAATTATATAAAAAATAAACATGCGATTAAACTTACACAAACCTCTCATAATTTTTGATTTAGAAACTACTGGTGTTATACCATCAAGGGATAGAATCGTGGAATTGTTCATGATAAAAGTGAATCCCGATGGCAGCAGAAAAGATTATTATCAAAGGTTTAACCCTGAAATACAAATTCCAGCAGAGGTAACTGCAATTCATGGTATTACAAATGAGGATGTTGCTAACGAGCCTACTTTTAAAGAAATAGCCCACGATATTTTTAATTTTATCAATCAATGTGATTTTGCAGGATTTAATAGCAACAAATTTGATTTTCCGATGTTAGTAGAAGAGTTTTATAGAGCTAATGTTGAATTTGATATTAGCAAATGCAAGTTTGTTGATGCTCAGCGAATTTATCATATGATGGAACCCCGAACACTGAGTGCTGCGTATCAGTTTTATTGCGATAAAACATTAGACAATGCTCACAGCGCCAAAGCAGATACAGAAGCTACTTGGGAAATCATTCAAGCACAAATAGAAAAATATCAGCAGATAGAACCTAATGTTGAATTCATTCATAAATTAACAGGGCAGGGCAATTTGTTAGATTTAGCGGGTCGTTTTATTATGAATGATAAAAATCAAGCGATTTTTAACTTTGGTAAACACAAAGGCAAAACTGTAGAGATGGTATTTAAAACCGACCCAGGTTATTACGATTGGATGATGCAAGGAGATTTCTCTTTACAAACCAAAAAGGTATTAACTAAGCTTAAGTTAGAAGGTTTAAAACAATCATAATTTTGAGTCAGAGAATTGTTTTTAAAGAATTAATTGTTTTCGAGTCAGATGATTTTATAGCCATCAATAAACCGCCTTTTATTCCCTCGCTGCACGAGCGTTTTGATAAAGGTGGAACTTCCATTATTGAAATGGCAAAAAACCACAACCCTGATTTAATGCTTTGTCATCGTTTGGATAGAGAAACATCGGGCGTTATGTTGATTGCCAAAAATCCGGAAGCCTATCGGATGATGTCTTTACAATTCGAAAATAGGCAGGTTAAAAAAGAATACCATGCCATTGTTGCAGCCTCAGTACTCATAGAAAACTTAGAAGTCAATCTATCGCTTTATACCGATAGTAAAAGAAGGGTTCAGATATCTAGAAAAGAGGGTAAGCCATCTTTAACCATTATTAACACCCTAAAGCAATATAAACACTTTACAATTTTAGCTTGTCAACCTGTCACAGGGCGATTGCATCAAATTAGAATTCATTGCGCCTCGCAGAATTTACCGCTTGTGGCAGACGAATTGTATGGTGGAAAGCAAGTGTTTCTAAGTAACATCAAACGCAAGGTTAATATTTCGGAAACTCAAGCAGAAAAGCCTATGATAGCTCGGTTTGCTTTACACGCCTACAAAATTAATTTTACCGACCGAGAAGGCAAAAATATTGAAGTTATTGCACCTTATGCTAAAGACTTTGAGGTATTTGTGAAACTTTTAGAAAAATACGATGCATAGATGAATATTTTGCTTTGATTGCAGTTTTTTTTAAAATTTAACTATTTAAATTAATATTATTCTCTTGATTCAGTTCATCAATACGGAGTTTAGCTTTCTTATTTTAATAAGTATCTTTTATGTCTTTAATAATTTACCAATTAATATGAATTGAATGTAATTATAAATTACATACTTTAATTTTACTGTTTAATAATCAATGTTTTACTGCTTTTGCTACTGGAGTAATATGAGGTGAAATCAACTTTGATGTTATCTACTAAGTTTTTTATTTCTAAAACTCCATTATTTTTTATTGCAACAGGGGTGATTGTATATGGAATTATGTATTTACCTGCCATTTCGTTGCTACTGCCAAAAGAGAAATACGAAGTTGAACCATTCAAATCAGTCTTATTAAAATTTTCTTCGTCATTGTCTGTGGTAACATTAAAATTAAAAACTAAGGTATCTGTATTTTTACTTTTTATGTTAGGGATATTTTTTTCTGTTAATGCAATAACTAAATCATCATAACCAATGATTGTATCAATTGGCACATTGTTTTGATTTGCGTAGGGTATAAAATTTAACATATTGAAGTGTCCGAATTGAATGGAAATGATGTTTGGAAGTGGTTGAAATTGTTGATCTTGCTTTTCTTTTTTACAGGCTGCTAAAATTAGGATAAGCATTGAAAATATGATGATTGTTATTTTCATAATGTTTTATTTTTTTCAATAATAGTGGATTTTTTGTTATTCGCTTACTTTTTTTTTAAAAATATTTATATTTTAAAGCATTAAAAATTCTAATTTGAGAATTTTCATTGTAATATTACTATGAAAGAATAACAAAATTGTCTTATTTACTAAGCTATATTCAATGCTCTTAATATTTCAGCATTAACAGTTTTGGGGTCGGCTTTTCCTTTGCTTGCTTTCATTACTTCGCCAACAAACAAACCTAAAAGCCCAGTTTTTCCAGAATGATATTCTACAACCTTGTCTGGATATTTAGCTAAAACATCTTGAATGATATGATTGATAAAATCTAAATCGTTGGATTGTATGATGTTTAAAGTTTCTGCAATGCTTAAGGCACTTTTATTAGGTGATTTGATTAACTCAGGGAAAATCTGTTGAGTAGCTGCGGTGTTGCTTAACTTGCCTTCGTCTATCAATTGAATTACTTCGCTTATTTTTTGAGGAGCCAAGATAAACTCATTGATTTCTATGGCTTGTTCGTTTAAATAAGATTTAATGATTCCTAAAGTCCAATTAGCAGCTGCTTTGTAGTTGGATGTATGTTCAGTTATTTTTAAAAAATAGTTTGTTAAATCTTTATCGTCTGTAATGGTTTTGGCATCGTATTCTGATAATTGTAAATCATTTTTCAATTTCAAATAAAGTTGTTCGGGGAGAGCAGGTAGATTGGTTTGAATATGATTTAAGAATTCATCTGAAACAATAAAAGGAGGGAGGTCTGGTTCAGGAAAATAACGGTAATCATTGGCCGCTTCTTTGGCTCTCATCGAAAAAGTATTGCCTTTGAGAGCATTAAAACCTCTGGTTTCTGAGATAATGGGTTCACGATTGTTGAGCATCTCTGTTTGGCGAATTATTTCGCTTTCTATGGCTCTTTTTACATTGGTAATAGAGTTCATGTTTTTTACTTCTACTTTGGTGCCATATTTTGTTGTACCAACTGGACGTATAGAAATGTTGGCGTCACATCTTAATGAGCCTTCTTCCATATTGCCATCGCAAATGCCTAAATATCTAACAAGTTTTCTGATTTCACTAACAAATTCATAAGCTTGGTCACTGTTTCTTATGTCTGGTTCACTCACTAATTCAATCAAAGGTACGCCAGCTCTGTTGTAATCAACAAGTGTGTAGTGCAAATCTTGGTCGTGCATACTTTTACCACTGTCTTCTTCCATGTGAATGCGAGTAATCCCAATTTTGGTTTCAAGTCCTTCTTTGTTTTTTATTTTTACAAAACCACCTGTACAAATTGGGGTTTTATCTTGTGTGATTTGATATCCCTTTGGTAAATCTGCATAAAAATAGTTTTTTCTATCAAAACGGTTGTGCCTTGTAATATTACAATCAAGAGCTAAACCCATCATAATAGCTTTTTCTATCACCGTTTTATTGTGTTTGGGTAATGTGCCTGGATGTGCTAAAGAAATTGGACTTACTTGACTATTTGGAGTTGCACCATAAGTAGCATTATCGCTACAATAGGCTTTGCTTTGTGTCAATAATTGAATGTGTATTTCTAAACCTATAATGGCTTCGTATGTCATAATTGCAGTGCAAATTTAAGATTATTTGAATAAAATAATTTGTTTTATCAATAAACAATCACGTTTATGTTTTTCAGAGTTTTGGATTATTGAAATGTCTTTCCTTATCGCGATTGGTTTTTTTATCCAAATTTTTTTGAAAAGCTTCAGTTAAATTAACACCGGTTTGATTAGCCAAACACATCAGGACCCATAAAATATCAGCCATTTCATTGCCAATATCTTTTTCTTTGTCAGATTCTTTATAGGATTGATCACCATATTCTCTTGCCATCAATCGCGCTAATTCTCCCACTTCTTCCATTAAAATGGCCGTATTGGTTAATTCATTAAAATAACGAACACCATACGTTTTAATCCATTCATCAACTTTTAATTGAGCCTCATTGATAGTCATTAATCAATCAGATTTTATTCTTGAGCTGACAACCATCTTTCAGCATCTAAAGCCGCCATACATCCACTGCCTGCTGCTGTAACTGCTTGTCTATATATTTTATCCTGTGCATCACCACAAGCAAAAACACCTTCGATATTGGTGTAAGTGCTATCATGCTTAGTGATTAAATATCCTTGCTCATCCATGTCTAATTGACCTTTAAAAATGCCTGTATTTGGAGTATGACCAATAGCTACAAAAAAACCAGTAATATCAATTTCTTTGGTACTATTGTCTTTAGTATTTTTAATTCTTACTCCTGTTACAACATTGTCGCCCAAAATTTCGTCAGTTTCAGAATTAAAATGGATTTCAATGTTTGGGGTATTCATTACACGATGTTGCATAGCTTTAGATGCTCTAAATTCATCTCTTCTAACAATCATGTGCACTTTGGTGCATAATTTAGCCAAATAGCTAGCCTCTTCGCAAGCTGTGTCTCCAGCACCAACTATAGCAACATCTTTGCCTCTATAGAAAAAACCATCGCAAACAGCACAAGCACTAACACCGCTTCCGTTAAGTCTTTGTTCACTCGGAATGCCTAGCCATTTGGCACTTGCTCCAGTCGCTATAATTACAGTTTTGGCATGTATTTCTTTGGTTTCGTCAGCAATACAAATAAAAGGTCTTTTGCTAAAATCAACTTTAGTTATTAAACCATATCTAACATCGGCACCTAATCTTACGGCTTGTTTTTTAAAGTTATCCATCATTTCTGGTCCCATAATTCCATCCGGATATCCTGGATAGTTTTCTACATCTGTAGTAATAGTTAATTGACCGCCAGGTTGTAAGCCTTCATACATCACTGGTTTCATGTCTGCTCTTGCTGCATATATGGCAGCTGTGTAACCAGCAGGTCCGCTTCCTATAATTAAACACTCTACAATTTCTACTTCTTGATTCATGTTGCAAATTAAGAGCAATTTTTTGTAAAACGAAAACTAGAAATTAAATGTATAAATAAAGTTAATCTATAAATAACAATTTGAGCGAATTTTACAGTGGTTCTGCTGTAATTTTGAATTTTAATGAAATAACAAATGGCATATCGTGTAACATACCTCTTCTTTTTTTGTATTTAACAACCATCGCAAAATTATCTGCTTGTAGATATTTTTTTAATTCTATGTCCTCCAAATCTAGATTAACGGCATTTGTTCTAACATCTGGAATCATTTTTTTTGCTATAAGCTCTTGGCCAACGCCAGTTTTTTTAATGTCTAAGTATATTTCAGAAATATCTTTCAGGTTGGAATATTTGGTTGAATCTTGATAGGCATAATCTAATACTTGAATACGCATAAATATCAATCGTGCAGATACGATTTTGCTTTTATTGGTATTATTCTTAGCAAGTTCGCCATCTAATTCAGTAGGAAATTCGAATGTTTCTCTGTCAATTAAAGAATCTACACCATGTGTTTCACCTACCATTTTATCTGGAAAATACAAAGGGTATTCAATTTCAATCAAATCTTTTTTTGGGTCTTTTTTACAAGAAGATAAAACAAGAGTGCATGCAAGAAATAGAAAAATTACAAGTGGATTAAGATGTTTAATAGACATGTGTCGATGTTAATTTTGAAACAAAAGTAAGTTAAAAAAAATAATTTTACAATAACTTACTGAAATCGCCATTTAAACTTCCGCTGACACTGTCTGAACTTGCACCTGTGTAGGTCTTAAATATATTGGTTTGGTTAGTGATTCTTAAAACGCCCATCAAAGCAAATATTAATGATTCTTTGTATTTAACAAGTTTTTCATTTGGAATAATAAATTCTGCATCGGAGTGAGTTTTAATATAATCCATCAAAGTATGATTAAAAGCACCACCACCAGTTACTAATACTTTTTTTCCAGTGGCGTTTTTTTGACTTAAATAATCAATGCTATTGGATATCTGAAAACCAATATGATCTACAAAAGTTTTCATTTTATCTTCGGGTAATAACTTTTCTCCATCTTTAACAATTTGCCAAAGTTCAGAGTTGATCCAATCGCGATTAAGTGATTTAGGGAATGGCTTTTTATAATAATCAATTTGATTGAGATTTTCTAAAAGGGTATAGTTAATTGCTCCTTTTGCTGCTATTTCGCCATCTTTATCGTAATCTAGGTTTAAATCTCTAGCCGTTCTATTTAAAATGATATTAGCTGGACAAATGTCAAAAGATACTCTATAGGGTCCAACTTTACCCGAAATGTTTGCAAATCCACCTAAGTTTAAACAATAATCATATTCGTTAAAAAGCAATTCATCGCCAATAGCAACTAAGGGCGCGCCCTGTCCGCCTTTTGCAACATCCATGCTTCTAAAATCACTTACAACAGGCAAATTGGTAATTGCAGAAATTGAAGCGCCATCACCTACCTGTCTAGTAATTCTTTCATCTGGATAATGAAATACGGTATGTCCGTGGCTAGCAATTAAATCAACTTTCAATTGATGTTTTTCTATAAATTGATTGATTTGCTGACCAATATAATGTCCATAAAAAACATCTGTTTTAGCATAAGCCATCGAATCTGCTTTTCTGAGTTGAGAAAGCCTTATTCTCCATTTTTCTGGATAATCAAATGTTTCAGATTCTTCAATTTGATAGGAGAATTGTTGCCCGTCAGTTGATATTTTACAAAGCGAAATGTCCATGCCATCCATGGATGAGCCCGACATAATACCTAAAACATGATATGATTTCATAATAGTAAATTTATAAATTATAGAATGCAAAAATAACTTTTTTTGAACATTAGCAAAATATAATCAAGTCATTAAAGTCTAATAATGAATAAATCAATCAAATAAATAACTCAATTAATCTCATTTTTTATTATTTTTGTGTTTATGTCTCAATATCTTTTAACGTTGATTTTTATGACTCATTTTGTTTTATTTGCTCAAAACAATGAGAAAGAAAAATTGGCTGCTCAATATTTTGCTGAGAAACAATATGATAAAGCAGCGGATATATATGAAAATCTTTTACAAAACAAACCAGAATCTGTATACTATTACGACAATCTTTTGCAATGTTATATTTTTTTAAAAGACTTTAAGTCAGCTGAAAAATTAGTAGAAAAAAGAAAAAAGAGGTTTTCAAACGATGCTATATACGGTATTGATTTAGCTTATTTGCAAGGTATTCAGAATAATATAGCTAAAAGAGATGCACTGTTAAATGATATTTTAAACACAAAGATTAATTCTATAGAAATGGCAGAGAACATTGCTAATGGTTATTTAAAAAGAGGTTTTACTGATTATGCTATTCAAGAATATATTAATGCCAGAAAACAATTGAATCAAGGTGCGTTATTTGTTTTTGAATTAAGCCAGTTGTATTTCTCTCAAAACAAGCGCAAAGAAGCCATTTTAGAATTGGTTTCTATTGTTAATGAAAATGAATTTATACTTCAAGAAGTGAAAAATAAATTTTCATCTGCTTTAAAAACTAAAGAGGATTTTTCTCTATTAACATCTTCAACACTTAATCAACTCCAAAAATCTCCTCAAAGTTTACCACTCAATGATTTGTTAATTTGGTCTTTGGTTCAACAAAAAGATTGGGAATTGGCAATTATTCAAAGCAAAGCTATTGACAAAAGATTTAAAGAAGATGGTTTATGGTTAATCAATTTAGCACATGTTTTAATTACTAATCAAGAATATACACATGCCATAACTTGTTATCAAACTATCAAAGAATTTGGGTCTGAAAAAAGATATTATTACCAAGCTCAACAAGGGATTTTACATTGTGGAATGCTTCAAATCAAATCTGGGAAATTTTCTTCCATCATTCAATTGAGAAGTTTAGAAAGCGAATACATTAACTTCATCAATATGAACGGTATTAACTGGCATACAGCCACACAAATTAAAGAACTTGCAGAAATATATATCTACCATTTGCATGAAGAGAAAAAAGGAATTACATGGTTAGAAACTGCTATCAATACACAAGGTGTCAATCATAGATTAATTGCAGAATGTAAATTGGATTTGGGAGATGCTTATTTAATAGGTGGAGATAGTTGGGAAGCTGATTTATTGTATAAACAAGTAGAAAAAGATTTTAACAACGATGCTTTAGGTCAAGAGGCAAAATTCAGATACAGTAGATTATGTTATTTTAGAGGAGAATTTGAATGGGCGCAAACACAATTGGATGTTTTGAAAGAAGCCACTACCCAGCTTATTAGCAACAATGCCATGAGACTTTGGCTATTAATTCAAGATAATATTGGCATGGATACAACTTATGAAGCTTTGGCCGTATATGCACAGGCTGATTTGTTGATTTTTCAAAATAAATTAGACAGAGCATTGGAGGTTTTAGAAAATCTATCTATTGCTTTTCCTGCCAATAGTTTAGAGGATGATATTTATTTTTCTAAAGCTGTAATATTAGAAAGCAAAGGTCAGTTCAAAGATGCCGAAATTTTTTATTCTAAAGTTATCAAAGATTTTAGTTTTGATATTTTAGCCGATAATGCATTAATCAATTTAGCAAAAATGTACGAATTTAAAATGAATGACACAGCTAAAGCAAAACAAATGTATGAGTTTTTGATATTAAATTATACAGGCTCATTGTTTATTAACGAAGCCAGACAACGATACCGTTTTTTAAGAGGTGATTTGAAAAATAATACCATAGAAAACTATTGGGATTAAAACTATGCAGCGTTTTGTTTTTTATGTGTCTTATCAGCATACAAAGTGTATTCAGATTTTGAAATAGTTGAAGGTTGTCTTAAAAACGAAAAGAAATTTCAGGAAATTCTTTACAAAAACTATGCGCCCAAAATGTTCGGAATTTGCTTGCGTTATGCATCAGATAGGGATATGGCAAACGACTTGTTGCAAGAAGGGTTTATCAAAATTTTTAATGCTTTAAACACATTTAAGTTTCAGTCGTCTTTAAATTCTTGGATGTATCAAATCATAGTTAGAAATTCTATCAACTATGTGACAAGGAAAATTAAATTCCATGATGACATCGATACTTTGAATCCTCGATTTGAACCTATAGAAGAGGTAGATGAACAAGAAAAGAATCATTGGCTCAATCACATTTCAAGAGATGAAGCTTTGTTGATGATTCAAGATTTGCCAGAAAAATATCGCTTGGTGATGAATATGTATGCAATAGATCAAATGAGTCATTCAGATATTTCAGAGTTTTTGGGTATAACAGAATCTTCTTCTAGGTCTCAATTATCAAGAGCTAGGAAATTATTGACAGAAGCATTAAGAATCAAATTAAAACAGAAAATTGCAGGATAATAACTCTCATATCGATAATTTTTTCAATACTCAATTGTTTCAATTTGAGTCGATACCAGATTTATCTTTAGATGATATATTATTTGATAATCATCCTGTAGATTTATTTTTTAATCAGCTTTTGTCAGAAGATGTTTCTTTTGATTTAAAAGGTTTGCCGTTACTATACAATCAAAATAACTTAGATAGTTATCTAAAATCAGAACTTCAAGAACAAAGCGTTATTCCAGATCAATTAACTTATTATAATTCTCCAATAATTTATTTAAAAAGGACAATAGGATTGATGCTTTCTGTAATTTTAGTTGCTTTTTTTGTCCATTTAAAAAACTTTAGAAATATAGATAATAACCATCTGTTAAGTTCAAACTTGTCTAATCAAAATGTGATTAACTCTATTCTTCTCAAACAAAAACAGAAGCTTGATGTAATTCAAAATTCAATAAATAACACCAATCAATTTTTAAATGAAAAAGATTTAAATCAGGTTAATGCAAATAAAGTAGCTTTTTCTCAAAATTTCAATAGACCAATTAACCATTTAAAAGAAATAGGGATGAATAGTGGCAAATCACTTTCGGAGGAGTCTTTCAATATTAAAAAACAGGGATTTGTAAAATTTCAAAATACTCAAATTATTGAAAAAGATTTAATAGAAAAAAGTATAAAAAAACAAGATTTCAAAAAGCCTAAAATTATGCGAAGTCCAATTCATTTTGCATTAGAAACTGGTTTTAGTCAGGATTTTACTTATGCTCCCAAACTGTTGACAACAGATGTGCATAAAGATGCCCTTATGAATTTTAATCAAATGAATAAGTTGAATAGAAGAGGGGTTTCAAATGCAATGATGGTGGGTGTTGATGTACATCCAAATTGGCTTTTGAGATTTGGAGTTCAAGTTTCACAAACTCAAAGAAAACTAAATTTTACATATGATTATAACCAAATTCCTGTCTACGACTCTTTGAATAATTTATTAGGATATTTAACATTGCCGCCTGGTAGTAGCCAAATAACAAATGATGTCATCGATTTAAAACAAACCCAAATTGCAGTTCCTTTTCATGTTTTTTACAAGTTAAAAGCTGCCCAAAATTGGTCTATTTGGTCTGGTATTGGATTGGAATATGTGATATCTAAAACTCATCAAGGTAAATTATTTAATTTTGAATTGGAACAATTGTCTGTTTTCAAATCTGTTAACCTAAATCAATTCAATCCAAGTGCATCCATTTTGTTTAAATATCATTTGTCACCTTCGTTAGCATTAAATCTTAATGCAGCTATGTCACATTCTAAAAATTATTTTAACATACATCACATTAATTATCAAAATTCTCAATTAAATACCCAATTAAGAATTGGTATTAATTATACACCAATTATAAAAACAAAGTAATGAAGAAATACATCCTGTTTTTAAGTTTAATCATGATTGTTTTCCAAACCCAATCACAGCATTTGCAACCTTTAGCTAATGGATTAAAAATTAATACTTTTTATCATCCACAAGGTGTCAATTATTATTTAAATACCATGGATGAGAATAACTTTGTCTACAATGTTTTTTATGATACCATAACATCAAATTTTAACATTGGAAAAGAATATTCTCAAGTTAGATTACAAATTTATAATGGTTTTACATGGTTGTTTTCTCCACCTATAAAGTTATACAGTCTTTATAGCATAGATGCACCAAGGGTTTTATGTGTAAAATCTTTTGACGGTTCAATTTATATAGGTGGCGCATTTGATTCTACTGATATTGGTCCTCATTCTGGTATTGTCAAGTTTAATGGAGTCAAATGGGAAACCGCAGGTATTCAAATTATTAATTCAATTACTGAAAGTGTTGTAGTTACTAAAATGGAGATATATAACGGTGGTATGATGCTCGTTGGTGATTTTGATAGTATACCAAATAACAAAGTAAATGGTTTACTCAATTTTGATGGTCAAGAATGGAAAGGAGTAGGTTTGGGCACTAATTGGGGACTCAATGGAACATCCACCATATATAATCTTAATTTCAGAACAATCAATGATACATTGTTTGTTTTTATTAAGGATAAAACGCCTTTGGATTCAATACATATTGCTGGTGTGAAAGTTGCAAAATGTGGATTCATTGATAATTTGCAGTTAAAACATCAAGCAGATTTTAAAGAACAAATTTCAGAATTATTGAGTTTTAATAAACGAATCATTTATTTGCTTTCTTCTCCATTGTTGTATGTTAAAAATTTGAAGTTTTATAAAAATAATCAATGGCAAATTGTTGCCATGTCAGATTCATTTTATGCTACTAATTATTTGGGTTTTTTAGATAATGGTCAAATGCTTTATTTGTTTTTCCAAAATCCATTAAATCCAAGTATTGATATGTATGAATTTAATGGAGAAACAATTAAAAAAACTCAAACTTGGCATCATTCAACAGCTTATATTTCTTTATCGTTTATCAAAAATAATTCGGTAGCATATATATCTGGAAATTTTGATATCATCCGAAAAAATCAAAGCATTGAGTCTTATCAACGGATAGCAAATTTTGATCCTTCAATTAACACTGTCGTTACTTGTTTAGCATTTCATGATTTAAATAACGATTTGATTAAACAAATGAATGAACCATACCTTGAAAATGCTATAATTTACGAATCTATTCAATCGTTGTTAACCAATACCAATGTTTTAGGTACAGCAAATTTTTATTTAAAAACCTTACAAGCTTGTGAATTTAAAGCTAATTCATACCAAGGTTTAAAATCGAACCAAACCTATGCCATCAATCCATCTACTGATTCTATCTATTATTTTGAATTTCCTTATAGCAATGCCAATTTCAATGATGTGTCATTAAACTTATTTTCTAATACAGCTAATTTGATTAAAATTGGTCAAGAAACTTTTTATACTTTGAAAGTTGCAAATTCTTCTGATGAAGTTAAAATTGTCAATATAAGAGTGAAACATCCCGCTAAGACTAGGAATTTTGTTTTTGATAATTTTAGTTTATTAATTTTACAGAAACAGAAAGATAACTTTGTGTTTTCTGATCAATTATTGCCACATCAATCTAAAAATTATCAATTTAGATGTTATTTTGATAGAGATAGTTTTAGTATAAATGATAAGATAGAACTTGATGCATCATTTTTAAGCCAACAAAGTTCGACCAATCATCAAGATGTTTTTGAGCAAACGGTTGTAGAAAGTATGCAATCAAATTTAAAAGTTGCTACTCCCAATGTGGTGGCAAATGCACAAAAACAAATTAAGTATCATATTTATTTTCAAAATACAAGTGCCGACACGGTTTTAAACGTAACAGTAGTAGACACTTTTGGCAGTTTGTTGGATTTAAGGAAAGTTGTAATTGGTGGGGCATCACATGGTTATATCTATTCAATCCAAAACAATGTTTTTATATGGCATTTTAATCAAATTAAACTTCCGCCTTTTCAAAAAGACAGTTTAAAAAGCAGGGGATTTGTAAGTTTTACATCATACATCAATAATCAAGCTAAAATTGGCGACACGATATTTAACAAAGCAGCTGTATTTTATGATTATCAAAAACCAAAAATCACCAATTTTGCAAAGGTTTATGTTAAAAAAGAAACCTCGCTAATTGACAAAGAAATAAATATTGGCTTAAATGGATATCCCAATCCAACAGATGGTAAATTAACCATTGAGAATGGACAAAACGCTAAAATAGAAATATATGATTTTAGGGGTAGATTGATAACAGTCGTGAATACAAATGAAAATGGCGAAATGCAAATGCCAGATGAATTAAGTAATGGTTTGTATTTACTTAAACAGCAAAACAAAGAAGCTGCTTTTTATAAAGTGATTCTTTGTCGATAGTTGATTTAGGTTGTTTTTTTAATTATTGCATTTTACCTAAATTTGAACCATTATGTTTGGAAATATATCTCAAATTTTAGAAATGAAAAAGAAAGCCGATGAAATGAAATCAAAGCTCAACAGTATTGTTGTATCAGAATTTCATCAAGGAGTTACTATTGATTGTAATGGCAACAGACAAATCTTATCAATTCATATTGCAGAAGATTTGTTAAATAATAAGTCTAATTTAGAAACTGTTGTTTGTGAAGCTGTAAATAAAGCATTGGTAAGTGCTGAAAAAGCATCGGCTAGCGAGCTTTCTTCAATGGTAGGTGGCTTAGGCGCCATGGCATCATTATTCAAATAATCTATATAACTATGATTTTAATCAATTCTTTCAATAACTTAAAAACAACTAAATTTGCACCACTCATGAAATTCATATATTTATCAATCATATTACTTTTGGCGAATTGTCAGAATTCATCTCAAGTACAAAACATAACAAGCGAGCAGTTTACAGAAAAAATTAATGCAGGTACCAATATTCAAATTTTGGATGTAAGAACTGAAGAGGAATATAATTCAGGACACATATTAAACGCAATTCATATTGATGTTAACCAAGATAATTTCGAAGCAAAAGTTGGTCAACTTTATAAAGATGTTCCTACAGTTGTTTATTGCCACAGTGGAAGCAGAAGTCAAACAGCTATTGATTTAATGTCTAAAATGGGGTTTAAGGAGTTAAATAACTTAGAAGGTGGAATAATGGTGTGGAAAAGAAACAATTTTCCAGTAACTGCTCCTTCATCTCCCAAAGAAAAATATATAGGTGATGATATATCAACCTTTAAAGAAGCTATCAAAGGCTCTAAATTGGTGATGGCAGATTTCAATGCTGAATGGTGTGGGCCATGCAAAATGATGAAGCCATATATAGATTTGTTTAAAGAAACTAAAAAAGATGATGTTACAATATATGCAATCGATACAGATGTTCATCAAGAGTTAGGTCAAGAATATAAAATTAATTCATTGCCAACCATCATCTTATTTAAAAACAATGAAATTGTTTATCAAAACATTGGCTATATGACCAAGGAAGACTTAGAATCCGTAATAAATCAATACAAATAAAATTATGTCAGTTATATTAACAGAAGATTCAAATTTTCAAAAAGAAATTTCTACAAACGAAAAAGTAGTAGTGAAATATTACGCAGATTGGTGTGGTAGTTGTAAATTGTTCTCTCCTAAGTTTAAAAGATTAAGTGATGATGAAAGATTTAAAGGCATAATATTTTTAGATGTTAATGCTGAAAAAAATCCAACAGCTAGAAAAGCAGCTAGTGTTGATACTCTGCCATTTTTTGCGATATTTAAAAATGGCGAATTAATTGATAAAGTTAGCACATCCAAAGAAGATGTCTTTATTTCATTGCTCGAAAAATTATGAACATTCAAATAATTAAACATATAGTTGATTCATATACTATTGATCAACTGAAAGCCGCAGAGGAGGCATTGCTGAATGAACAAAAACCAGAAATTGAAATAGAAGGCATAGATGAAGGCGAACAATTAACGCATACTTTAGCAGCTATTTTTTGTAAAGAAGAGATGATGCAAAATAATCTCAATATTAACCAAGCTGTTAGACTCTATTCTCAAAGAGTTCGCAATTCAATAACGTAAGCTTAATTTGTTTTTTAATTGCTAAAATATTCTGTTGAATAAATCGTTAACTATTCAATATTATTATATTTTTGCATCATGGTATTTAATTCCCAATTATTTCTATTTCTTTCCTTTTTTATCTCGTTAAATTTATATGCTCAGGTAGACGACAAAAAATCGGTTAAAAGGGTTTCGCTCGAGAGCTTAGAAAATGTCAACGAAATCATGTATCATAAAGGTGAACCCTTTACGGGGCATGCATTAGATTATTTTTCAAACAAAGTAAAAAAACAAGAAATGCATTTTGAATCTGGTTTATTGCATGGACCAAAAACTGAATATTTTGAGGGAGGTATTTTAATTAGATCTAAATTGTATTTTACAAATGGTAAAAGAAATGGCACGTTCTATTTTTATCATCCCAATGGCAAAGTAAAACTTACTGGTAAATATATCAATGATGAATTAGATAGCACAGTAAATGCTTTTTATGACAATGGCAATCCAAAATATACACACAATTACAAACTAGGAATTAAGCATGGAGAGTCTTTAACGTATTTTTACAATGGTGTTTTGGAGCAAAAAGTAAATTTAGTAAATGGTATTCCAAGTGGTTTTATGAGGAATTTCTATCAAGCAGGCAATCTTAGACAAGAAAGTTTTTATACCAACGGTGTAAGAAATGGCATGTTTTATAAATATCACTTAACAGGTGTTATGGCAGAAGAAAGTTACTATAAAAATGGATTATTAGATAGTGTTTCTAGGTATTTCGACAATGTTTTTGGTCGCTTAATGAAAGAAGAATATTACAAAGCTGGTAAGAGATTTGGTATTCAGATAACTTATAATGAGCTTGGAGACACTATTACTTTGATGAATTATATAAACGATGTTTTAGAAGGCCCCTATCAAAAGTATTATGCTGGAAGTATGGACTTTGGCAAGAAAAAGAAATCTTACAAAGGATATGTTCATGGTTTAGATGAAGTTGGTATTTATGTTAATGGTAAGCTTAATGGGGAATTTAAAACAGGTTTAATCAATAGAAAAAACAGAGCAGAAGGAACTTACAAAGATGGCGTTATGGTAGGAGAGTGGAAGTATTACAACGCAAATGATAAACTAGTTTTGCATGAAAAATACAACGAGAATGGCGAACTGATTTATCAAAAACCCAAATTAAAAGTAGAAGATTAGGATTAGGATTACCTTTTTATATTAGTTGACTTCTTTTTGTAATCGCCTCGTTTCCAAGCTTCAAAAAACTGCAACCAAGCAAAAGGGTTCATGATATTCATCGGTGGAATTTGTCCGCCAGCATAATAGGATTTTTGGGCATACATATTGGCAATGTTTTTATAAGCGATAGATGCATCTTCTGAATTTAAAGACATAGCTTGTTCCCTTAGCTCTTCTCTTTCCAAATTATTCTTTGCCCTTTGTAAATCATCATTGGGAATTATTTTTGTTGTGAATAGATGATCAAAAGTAGCCCTATTTGGCATTGGAGTTACAACTACTCCAGGAAAGTAAAAGGTATCTTGAACCATTAATTTAACAATATGATATTTAAAATCATGTAAGGTGTCTGGAATAATAAAATAAGATTTTTGAAATTCCACATGAGTAAAAACTACTGTATCGCCTTTTTTGGCAACAAAAGAAAAATACCCATCTAAATTAGAATAAGTACCATAAGGATTTTTAGATACAAAAATATTGGCAAAAGGAATGGGAAAAATACTATCCGCAGATAGTAAAAGTCCCGAAAACTGAACTAAGCCAGAATCGCGTTGATTTTTTTGAGCAAACGATATGCATGCTGTAAGAATAATAAATGTTAATAATATTATTTTTTTCATTTTTTAAGCAGTTAAATAACCAATTAAAATAACACAAATAACCAAGAAAATGGCTGGTATTTTCTTGTGCTTGAGTAATATAATTGTTAAAGCAAATATAAGCAAAGATAACCAACCATCCCAATTAAAAAGAATTTTATTGTTATAATATGGTTTTATCATAAAATATACTGCCGACCACAATAAGCCAACCGATATGGCGATTATACCATCTAATGAACGATAAACAATGGGGTATTTTTTTACCTGATTCCAGATTGGATATACAAAAAAGATAAGCAGTGTGCCTGGAAGAAATATGGCAATAGTTCCAATCCCACAACCTAGTAATTGACCATTAATACCATAACCTAATTTTTTCATGGCTATACCGTTAACATAAGTAGAAATGGTAAAAGTTGGACCTGGAATAGCTTGAAGTATACCTAAACCTGTTGTGAATTCTTGTAAAGTTAAATATTGTTTTTGTTTGAATTCAACAAATTCGGTTAATATCATAGAATATAACACATTGCCACCACCAAAGACCATAGTGCCCATTCTGTAGGTGTTTTCAAATAATAAGACTGGTTCTGAAAATTTAGGAAAATTGCTTTTAGTAATAGCTCCCAATAATGCTGCAAATACTAAAATTAAAATCATAAGAGTTAAATTTGCCCATTTTATATTAACCAAGGGTTTATCATTGGGAATAAAATCTCTAGTGCCATAATTTACATTCATAAAGGCTCCAAAAATCAATAAAGCTGGAAAAGCATAAGGCGTATGAAATATAATGGAAACTATAGCGCCAACGAATAAAAGAAAATAATTGAGTAGGTTTCTAGGGATAGTTTTGCTCATTTTAAGAGCTGCCATGATTATAAAACCCACAGCCATAGGGCCTATAAATCTGAAATATTCTAGATTGATGAAATTAATGGATATAGCAAA
The DNA here is from genome assembly GCA_030682255.1 of Bacteroidota bacterium. Taxonomy (GTDB): domain Bacteria; phylum Bacteroidota; class Bacteroidia; order NS11-12g; family UBA955; genus JABMMZ01. Next base: position 299,170 of record JAUXOK010000027.1, on the reverse strand, counting down.
CAAGGTCATGATAACTGTTGCTGGTAAAATCCAAATCAATAATGATATAAAAGCCAAAGAAGGACCACCCATTTTAAAAGCGATTGATATCAATGTCTGAGTAGAGGAGGGTCCAGGTAGAATTTGACAAAGACTATTAAGTTCTAACAATTCTTTGGTTGTTAAATAGGCTCTTTCTTCAACAAATTTTTTTTGGAACAAAGCTAAGTGCATTTCGGGTCCGCCAAATGAAGTAAATGAAATAGATAAAATCTCTTTCAAAAAAAGAAAATTTTTTCTCGTTGAAATTGAATATTTATTTGGCTCCATTTTTTAAATTTCAAAACTAATTATTAAAAACAATTAATTCAATTAAATTCGCAAAATGAAATTCTTTTTATCATTATTTGTTTTTAGTATGTTATTTTCTTCATGTATTAATCAAAATAAAGCTGATTATGAAGTTAAAGCAGAATTGCAATTAATAGATACCCTTAATGGTCAGCTTGATGAAATTAAGTCTTGGTTAGATAAAATTTCACTTGAAGAAATCAATGAAAGGTATGACATTATCACTCATAATTATGAGTATTGCGATATGAGATACAGAGATTTAGGATTAGTTGTTGATGAAGAAACAGCTCGTTTGATGGATGAATACAAAGGCTATGGCAAACTTTATCACAGAGCTTCAGATAGTTTTAAACCATTGGTTATGGAAATGGAAGAATTATATGTGCAATTAAAAACTTTAAAAGCTTCAGCTTATACCAAAGATTATAAAAAAGAATTGTTTTTAGCCTATTTTGAGAGAGAAAAGAAGGCGGTTCAGGATATTTATGAGTATGCCAATAATATCATAAAACCAATCATTGATACTGATTTGATGTACGAAAGGTCGCAAAAAAGGGTTGAAGAATTGGCTGAGTCTCTCAAAGCGGAATAAAAAACACCAAATCTATTATTCTTGATTAAGTTTTATTTTAAATTCTACCTTTAATTATCTCTTCAACTATCAATGGATCTAACAAAGTAGAAGTATCGCCTAAATTCTCAATTTCTCCTTCCGTTATTTTTCTTAATATCCGCCTCATAATTTTACCACTTCGTGTTTTAGGTAATCCTGATATTATTTGGATTTTATCTGGTTTGGCAATTCTACCTATTTTTTCAACAATGGTTTCAATGATTTGCATTTTTAAATTTTCAATATCTGTTGTAAAATTTTCTACTACAACAAATGCATAAATACCTTGTCCTTTGATATCATGCGGAAATCCAACCACTGCACTTTCTACAATATTAGGTGTTTGATTGATGGCATTTTCTATTTCAGCTGTTCCAAATCTATGTCCACTTACATTGATTACATCATCAACTCTGCCAATAATTCGATACAAACCATTTTCATCTCTTTTGGCACCATCACCTGTAAAATAATAACCTTTATAAGTATCAAAATAATTCATGCGACATCTTTCATGGTCACCCCAAGTAGTTCTAATCATAGATGGCCAAGGAAATTTTACAGCTAAATAACCTTCAACATTGTTTTCTGAGATTTCGTTTCCATCCGAATTCAACAAAACTGGTTGAATACCTGGTAATGGCAATCCTGCATGGGTTGGCTTTATAGGAGAAATACCTGCCAAAGCTGAAAGCAAAATACCTCCTGTTTCTGTTTGCCACCAAGTGTCTACTATTGGGCATTTACCTTTGCCAATATGGTCGAAATACCATTGCCAAGCTTCTTCATTAATTGGCTCACCGACTGTGCCGAGCGTTTTTAAACTCGATAGATTATAAGGTAAAACATGTTCAATACCACAAGCCATCAAACTTCTAATTGCTGTTGGTGCTGTATAAAAAATATTAACATGATGTTTATCTATCACTTGCCAAAATCTGCCAGGATCAGGAAAATTTGGAACACCTTCAAACATCAATGTAGTGGCAGCATTTAACAAAGGTCCATATATCATATAACTATGACCAGTAATCCAGCCAATATCTGCTGTACACCAATAGATATCTTTAGATTGATATTGAAAAACATTAGCAAACGTATAGCCAGTATAAACCATGTATCCACCGCAAGTATGAACAACACCCTTTGGTTTGCCAGTGCTGCCACTTGTGTATAGAATAAACAATTCATCTTCTGCTTGCATCATTTCTGCTTCACATTCGACAGAAACTTTCTGTTTTAAAATATCATAACTGATATCTCTGTTTTCTTTGTATATGACAGGCCAATTCTGATGATTGATAACCAATACATTCTCAATAAAATCAATGTTTTCTATGGCTTCATCAACAACTGCTTTAACTGGTATTTGTTTAGCCCCTCTCGACATAGCATCGGCTGTGATAATATGTTTACAATGGCTATCAATAATTCTATCCGAAATGCTATTTGCACTGAAACCTGCAAAAATAACACTGTGAATGGCACCAATTCTAGCACAAGCTAAAATTGCAAAAGCCAAATCAGGTATCATTGGCATATAAATACAAACCCTATCGCCTTTTTTAATGCCCATTAGTTTTAAAACATTTGCCATTCTGCATACTTCGTTGAACAAAGATTGGTATGAGTATGTTCTATATGAATCATTTGGAGAGTTTGGTTCCCAAATCAAAGCCGTATGATTGGCTTTTTCAGGTAAATGTCTGTCTAAACAATTGATTGTAATATTTAGTTGTGCGCCTTCAAACCATTTGATTTGTGGTTTTGTAAAATCCCATTCCAAAACATTGTCCCATGTTTTGTGCCATTGAAAATGAGAGGCAATATCTGCCCAAAATTTCTCAGGTTCAGAAATGCTGTTTTGGTATACTTCTAGATATTCTTCAAAGGTTTTAATTTGAAAAGTATTATGCATAAATTGATAATTTAATGATTTACAATAATACAATAAAGAAACCTTTAAATATCTTCAAATCATGTTTTAATAGATAATCTTGAAATAGAAAATGATATTCCTTAATTTCAAAATAAAAAACACCTGATATTATTTAGAATTTAAAGATTAAAACTATCGCTCCATTTCATTGGATTGGCATTCCATTCTGATATTTTACTAACTTCTTCTGCATTGATGTATCCTGAAGTTTCGGCTTGCTTAATCAAATCATTGAATGAGCTAAGAGATGTATATGGGCATTTAGCATCTTTAAATTTTTGGTCTGTTTCTATAAAGCCATAATTAAAAATTGAAACTAAGCCAATTACTTCTATGCCATTGTTTCTTAAATCTTCAACTGCTTTTAGACTGCTTTTGCCTGTACTAATTAAATCTTCAACAACAACAACTTTTGTTCCTGCATCTAGTTTGCCTTCAATATTGTTTTTTAATCCATGTTTTTTAGCTTCAGCTCTAACATAAGCAAATGGAAGATTCAATACATCTGCAATAGAAGCTCCTTGAGGAATACCAGCTGTTGCAACACCAACTATTGCTTCTGCATCAGGATATTTAGATTGAATAACTTCACATAAAGATTGGGTTATATATTTTCTAATAGCAGTATAAGACAAGGTTACTCTGTTGTCACAATAAATTGGGGAACGCATGCCACTAGTCCAAGTAAAAGGATAACTAATATTTAATTTTACAGCTTCACATTCTAATAAGTATTGTGCTATTTTTGCAGAAGTTTCCATTGATTTCAACATGCCACAAAACTATAAAATATTCATCAATAACATACAGATAATTATTGTAAATTTTAATGAGCCAATATCTCTTAAAGATGCTCAAAAAATCAAACAAGAGAATTTGTCTAAAACCATTTTTCAAATCACATCGGGTGTTTATACAGGTAAAAATATTATCATTGTTCAAACAGAAGATTCCAAGATATTATTTAATGCCCAAAAAAAACATTTCAAGGTTATAAAAGCCGCTGGAGGAATTGTGTTTAATGATAAAGGTCAGTTGCTTTTAATTAAAAGACTCGGAAAATGGGATTTACCAAAAGGCAAAATTGAAAAAGGAGAAAATACCAAATTAGCAGCTTTGAGAGAAGTGCATGAGGAATGTGGGCTTCATTTTTTAGGATTAGTGTCTAAAAATACTACTACTTATCATGCTTATTTTCTAAAAGGACAGTGGATATTGAAACAAACTCATTGGTTTAATATGATTGCATGGGATGATAAAAATTTGGTTCCTCAAACAGAAGAAGATATTACTGAAGTAAGATGGGTGAATAAGGATTTTTTATTAAAAAAAGATTTTGAAACCTATGATACTTTAAAACCGATATTTGAGAGTTTGAAATTTTAGTTATTTTAATTCAGGCTGACTTTGCTCTCCCGCATGAATAAATACATTTAATTTATTCTCATTAGGCACAATAGGGCAGCTATAGTTTTTATTGTAATGACAATAAGGGTTAAAAGCTAGATTAAAATCTAATTTCATTTCATTGTTTTGAATCTGTTCATTCGATTGATATTCTAGATATCTTCCTGCGCCATAAGTGCTTTTTCCATTACTTAAATCTTTGAATGGTAAAAATAATTCTTTAGTACCGTCTGCAGAGCTAGCATATAAGGTAAGTCGACAAAGTGTATCTTTGATTGTGAAATCTAAATACGCTATTTGATAATAAATGGGACTGCGTTCTGTGTTCGTTTTAAAAACAACTTCTTTTGGCTCAAAAAATGAAACTTTAGCTTTTACTACATATTGTAAATTGGGCTCAAAAAAACGGAGACCCGAAAAAACCTCAGTATCAACAATTTGGTTTTGTACTAAATCGATATTTTGTTGTTTTCTAACATTGTTTAAAGAGTCTTTATATGCTTCAAAATCAGCATTTGTACTTTTGTTTTTACAACAAACAAAAGAAATTATTAGAAAACCAAGGGTAGTATATATGTACCTATTAACCATAATAAAATAATTGCTACAATATTAATTAAAAAACCAATTTTAATCATGTATGTCATTTTAATATGTCCCGAACTGAAAACAACTGCATTGGGGGGGGTGGCAATAGGAAGCATAAACGCAAAACTACATGCTATTGTTACAGGTATGGCTAAGACATGTGGATTCATATTGGGCATAGCTAGTGCAATTCCAAAAACTACAGGAATAAATATTTGAGCTAAAGCTACATTGCTCATAAATTCAGTTAAGAAAATCGCTAGAAAAATAAGCAATAGTAGCAAAATACTCCAATTGGCATATTTCTGAGAACTTATCCAATCGCCTAAGAATGCAATAACCCCAGTAGTTTCCAATCCTTTAGCAATACTTATCCCTGCTCCAAAAAGCAGCAAAATACTCCAATTGATATATTTGAAATCATTAACAGATAGCAATTTGATTTTTGTTGATTTTTTAAAAGGTATAATAAATAACAAAAAGCTAAAAAACAGTGCCACATGGTGTTCTTTGATTTTAAAATCAAACTTATAATTTCCTAAGATTTGATTGATTGGTTGAGAAAAAATCCAAAAGAAAATAGCTAATAAAAACACAATGAGTGTTCTTTTTTCCGAAGATGATAATTGCCCCAATTGTTCATATTGATTATCAAGCATTTCACCAATTTCCTTCATGGGTTGATTATCAATTTTAACAAAAATACGTGTTAAAATTAGATAAGTAAAATAAAGCATAATTGCACTGGTTGGAATGCCGAAAATAAGCCACTGAAAAAATGTAATTTCTTGATGTAAGATAGATTCAACAAATCCCTTGTAAACAATGTTAGGAGGTGTGCCAATCAATGTTGCAACCCCTCCGATATTAGCACCATAAGCAATACAAAGAACTATAATCATCGAAATTTTACGATTTTCGTTTTCTAATAATTTTGTAATTGATAAAGCAATGGGAAGCATCATGATTGCTGTCGCTGTATTGCTAATCCACATACTTAATAGTGCTGATGTTAACATTAAACCCCAAATAATTTGTTTAGGTTTATCACCAGTTATTGAAAGCAATTTAAATGCAATCCGTTTGTGCAAATGCCATTTTTCTACTGAATATGCTAATAAAAAACCACCAAGAAACAGAAAGATTGTAGGATTGAAATAATTTTTTAAAGTATTTGGAATAGATAATAAATCATGAATGGGCATTAGGATAATTGGAAATAAAGAACTCAACCAAATTGGGATAATCTCTGAAATCCATAAATTGATTATTAATATTGCAATTCCGATTGAGATATAAAATTGTGAATTAGTAGGAGAGGAGAAAGAAAGTAGAATAGAAACAATGTAGGCTAAAAAGCCTGGTATAATGCTCCAAATTCTATTGAAATTAAAAAACATCTTATCTTTTTTTTGCCAATGTTCTTTTTTGAACCATTGTCATACTGTTGATTTTTTTGTAATACGCTAGTTTAGATTCTGGAATAATTATTTTGAGTTTTTGACCCGCAAATATTTGGTCCTTTTTGATGCCATTCCATTTTTTTATATCTGCCACTTTGCAATCAAAAATATCAGCAAGTAATAATAAACCATCACCTTTTTTAACTTTATAATATATAGTATTTGTTCTAGAATTTGATTCTTGAGAACGTTGATTGTCTTCTATTCTTTGACTTGTTATTTTTTTTGGATCTTTTCCTAATTCTAATGAGTCAGTAATTAAAGAGTCATTATTTTGATTGTAAAAACTCGGAAATAAGTTATTAAGATTGTCTCTGTAAAACTGAATTTTATCAATTGGTAGTTTTAATCCATTTGAATTATAAAATACAGGCATGATATTAAGTCTAAGTTCAGGATTAAGTATTTTTAAAGTTTCTATAGGCATATTCATTTGAAATGCTATACTGTTTAAACTAATTTCTTGTTTTACATGAACAGTATCTGAATCGGGTAGTCTAAATTTTATGCTTTGGATTTTATGTTCCGCACGGTAATTCCATAAATACCAAAAAGCCATATAATTAACTGCAACCATCTGATGTTCATTGATTAGATTATTATGAAGCTTAGAATAATTGAGTGATTTATCAGATTTATGAATCGCCATGTTCATATTGATTGGTCCAATTCTAAATGCAACAAGTGTTTTTAACCAATCTTTATAAATGTCGTTTAAATCTATTAAATATTCAGTTGCTGCTTTTGTGCTATTATTAATATTTCTTCGTTCGTCTATATAGCTATTTGTATTTAAATTATATTTTTTTGCAATGGCATAAGAGATGGCCCACATGCCCGAAGCGCCATCCGAATCTACAAAATCACTGTTACATTGACTGTTAGCAGCAGTTATAAAAAAAAGTTGCTTAGGTATTTCATTTTCTTCAAAAATTTTAGAATATTTTTGATAATAGTATTCTGCTTTTCCAAGCAAGATAGAAGTTGAATTGTTGGTGTTTTTTAAAAGTTGATTGATTGAAATTCTAACTTGTTCGTTATAAAATATTGGAACCATAGAATTTGTCTTTACAAGTCTTTGAAAATAAATGTCTTTTAAAAATAAAGAATCATGAGTTTTTGAAAATAAATAACTTGTAAAAAAGGTGAAAAATATGATTAGGTAAAGGGATTTTTTTTGCATGAAAATGTTGAAATAACTCAACTTACGAAACTATGTAACAATTAGTTAAAAATAAAATAAAATTTTATACAAATTGTTTACAATCTATAGGCTTGTAGGCAAATTCTAAATGGAATTTAACCATTTTAATGCAGATTCTTCATCCGTGAAAAATTTAATAGGGTAATCTTTTTTAATGAATGTAATGTAAAAATTAACTACCATCTTTTGGGGAAGATTATGAACTACAAAGGCTTCGGCAATCACTTGGTTTTTTTTTAATTTCATCTGTTGATATCCGTATTGCCTTGCTTCTTTATTTATAAATGTTCTATATCCTGTTATCAATAATTTCTTAAGAGTTTTCTTTTCTGTAATACTATCATAATAATCAAGAGCATTTTTCATATCATCTAAGCCTATTTGAATGTTATTTTCAAATTCAACTTTAACGATAGATTCATTAATGTAAGAAATGTTCCTAATAATGTTATTGGTGTTGTTCATGTGCAATTTGTTAAGATATAATTTAGTTTTGCAAATTTAATTAATATATATCAAAAAAAAAAATAATTATAACTTCATTTATGCATTTTTTATCCTGTTGATAATCTGATAGTTAGTGTAAGTTTGATGTGTTTTTTGAAAAAAGATTGTTTTGTTTTGTGTTAATAAAACGGAATAATTCAAATTTTAACGACTTGGTTATAATAATATTTTGAAAATCAATATTTAATAAACCTTTTAACTTCGGTTTTGTAATTATTAGTAAATTTGATAAAATATAAACCATTGAAAAAATGACTGATATTAATAACATTGGTAGTTTGTGATAAAAGTTTAAATGTACCACAATTTTTACCTGTAATATCGAATATTTGACATTCAGAATAATCATTTGCCCAAATTTTTATTTCTTTTTGACTTGGATTTGGAAAAACTATTATTTCTGAATTGGGGAAATCTGTTAAAAATGGATAGTTTTTTGCAAGTAACATTGCATTTAGGGCATTTACTTTTCCTGCGCCCCAACTTAAACTTCCTGTATCCCCAATGATACCAGTTCTTGAATCTAATCTTCTGCTTAGTTTCAGGATTTCTTTGATTTGTGTTTGGCTAAGCGTTGGGTTTAGTTCAAGCAATAAAGCTACAATTCCTGCAACTGTTGGTCCAGACATTGATGTGCCAGAATATGACATAAATGGATAGGTTTTACCTTCAAAAACAACATTATCATCTGGAGTAGTATTTGAAGGATCGAAAGAACTTACACTTGAAATAACATTTTGTCCAGGGCCAGAAATATCGGGTTTTCTTCTCTCGTCTACAGTTGGTCCCCGACTTGAAAAACCAGAAAGGTTTCCAACTTGAATGCTTCCGTTAGGAAGAAACCTATCCGATAAATGTGATGCAACTGTAATAACACTCTTACCAACTCCAGATGGTTCGCCAAGTCCATACATGGTGTTTCCAGCACTCGCTTTAGGAAAAGCACTAGATAATGCAACACCCCAATTCGTATATCGTCTAGTTAATCTTACATTATTCCAAATATGTAAGAGACAAGAGTCACTAATAGCTTCTAATAAAACTCTATAGTTACTTGTGTTTCTAACTTCCGCTCTTATATTAGGTTTACCATTTGTTACAAAAGATTTTGTTGCCGTAATTCTTATAATCAAGGAATCATTTGAATTAAAAGTTGAGACATCTGTTAAAACTAATTCATCTTTAGAATTATAAAAAGATGAGGTGTGAATTATTAGATTATTTGGACCTATTAATTTAAACCTAACTGCGAAATTGCTATTTTTTGAACCCCACATCGACAAAGTTTGTCCAAAATATTCAGGAACAGAAGTGAAGTTAACAATTGTTTTTAATGTATCTCCATTTTTAGGAAAATCATGTTTTAAATGAAAGTTTGCATCCCCATTGTTTCCTGCAGAGCCAACAAAAATTCTTCCGGGACCAGACATGCTATCTATACCTCGGTTTTCTAATGAACTGCCATCGTGTGGGCCTAAATGACTACCAAAGCTCATATTTACAACAAATGGCATTTTAACAGATTCTGCATAATCTTTGATGTAAGAAAAGGCATCCAACAAGGAAGTAGCATCTCTTCTTAAGGATATGAAAATCAAAGAAGATTCAGGAGCAATACCCATGTATTTTTTACCTGCTCCAGCTCCACCCGCTATGCCTCCTACATGGGTGCCATGTGAAATATTTCCAAAATGATACATCGTATCGCTTTTTGCATTTTGTAATTCTTCAAATGATTTATATTCTGTACCAAAACCATATTCGCTAGGTGAAGGACCAGAGAGTTTGTTTTGGTCCCAAGCCCTTACAATTCTATTGCGTGTTAGTGTACTGTCGTAAAATATTGGATGTGTGTAGTCAAAACCCCAGTCAATCACAGCAATAATAACCCCTTTGCCTGTATATGGTCTATCCAAACCACCCAAGCCCCAATGAACGCTATCAGTTCGTGTGTTGATAATAGATTGATTCAGAAAAGGTGATAATGGATCTCCAATATCAATTAATAATAAACCTTTACAATTTATCAATTCTCTAAAGTTTTGAATTGGAACTCTAACAGTTACAACATCGCCAATTTTATGAAAATTAGATATTTTATATTGTTTTAAATCATTTGAGTTGAATTTTTTAGGTTGAACCAATAACATTGCACCAACATAATAAGTGCCATTTTTTGAATATAATCCATATTCATCTATAATGTTGTGAGATACATTTGTTGTTTTATTACTTTTATTATTTAAAGTTCTCTCAATTTCAAATAAAAACCTTTTACTTGATGTTGAAAATTGTGCTTGTGAAAATAATTTTCCAGTTATTAATATTAAAATAAACAGAAAAAATAAATTTAAATATTGAGTGTAATTTTTAAGCATATTATAATGTTGCAATATAATATTAAATTTAAAAAACATTATACTAATATTTAACTTGTACAAGGTATAAATTATACATAATCGAAATTAATATTTGTTTTATTTAGATTTAATTATTGATTTTTTTTAATGATTTGACATGAAATTCTTAGTAAATCTTTGTAAAACCAAACTTATTAGACCTTAGTTTATTTATATTTAAATTAATTAAAATACTTTTAAATATGTTTTATTTCTTATCTACTTTTGCATTTTAAATCAAATATAAAAAATGAATAAAATTAAAGTTGCTAATCCTGTTGTTGAATTGGATGGGGATGAAATGACCCGCATTATATGGAAGTTTATTAAAGATAAATTGATATTGCCATATCTCGATTTAGATATTAAATATTATGATTTGGGCATGGAATATAGAGACGAAACCAACGATCAAGTAACTATTGATGCAGCTGAAGCAATAAAAAAATATAGCGTTGGTATAAAATGTGCTACAATTACCCCAGACGAAGCCCGTGTTAAAGAGTTTAATCTTAAGCAAATGTGGAAATCGCCTAATGGAACTATTAGAAATATATTGGATGGTACTGTTTTTCGTGAACCAATTGTTTGTGCCAATGTACCTAGGTTAGTCCCTAATTGGACAGCGCCAATTTGTATCGGTCGTCATGCTTTTGGTGATCAATATAGAGCAACAGATTTTGTAACCAAAGGCAAAGGTAAATTAACCATAAAGTTTGAAGGAGAGGATGGTAGTATTCAAGAGTTTGAAGTATTTAATTTTAAAGGAGATGGCGTTGCACTAGCAATGTATAATACCGATGAATCAATCAAAGGATTTGCTCATTCATGCTTTAATACAGCTTTGCAAAAAAAATGGCCATTGTATCTTTCTACTAAAAACACTATTTTGAAAAAATACGATGGTCGCTTTAAAGATATTTTTGAAGAAATTTATCAAGCTGATTATAAAACCAAATTCGAAGCTTCTGGCATTGTATATGAACATCGATTAATTGATGACATGGTTGCTTCTGCTTTAAAATGGAATGGAAATTTTGTATGGGCTTGTAAAAATTATGATGGCGATGTACAATCTGATACTGTTGCTCAGGGATTTGGATCATTAGGTTTAATGACTTCAGTTTTGGTAACTCCAGACGGAAAAACAATGGAATCGGAGGCTGCACACGGAACTGTTACAAGACATTACAGAGATCACATAGCAGGTAAACCAACATCTACTAACCCTATTGCTTCAATTTTTGCTTGGACAAGAGGATTGGAATTTAGAGGTAAACTAGATAACAATGAAGCGTTGATTAATTTTTGCCAAACTCTAGAGAAAGTTTGTGTGGATGTAGTTGAAAGTGGTAAAATGACAAAAGATTTAGCTGTTTGTATTCATGGTAATAAAGTTAATCATGGTGAACACTATTTATACACTCAAGAATTTTTGGATGCATTAGATCATGAATTAAGCCAAAGACTTCAGATAATTAAAAATTAAATTTACCTGATGTTTTTAACGTTAAGCGCTTGTTGATAGCGCTTTGCGTTTTTTAAATGGGTTGTGTAATCTTTTGCAAAAGCGTGATAACCACTAAAATCCTCTTTGGCACACATAAATAGAAAATCACTTGGATGATAATTTAAAACAGCTTCTAAAGATTGCTTACTTGCAATACAAATAGGGCCAGGTGGTAGTCCAACATTCAAATAGGTATTGTAAGGCGATTCTACTTGCAAGTGAACATTTAAAATACGCCTTAAATTGGGTTGATTTAAAGCAAATTTTACCGTTGGGTCGGCTTGAAGTGGCATGTTTATTTTTAAACGATTGACATACATGCCTGCTACCATTGGCATTTCATCGTATTTGTTGGTTTCTTTTGATACAATACTTGCTAAAGTAGTTACCTCAATAGGATTCAATCCTATAGATTCGCATTGCTTTAATTTAGACGAATCCCAATATAATTTGTACTCTTTTAATAATCTATGAATTAATTCAACTGGAGAAGTATGCCAATAAAAATTATAAGTATCAGGCAATAACAAAGCATATATTGTAGCCTTATTAAAACCTAAAGAATCTAGTAAAACTGAATTATTCATTACATTCATAAATGCAGTGTCATCGGGTTCTAATTTATTACCACACATTTCTGTGAATTTATCAAGTGTTGATAACGGTTTTATAGTGATATTTACTGTTTTTAATTTTCCTTGTCTGAAAGTTTTTAAAAGTTCAACTAATGTCATTTTAGGTTCTATTGTATACCTTCCTTGTTTCATCCATTTGGATAAGTTCATCCTATGGGCTAGTTGTTTAAATAGATAAGGGTGTTTTAATCCACATTCTTCGATTAATATATTCTCAAGTGATTGTATATTATCATTATATTCTAAATAAACATATTTGGTATGTTTTAAACTTGTAGATGGACCATAGAAAATTTGATAAACAAAATATGCAGACACACTAAAGCATACTAACAAAATGATAATGCTTAGTTTTAAGAATTTACTTTTAATTTTCATGAAATTTGTTTACAAAGTTAACCATCAAACTAATATGTATAGAATGTTATTAAAAATAATTTTCTAATAATTTTAATTAATCTTTATGTAATTACATTTGTAACGAATTAATTATGGAAATTATTGAAACAGGTTTTGACGGTTTAATTTTGATCAATCCAAGAGTATTTAAGGATAATAGAGGCTATTTTTTTGAAAGCTATAACCAACAAAAGTTTTTAGAGGCAGGAATAGTTGATGAATTTACCCAAGATAATCAATCACTTTCATCCAAAGGAATTGTTAGAGGATTGCATTTTCAGGCACCTCCACATGCTCAATCAAAATTAGTCAGAGTTATAAAAGGAGCTGTACTTGATGTCGTTGTAGATATTCGCAAATCTTCAAGAACTTATGGCAAGCATTATGCTGTAGAACTGACAGAGGCAAATTTTTTAATGTTATACATCCCAAAAGGATTTGCTCATGGTTTTAGAACACTTGAGGATAATACCATATTTTCGTACAAATGTTCTGATGTATATCATCCAGAAACAGAAGGAGGTTTAAAATGGAACGACCCAGAGTTTAAAATTGACTGGCAAATAGAAGACCCTATTTTATCAGACAAGGATAAATTTTATGAATCGTTTAATTTATTTATTTCACCTTTTTAATTTTTTTGTTTTTTTTTAACAAAACATAATTATATTTGTCACATTATTAATTTATAATTTATGAAAAGAATATTTATTATCGCATTAGCACTAGGTCTTTTAGTTAGCTGTAAAAAAGGTGAAAATGATCCTGGTTTATCATTTAGAAGTAGAGATAAAAAAATTGTTGGTGAATGGACTGTAGAAAGTTTTGAAAACTACAATTTAAATCAAAATGGTAATAGCAAAACAGAGATTAAACAAACTTATTCTGGATTAACTATTACAACGACTAACACTACAGGTAGTCAGACAAATACTGCTGTTGGTACAACATCGTATAAAGGCAATTTAACAATTAACAAAGATGGAACAGCAGTTTATACTGAAGTTTCTACTTTTACTAATTCTTCTACTACAAGAACATTTAATGGCACTTGGATGTGGGGCAATTCGAAAAAAAACAAGTCTGAATTATTTTTGAATTTTGCTAGCTTTAATAGTCAACTTATATTAGCACAATCATTCAGAATAGATGAATTAAGAAATAAGAAAATAGTTTTAAAGGAGAATTTCACTAACATTGTTAGTTCTACAACTACCTCTACTGAAACCAACAATTACACGCTTACTTTGGTTCAATAGTAATTTTTCAAAATGATTTTTTCAAAAGAGGACTAATGTCCTCTTTTTTTTTGTAATATTTTTTCTTATTTTTAGGCGAAATTACCCTATTTCTTGTGCTAATTTTTGACTATTTTTGCAATCTTATTTTATGCAGCACATCCGTAATTTTTGCATCATTGCACACATCGACCATGGAAAAAGTACATTGGCCGACCGTCTGCTAGAATATACCAATACTGTTTCCAAAAGAGAAATGATGGCTCAAGTTCTTGACAACATGGATTTGGAAAGAGAAAGAGGGATTACAATTAAAAGTCATGCCATTCAAATGAATTATAAATTTGAAGGACAAGATTATGTATTTAATCTTATTGATACACCAGGACACGTAGACTTTAGTTATGAAGTAAGTAGAAGTATTGCCGCTTGCGAAGGGGCATTATTAATTGTTGACGCCTCTCAAGGTATTCAAGCTCAAACAATCAGTAATTTATATTTGGCTATCGAGCATGATTTGGAAATTATTCCTATCTTAAATAAAATGGATTTGCCTGGTGCAATGCCAGAAGAAGTTAAAGATCAAATTGTTGATTTAATTGGCTGCACAAGAGATTCCATTATACCAGCAAGTGGTAAAACAGGACAAGGTGTTATGGATATCCTGAATGCTATAGTAGCAAGAGTTCCTCATCCTAAAGGTAATATCAATGCGCCTTTAAAAGCCTTAATTTTTGATTCAGTTTTCAATTCATTTAGAGGTATTATAGCATACTACAAAGTAATGGATGGCAAAATTACCAAAGGAGAGAAAGTTAAATTCATGAACACTGACAATGAATACCATGCGGATGAAGTTGGTGCTTTAAGATTAGAAATGGAACCTAGGTCAGAAGTTTTGGCAGGTGATGTTGGTTATATTATTACAGGTATCAAACAAGCGAAAGAAGTAAAAGTAGGCGATACCATTACCAGTGTTGTAAATCCAACAGCTAAAGCTATTCAAGGATTCGAAGATGTAAAACCGATGGTTTTTGCTGGTATCTATCCTGTTGATACAGAAGATTATGAAGAACTAAGAGAAAGTATGTTTAAACTTCAATTAAACGATGCTTCGTTGGTTTTTGAACCAGAAAGTTCTGCTGCACTCGGTTTTGGATTTCGTTGCGGTTTTTTAGGCATGTTGCATATGGAAATAATTCAAGAACGTTTGGAAAGAGAGTTTGGGATGACAGTTATTACTACCGTGCCAAACGTATCTTATAAAGCTTATACAAGTAAAGGCGAAATGTCTGAAGTAAACAATCCAAGCGATTTGCCTGATCCAAGTAAAATTGATTATGTTGAAGAACCCTATATCAATGCAACAATAATAACTAGTTCAGACTTTGTAGGTCCTGTTATTGCACTATGTATGGACAAGCGTGGAACTATTAAAAACCAAGTTTATTTAACAACCAATAGAGTTGAATTAACATTTGAAATGCCTTTAGCAGAAGTTGTATTTGATTTTTACGATAAACTAAAATCTATCAGTCGTGGATATGCATCTTTTGATTACTCTCCAAGTGAATATAAATTATCTCATTTAGTAAAAATGGATATCATGCTCAACAAAGAACCTGTTGATGCTTTATCTTCGATAATACATAAAGATAGGGCCTATGATTTGGGTAAGAAAATTTGCAAAAAATTAAGAGAATTAATTCCACGCCAACAATTTGATATTGCTATTCAAGCATCTATTGGCGCTAAAATTATTGCTAGAGAATCATTAAGCGCTTTAAGAAAAGATGTTACAGCAAAATGTTATGGTGGAGATATCAGTAGAAAGCGTAAGTTGTTAGAAAAGCAGAAAGAAGGAAAGAAAAGAATGCGCTCTGTGGGTAGTGTAGAAATTCCTCAATCTGCGTTTATGGCTGTTCTTAAATTAGATGATTGATCATTGAAAGCTTATCCAAGAGCATTTTGGCTGCTATGTGTAGCCTGTTTATTCTTTTTTAGTAGTTTCACCATGGTGATTCCTGACATGCCTTTGGTGCTAGAAAAACTAGGAGGAAGAGAATATATTTGGTTGATAATCCCATCATTTGCCATCATTGCTTTAATTATGAGACCATTGAGTGGAAAAATGACTGATACCAACGGACGAGTATTTGTCATGATTATTGGAGCAGTTATCACTACACTATCTGGTTTGTTTTATTTATTTGTGCCTCTAGTCTCCTTATTATTTGCTGTGAGAGCATTTCATGGTATTTCAGCTGGTTTTACACCTACCGGTTTTACAGCCTATGCAGACGATATTGTTCCATTGCATAAAAGAGGTGAAGCAATGGGAATTATAGGGATATGCAATAATATTGGCAATGCTATGGGTTGGGTTATTGGCAGTCAGTTTACAAAATCGTTTGGTTTAGATGCTATGTTTTTATTCTCATCTTTATTAGGATTTATTTCAATTGTTTTATTTTCATTTTTAAAAGAATCTATCAAAGATAAAAAGAAAATTAATATTCAATTACTAAAATTTAATCGCCATGATTTAATTGAAAAGAGGGTCTTATTGCCTTCTTTTATTTTTCTACTAACTTGTTTTTCTTCTGGTGCAATTCTAGCTTTGATTGGGGATTTTTCAACCTACTTAAATATTGATAACAAAGGTCTATTTATGGCGGTTTATATTGGAGCCTCATTATTTATTCGATTTATGGCTGGTAGATGGAGCGATCGATACGGGCGTCAAAAAATTGCAATGATTGGTTGTTTCTTATTGTTTTTAAGTATGTTATCTTTGGCTTTTGCTCAAGATATTATGTTTTATCTTGTTTCTTCAGTTTTATTTGGTGTGGCTTTTGGACTTTTATCCCCTTCAATATTTGCTTGGGCAGTAGATATTTCTTTACCTGGATTAAAAGGTAAAGCTGTTGGCACTTTGTTTATATTTATGGAATTAGGTATCATTTTAGGTTCTGCAATTGGAGGCATACTTTACAATAATAATTCGGAAAATTTTGCTAAAATATTTAACCTTTGTGGTGTCCTTTCTTTAGTTCCTTTATTAATTATACTAATCAATAAAAGAAAGCAGAAGCGAAGACTTCAAGTAGCCTAGCATTAATTAACTCAAGCCACTTATAACGCCATTTTCATCAATTTGCATATGTTCGGAAGCTGGACTGTTAGGCAATCCGGGCATTCTCATCATACTTCCTAAAATTGGTACAATAAATCCAGCTCCTGATGCCACTTCAAATTCTCGGATAGTTATTTTAAAGTTTTGAGGTCTACCAATTAATTTTTCATTATCTGAAAATGATTTTTGGGTTTTTGCCATACAAATTGGAAGTTTTCCTAATCCAATTTTTTCCAATTGTTTTAAATCATTCAATGCTTTTGCTGTGTATTCTATACTTGTTGCACCATAAATTTTGAATGCTATAGATTCAATTTTTTCTTTAATGCTTAAATTCCAATCATACAATTGTTGATAGTTGTTTTCTAAACTTTCAATTGATTCAACAACGGCTTTTGCAAGTTCTTGCGTACCATTACCACCCATACCCCAACCTTTACTTTCGATAGCTTTTACACCCATTTTAAGACACATAGATTTAAGTAATTCAATCTCTTCTCTACTATCGGTTACAAAATAATTAATCGCTACTACAGGATTAAAACCAAATTGTCTGGCATTCTCTATATGTTTTTCTAAATTGCAAAATCCATTTTTAACTCTTTCTTTATCAGGGGTATTTAAATCATCTGGCTTAGCACCACCATGATGTCTTAAGGCTCTGATTGTCGCAACAATAACCATTGCTTTAGGTTTTAATTGACCATAAACACATTTTAAGTTCAAGAATTTTTCAGCCCCCAAATCAGCTCCAAAGCCAGCTTCAGTAACAACATAATCGGCTAGGGATAAGCCAATTTTAGTTGCAATAATTGTATTTGTGCCTTGGGCAATATTAGCAAATGGACCACCATGAATAATGGCAGGATTGCCTTCTAAAGTTTGAACTAAATTTGGTTTTATAGCATCTTTCAGTAAAATAGTCATTGCCTCTTGAACCTTTAATTGTGAGGCAAATACAGGTTGATTATCATAAGTAAAGCCAATTAATATTTTCCCAATTCTTTCTTTTAAATCACTTAAATTTTTAGACATACAAAGTATTGCCATAATCTCAGAAGCTGCTGTAATATTAAAACCGGTTTGCCTCATCATGCCATTCGCTTTACCACCAATACCAATAATAATATCCCTTAAACTTCTGTCATTCATATCCATTACACGTTTCCATAAAACAGTGCGTGGATCAATCTTTATTTCATGTTTTGGATTTTGAATGACATTGTCGATAATAGCGGCTAAAAAATTATTTGCTTTTTCAACAGCACTAAAATCTCCTGTAAAATGTAAATTTATATCTTCCATTGGCACTACTTGAGAATAACCACCACCAGCTGCGCCACCTTTTATACCAAAAACAGGACCCAATGAGGGCTCTCTGAGTACTACGATAGATTTTTTGCCAATTTTATTAAGACCTTCGTTTAATCCAATTGAAACTGTTGTTTTGCCTTCTCCTGCTGGTGTTGGAGTAATAGCAGTTACTAAAACTAGATTGCTTTGGGAAACTTTTTCATCGTTTATTAATGTTAGGGGTAATTTAGCCTTGTATTTGCCATAAAATTCTAGGTCATCTTCTTGAATATCAAGTTTTTTTGCAATATCTTTAATTGGCTTTAATACAATTGATTGTGCTATTTCAATATCTGTCATACAAGGCAAAAATAAAGTATTTGCACCAATCTTTTTTATGCTTATTCAATTTTGTAATTGATATAAATTAACCCTCTCTATCAAAAATCTTCCCAGGATTTAATATCCAATGTGGGTCGAAACTTTGTTTAATCTTTCGCATTAAATCAATTTGAATTGGCGGCATGACAATGTCTAAATATGATTTTTGAACCATACCAATTCCGTGTTCGCCACTGATAGTGCCACCATACTTCTTACAGATTTCAAATATTTGTCTGATGATGTTGGGGAGTTTATTATGCCAAGTTTCATCGTCTAAATCCATTTTAAGTATATTGATGTGTAGATTGCCATCTCCAGCATGTCCATAACAAACTACTTCGATGTTGTTTGCTTCGCAAAGTGCCATGGTTTCTTGATACAAGTGTGGTAAATACGATCGCGTTACAACAGTGTCTTCTTCTTTGTATATAGACATAGTTTTAACCACTTCACCTATCGAACGTCTTATTTTCCATAGTTTTTCTGAGCTCGCTGAATCATCTGCAAGAATAACTTCAATGGGTTCAAAATTTTCTAAAACAGAATAAATGGTTTCACATTGGGTTTGAATATTGTTTAAATCAAAGGCATCAACTTCTATCAATAAAAAAGCTTTTGCATCCTTGGTGTCAAAGTCTATGCCTTGATGTTTGATACTGAGACTAACGCCTTTGTGGTCCATAAACTCCATGGCAGATGGTTGAACTCCGGCTTTGAAAATTTCTGGTACTACTGCACAAGCTTGAACAGCAGATGAAAAATAAGCTAACATTAAAGCTCGAAAAGGCGGATATGGAATCAGTTTTAAAGTGATTTTAGTAATGATTCCAAAAGTGCCCTCACTACCAACCATCAGTTGTGTCAAATTATAAGCAGTGGAGTTTTTTAAAACATTGGCTCCTGTTTGAATAATTTCACCTGTTGGTAAAACCACCTCTAAATTTAAAATATAATCTTTAGTGGTGCCATATTTAACACAACGAGGACCGCCACTGCTGTGGGCTACATTGCCTCCCAATGTACAACTTCCTTTGCTTGCAGGGTCGGGGGGATAAAACAAACCCAATTTCTGAACTTCATTTTGCAAATGTTCGTTGATTACACCTGGTTCTACAATGGCTTGGTAATTGGACGTATCAATTTTGAGTATTTTATTAAAATGTTCTAAACTCAAAACAACACCTTTTTCTATGGGTAAACAAGCACCACTTAAGCCTGTGCCAGCTCCACGACAGGTTAATGGAATGTATTTATCATGGCAATATTTCGCAATTTGAGAAATTTGTTCAACAGTTTCGGGAAGTAAAACCAATTCAGGCAAAAAACTAAAATCCTCTGTGTAATCTTTGCTGTATTTATACAATGAATCATTGTCTTGTAATGAGTTAATATTTGAAACAATGTTTGTTAAAAATTGAATGTCTTGTGAAGTAAGAATTTGATAAGGCATGTTAATTTATGATTTTGAATGGTTTGTTGGATGCCAAGCATAAACCTTTATCCAATCTACAATGAATTGATTTTCTTTGAAATTTTCTGGCAAGTATTTTAAATATTTTTCTTCGAAACAATTGTTAATGATAATAACCATTTCTTCATCTAGCCAAGCCCTCAGTTTTTTATTAACTTTGATAGCCAAGGTTAATCTGCCATCGGTATAAAATTTAATGAATTCAGGCGTCCATAAACAACCATAAGTATGAAAAACTTGGTCGGTGTTTCTTTTTACTTGTACTTTATGACTTAAAAAACCCCTCGATTTTGTGTTTGATTTTCCATAATGAAGTGATACATATTGATTGTGTATGTGTTTGCCATTTTTCCTGCCATACATTTCCAAAATATCAATTTCGGGAGGCCATTTTGTAGAACCAGTTAGCCAAAAAGCAGGCCAAGTGGCGGCACCTTGTGGATTTTTGGATCTAATTTCAAAGTAGCCATATTTTTGTTTGAAAGAGATATCTGAATTAATCAAACCGATGGCATAAGGCACTGTGATTAATTTTTCTTGATGAACAATGTTTTTAGGTTGATGCATACCACCTAAATACAGAAAACCACTATCAACTCTCACCGCTTCAGCCGAATAGTATTGATGCAAGTTAGAAGGATGTATTTCGCCCCAAGGCTGACCTAATCGCCATTTTTGGGTGTTTAAACTGTCAAAATTATCATAAAAACTTAGCGTAAGATTGTTTTTAGCGTAAAAGTCTTTGTGTTTATCTTTTGGTTTGCGATGAAATGCGTAAATAATTTTATGAAAACGGTTTCTAATACTCCATTTCTTTTTGAAATAAGGAATACCAAATGTTTTAGAATTTTCATAATGAGAAACTTGATTTTGTGACAAAGCAAAATCAGCAAAAAACAAAAAGAATAAAAGGACCGAAATTGAAAGAATTCTCATTAACGGTCGGGCAGGGGATTATGGTTTTTTGATGAAAGTAATTACAGCAGGAATGCCACTATATTCAGCATCTATTTTTAAAGTAGAACTTGTTAATTCCAAAACATTAGTTGTATCTTTAATGGCTATACCAGCAGAAAAAGTAGCATCAATGAACATTTGATTGGTAGATTCAAAATATTTATAATTGTTAACGGCTGAATCAGGGTCGGTTGTTTCACATTTATTGGTGTTATCAAAAATAACCATTTTGTCGTCTTTTCTAAACTTATAATCGTTGTCTTTATAACAATTTGAAACGATAGGAAAAGGGGAGTTCCATATGTCAGTTCCATTAGCATTTACAGATTGAATAATCCATAAATTGGCACTTAAAATATCTTGTTTGTTAACTGTAACAGGTGGAGTTTTAGGTGGCTCATCATCGTTGCTTTTTTTCTTGCATGCATAAAAAACTAAAACAGATAAAACAATAACGACTAAAATTGATATTTTTTTCATAATATAAAATGCGAATGTATAATTTTTAAACGTAATTTGCAAAACTTTTAAAATGGCTTGGTACAAAAATTGGTTTGATTCAGAATATTATCATTTGCTTTACGGCAAAAGGGATCAGACAGAGGCTGATAAATTTGTTGAAAATATATTAAAACACATAAGCCTAGAGCCACATGCACGCTTATTAGACTTAGCTTGTGGCAATGGCAGACATTCTAATAGTTTGGCACAAAACCATTTCGAAGTTTGGGGCATAGATTTAAGTCCAAATAACATTTTGTTGGCTAAAAATTCGCTAAAAAACAACGCGAAATTTGAAGTAGCAGATATGAGAATTGTTTTTAAACACAATTATTTTGATTTGATATTGAATCTTTTTACAAGCTTTGGCTATTTTCACGATAAATCAGATAATTTAAAAACATTGGAATCTGTTAAAATGGGTTTGAAAGACAAAGGACTATTCATTCAAGATTTCATGAATTCAAATCTAGTTGTCAACCAATTGATAGAGAAAGAATTAATACAAATTGGTGGCATAGATTTTCATATTACAAGAACCATCAAAGATCAAACCATAATCAAAGAAATTTCATTTTCAGATAAAGGGGAGGCTTATAACTATGCTGAAGAAGTAGCCTTATTTACACTCAATGATTTTAAAAAAATGTATGAAATGGCAGGATTGGAAATAATCAATACGTATGGTGATTATAGCTTCAATCCATTTGATGAATTTATGTCTCCTCGTTTAATTTTAATTTCTCAAAAAATAGCATGATAGCTAATATTGACATACAATTGTACCAATTTTTTAATCAAACCATAGCCCACGAATGGCTGGATGTGGTGATGGTTAAATTTTCTGACAAGTATTTTTGGATTCCGTTTTACTGTGTGGTGATATTTATGCTTACCAGAGAATTTAAAAAGAAATCTCTGATTATTGTCTTGTGTTTAGTTGCAGCAGCCGGTGTATCAGATAGATTTACCAGTGGTGTTATTAAACCATTTTTTGCAAGAGAACGCCCTTGCCATGTTGAAGCTTTGAATCCACGTATAGTAGCAGGCATTAATTGCAGCGACTCTGGTAGTATGCCTTCATCGCATGCCGCCAATCATTTTGCAGTGGCTGTGTTTTTTATATTTTTGTATGGTTTTAAAAAATACCGCAACACTTTTTTTTGGTTGATTTGGGCATTGTTAATTGGCATCAGCAGAATCTACAACGGGGTTCATTATCCGTCAGATGTTTTGGTTGGCGCATTGATTGGCGCATTGATAGGTTGGTTGTTTTTTGTTATTCATAAAAAAATATTAGTTAAATTAAAATGGTAGCACCTGTATTTATATTATTTCTAGGGCCTTTAATAGGCGTTTTATTAAATCGTTATTTTAAGAACAAAACCGGCAAACTTATAGGTAACACAGTTTTATTCAGTGGTTCGTTTTTATTGGGTATTGCATTATTTGGTTTGATGCCTGAATTGTTTGATAATATTAAGCAAGCTGGCATTTGGTTAGCCGTTGGTTTTTTCTTTCAAATTGTACTCGAAAAATTTACAGGCGGACTTGGACATGGGCATGTTCACAAAGAAGATTTTCCTAAAGATGCCACAGTATTATTCATTGGGTTATATATTCACGCTTTATTAGAAGGCTATTCTGCTGGATTGAGCAATCATTTGAATCCCGATATTTTGAGTGGTATGGTGATAGGTATTTCCATTCATGAAATTCCAGCTACTTTTGCTTTAACGGTTTTGTTATCTACCAAATACAAAAACAGAAAAATACTTTACAGTTTATTGATATTGTATATGTTAGCAACTCCATTGGGTTATTCCATGGGTATTTATTTCCACCAAGAAAGTTTGATTTCTGAATACGCATCTCAAATCATCACTGCTATTATTGCCGGTACATTTTTACACATCAGCACAACCATCGTTTTTGAAAACTCCCTTTGGAAAAAAGAAGGACTTAAAAAATGGATTATCATCCTCTTGGGTTTAACGATTTCTTATGTGGCGTGTATGATTGGGTAGAGGAGTGGTTTCTCGCATGTAAACTGCGGGAGGTTATGTGCTAAAGTTTAATAGTTTCCTGCATGATATTTAGGACATTAATTGGGAATAGTTCAGTAGACTAAAGCCTAAGTAAATTAATAATAAAACATAAAATGATTTAATATTATCTTAAAATCAAAAGTCATCAATCAAAAATGTCATATCCCTAATTCTTTGCGCTTGGCTTCCATTAGCGAATCTTCGTTTTCTAGCATTTTATCAACGCTTTTTTCTTCTTGTTGTTCAATTTTTTCTTGTTCGGCTGGTGTACTTGATTGGCAAGCTGCCAAGACAAATAGGCTAAGAATTGCTATGTATTTCATTTCAATTGGTGGTGTTTTATGAAAGCAAATGTAGTGTTTTTTTATATTTGATTTAATTCAAATGCATATTCATAACTGATTACGCTTTTGTCTATTTCGTTTTTTTTCCAAGCTTCTTCCAAATGACTTAACTCTATGATGTCGCTCGTACTGGTAGTCTTAAAAACTGAGGCTACTTTTTCTAAAACAGATAACTCTTCATTCGTAAATAAATTGAAATTAAAAGACCTGTCTTTTCTTGCATAAAATTGCTCGCCTGTATATCCACCATTAAACTCGCTATATTGAATATCAATGATATTTTCGTTTGCCAAATACTCATATATACTTGCATACTTATCAGGCACGGGGCCTTTGTCTATAGCAACATACCTTTTGCCACTTATAGAAAAACACGTTTGCTTAAACATCAAAAAATCAGCATAAAACAACAATTTGTTCATTTTGGTTTTGAATGGTTTTGTTTTCTCCGAAAAATAAACCACCATTTCGGTAAACTTCTCAAAGCTGGGATTTCTATAACCTGAATAAATATCAGCCAAATGATTGCCCAATAAATATTCTTTGAAATTCAAATTGAATTTGTTTCGTTTTCTCTCCTCAACTAGCAATTGTGCTTTTTGATTGTGTTTTATTTTGGTCTTTTCATCTAGAGTACTGCAAAGATCAATCATGTCAATAAACTTTTTTGGGTCATCTATCATTTGAATCAACTTCGCATTGGCAATACTAGGCATTTCTCCTGCTTCGTATTGGCGGTAGCTGTTTATGCCAAAACCTAAAATCTCTGACATTTTAGTAGCCGACAATCCATATTTTTTTCGAATTCTGATAATTTCATCTGGAAAAGGAATATTGAACTTATCTCGGTATTGATTGTAAACTTGGTTCATGTTTACTTCATCTATTTTTGTGGTAGTAAATTGCTCTTCACTATCTTCGCATTTAAAAAAATGAAAAACTATTTCAAATCTTTCTTTTCTGAAATCCATAGACCTACGTTCTTTGGTCAATATCATTGCTTTGCCTGTAATTGGACTAATCATATCTTTAATGTTTAAAAGTATATTGTATTTTGTGTTGTGCCAAGTGAAAGGAGATACAAATTACACTATAGCCCATTGCCCCCATTGTGATTTTAATATATACTTCCTTTTTCTTAACAATTTTACCAAACACCCACATATCAGCACCACCATAAAGTTTTTCTTCGATTGGACCCTCGCTATAATCTTTTGGTTCGAGTGTTTCAAGAATAGCTTTGCGGTCAATGGGCCTAAGTTCTAAATCAACAAGGGCTTGTAAGTTTTTTCCTCTCTCATCCCGAAAAAGCACATCCCAAAGTTTCATTTTCTCTTTAAAATCGTTTAAAAAGGATAAAACTTCTTCTTCGGTGCTCATACATTGGTTTGGTGCTGCAAAGATATTATAACTTTTCTGAATAACAACTTAAAAGTTGTTTTTTTAAATAATTATCTTAATAATTTTTACTTTAAAGTATTTTTTGGTGTATTTATGGATGTAAACCATTTTATCTACACGAATCTGTAGGGAGGACTGTTTTTAATTAAAAATGGTATATACTTTATCTATGGTAATGTTGGTCAAATTAAAGCCGTGTCCAATATCCTAATTTCTTTTGTTTGTCATTGGTGTTTATTTTTTATAGTTGAAAGCTAAAGTAACATCAACCAAGATACAAAAGACTTAAAATGAAAAATATTCATATTTGATGATATTAGCAAAATAATATTATATTCGCAATGAACAGCTATGGACTTTGACTTATTTAATATTTATTATTGAAACCTACAAAATATTATATGCAACTAAGTAATCTCCCGCAGAATTGCGGGATGGGTAACGTGTTAGCAACTATATCGGATAAGAAAATAGCCAAAACCAATGGCACAAGTAATGTAGATTATTTTGACCCAGATATAGTAACATTGACAGATTATTACGCCTTTGGCGCACCCATGCCAGGTAGACATGGCGTAGAGATATGTAGCGATTTTATAGACACAACTTATGTTAATAATTATTTAGTTCAGGAAGACTTTAGCAGTAGTAGTGTTGGAGGATTTGTAGCAGGAACAGGTTCTATAACAGTTACCAACCCAACTGGAAATGTTTTACATATTGAATCTATATGGACAAGCAGACCATTAGCTACAAAAACAGTAGCAGTAGCAGCCACTACTAATTATACTCTTGATTTTGATATAGATACATTTAGTAATATTTCAGGATTTGCAGAAAGTGTTAGAGTTAGGATTTTTATACCAGGAGGAAGTCCTCAAACAACTATCTTCACAACAACAGGTTCAAAAAGTATAAACTTTTCCTCAGTAAATGCAGGAAACGTAACAATAGAAATTAGCCAAGTTATAACAGGCAGTGGTAGTTATGGTTCAACTCCAAATCCTTATGTAGATATTGATAATTTAAATTTGTACTATGTTTCCATGGTTATAGATACATCAACTATTTGTAGTGTGAATGGAAAAAGGTATAAATATGGTTTCAACGGTATGGAAAAAGACAACGAAACCTACGGCGAAGGCAATGCCTATGATTTTGGTGCTAGGATATATGATAGTAGGTTGGGGAGGTGGTTGAGTTTGGATCCGTTGATGGCAGAATACTCATCATTTACTCCATATAATAGCTTTATTAATAATCCATTATTCTTCATAGATAATGCAGGACTGAATCACGTTCAATCTAATTTAACACCTCAAAATGCATCTACAATTTATAAATTTACTTTTGATAAAGTTGAATTTGAAATTGAGGTGAGAGGCAATACAATTTTGATGAATGCTACTAAGGGGAAGGGAGCAAATACAGAATTTTATTCATGTGAGTTCAAACTTGGAGTTTTAAATCCTTTTATACCAAATTCACTTCAAATTAACCCTAATGCTACAATTAAAAACAGGCAAAATACTGGTCAAAAAATTATAGACAATCAGATTCAATTTTTTAAAGACCAACAAGGAAAAATATTAAAAGATAAAAAAGGGGAGTTTAGAAATACTGATGTTCTTCAAAGATTCTTAGAATCAAAAGAGAATGTTGATAATATTGTATTAAATATTATTGGCACTGGTTATGAATTAGCTAAAACATATGCTGACCCTAATGATCATTCCAAAGGATTTACTTATGATCTTCTAGATGAAGAAGGTAAAGAATTTATGCCAAATGAGAAGAATCAAGAAGTAAGAAAAGAAGCATTTTTGTTAAAAAGAGCAGAAATATTAAAAGTAGAATTATTTGGCACAGATAAGCCTTTGAAAAACATAAATGTTGTTGCTGGTACAGATGCAACTGCGAATGAGGAAGCTGGGGGTGTAAAGTTAGAAATTTCCAAAACTGAACAAACTAAAAAATAAATATTATGAAATTTTTTAAAATTATATTAATCTTTGTTTTGATATTATCAAATGATAATGTTAAAGGTCAAAATTTAGAAGTTTCTCATTTTCACTATACAGTTAATTTTGAATATCAGTTCAAAGATAAAGACACAATTTGCAAAAAATCCTTTTTAATAAAAGATGGAAATGACACAATCAATTTAATTGATGAATTTGGTAACAAACAAAAGGTTTGGTATGAACCATACTTTTCCCCTATATTCCTTAATTGTGACAGTCAAACAATAACCATCATGAATAATTCTCTTTTTATTAATCTTGATTCTAAAACTAACGAATATAATACAATTGAAAGTGATACTCAAATTCAACTGATGTTAAACATTTTCAGCACATTTGAGAGTGGAAATATTAGATATTATAAAGATGGTGCTTGTAATGATAATGTTCTTTATATTAATACTTCTCATAGAGTTATTCAGGATGGTTTTTACATAGAGGAATATTGGTTCGGTTTTCTATTTGGTAAATATTCATCGGGCATTCGAATGGGTCATTGGAAGTTTTTCCCAAAATCTAACAAAAATAGATTTATAAATGTGATTGAATTTGGTTTTAATAATAATTTTAATCAATTTAAAGAAAGAGAAAAAAGAGTATTAACAAAAAAAATTGTTGGTTTCGAATATGGTGCTTACAAGAATAACCAAAGAGAAGGTAGTTGGATTGGAAAACAGAATTTTCATGAAATCACTACTAGTGAATTGATATATAAAAATGATAAATTAAAACACTTCTTAGTAATTAATGATAAAAACATAAAGGATACTTTATTTTCTATATATACTGAAAATAATAATATTTTTTTAATAGGAAGTAAATTCGGAATAATTAATATTTCATATTTGCCATTTACTTTTAGAGGGTTTGGTGAGAGATCATTTTTTTATGAATTAAATATAGATAGCAATATTAAAAGACTAAAACGTAAAAAAATTAGGTAGTAAATTAGATAGGTAGTGTTACCGTTACTTCTACTGCGTTAGTTTTACAGATGTGTTGATAGGGAAAAAAGTACTTTCTCTAAAATAAATAAATTATATTTGCTAATCTATAATCGTATCCATTGCATAGAAACCACCTTCAAATACCGATAAAAAACACCCAAAATAATCATTCTATTTGTAGTGTGTACGGAAAACGGTATCGCTATGGCTTTAATGGCAAACCAATTGATAAAGGCGAAGAAGGAATGGGCGGAGGAGGCAACACTTATGATTATGGATTTAGAATTTATAATCCAAATTTAGGTAGGTTTTTGAGTGTAGATCCGTTAGCTATGTCATATGCATGGTACTCGCCATATCATTTTGCTGGCAATTCACCTATTGACGCAATAGATTTAGATGGTTTGGAAGAATATAAGATTATATTATATAAAGGACCAAATGATGTTACAGTAGCTAAACTTACACTTGTTAATAAAAACGGTCCATTAAAAGTAAATTACTATAGTGCAAATATGAGACCAGCCCAGGGGTTGGACGATAATCCTAGTGGCTATAATGAACAGTTTATTAAAACTACTAATAGTTTTGACAATGAAATTGAAAAGAAAGAGGCAGAATGGCTTTATGAATATAGTTCCAAAATAGCTGATGTGTTTTTTAAAGAACCTGTTGAAAAAACAAAAGAAAATACGACCAAAGACGAGGAAAAAAAGAAGCCAACAAGTACTACTTTCAGAGGTAAAAAATTAAAAAAAGGAAGTGATATGAATTTTAATTTAATTCCTTACTATTTACCAACTTCCCCTCCAGTTTCATCCCCATCTAGTGTTGGTAGTGCTTATACTCCTGGTCAAATTAGTAGTGATGGAAAAGTGTTTTTAAAGGAGTTATCAACAAAGTTGACATCAATTAGTGGGGTAAAACAAATTGATATAACTATTACTGTCAATACTGGGTCAACACCAGACTTATCATACTTCAATAATGTTTCTGCTAAAAATTTAAAAAAGAACATAAATCAAGAATTAAAGAAAAATGGTTTAAAAGGCATTAAAATCAATATTAAAGTTGAAACTACTAGCAGTGGTAGTGCTGGTAGTACAAATATTAAACTTAGTAAAAATGAAAAAATCTATAATAATCGCTATAATATTATTCTCCTTAAAGCCAAACAATCTTAAAAGTCAAGCTTATAAATTTGAAGTTGAAGGAATTGCATACACTATTAAAAACAATAAATATGCAAGCCGAAGATTGATTATAGATACAACTAAGCTATACGACATGAGTTCGATAATAAATTTATGTGATACCCAAGGGAATAATTCAAAATTTTTTACCTCACAAAAAGATTCAGTATCATATTTAAATGTTTGTTTAGCAAATCCTTTAATCAATAATACTAGCTTTGTTAAATCACATAAATATTACGATTGTAAGATAAAAGATTCTATTAAAATCAATGTTTTAAATTTGTTATTTGTGTATTGCAAAAAAGAAATTGAGTTTGAAATTGAGACAACATTAAATATTTTAGATCTTAAAGATATTCAAAAATATAGTTTATTCTTGTTAGAAGACAAGCAACATAATTTATTTTTGTATATAGATTTTGTGAGATTTATTTCAGCAAATAATGATGAAGGATATAGTCAGTATTATTTTAAATTCAGAAAATTCTAATGTACGGTAGAGTATTGTTACAGATGTTTTGATATTGAAAAATAACTTTTTAAAAACATTCTGTTATATTTGCTAATCTATAAATATTGCTAAATACCCAACTTAAAATACAACCCAAATATCCTCGTTTTAAAGCTCCTATTTGTAGTGTCAATGGAAAGAGGTATAAATATGGCTTCAATGGGCAGGAAAAGGATAATGAGATTGCAGGGGAAGGAAATAATTATACAGCTGAGTTTTGGCAATATGATAGTAGACTTGGGAGACGGTGGAATAAGGATCCTAAACCAACTCCATCTATTAGTAATTATGCCACATTTGCTAATAATCCAATTTTATTGTCAGATCCTAATGGTGATACAATTAGATTAACTGGTTCAAAAAGACACATTAACAAAATGGTAAAAATTCTTGAAAAAAGAACTGGGAATGATTACGAAGTAGATAGTAGAAATAATTTAATACAAAAAAGTGCAGAAAACACAATAACAGATAAAAAAACATCAGGGCGTTTGTCTGCATACGTTAATGAACTTGCAGAGAGCACGAATATTATAG
This sequence comes from Bacteroidota bacterium, assembly GCA_030682255.1. Classification (GTDB taxonomy): domain Bacteria; phylum Bacteroidota; class Bacteroidia; order NS11-12g; family UBA955; genus JABMMZ01. Next base: position 268,185 of record JAUXOK010000027.1, on the reverse strand, counting down.
AATTAAAATTAGTAAATAATAGATCAAGATCGGCTGGATTTGACAATTATGACCTAGCTACAGTTAATGTAAAGGATTTTGCCAGATCCCCAAGGGCTTTACAGGCGGGTATGTTAGGTCATGTTTTAATGGAGAGAAATTTAAACCCAGATTATAGTAATGTTGCAGGTAGATTGACATCAAATTTTAGGGATTATCATGTTGCAGCAACAGCATTTGAGTCTAGAATTGTGACTGAAATGCTTAATATCCCATATGTTGTAAGAACTACTGATGCAGGATATGTTCCTGTTGGTTACTTTTCAATTTATTATATGTATGGGGATTATTTTTTCAAAATGAAAGGAGGGGCAATGCCTAATGGGGAAATTGATGAAAATGGACGTATTGGAATTAAGGAAAATTTAAATGTCATTTGGGGAATTAGAAACAAACTTTATCGTTTTCATCGTATTCAATAATGAATAAATTTAATATTATATCACTTGTGTTTTTGTTAGTTTCAAGTTGTATCTATCATAAATATAAAAATGCAGTTAATATGAGTGCTAATATTGATTTTTGTGATTATAAAGACTTATTTGGTGATGAAAAAAAACTAGATACTATAAAAGTGCTCTATTGTATTGGTGAAGATAATAGTTGCGGTCCCAGAGCCTATGCAACAACAATTATGGCAGTTTCATCTCAAAAAGATACAGTGTTTATTTTTGAAACATGTGGCAAAAATAAATATATAGTCCACCATAATTATAGATTTATTCCATCAAATATCGTAAATAAATTTAGATATGATTCTGCATGTACTCAATGGAGTGTTGTTAACTATAGAGGGACACTCTCAGGAAAATATAAACTTTATTTTGGAAGACTTGAATAAAATTAGTGGGTAGGGTTTCTGATATGTTAATATTAAAAAATAACTGTTTTAAAAACAATAAAACCTATATTTGCTTATCTAAAAATATTGATAAATACTCATCATAAAATACAGCCCAAATACCTTGGTTTTAAATCTACTATTTGTAGTGTCAATGGAAAAAGGTATAAATATGGCTTTAATGGCAAAGAAAAAGACAACGAAACCTATGGAGAAGGCAATGCGTATGATTTTGGTGCTAGGATATATGATAGTAGGTTGGGTAGGTGGTTGAGTTTAGATCCAATGGCTATAAAATATCCCGAAATGTCGCCCTTTATTTTTGTGGGTAATATGCCAATTATTGCAATTGATCCTGATGGAAAAATAATTAAAATAATTGTTGGCAGAAATGAAGACGAAACACCTTCGGAAGTATTAACATATAAAGGAGGTAAATTGTACAATGAAAATGGAACTGTTTATACAGGGAATAATGCATTTGCACTTAAAACATTAAAAACATTAAATAAATTAAGCAAAATTAATGATGATTATGTAAAAAAAGTTGTAAATACTTTGGAAACTAGCAAACAAGAACATTTTATAGAAGAAGCACCACCAGAAGTAATGAGTGGCACAATGACCAATGAACCTACTGGTAATCAAAAAGCGCAAGCTGGCAAACCTACAGGGTCTCATATTATTGTGGATTATAATGAGAAGTTAGTACTTGACAAGGTTGAAGATTCACCTGAAACTAATCTTGCACATGAATTAAGTCATGCATATGATTTAGACCAAGGAAAAAACAAAGGACATAATAACGATAAACCAACTTCTAAAAGTCCTAAAGAAATAAGAGCTGTTAATTTTGAAAATAGAGTTAGAAATGCTTTAGGAAAAAAGTTAAGAAAAAGCTATAATGGAAAACAAATTGAAAAAAGCAAATTAGAAGATCCAAAAAAGCCTAAAAAAAATGATTAGATATTTAAATTTAGTAGTATTAGTATTAGCTTATGGTTGCATTGAAAATAGTACAAAAAAAGACAATATAATTAATCGAAGGAATGACAAAAAAATACTAGAGCATAAAAAAAAATTAAAGGATTTTAATAAGAATATTTTCACAAAGTATACAAATGATAATTTTTTAATTTCTCTTCAATATCAAGATTCATGCATTTGCATAGAAAATAATTTTTTATTCGAAATTTATAATAGTCAATACAAAAATGATATGACCTATTTTGAATTTTATAATGCAATAGAATCTAATAGGATAAAAGTAAATTGGAAAGAATATGGGGTACATAGAATATATGCAAAAAGTACCAAGTTTGATAAAATGAACATAGATGAAGTTATTGCAAATTATTTAACTCCTTCTGGTAAATCTAGATTTGATTTATTAAATATAGAGCTTTCTGATGAAGAAGAATGTAATCTAATTAAGAAAATGTCAAATAATTTCTATTATACAAAACAAAGTGATAATTCAGGTATTCTGTATTTTAATAAAATTATAACCTATCCCCCAAGAGCACCTTTAAAACGTTGGTAGTGGTGGGTAGGGTAAGTGTATCAGATGGGTTGATTCTTGCTGTTTGATTTAAACAATGTTAAAATCCACAATCATCTCCTGCAAACATTGAAGAATTTGGGATCAATATTACAAGAGTATCTGGAATACAACACATCTGTAACACTACCTAATTTTATTCATAAACCAAAGCGCAAAAAAGAGTAAGCCAGCAATGCATAACGTCCAAAACAAAGCGTTAATAAATATTAAACTCATTTTAATTTCTCCATTTGCTCTGACCAAATCGAACGGTTTATCTTGCAAAAATAAAAAAAAACTTAAATACCATGGAGTATCTCCGCCCCAACTTACCATAAAGACACTAACAAAATAAAATAAAAGTACTAAAATCAAGTATATAAAAACACAAAGCATTGCGATAAGCATTATTTTCTTCATAATCATTTCACGCCCTCTGTTTTCAGTTTATCTCCAAGTTCACCAATCTTTTTATCTGCTTCAGCTCCAGGTCTAGCTAAATCAAAATGTGGACCTGTATCAGTTGAATTTTGTTTTCCGCCTTCAATAAATTCTTTTTCTGATTGTGGATTACTTAGTTTATCGCCCTTTATATCATGTCTGATAACTTTACAAATATTCTCGTTTGTTGTTAATGCTTTGTAAAGTTCAGATTTATCAGATATAGGACTACCAACTAAAATAAGATTATTAACTTTTATTCCTTGATCTGCTAATCTTAGTGCTACATGTGCTTGTAAAACACTGCCATAACTATAACCTGCTAGATTTAATTGTTCACCATCTTTTAAAGGATTTGCCTTTAAATCAGCTAAAATGACATTAACTGCTTTTGTTATTTGGACATGATCTCTTCGCTTTAATTTTAATTCTAAACCTTTATCAGTTTTTACAATATGTTGCCCTACGTGAGAGAAATTTTTATAAGAGGCAGTAAATGCAATATCTTTTATTTTTCCTCCTGAAGCATTAATTCTGGTAAAGCCTTCAATACCTTTTGAAGTAAAAATATTTTTAAACCTATTTATATAGTTCCAACCATCTTGGTCATTATTAGCACCACCAACAAAATATAATCGTTCGCCGTCAGGATCAATAAATACAAATGGGTTATTACCGAAACCTACATAAGGAGAAATTGAAGCATAATCTCTAAAAGCAGGATCTAAACTCAACCACCTACCCAACCTACTATCATATATCCTAGCACCAAAGTCATACGCATTGCCTTCGCCATAGGTTTCGTTGTCTTTTTCCTTGCCATTGAAGCCATATTTATACCTTTTTCCGTTCACACTACAAATAGTAGATTTAAAATTAGGGCGTTTGGGCTGTATTTTAAAATGAGTATTTAGCAATATTTTTAGTTTAGCAAACATAATAAAATGTTTTTTAATAAATATTATTTTTCTAATCTAAAACATTTGCAATAAGCTCAATCGAAGTATTTGTAATACTACCCAACTGAAATACTTGCTTTCACACTACCTCCTAATTATTTTACCTTTTTTATCAAATATTATAGGAATTTTATGAATTAATCTCACAGTAATTTCCTTATTATTAATTTCACCATATTTTGAATCAAAATTAATATCAAAATCAGTAATGATTGGAATTTTAGTGTTTTTATCCAAATTAAAGTCATAAATTGAATTTGAAAAAACATTATTTATAAAACTAGTATCATCAAACAAATATAAATTATAATTTGATTTATTACATGTTAAATATATATAAAATAATTCTTTGTTAGAATTTAACTTTTGTCTACCTTCATCATTTAAATACGAATTTATTTTCAAATTTGTATAATAACATACAGAATCTCCAAAATAAAGTATCTTTCTTTGTTTTTGATCAAAATTTTTCTCTTCATTTTTAAAGAGAGAAAAAATCATAATTATTAAAAGTTTATACAAGATTTTCATATCTAATTTCCAACTGCAAAAGGTGGCTTTACCTGATGTTCATTTTTATTTTTAGGTGTTCCTCCATTAACTTCTAATGCTGTCCTACCTAATTTATTTCCATCATTATATGAACCTAAATTTTCTATACTTTTATTTTTGTCAATAGGATGATGCATATCAATCTTTGGAGTAGGGCTATCAGGATGCAAACTTGGTCCATACAAATTAAAGATAGGAAAATTAACATTTAATGCAACACCTCCATCACAAGATAAGTTTTCACAACCACTATTGCCAGCAACATTGACAGCCCAGCCTAAGCCTGCATTAGGATGTGTATGGGCTGAACCTAATAAAGGAGAACCATTATATGTTTTTAAACCTGAAGGTGATTCATGATATTTAAATCTAGAATAATCGGGCCCATTATTTTCGTCAGGTGTTTGTATTGCTACTATTTTAGGTTTTTCTTCATTTGACAAATCTAACACAATCATAATATTTTGTTCAACTTTTCTTCTACCTTCTTCAGTCATAATAAAGGATTCATTCCATAAATTATCAAGTTGTTCTGATGGTATATCAATTATCGCTACTTTACTAAATTCATCTAACTTTGAAATTACTTCTAGATTTGAAGTTGTCTTATCATTTAAAACTAAATTATGCAATAAATTAATTCTATCAAAATTGTCTTGACTTATTATTCTAATATCATTAGATGTTTTTGTATCAGTATATAAATATTTTCCATGTTCATTATAATAATCGTCATCACCATTTGGATCAATATTAGTAAGTGGTTTATTATGTAAAACAGAATAATTCGAACAATATAATTTATAACAAAAATCCAAATTCCATCTTCGACCTAATCTGCTATCATACTCCCAATACTCTGCTGTGTATATGTTTCCTTCTCCTGCAATCTCATTGTCTTTTTCCTGCCCATTAAAGCCATATTTATACCTTTTTCCATTCACACTACAAATAGGAGTTTTAAAATTAGGGTGTTTGGGCTGTATTTTAAGTTGGGTATTTAACAATATTTTTAGATAAGCAAATATAATAAAATGTTTAAAAAATGCTATTTTTCAATATTACCACACTTATACTAGGTGCAGTCGAAGAATTTGTTTTACAAACCATCTGATGTAATACCAACACTACTCCTAATCTTAAAATTTACTAGTTCCATTGTCTATTTTTAATTTTATTGTTCCACCAGTATAGTTATTTAATATTAAAAACTTATTGCCCTGTTTGTCAACCTCAATTTTTTTGAACGGGTTAGAACGATTTAAGCAACAATCCAAATAGTATCCAGTTGAAACCTTCAATAATGGACATAAATGATTTTGAACAGCATATTTACTTAAAAAACACCATGCAGAAGAATCAGAATTTCTAATTCCTAAAAAATCAATGAAGTAATAATTTGAATTAAAATTTATACTATTTAATTCTCTGAATTTATTGTTTGTAGATGGAAACTTTTTTTTAAATTTATTGTATTGAATTTTAGTTAGTTTTGCTTCTATTGGTGAGAATTTTTTTGACAATAAAACTCTGCCATTAAAGTCAAAAACCAAAACATTCCATGATTTAAATCCTGATATTCCTATTAATAACTTATTTATAGTATCAATATAAGTATTTGTTAATGGAATACATGGAAAATTAAAAATAGTATCTTTATTTGTATTTGAAATAAATATTAATCGGTTTTTATTAAATGAATCCTGTTGTAAAAAAATATTATTATTTACAATTTCAAATTTAATTTTATAAGGGTACTGAGTATTGTAAAAATGCACTAATTTAAATCTAAAATTTTTCAAGGATAAAGTGTCTTTTGAAGGATATCCTATATCTTCACAATTATCTATTTGAGAGAATGCATCTACTTTAATCAAAAATATAATTACTAAAATTGTAGCTTTCATTTTGATTTATTTAAAAAAAAATTCTTATTGATTACAATCAGGATCATCACTCTTTCCACATTTTTCTTCAAACTTTATTTTATACCTATTCCACACATCCATATCAACTTTATTAACACCTGCTTTTAAATCTCGTTTATGAACAGAAGCCCAATGGTTAAATCTTAAAGGTTGATAACTTGGAGTTTTGCTATTTAGCTTCTCCCAAGCATTTATTTGCCTTAAGTAAACATGTTCAACTTCTTCAGTATTCCTCCTCTCTTCTTTACTACCATATCGTTCATCTGATCCATCTAAATTATCATCATTAAATTGTAGAATTGTTTTATCAATTTGACATTTATTGTATTTCATTGCGTGTCCTGCTTCATGAATTAAATTTGTTGAAGGTGCATAGGAACCTTTAATAGATATACCATTTCCTGCATATCCATTGTCATCTACCATAATTGAACTAAACGGATCCCAATTAATTGTCCCAATAATTCTTTTTCCATCATCTGTTTTCTTTGTGGGTTCTCCTATAAATTTATCTTGAGGAGCTGTGCTTGTAGAATTTTCTATAAAATTAATATACAGAACACCCTCAGAACTATTTAAAGCGCTCCAAACCTCTTTTCCTTTTTCTGTATTCATATTGTAAGTTATAGCCTCATGGAGTCTCATAACACATTTATCTTTAATGGCGTCTTTGTCTGTAGGAGCAATTCCAGGTGTATATTGAAATGATTTAGATGTTCCGTTAGCATCTGTATAGTTTACCATTATTATACGACCATCAGCATCATAAAAAGTAATTGGCGAACAACCCGCAAAATTATATGGGCTAAAACTTGGATACTTTTCCATCAACGGATCCAAACTCAACCACCTACCCAACCTACTATCATATATCCTTGCACCAAAGTCATAGGCATTGCCTTCTCCGTAGGTTTCATTGTCTTTTTCCTTGCCGTTAAAGCCGTAGCGATACCGTTTTCCGTTCACACTACAAATAGGAGCTTTATAACGATGGTATTTGGGCTGTATTTTAAAATGAGTATTTAGCAATATTTTTAGATAAGCAAATATAATAAAATGTTTAATAAATGCTATTTTTCAATATTAACACATTTATTGCACTAACCACCCGACAATTTACACTACCATTGTTTTCGTTTAAAACACAAAGAAAACTTCCTTGGTTTTCCCTTTAAAATAAGAGAACTAACCCTGATATTCATCGTTAAATAATTCTTGCTTATTGTTCCTAAATCTATTTCGACTTTATTATTGTTAATTATTGAAACATACATAAAATCTTCTAAGTATGAGCTATCTAAATTAAAATATTTTAAAAATACAGTATCAGGTGGAAAGTTGTAATATTTATTGTATTTATAATATTTAACAGAAAATGAATCACTTTTGTTATGCTTGATTAAAACATTTGAATCATTAATAAGCCTGAAAGATAACATACTTGAATCAACATAGTTAACCATTTTCTTATTATCAACTGAATAAAACAACAACTCCCAATTATTTTTATTAAGGATGTTTTTAGAATCATAAGCTATAGTATAAGAGTTTGAGAAAAAATCTTTATTTTTAATTTGGAGTAAATCATCTCTATAAATAATTTTATTATTTTGGCAACTAATTATTATTATCAACAAAAATATAGCTATATATTTCACGTATTTAAACTTATTTAGGTTCATATCTTGATTTTTGTTTAGACTTTTCTTCATCGGGAAAGTCCTTAAATGTGTGAGTTATAGATTTTGTTTTTTTTCTAACACCTATCCTATTTTTATAATATTTTACTTCTTTTCGTTTAATCAACGTACCTTGAATATTAATAAGATAAGTAGTACGACTCGAAGTTGTTCCTGGTGTAACTTTTACAAAATATCGGCCTTTTTTTAATCTTGTTTGATAATTGTTTATCATCATTCCTGTGTTTATAATTCTAGACCGAATTACAAAAAAATAAACTTTGTATACTTCAAGTTGATCTGGTTCGCCATCTGCAAAAAAAGTTAGTTGAACAGCATTCTTGCCTTTTACTCTAAAGCTTGATGAAAAACTAGTGTTTGTTCTTATGCCAGAATTAATTGATATTGCGTTTACTAATTTAACTTTTGTTCTTGTTATAAGTGGAGTTTTGGGTGGTTTCTGATTGTTTTGATCAAGCAAATCTCCTGCCGTTTTATCATCATTTTCAGTCTCATCATTACTTTTAAGTCCTGAACTTGGTTTTTCTCCCATACCTTCAAAATCTATTGTTGAAATTGGACAATTTTTAAAATACGCAAAGGTGCTTTGCCAAGGATATTCCATTTCTTTAGGATCAGAACTAAGAAACCTACCCAACCTACTATCATATATCCTTGCGCCAAAATCATAGGCATTGCCTTCTCCGTAGGTTTCGTTGTCTTTTTCTTTGCCGTTAAAGCCGTAGCGATACCTTTTTCCATTCACACTACAAATAGAATGATTGTCTTGGGTGTTTTTTATCGGTATTTGTGGGTGGTTTCTGTGCACTGGTTTATTATTAGTTTAGAGAAGATAATAGTTTGTTTATAAATTAAATGTTTTTAACATCAACACCTCTGAAACACTAACTATATCGCTACCAATACGTTGCTTGAATATTGGATTTGTTATCTGCATTGATTTTTTGCTCTGTGGGCAAATGGTCACTCAGTCTAAAAACATTGAGATAATTACCACTATATTTATCATGAATGTTATAATTAACCCAATTGTCTATAATTTTTATATTCTCAATTCCCCCTCTGGTTTTAAAATCTGCCATTATAACGAATAATTCAACATGATTAGGTTTAAATATTAAATAAGCATCCATCCCACTGTTTAAACCACTAAATGAACTTTCAACATAATGACTGGGTAAACTATCATTAATATCAAATTTTCCGAAATAAAATTTAGAGACAACTCCTTCATCTATTCTAGTAATGCAAATGCCATTGTGTTCATATAAGACTATACTTTTTTTATTATTGCATGAACAAACAATAAAAATAATACATATAAAATAATTTCTCATACCTACCTTTTGATTTTAGCATATGCTTTTCCAGCTTCTATTCCATCTTTTGATAATTTATCCTCGCCATTGGCTATAGTGTACTTAATTTCATAAACTGCTTGATCATTGGTCCCTGGCATAATTAAAAATAAAATATCACAAACAATCTGTATTAAACTCGAATTAACATCATTTCCCGATTGATTATACACACCGAAACCATAATCTAATATTTGGTTATCAACAATAGAATTCTGAGCTACAGCAACTGCTGTAAAATTTCCTGCGTCTCTTGCGGAAGCAAATTTTCCGAAAAGAAGAGACCCATAATAAGGGTTATTATTTGGAGCCTGCTTTTTAATATCATAATCACCATTAATTCGTGCTTTTAAAGCATAAGCTCCCGCAGAAGGATTTTTATCAAGAATAGACTTTACTTTATCATTTGCCCAATTTGAATTAAAGTCAATTTTTGCTCCAGGTGCTGGTTTAATTGTTCCATCTTTTTCATAAGCTGCAAAATCAGCAAAACCCAAAAGAGTCCATGTTTCACCCATCTTTTTGCCACCAGCAGAAGTTCCTAGTTTTTTTTGTCTTTTTTGTATTTGATATTGCGTTGGAGCCTTACCATCCTTATTATCTCCATGTTTGTAAACACCCTTATCCCCATCATTTATAACTGCAATAACATTCCCATCCTTATCAGTATGGGTACTTTTAGTACTCATGCCAGTCGGGTCAATTTTAGCAATAGGATTATTATCCATTGAACAATAAGGTGATTGCCATGGAAATCGCTTCATCAAGGGATCTAAACTCAACCACCTACCCAATCTACTATCATAAATCCTAGCACCAAAATCATAAGCATTGCCTTCGCCGTAGGTTTCGTTGTCTTTTTCCTTGCCATTGAAGCCATAGCGATACCGTTTTCCGTTCACACTACAAATAGTAGTGTATTTAGAATTAAAGCAAAGCTTTGATATGCTTATATCTCGAGCTAGAATTGTTGAGTTTAAAATCATTGATAAAAGCTTTTTTTGCGTAATTTCAAAAATATGAAAAAAAATAATATGAAAAAAGAAATGCTGCCTTTATTTGAAAAATTTATTCAAGAATCAATAAATGGCAGAAGAGTACAAAGTAATGGCAAGAAGCTTTCTAAAGCATCCATTGTCAACTATAAGAACACCTTGCTGTATTTACAAAAGTTAAATGAAAGCTATACTACCCCTATAGTTATAAGTTGTAATTTTAATAAAAAACATCATGAGATGTTGTCTGAAAGAAAATACTGGAATGTATTTTACCAACAATTTAAAAAGGTTATGTATAATAAACAATGTTCAGATAATTATGTTGGTCTTAATATTAAAAATTTAAAAACATTTTTTAAATACCTAGAATTCGATAAAAACTTTCCTACTTCTGATTTCTATAAAAAGTTTTATCCGCCATCCAATGAAACTCAAATTTTTGTTTTAGAACAAGATAAGTTAAAATTTCTTATAGTCAATAGTGAATTTGAAGATAGTTTGCCAGAACATTTAAAGGTAATTAAGGATATATTTGTGATTGGCTGTACAGTTGGTTTGAGATTTTCAGATTTAATAAGCTTAAAGCCTACAAATATTCAAACCATTGATGAAAGCGTTTATATTGTTACCTGTTCAAAAAAGACAAGTACTAACACTCGAATTAAAATACCTTACTACATTAAAGATATTATTTTCAAATATTTAAGTTCTAAAAATAAATTTATATTTCCTCAAATGTGTCTTTATACATTTAACACACGAATCAAATTGCTAGGAGAAAAAGCTGGTTGGACATATCCAGTTGGAAAAGCTAAAGTTATTAAAGGAGTATCTAAGGAGCTAAAACATATGGGTATGTCGTATAGATATTGTGATAGGCTTTCTAGTCATGTTATGCGTAAAACCGCTGTAACAACTTTGTTGATTTTAGGAATGCCAGAGACTTTAGTTCGTAAAATAAGCGGTCATTCACACAATAGTAAAGAGTTTTATAAATATAATTTAGTTTCCAAATCCGCCTAAGAAATAATCCTGCCATCTTCCATTTCAATGATTCTTTTGGTTTTTTTGGCAAACTCTGTGTCGTGGGTCACGATGAGCATGGTTTGCTTAAATTCTATGGTTAATTGCTGAAAAATATCAAACACAATGTCGCTGTTTTTGGTGTCTAAATTACCAGTAGGTTCGTCTCCCATAATAATATCTGGGTCGTTGATTAAAGCCCTGGCAATGGCTACTCGCTGTTTTTGTCCGCCAGATAATTGATTGGGCATTTTTAAAGCTTGTGTTTCTATGCCCAATGTTTTCAGCTTTTCATAAGCTCGATGTTCAATTTCCTTTTCTGAATATTTGCCCAATTTTAAGCCGGGTAACATCACATTTCTTAATACTGAAAACTCATTGATTAAATAATGAAACTGAAACACAAAACCAATTTTCTCGTTTCGGATTTTTGCCAATTCAGCCTCGGTTTTGTTAGAAATTAAAAGGTCGTCTAAAAACAACTCGCCCTGATAATCTGTGTCCATGGTAGATAATATATAAAGTAAAGTTGATTTGCCACAACCTGATTTACCAATCACAGAAACAAAGTCGCCCTTATCTATTTTAAAAGAAATGTCTTTTAAAACCGGGATGTTAATGGGGTCGTAAAAACTCTTGTTGATGAGTTTTGCTTCAAGTATGGTATTGCTCATTTGCCTCTGATAATGTCTACAGGATCAATTTTACTGGCTTTTCTGGAAGGGAAAAAACCAGCGAAATAAGTGGTGATGATAGAAAAAATAATGCCGATGGTATAAAACTTTGGATTGTAATTGATGGGATAAGTTTTTACCGTAGGTAATGATGCGGTGTCGAAAGGGATTTGAGAAATGCCAAAAGAAATCAATAGACCAAATAATAACCCAAACAAACCGCCAACTATGCCAATAGAAAGTGCAATAGACGTAAATATGCGTTTAACATCATTGCCCGAAAAACCTGTGGCTTTTAATATGGCAATGGCATCCATTTTATCGTATATCATCATATTTAAAATATTGTAGATACCAAATCCAGCTACTATTAATAGAGTAATGCCAACGGCATAAGAAATAATACTTCTAACGCTGCTGCCCGTTTCAAATTGTGCATTGGCGGTTTGAATATCTTCCGCATCGGCTGCATACAATAAGCGATATTCCTTTGCCACAATGGGAGCAAGCGCCATATCATGTAATTTGATATTGATATCCGTTACATAACTTAAGGGTTTGCCCAATAATTTTTGGGTTGTTTCTAAGGAGGCATAACTTTGCACTTTATCCAAATCTTGCAAACCAGATTGAAAAAATCCAACCACTTTCAACAACAATCTATCGCCTCGAGGTGTTGTAACTTGTATTACATCGCCAACATTGGCTAACATTTTTTCGGCAGCTGCCTTGCCTAGAATAATGCTATTTGCCACATTTTTTAAATCAATAAAATTACCTTCAACAACATAATCCGCAAAATGAAACAGCTTTTCTTCGGCTTCTACATTGATACCATTGATGACACCATTTAAATCAGTATTGCCCACATTATAAAACACCTGTGCGGTTACTTTAGGTGCAGCGCCTTTCACTCTTCTGTCATTTTTCAGGGAATTCATAATCGCTACAGAATTGTCTATTGACTGACCATTGCCAGTTGGTTTGATGGAATTGATAAAAATATAACCCAAAGTTTTATCATAAAGAGAAGCTTGAGTAGGGTTGGGTTTCACCTCGTTATACAGTCTCACATGGGGCGTTCTGTTGAGGATCAAGCCATCTAACAAGTCATTTAAGCCAGTCATAAAACTGAGCAAGGTTATAAACATCGAAATACTAAACGTAACACCAATAGCTGCCACCAAGGTTTGTTTCCATCTTGCCAATAACAAGGATTTAGCTATCTCAAAAATTAGATTTATTTTCAATGTCAATTTGTTAAATAAATTTCGTCATCTTTAGAGATTCCCTCCATAATTTCCACTTTTTGAAAATCTTTTAAACCGACTTTTACTTTTTTCTTTTCCAAGTTCTTATCCAACACAAAAGAGTCTTCAATTAAAAACATACGAGGAATGGTTAACACATTGTCCTTGGTTTTGATAATGATATTGGCCTCTAAGGTTAAATTAGGATAAAGGACTTCTGGTGCTTTTACAAAAACAGCTTCAATTTCAAAAGTTCTTGTCTGTTGATTCATGATGGGATTGATTTTACTAATCTCTGCCTCAAAAGCCTTGTCTTTATAACTATCCATAATCACCAATACTTTTTGCCCCAATTTCGCTTTGATAATGTCTTTTTCATCTATCTGAAGCATTAACAGAAATTCCGACCCACTACCAACAATTGCCAATGGTGTTTGATTGGTAATAATCTCGCCATTCTCTTTAAAAATATCGTAAACAATGCCATTGATATTGCTTTTTACAAAATAATCCGCCAACATCGACTGATTGATGGATAGATTTTTTTGAGACTGTTTCTCAGCAAAACTCAATTGTTTTTTCAAATCGTTGTACCTCAGTTGCGAGGATAAATAGATGGCTTTAAGATTCGAAACGGAAATTTCTCTTTGTTCCAATTCAATTTTAGTACCTATGTTTTTTTCCCACAATGCCTTTTGCCTTTTCAGCATCAGTTCCTCGTTGTCTAACCTTTTTTTATTCAGTTCGATGTTCAGTTTCAGTTCTTCAAGTTTATCCAAATTGGCATTAAAAGCTGAGTTTAGGGCAGTAAGTTCTGCATTTTCTTTAGATAATTTTGATGCCTCATTAGCTATTGTAAACAAAATTTGCCCCACACTAACAGTGTCGCCTTTTTTTACCCAAGTTTTCTCTAAAATACCACTCGCCTTGGTGTAAACCTGATATTGATCCTTACTTTTGATATAACCAGAAGCATAAATAGATTCCGTAATTTTTTCATACTTAGGAAAAACAGATTCCTTTTTCGATGAATTGCAGGAAATCAACAGTCCCACAAGCATAACGGTTACATAATTTTTCATTTCAATAATGCAACAAAAATAACAATAATTAAACTAATATGACCATGATAGAAGTCATGATATATTAAGAAGGTGAGGTGGGGATAAGTATGATTTATGTTAAAAGTGTTAAAACACATCATACTCAGAGGTTGGAATAGGGCAAATGTTCTTGAAGCAAGCTGGTAATTCATAAAAAGGATAATCCAACTTCATTTGATGAGTCCAAACTATTTTATGATTTATCTCGAAAATTCGTGAGTAAATGCCGATATAGCTTGAAAATAGTCCATTTTTTATTCAATTAATTGAACTATAACATGTTCCGATATTGATTTGGAATTGAAAGCATATTCGGTATAAATTATTCTTTCAAATTTATTATGGCATTACATCATTTGAAATAAATTTAAAAGCATTAACAATATAGCCAAAACTAGGATGATAATATTCAAAGTTTTCCATAAATATCCTGATAATTTTAAACTAAGGCTGCTTAAAATTATAGATAATAAACAAAACGCTAAACTAAGATATGCCGTGTCATATCTCTCTTGTAAAAAATTGGGGAAATAGCTTTTGAATATTTCAACCCGATTGAATTGATTATCTCCCATATTATAAGCATATTGCCATAAAATAAAGATAGAAAGAGGGATTGAAAAACATAAAAGACCTATAAATGTCAAAATTTTCAAACGAAATGGTGTCAATATCTTTGACTCAATGAATTCATCAGGTTTTTTATAATAATTTTTACTTATAATTACTATCCCGAAGAGTAAAGCTATATCAATTGCAGGACTGAGAAGGTTTGAAAAATTTAGCCTATAATCAAAAAGAAATCCTGAAGGGTCACTTTTGTTAATGATTAACAATGGAATGACTATGTATAAAATGCTAATAATTAGAGTAATATATATCATTCTTAAAGAAAATGATTTTTTAAGTAGAAAGAAAATACTAGACACTAAATAAATAAAATAAACACCAATTCCTATGTAAGCTATAATAATGTCATGGCTTTGAATGTTAATTGAAGGATTTATTTTTTTTGATTCAATTACCTCAATTAAAATAATTTTTGCAAAATTTTCGGTCAATCCGAATATACCAAAAATAATACAAAGAATACCAATCGGTTTGATCCACCTAGATACTTGCATAAGGTTTAAAATTTATTTGTTAATTACAATTATAAAATATTCTATTAAATTTTCCAAATGGGAATAAAAATTATCTAACTTATGTTATTTGATAAAATAATTAATGATATGCTTATCTCTCAAATCAATCTCTGCCAATAATGATTTGAGATACGATGCCTTTTTGTTCGCCTTTTTCGGCTAAATACAAGCCAGCAAAATGGATGAAAATAAATAATAATACAAAATAGTGCGAGAATTCGTGTATGCCTTCTAAGCCTTCTTTCCAAGATTTGGGTCCGTTTTCAATCAGAAAACCTGTGCCTAAGGCAAAAAACAAAACGGTATAAAAAAACAGATAAGAATAGGCTTGCAGTTTTTGTTTGAGATTTAATGTGCTTTTAAAAGGATTTAAAAATACTGTTTTGCGGGTGAAAGCCAATATAAAACGCAATAAATAAGCCCCGATAAGGGTGTAACCAAAGTAAATATGCCATTCCCACATGGGTTTGCGGATTGATTTTGCCATTTTGATGGCATTTGTTTCGGTTATTTCAATCCCCATTTCCTGAGATTGTTGTATAATGATGGCAGAAACATTGGTTTTGTTTAAAAAGGTGATTCTTAAAAAAACGGTTGCTAGCATCATGAAGATGCAAATTGCCATTACCCAATGTATAAAACGAAAATAAAGGTCGTATGTTCTCATGTTTAGTGTGTTGTTATTTGACAAATTTGTAAAGCCAATGTTGATAAAAAGGAAGCAAAAAGGCGGAATTAAGCTCGCCAAATTTTGAAATATTTAAATTATAAAATTGAGTTGAATCATTGATGGTATTTGCCAAATAGCTTTCTTTTAGATTATTAAAATGAATGGTTTCAATTTTTCCGTTTACCAGATAGGGTAGAAGCAGCCTATCGAAAAGGTTGACTTGAAGTTTTTCTGAAAGATGTTTCATCGCGTGTGTGCTTTTATCGATGCTGCATCCACTGGCTAAATTCTGAGATTCGTCAACTATCAAAACAATAAAATGTTGGTCGATGATTTCAAAAGTAGCTTTTAAAGCTTGGTTATGTGCGGTCCAACTAAAACAAAATTCGGTAAGATATTGAATGATGTAAGCCATTTCAGTTTCTGGAATACCACCATTGACATAGTATGTCCAAACTTTACTGTCAGGCGAAAATGTGTGAGAATTCATTTTGTTTTATTGATTCATTAAATGGATGACTTTGTCTACTTCTTTAATCATCTCATTGATTTTGGCTTTGAGTTCCCTTTTCTTGTTGGCGCCCAAATCTTGGTCATCCAAGGCGCTTTCTACAATCTCTTTTATTTTCAATCTTTGCTCTTGATTTTTGAGCGTGTTGTTTTGTATTTCTATCAATTTCTTCAAGCGTTCTATTTGATCTTCTTGCTTTTTCAAACTTTGTTTAAGTAATCTGTTTTCAGACAAGATTTCCTCTAATTTTTGTTTGATAGCATTTAAACGATTGAGGATCTCTTGCATATTATTTTCTGATAACTGCTTGAATATTTTGTTCGAAAGATGCCATTAAGCCATTCATCACAGGGTCGATTTCTGCATCGGTGAGGGTTTTGGTTTCGTCATAAAACTCAAAGCTGATACTCATGGCTTTTTGATTGTTTTCCAAGGGTTTGCCTTCATAAATGTCAAACACATTGGTTTTAGTTAACTGTTTGATGCCTTGTTTTTTAATCAAATCTTCCACTTGCTTAAAATGGATGCTTTTATCTAGTACCAAACTCAAATCTCTTCTTACAGCAGGGAACACTGGAATGTCTTTCAACACAAATGTTTTTTTAGATTGGTTGCTTGATAACTGTTGCCAATCAATCGTGGCATAAAAAACAGGGTCCTTAATACCAAAAGCTTGCAAAGTTTTAGAATCAACTTGTTGAACTTCAATTTTTTTAATCGGAGTTAAGTAAACATCTGCCAAGCGTTTTACCACCGATTTTAGGAAATAATAATCGACTGGTTTTTGCTTTTGTTCCCAGCTTTCATCGTGGTTATAGCCTGATGAAATTATTATCAATTGCTCATTTTCGATAAATCCTTTTTCGGTTTTAGAATAGGTTTTCCCAAATTCAAAAAAATGGGTATTGGTTTGCTTTCTGTTTTTATTGTAAGCAATGGATTCCAAAGCGCTGAACAGCATAGAATGTCTCATAACATTCATCTCTTTGCTCAATGGATTACTTAGATAAACCAAACTATATTTGTCTTCATAGTATTTATCAGATGTTAGAGAATTGGTCATTATTTCATTAAAACCCATGCCAATTAATAAGGAAGAAAGGTGTTGAATCGTGGTTTCGTTGGTGTTGTCTTTGTTGAAATTCAAAGAAGATTGCAAATGCTTTTTTAGTGGAATTTGATTCAAACCATAGATTCTCAATAATTCCTCTATCACATCAATTTCTCTATTTACATCGCCTTTAAATCTAGGAACAGATAATTGCCAAATATCCTCACTCTTTTGTTCAGTAATTTCTATGCCTAAACCTGTTAATATTTGTTTTATCGTTGGTTGAGGAATATCTATTCCAGCAATTTTAAGGATATTTTTAAGTCTTAATTCAACTTGAAAAGGCTCTAAAGGTTCTGGATATTTATCCGTTACAGACGAAACTTTTAATGGTTCTGTTTGCATAGATTGAAGCAGAAATACAGCCCTTTGAATGGCTTTTAAAGTCATTTCGGGGTCGGTGCCTCTTTCAAAACGGTAGCTAGAATCTGTATTGATGGCATGGTGTTTCGCAGATTTTCTGACAATATCTGGAGAAAAATAAGCACTCTCTAATAATATTGAATTTGTAGATTGATTGACGCCACTGTTTAAACCACCATAAACTCCCGCCATGCAGAGATAGTCTTGACTATCGCAAATCATGAGTTCTGTGCCATTCAGTTTGTATTCGTTGCCGTCTAATGCAACAAATTTATCGTCTTTTGTTGCGGTCTTAACGTTGATTTCTGATTGCTTAATTTTGCCTAAATCAAATGCATGCAAGGGTTGACCCAATTCATGTAGCACAAAATTGGTAACATCAACAATGTTGTTGATGGATTTAACACCAATTGTTTCCAAAAGGTTTTTCATCCATTTTGGGCTTTCTGAAATTTTGATATTTTCAATTGCAACAGCGGAATATCTTGGACAAAGTATATGGTTATCTATTTGAATCTTAACAGGATTTGCTTCATCTGATTTAATTTCTGTGTGTTCTGGAAAATTTAAGGGTAAGTTTAAAACAGTAGATAGTTCTCTTGCAACACCCAATTGCGATGCTGCATCACCTCTGTTGGCTGTTAAACCAATTTCAAACAATACATCGCTTTCAATTTGATAATATTCTGAGGCTAATTGTCCAATAGGCGCATTATCTGGCAAAACGATGATACCGGCATGACTGTTTCCCAAACCAATTTCATCTTCAGCGCAAATCATGCCTTCGCTTTCTTCGCCTCGAATCTTCGCTTTTTGTATGGTAAATGGTTCGCCAGAAGTAGGGTAGATGGTAGTGCCAACAATTGCCACAACCACTTTTTGACCTTCAGCAACATTGGGTGCACCACAAACAATAGAAAGCAGCTCGCCTGAACCTACATCCACTTTGGTTAAACTTAATTTATCCGCATTGGGATGTTTTTGGCAGGCAACAACCTTTCCAATTAGCAAACCTTTTAGTCCGCCTTTAACAGAGAAAACTTCCTCAAAATGTTCCACTTCCAAACCTGTTGCAGTAAGCAATTGTTCAATTTCTGACGGTGTTTTCGAGATTTCGATAAACGATTTAATCCAATTTAGAGATACTTTCATTCAATGGGCGAAGATAAATAATATTGTATTTAGATTTAATCAAAGTTATAATCAGATTTTTCAAATAATTTATAATTCATAAATCCATCATAAGGATTAGAAAAGTTCTTTCCATACCTTAGTCGGAATTTTGTTTTGTAATTCCCTTTAAAGATTGGCACTAAGGTGATGGCACATTCATTTGGAGGCAGAAATATGTGACCTAAACCAGTGCCGCAAATGAAACGATAATCAACTTGTATAGGTCGCCATTTATTTGAACTGTCTAATGCTTCAATCATCAATCTAATGCCAAGTTGTTCGCTAATTACAATGGTGTCTTTGTGGCTATTGGATATATAAACAGGGAAATTATTAGAGAAAGTAATTGAAGTATCAACATGAAGAACAATATCCTTTTGATCCCAAAATTTATATTTAATCTGTTCATCAAATTCTATTAAATAATCTTGCTTAGTATTATTATTTTGATAAAGTCCATCCTCATCCTTAAAGTTATTTTCATAAGAAAAGTTTGGTGGGTGAGGTGGTGCTATTTCAAATATATGAAAAAAATCTAACTGAATGGTATCTTTAAGATTTCCAATGTAGAAATATGGAAAATTTGATTCCATGAAATGAAGCGGATTAGTAGAGTCATAGAAATTTAACAGATTAGTTAACCTTTTATCACATTTTAAAACAGGAAAAGAAAAAGGTTCTTCAACAATAGGTTTTTCTTGCTTCTTTTCATTAAAACAACTTGTTATTGATAACAAGAAAAATACAATAATGTAGAGTTTTACGTTCATTAGTTATTGATATTTTTTTTAAACGAGATCAAACAACTTGTTATCAAAAACACAATAATTGAACTAAATTTTATCTTCAGTTTTTACGTATTCTTTTAAGTATATTTTATAAAGCGTTATAAGTAAAATGATTATAACAGGACCATAAACAAGTCCCCAAAAACCCATAAAGCTAATACCAAACAAGACACCTATAATAGTGATTAAAGGATGAGTTTCTGCTAGTTTTTTTTGCAAAATAAATCTAAATACGTTATCGCTGCTTCCAATTATCAAAAGTCCATATAAGAAAATTCCTACACCTATTCCAATATCACCAGTTGCCATGGAATAGATTGAAAGAGGCATCCAAATCGCCATAGTGCCTACAATTGGAATTACACTGGCGACACCTGTAATTAAGCCCCACACTAAGGCCTCTTGTACACCAAATATATAATAACCTACAATTGCTACTATGGCTTGAACTATGGCTAAAATATAAACACCGATAGCATTACTTTTAACAGATAAACCAAATTCTTTGTAAATAAATAAGGTGTTTTTAAGTTTAAATGGACTGTTGTTTTTTATCCATTTTTCTATAGGTCTAATGTTGTTGAGCATAAACCACAAAATAAAATATATCAACAATAAATTTGAAATTACGTTTAAACTAGAACTCAGTATTTGAGGCAAATAATTTTGAAGCATTCCACCAACTTTACTCATGATTTCTGGAGAGAGTAATGAAACGTCAAACCTAGAAGCTAAATAGTTATTAATGGTTTTTAAACCATTAATAATTGGCTCTGGATTTTCAATTAAAGGTTGTATCTGTTGAACAATAAAAGTGATGGTAAAATAAAAAGGCAGTAAAATCAGAAGGAATGTGGTAATTAATATAAAAACAGTTGCATAACTCTTTTTCCATTTTTTCTTGATAGTCAAATATTTATGTGACCCTATCGATAGTATGAATAATGTTAACGATCCTAACAAAGCACCATGCATAAATGCCAAATGTTTAAGAATAACATAAACTAAAAAGATAAGAAACACTAAAAAAGTAACATGCTGAATCGTTTGATGCTTTTTTGGAGTAGATTCCATAACTTTATTTTTGTTTACAATATTACTGATTTTTAAGGATTTAAATTTCTTTTAATAATTTTTTTTTATGCGTACTAAAAATATAATTTCGCAGCCTTAATATAATGAAATACAAATTACTAAGTGTCGCTTTTTTATTTAACGGATTTCTTTTTTCTCAAAATATTTCAGTAGATACCATTTATTCTTTACCCAATGTCAAAATAAATGAAAATCGTTTAATAAACACTTCTCCTTTTAAAACTAACAAATCCATGGACATATTAACAAGTAAACAAATTGATTTTATGCCAGTTAGAAGCGCTCAAGAGGCTTTGCAATTTGTGGCAGGTGTTGAAATACAACAAAGAGGACCTGGAGGCACACAAGCTGATATTGGCATTGATGGAGGAACATTCGACCAAACATTAATTCTGCTTAATGGTTTTAAAATGAGCGATATACAAACAGGACATCACAACATGAATTTGCCTTTCCCCATGATAGCTATTCAACATGTAGAAATTTATAAAGGCGCTCAAAGTCGTATGTTTGGACCTGGAGCTTTAACAGGCGCTGTGAATTTTAAGATAGGTAGTAAAGGACAAAACGGCACCAAATTCCATGCCTATTCTGGTACAAATTTTAAATCGGATACTATCAATCAATACAAATACATCAACAGTGGTATACAATTAAGCCATGCTTTTACATCCGGTAAAGTCAACCATTTAATTGCTGCTGCTTTTGAGTCAGGTTCTGGCTATCGTTACAACTCTAGTTTCAACCGTCATCAATTATTCTACAACATGGATTATGCCATCAATGACAAAAACAGTATCCAATTCATGGCAGGGGGCAACTACAATCAATTTGGTGTTAATGGATTTTATGTGCCACCAATTCGACCAGACACATTTTCGAGAGAAAACAACGCACAAGAAACAGTAGCCACCTTATTCACAGCTTTGCAATCCACTCATCAAATCAACAAATGGCATATCAATCCAAGAGTTAGCCTTAGAATGAATTATGATGAATATATTTACATCCGTCAACGCCCCAATTTCTTTAAAAACAAACATCAAACAGATGTAACCACCTTCGAGCTACATGCCTCACGCGATTTCAAAAAAGGCACAATAGGGCTAGGAGCGGAGAGTAAATACGAAAACATCAATAGCAACAACCTCGGACTTAGATATCGCAACAACCATGGCGTTTTTGCTGAATACAAATACCCACTAAGTGCAAAATCAGACATTACCCCAGGTTTTTATTTGAACTACAACTCAGATTTTGGCGTCAATATATTCCCAAGTTTAGACATCGACTACCGTCTAACTCAGCGTTTAAAAATATATTCCCACACAGGCACAGCCATGAGAAACCCTACCTACACCGATTGGTATTACAGAGGTCCCTCCAATGATGGCAATCCCAATTTAATCCCCGAACAATCCTATCAATCAGAATTAGGAATGAAAATGCACAACAAATCTTTATTTTTAACCGCATATGTCTTTCATAGACAAGTAGATAACCTTATCTCATGGGTTAGACCAGATGCTTTTTCAAGATTCAAACCCGAAAATATCATCCGCACACAAACCAATGGGTTTAATTTTTCATTAAGAACCAACGAATTGCTCAAAACAGAATTATTTCCTATTGTATTTAACGCATCATACACATACCTAGATGCCTCATTCGATAGAAATTTTATAGGTGAATCTAAATACGAACTAAACAACCTCAGACACCAATTGGTAAGTGGGCTAATCCTAAAATTTCACAAAAACCTATACTTATCTCTGAATCAACGCTATGTTATCCAAGAAAACGGTACTGAATATCTCTTGCTAGATGCCCGTATAAACACACAATTAAAAAAATTAAACATCTACTTAGATGTTAACAACATTGGAAACGTTACCTATACGCAAATAGCCTCTATTCCGCTACAAGGAAGATGGCTGACGCTGGGTTTAAAAATGGATATCTAAAAAAATGATATGCATTGGTATTCAATAATTTGTTAATTAGTTAAATTATATTACTAATCCATTATTGATAAGCTTAAAATAAATCACCAACAATCCATTTAAGCCTTTGTTTATCTTAGGTTAACATCTCGAACTAAAAATAATTTTAGCACCAATAAAGAAACATATAATTTATCGCAATTAATCGATATTATTATATATAACCTTCTATTTCGATAATTTATCAGGCAACAATTTATTGAATAATCTCTCAAAAAAGGGAATGGTCCAAACAAAAATAAGCACCCCTAAGATATTAAAAAGCATGTGTGCATTAGCAATCGTTCTTTCAATGGTAGCCCCAAAACTTATTTTTTCTACCAAAGTAACAAAAGGGTAAAAGAAAATAAGCCCGATTACAATGGTCAAAAAACTAAAGGTTAAATGAAATAAAGCTGTTTTCAATGCCTGACGACTACCTTTAATGGTTGCTAATAAAGTATCGCTAACGGTACCTAATTCAGCACCTAGCATAACAGCGATTCCACCTGCGAGACTTAATAACCCTTTTTTGCCAAGAATTATAGCCATTCCAACAGTGGCGGAAGAAGATTGAATAATCAAGGTTACAAATGCGCCAATTAAAGCTCCAAGAAAAGGTTCTTCAGTTTTTTTCATCCATTCAGAAAAGAATGCTTCGTCTTTTAGCGGTTCAACGGCATTTTCCATGGTAAATAACCCGAAAAACAATACTCCAAAGTATAACGTAATTTTTCCAATATTACTCACTTTCTCCGATTTGGCAATAATAAACAGTATAAATCCTATGAACAAAAAAATGGGTGAATATTTACCAAAATCCATGGCAATAATTTGGCTGCTAACTGTGGTGCCTATATTTGAACCGAGCACTATTCCCATTGCTTGCCTAAAATTGAGCACTTTAGAATTGACTAAAACAATAGTGATGATGATAACAGCAGATGAAGAATCCATAATGGTAGTTACAATAATTCCAACCATAATACTACTAAAAGTATTTGAAGTGAATTTAGTAATCCATTTTGTGGCACCTTCACCCAAAGCTGATTTAAGTAACTCGGAAAGACTACTTACAGCAAATAAAAACAGAACTAAGCCTGCAATAATTGATAAAATTATTTCAGTCATTACATAACGCCATTAAATAATAAACAATTCATTTATGCAAAGATATTTTTAGCAAACTAAACAATAAGAAATGAATGGTTACTAAAATATTAAATAAAAGCTAAATAATCTTGTGAAATAGTAATAAACTTGTAATCGTTGGACTTTAATAATTCAATGTAAGTCCAACTCCAAAACCCATATCACTTTAATTTCTACTGTAAATTTTATTTGATTTTCTGTCAAATAATAAAATTTGCAATACTTAGTTTTCTTTGTGTAAATAATTGCGATGCTTATCATTCAATATTTGCAGTGTAATAATTCTATTACAAAAAATACAAAGAATCATGAATAAAAATCAAAACGACAATCAAAACCCTCAAACGGGCAATTTGTCAAACCAACAAAACAAAAACGTAAGTAGTTCAACAAACAAAAGTGAAGTAAGTCCTACGAACAATAACGAAACACATCCAACAAACAAGAATCACGAAATTCATCCAAATGATTTGTATAAAACAGATGAAAAGGGATTTAACGAAAAGCAAATCAGTACTGTTGATACAAAAAATGACAAAATCACTAACCATAGCAATGAAACAGAAAAAAAAGATGAAAAATATGGCTACCCTAGTGAAGAGGATACCAAGAAAAGAGAAAATCAGAAAGTAGAAGCAGGAATAGAAAAAAACACTCATAGCTTTTCTGAAAACAACTCAAAAAACACCGTTAACCCTAAGGGTTAATTAAAAAACACTTTGATTAGTTATTAAACACAATGCAACTTGATATGTCGAGTTGCATTGTGCTTAATTAAAAAGTAATAGTCTTTGCCATATTAATAAATGAAATCAGCAAAGGCAGAAATTAAAGATTTACTTTCCCGACAATCTAATATTCCTAGTGATAGAAATACCAATGCTTTGGATGTTGTCTTGGTTGGTTTCTTGAATTAAAACCAAGTTATAATATGCAAAAATATTATAATTTTTACCGTGATAACCTGCATGTGGTCTAGCCATAAAGCCACCTTGGGTGTTTGGTGAATTTAGGATGAAAGAATAACCAAGATCAAGGCCGGTAAAGAAACCAGTTGAGGTTGGATAAAACCGATACATAATAGCAAGAGGAATTTCTCCGATGTCTTTTAAGCTTTTATCAGCTGTAAAATAATTGGAAAATCCAGATTTAATGCCAATACCCGAGGCTTTGGTTTCTAAAAATTGTACACTAGCGTCTAAACCTAATATAAAAGAACTGTTAGTTGGTTGCAAAGGAATACCGCCATTGATACCTACTTTAAACCAAGTGTTTTTGCTACTTACTTTAGAAAGGTCTGGCGATTGAGACAAGACATGGTTAGTTATCGTTAATGATAACAACGAAAAAATTATAAACTTCATCCATCAAAGATACGCTTTAATTAAGCGATTGGTTTTTATATTATTAAATTTTCAATTCGCAATTATTTGATATATAGTAAAATAACAGATAATTATGTATAAGTATACCTTGATTGAGTTATGACAAATAACGTTAATTTTGAACTATTGCTTAGCTCTAGTAAAATCTAATTGCGAAACCCAACTGAGTTGCAAATAGTATTGATGAAACCAATTCTTATTGCCTGTGTCCCAAGTGATATAAAGCGGTCCAGCTTCTAATTTGTTGCTTTTATTAAGTTTTACACCTAAGGCTGCATAAGCCCAGTTTTCTGCATAAACCTTATTGGCGCTCTTAAAAGTGTTGAAAAAAGCTTCTTGATAGGCCGTAAAATATAGTTTATCAATAGACTTTTTTATTGGTGTTTCGATGCCAATCAAATAGCGCAAACGATGGGTAAAGGGTTTTTCGCCTGTTTGCCAATTTACAACAAAACGATTATCAAATCTAATACGGTGTTTAAAATTCAGTTGTTTTAAAGCGTGTTTAAAAGTAGACTGAACATGCAAACGATGCTCGTTTGTCATCATCAGTATATTGATTGCTTCTTTTTGAAAAACATAAGCAGCAGAAAAAGATATTTTTTTGTTGAGGTGATAGGTTAAACCTTGTTCGGCATAAAATAAAAGTATTTCCGCATCTTGTTTTAAATTGGGTTCTTTAAAATTCAATAGTGGAAATGCACTAAAATAATAAAAATTGTAATCTATTCTTTTTGAAAGTTTGCCAGAATGATCAATTGTTGGAAAAATACCTACAATTGATTTTGATTGTGATTTTGCGATGAAATATGAACAAATATTTATTAATACGAATAAGTGTTTTAAATAGTTGTTTATAAACCAATTTATATTCATCTAAGTAAACTTGTTTGTTAAACTTCTTTTGCGTAGTATTTTTTCCTGAACCAAAAGGCTAAATTGACCAATGCAATCAAAGCTGGCACTTCTACTAATGGGCCAATAACACCGGCAAATGCTTGTCCGCTATTGATTCCGAAAACGCCTATAGCAACCGCAATGGCTAGTTCAAAATTATTGCCTGTAGCAGTAAAAGCTATTGAAGTGGATTTCGAATAATCAGCTCCAAAATATTTGCCTACCATGAAACTCACGATAAACATGATGGCAAAATAAATCACCAATGGAACAGCTATTCGCAACACATCAAAAGGTACTTGAACAATCAGTTCGCCTTTTAAACTAAACATAAGAACAATTGTAAATAATAAAGCAATCAAGGTAATAGGGGAAATTACATGAAGATATTTTTCTTGAAACCAAGTTTCGCCTTTCCATTTGATAAGTGCATATCGGCTTACAATTCCTAATGCAAATGGAATACCTAAATAAATACCTACACTCTCAGCTATCTGAGCAATGCTGATATCGATATCAAAGCCTTCAAATCCGAAAATGGGTGGCAGAACAGTGATAAATACATAAGCATAAACGCTGTAAAGCAACACTTGAAAAATACTGTTCAATGCAATTAGTCCAGCAGCATATTCGCGATTGCCATCGGCCAAATCGTTCCAAACCACAACCATAGCAATACATCGTGCTAATCCGATTAAAATAACACCAACCATGTATTCGGGATAACCTTGCAAAAAGATAATGGCTAAAAAGAACATCAGAATGGGTCCGATAATCCAATTTAAAAACAATGAAACACCTAAGATTTTGGTGTTGTTAAAAACATGTCCCATGGTTTCGTATTTCACTTTTGTTAGAGGTGGATACATCATCAAAATCAAACCGATGGCAAGCGGAATATTGGTAGTGCCTTTTGAAAATGAATTGATAAAACCGCTACTTGAAGGTATAAAATATCCAATGGCAACTCCAATAGCCATGGCTAAAAATATCCAAAGGGTTAAAAAACGGTCTAAAAATGAGAGTTTCTTTCTCTCAGCTGCCGGTGAACAGTGATTATTTGACATATTGATTGATTTTAGAGAAAACGTATAAACATTCCATCGCTATTTGATGGCTTCTTTCGGTGTATTTATCGTTTTGGATGATGGAGTTATCATAGGCTTTTGGGTCGTTGTAGGTGGAACCAATTCTGATATCGCATCCAACAATAAATGGACAATTTTCGTCAGCATCGGAGCAAGTCATCACAGCCGCAAAGTTTTGATTTGGATTTGCTTTATCATCAAACGTTTTAGAGAAACAAATCGAAAAATTATTTTCATCATAAAAAACATGATAAATTGGGTTTTCAGTTTCATTGTTTTTTTCAATCTTAAAACCAGCAGTTATCAAAGCCTGAATAGCATTGGGATTAAAAGCTGTGGCTTGGGTGCCTCCAGAAAAAGTCGATACATTTTCGATACCATAATAATTGGCTGCTACAGCTGCCCAAACCTGACCCAAATGGCTTCTTCGGGAATTGTGGGTGCAAATGTAATTCAATTGAATAGGAGAGTTGCTTGCCTTTTTTTGATAGATGTATTGCGATAGTTTTTCAAGTAATGCTTTTCTTTCAGAACTGATTTCATGAAAGTTTTGAATCAAAATATCACATCTTTCTTTAATCTCTTTGAACATGATTTTATCTTTTTTTAGCAACATCCACCGCCTGGTGTGCAGCATGAATTGTTAGAAATTTCAGATAATTTAACTTTCATTTTAGATGGCGGAATACCACAGTTATCTTGAGCCAAACAATTGGTTTGTTTAGAAATCAGCATAAAGTTTTTACCATTAAATTCAAGGCCATATTTTTCGATAGTATTTCCTTGATATTCAACCTCAATTTCCAAATCCTCCATACCTAACTTTTCTTCAGATAATTTAATGATATTGAGAAGTTTAGTCGGTTTAAGTCTGTGGTCGAAATCGTTGGCATCCCACAATTGGAAATTGGCTACTTTTTCGTTTCTTATGGTTCCACCACAATCGATGAAATGCTTGGTAATTACACCAACTTCTGTTACGTGAAAATGTTCAGGAACTTTGGTTCCGTTTTGAAGTTCGAAACTCAAGGTTTCAAGGCCGATTAGTTTTTGTTTAATTTCGTTAAGTGTCATAATGAATGTATTTGATTAATTGATTATTAAATATTTTAGCAGCAGTTGCTTTTTGCTTTTCTATTGAAAATGTCTCCTAGAAATGCTTGAATAGCGTTCAATGATTGAGGTTCGATGCAATAGCAGATTGAATTACCTTCAATTTCTCCTTTGATAATACCTGCGTTTTTAAGTTCTTTAAGATGTTGAGAAACTGTAGGTTGAGCCAGCGGTAGTTCGTTAACGATATCACCACAGATGCATGTTTCTACTTTTAATAGGTATTCTATAATGGCAATTCTAGCAGGATGACCGAGGGCTTTGCATAGCATGGCAATGGCATTCTGTTGGTCTGTAAAGTGATCTGTTTTGCTTGCTCCCATATTTATATTTTGATATTGCAATATTACGATATTACATTAAATAAAAAAATATTTTACCTTAAAAAAATTATCTATTGATGATTAACTTGATGTTTTCATTGTGGTTCTTTGAGATAACTTGAAGGTAATACAAACCATTAGAAAGAGAAGATACATCGATTGATTCATTAGGTTCTGTTTCTCCATATAACAAAATTTTACCATATGAATTTACTATATGCCATTTTAATACTGATTTAGTATATGTGTTTGACGAAATTATGAAAAATTGTTTTATTGGATTTGGCAGAATCGAAATTTGATGAGTCTGTATGCTTTTGATATGAGGGCTAATAATATACGAAAAATCAAAAGTTGCATTTCTATGAATCATTTTCAATCTATAATAAATGGCGCTATGATTGATGATATTGTCTATTGTTTTATAATGCTTTATGCCTAATTGAGTTGAACTAACTTCAATTTCATCTATAACAGACCATAAGATGCCATCTGTAGATTTCTCAAGTTGATAATAACTTAAATCTATATCATCAGTCGAAGCCCAAGAAATTACAACCGTATTATCTTGAATTTCCGCATTAAAACTTAAAAGTTTAAAAGACAAAGGATTATAACCATTTGCTAAACTTCCGAGCGTAAATGTACTAAAAGAATTAAAATTCACACTTGTACTCGTAATACTACCTTGTAATGGATTTCGGTTATTAAAATTGGGAGCTCCAGTTCCACCTATGTTAATCCAATCATTAGGATTTGTGGTTGTGTTTTTTAGAATTGTTAGATTATTGCCATCAAACACAGAGTCGTTATATCCAAAATACAAAGTAACAATAGGTCTTTGACCGCTTGTTAGATTAGTTCTCAAGTTATTGGAAGGTTCGGACACCATAGTAGAACTTAAAAATCTTTGAATATCCCAAGTTCTTGCCCTAGATGCCGTATCAACACCACTTGGAAGTGTCCAACCAAGGTTAGAATTATATAAATTAAACATTTCAGCCCTGTATGTATAGGAAGTACTTACTGTATGACCAACAAGCAAACTTACTGGACGCCAAACATAATATTCGGGATAGTAGTTTTTAGGGAGTAATTTTTTCCCTATGGGAAAATTAAGTGTATATCCGTTTAAAGCATTGTTAGATAATATATAATCCATTGGTCCATTAATAAACGATCTGATATTGCCGATAGAAGCATAAGTTGTCTCATCTGTTAATCTCAAAATATTAACATTATTTGTATTAATTACACCTTCGATTAAAATCAGACTATCTGTAATGTCTATTGGTGTATTTAAAGTGAGTTCACCATTTTGTGTGGTATTCATTTTCAGCCTAGGAAAGCTTGGTTTGACACCAACACTGTCCCAATAGATGTTTTGTGAATCCTTCCCATTTATTATCACAAAACCATCATTTTGACCAAAAAGAATTGTTCCTATGCAGTTAATATCTCCATCAAAATAATTGTTTCCAGATCTTGCAACTTCAATATTTCCAGTATTTCTTTTTATAAAACTAACATTATTCTTGAAAGTGTCTCCATTGATACTTGCTAATCTTAACCGATTATTATCTTCGTTGATAAAAGTTGTATGACCATAAAAAACATTTCCTCCTGCTAAATCATTAACACCAGAAGTGGAAAATGTTTTAATAATCGTAATCTCATCCTCAAATTTTGTATTTTCGATATTGGAAATTTCTCTACTAATTAGTTGTCCATTTTTGATTATGCCACCTTCAGAAACAAACTCGAGATTTAGGGTTAAAATGAATCCATTTAAATCAATTTTCCCATCACTAATATTCAATGAACCAATCACTCTATTGGTATCTAGAATACAATGAAAACTCACTGATGGGTCATCTATAATTACATAATGACTCGAAGAATTAGGAATGGTATTAGGTGTCCAATTTGAAGTATTGTTCCATTCATTTGATTGAGAGCCATTCCAAGTTATATTTTGAGAATATGAATTACTAAAGGATAAAAAAAGAAAATTCGAAAGAAAATATAGAAATGTTATATGCTTATTATAGTCTATCACTTCAAAAAATGGATTTAGTAATGCAAATCTACTAGTTTTTTAATTACTAAGTATAAATTTAAAAACAAAAAATTCATAACTTAATTTAAAGCTTTATTAATCAATCATAAAATAAATTTTAAGCCCGTTTATGTAGTTATTTTGGTCTATTATCAAAAAGATGACACAAAATTTCATAAATTTCTTTAGCAATGCCTGTTCAATTTGAATTCAGTGCGTTCCTCTTGTGTCATATTGCGTTCTTTTCTAGTTTGCTTTATAGCTTTACCGATTAAATCCTAATGAGTTCGTATTCAAACACATCTCGTTCTGATGCTCCAATTTTATCAATAAGTAGGTCTTGTGTTTGGTTTAATGTATATACTTTCACTATTTTTCTCTGTTTGTAATTAGTAACCCCCTCAGGCTACATATTTCCTCAGTTTTTCTAAAACGGTTTTAAAATCCTCTGGTAATTCGGATTCAAAATAAATAAACTCATTAGTAGTTGGATGTGTAAAACCCAAGGTTTGGGCATGCAAAGCTTGTCTAGGCATGATGTCAAAACAGTTTTGTACAAATTGTTCGAACTTGGGTAAGTTGCTGTATTTCAATATCTTTCTGCCGCCATAGGTGTCGTCAGAAAACAAAGTATGGTTAATATGTTTCATGTGTGCCCTTATTTGATGGGTTCTGCCTGTCTCCAATTGACATTCCACCAAGGTGCAAAAACCAAATCTTTCTACTACTTTATAATGCGTAACAGCATGTTTACCAATATTAGGATCAGCAAAAACTGCTGATAACCTGCGGTCTCTTAAATCTCTCCCAATATTGCCAGTAATTGTTCCTGCTTCGTCTTTAACATCTCCCCAAACAAGGGCTTTATAAATACGTTTGATGCTGTGATCAAAAAATTGTTTGGCCAAATAAACCAAGGCGTCTTCAGTTTTTGCCACAAGTAGTAAACCACTCGTGTCTTTATCAATGCGATGTACCAAACCCGGTCTTAGTTCGGATGAATATTCTGGCAAATGGTTGATATGATAGAGGAGGGCGTTGATTAAAGTGCCCGTATAATTATTAAATCCTGGGTGAACCACCATGCCCGCATCTTTGTTTACTAGTAATAAATCATTGTCTTCGTATATAATATTAACAGGAATGTCTTCGGCAATTAGTTCAGGGTTTCGGGGAGGATTAGGTAAAACAACTGTTACAATATCAAAAGGCTTAATTAAATAATTGCTTTTTCTGACAGTGTCATTTACCAGAATGCTGCCAATCTCAATCCCTTTTTGAATTCGAGTTCGGGTAGCATTAATAATTCGCATGGTTACAAACTTATCTAAACGCATAGGCGTTTGACCCTTGTCTGCAATGAAACGATGGTGTTCATATAAATCTTGTTCTTCGTTGTCAAATATTTCGTCTTGTATCATGATGTTGATATTGTATAAAAAAAATAATGCTAAATTCAAATCAATATTGAAATGAACTTAGCATTATTAATAAGTTTAATACAGATAACTATTCGCTATCTTTTGATTTACTTTTAGCTTTAGCCTTTGCTTTAGGAGCTGCGGTTTTTGCTTTTGCTACTGTTTCGGTTTTAACTTTTGCTGGTTTAACTTCTGTTTTTGGTGGTGTAGCTTTAGCAGTTGCTCTCGGCCTAGTAACACCGTAACTACCGATAGTAAGTTTACCTTTTTTAGTTTTTTTATCTCCTCTTCCCATAATATTTAAATTTTCTTTAATGGCAAATCTAATGCATTAGAATGAATTAACAAAATGTTATACCTATTTGATTTATAAATTAATCTCTGTTTTTTTGACTTTAAATGATTTTTAAAAAAAAGGGTAGGAGCGAATGAACAAGCAATATTTTTTTACTATATCTGATTTTTAAGAATATAAAATACTGTTAAGCATAAAAAGGGAAGGATGAGAGTAATTAAAACACCATGATAGAACAAAATATACTTAAAGTTAAATATTTAACATAATGTTTATATACTTGATAATCAAATATATAAAGTGTTTACATAAATAATAAGTTTACATACGAATATTGATAGAAATTGAGATCAAGGGATGAAAACAAAAGAATATATGTATGCAAATTATATATGATATACTTGTATTGAGGCGTCTAAATATTATGCATGTATAAAAAAATCAAGCAGTTGCAATAATATTTACAAGTGTAAAAACATCTGTTTACAAATGTAAAAGAATTGATTTACATTTGTAAACGGGTTGATTTACAGATGTAAACACCATTTTAAGCCTTTAAACAATATTAATCACAATGTCTAACACAATAGAAATCAGAATATTACAAGTATTTACAGAGTCAGGTTTAAGTAGACAAGAGTTTAGCTCAAAAATAAATATTTCAAATGCTGTACTATCTCATTTATCGTCTGGGCGAAACAAAGCAAGCCTCGATTTAGCTACTTCCATCCTCAATGAGTTTAAAGAAATAAACCCAGAATGGTTAGTTCTGGGTATCGGTGACATGAAAAGAGATAATAAGGAGTTAAGAATCGATAAAATAAAATCGAAATTATTAGATGAAATTATTAAAATTAAAGAAGATTATAGTAAAAACATTCTCCAATTGGAGAAACTACTGAATGAAATTAAAGACTTAAAATAGGGTAGACTGCTTCACATTGAGTATGTGAGCATTCAAAAAGTCACTTAACATTCTTTGGGCTTTAGATAGATAAGTTTTATCTACTGAATAAATAACGCTGGTTTTAAAGTTCTTTCCTATAATTAGTTCTGCATCTCTAAGTTCGGCAAGATGCTGAGAAACAGTGGATTGACTTAATGGAATTTTTTCAACAATCTCCTTACATGTTTGATTATTATTAGCCAACAGAATTTTAATGATTTTAATTCTAGCTGGATGTCCCAATGCTTTACAAACTTTGCTTAATTCCACTTCAGATTGTTCGAACAATCCTTTTTTACTCATTGCCATATGGTTGCAAATATATAAACAAACAATAATTAAACAAACGTTTAATTTTATTTTTATGGTGAAACTTCTTGAGCCTTTTTAGCATGCTTCCATCTTTTATGACTCCATAACCAAGAATGTGGTTGCTCAATGATTTTTTGTTGTAATAAATCAGCATAAGTTTGAGTAATAGAACCATCTAATGGATGATTTCGTGGCTCTAAGAGTCTATGAACCTTGCATTCGTAAAAACCTTTATTAGAAGCTTGTTTCACTTCATGAAAAATCACTGGTAATTGATATTTAAGAGATAATTTTTCTAATCCTGATAAAAAACTGGTTTGTATATCAAAAAAATTAGCCCAAATTCCAGTATTGGGATTGGATGGCGACTGATCTGCGGTTAAAATCAATAAAAAAGGATTGTTTTTGTTTTCAATGATATATCGACCGATGCCAGCCATTGGAATTACTTTAATGCCAAACTCACATCTAACTTTATTCATTAATTCATCGAATTGTGGGTTGGTCAAAGGTTTATAAGCCACACAAATCTGTGTTTTGATATACAATGGGGCATGCCTACAAATCCATTCCCAATTCCCATTATGACCCATAGCAACTATAGCACTTTCTTTGTTTTTAAATATATTATCGTAAATATCCGAATTTTGTGTTTTAATTCTTTTATTCAATTCTTTTGCAGAAATTGTAAAACCTTTTACTGCTTCTAAAATCAATTCTGATAAATATTGATAATAATCTTTTTCTATTTGAAATCGTTCTGAATCCGACTTATTCGGAAAAGCCCTTAGTAAATTGGTTTTAACCAATTTAACACGGTATTTAAAGACCTTATAAATTAAGAATTTAACAAAAGGAGCAAATAAAAATAAAAAGGAGAGTGGTAAATATGAAAAACTTAACAATATAAATATGCCAATTTTATTGAATATGTATTTCATAAACTTGAATTAAACAGAATTAACAGTATATAGAAATAATTATTATTTGATATATCTAAAATCGTGGCCAGATTTTAAACTTATTACAAATTGATACATCAGTTCAATAACTTGTTCCATATCTTGCTTGTTTACCGTCTCAACGGTGGTATGCATGTATTTTAACGGCAAAGATATTAGAGCCGAAGGAACACCTTCTCCACTGTATGCAAAACTATCTGTATCAGTTCCTGTGCTTCTGCTAACTGCTGCGCGTTGAAATTGAATTTTATTCTTTTCAGCCACTTCAATTACCATTTTTAACAAATTGTTTTGCACCGCTGGACCATAAGTTAAAACAGGACCTAATCCGCATTTTTGGTCGCCCTGCTTCTTTTTATCATATAAAGGCGATGAAGTATCATGTGTAACATCAGTTATAATTGCAACATCGGGTTTAATCTTTCTAGAAATCATTTCTGCTCCTCTTAATCCGATTTCTTCTTGAACAGCATTAACTACATAAAGCGAGAATGGTAATTTAATTTTCTTCTCAGTGATTCTTCTTGCAACTTCTGCAATCATAAAACCACCTATGCGATTATCTAAAGCTCTACCAGTTAAATATTTACCGTTCAATTCTGTTAATTCGTCTTCAAAGACAGCAACACATCCAACA
Organism: Bacteroidota bacterium; assembly: GCA_030682255.1. GTDB lineage: Bacteria > Bacteroidota > Bacteroidia > NS11-12g > UBA955 > JABMMZ01. Next base: position 232,348 of record JAUXOK010000027.1, on the reverse strand, counting down.
TGAACACCCAATTCCTCAACTTCTTTTTTAGAAGAACATCCAACGTCTATAAATATATTGTCAGTTGTAGGGGTAACTTCTTTTTCGCCAATTCTAACATGAATAGCTGGCCAACCAAAAATTCCTTTCACTACACCTTTGTCTGTTAAGATGTTAACTCTCATAGAAGGTGCGATTAAATGGTCGGAACCGCCATTTCTTGTTACATAAATATAACCATCATCTGCAATGTATTTTACAAACCAAGAAATTTCATCTGCATGGGCTTCAATAACAACCTTGTATTTTTTACCAGGATTTAAAATTGCAGCGACTGAACCATAAGCATCAGAAATATATTCATCCGAATAAGGTTTTAAATAATCTAACCAGATTTTTTGGCCACTGGTTTCAAATCCAGTAGGAGAGGTGTTGTTTAAATAATCGTATAAAAACTTTTTACTTTTTTTATCCATTAAAGTTCAATTAAAATGGCAAATCGTCAGTTTGAGACTCTTGAGAAACTTCATTTTCAAAAGTTGTAGTAGTTTCATTGAAACTTGGAGGAGTAGCATTGTTGTTATTTGAATTATTCGCATTGCTAGAACCTTCAGCACTTACTCTTTCGATTCTCCAACCTTGAATATCATTGAAATATTTGGTTTCACCTTGAGGACTTTGCCATTCTCTACCTTTTAAATTGATAGCAACTTTTACATTTTCACCTTTATTAAATCCATTTAGTAAATCACATCTGTCTTGAATGAAACTAATTGATATAAACTGAGGATATTGTTCATTGGTTTCAATAACTAAGTCTCTTTTTCTGAAATTGCTTGCTCCAACGGTTTTTGTTTCGTCTAATACTTTGATTTTTCCTGATACTTCCATGATTTTAATAATTAAAAAGCAAAATTATAACAAAACAATGATTATTTTTAGAAAAAATTTCAACCAACTGTGCAAATGAAATATATGATATTTTTGATTAGTTAAACCAAACTAACTAAATTTGCGTACTATCATCATTTAATTTGAAAAAACTACTTTCTAGCATATCTTTATATTTTTTGTTTATACATTTAATATCGCAAAATATTAGAGATTATAATTTAGAAGTAACATGTTCATCTAGATATTACAATTCATCATCATCAATTCTTGATTTTAAATGGAAAAATCCGCCTCCTACATCTATTGGGCTAAGAGTGTTTAGAAAAAACAAAGATGCTTATGCTTGGGGCAGTGTCTTTAAAACCTTAAATTCTAATGATACCTCCTTTAGTGACACCATAATAACAGGTAGTCATTTTGAGTATCGATTTGAAAAAGATACCGGACGAGATGGATATTCGATTCAAGGTTATATTCATGCAGGGCATAGAGTTTTACCAACGAAACAAAGAGGTACTATTTTATTAATTATTGATAGCACACATCGCGTTTTTTTAACTAATGATTTAAGAACTTTCAGAAATGATTTAATTGGAGATGGATGGTTTACGAAAGTATTCTGGGTTTCGCCAAGTACGACTGTTTCTTCAATCAAAACTTATATTGTCAATGAATATAACGCTAGCCCTAGTCAGGTTAAAAGCGTTTGTTTAATTGGGGATGTTGCGGTGCCTTATTCAGGCAATTTTAGTTCTTCAGGTATAATGCCCCCAGACGGTCATACAACTTTTGGACCTCCTAGTCATGAAGGGGCTTGGCCTGCTGATATTTATTATGGTGATATTGATAATTCAAATTGGACAGATAATACTGTAACCAATAATTCAGGTGCAAGGTCTGCAAACAATAACAATCCTTCTGATGGTAAATTTGATCAAACTACAATACCTACTTTAGTTGAACTTGGTGTTGGAAGAATTGATTTATCAGATTTTACATCATTTACTGAAACAGAAAGGGAGTTACTCAAAAGATATTTTAATAAAAACCATGATTACAAACATTTAAAATTCACTTCTATTCCTAGATGTTTAATAGAAGATAATTTTGGTATATTAAATTATCCTTATCCATACTTTGACGAACATTTTGCTGGCAATGCGTATAGAAATACAGCTCCATTAATTCACTATGATTCTTGTTTTAATCTCGATTATTTAACAACTTTAAATACTCAATCTTACCAATGGAGCTATGGCTTTGGAGCTGGTAGTTATACAAATGCATCTGGAATAGCTACTACAGCCCAAATGGCATCATCAACACAAGAATTAAAAACAGTATTTACAGGTTTGTTTGGTAGTTATTTTGGTGATTGGGATAATACTAATAATTTTTTAAGAGCTCCACTAGCAGCTAAAGGCCATGTTTTAAATTCTTTTTGGGTAGGAAGGCCTCATTGGTTTTTTCATCATATGGGATTAGGTGAAACAATTGGTTACAGTACTTTAAGAACTCAAAACAACTTCAATACATCCACTTTCGATTATTTATATCCTACTACATCAATAGGTTACCTTCAAATTCATCCGGCATTAATGGGCGACCCAACCACCAGGCAAAATGTTGTAGAGCCTATAACTGATTTAGTTATTAGACAAGATAGTTGCAATAACAGATTTATTTTAACTTGGATGAATCCATCAGACACATCTGTAAATCAATTTATTATTTTCAGAGCTAAGCATATTGATAGCGCATTTACTGAAATAGGTACAACTATTAATAGTTCATTTACTGATACTTTTCCATTAAGTGGCAATAACATATATATGGTAAGAGGAAAGAAACTCCAAATAAATGGAAGTGGTAGTTATTTTAATCTTAGTCAAGGTGTTTTTGATACAATTTCATTTTATATCCCAATTTCAAACGTAGGTCCAGATACTTCTTTTTGCTTAAACGCTACTGTTAATCTTGGTTTCTTACCCATACAAAACAATATTCATACTGTTTATAATTGGGTGCCTGATAATATTAGAACTCCTACTATAGAGACTCTTATTTTAGGAAATGATATTAAGTATGTTACAATAATTGATACAGTATCAGGTTGCAAACTATTAGACACACTTTCTATCAGTTATTTTGATTTACCAATCAAGGAGGACATATTTACCAACAACAACTTGTGTAATGATTCTTTAGAATGGAGTAGCTCTAACTTAAATCCAACTAACTATTCTTATAATTGGCAATTTGAAGGTGGTAATCCATCAGACTCAGTTGGCGTTTTTCTAACAAATCCAGGTTGGGTGGTTTATAACAATCCTGGAACATATTCAATGACATTAAGGGTTACAAATCCATCCAATAACTGTTTCATTCAAGATACTATAACACATGATGTTTTGTGTTTAACATTAAGTTTTGATGAGATAGATATTAATTGTAATAACAATCAAATTAAAGTATATTTATCAAGTGATTTATTAAAAAAACATAGCCAAATATCACTTTTTGGTTTAATCAATAATGAATGGCAATTTATAGAAAGTTTAAATACACAACTTAGTTTAAATAATTACTTGATTTCCGTAAACAACATTTATTCAGATTATCAGTTGAGAGGAAAAATTCATGGATTTAACCCGGATATAGTTTTAATAAATTGTAGCAAAAGCCAAGAAATAAATCAGATTATAATTTTTCCCAATCCATTTGATGATTTTTTAAATATAAATTTTATAAATTCAAATCCAATTAAAAGTCTTTACTTGATTGAAATCATGAGTTCGGAAGGTAAAATTGTTTATCATGAATATCATCATGATGAACTATTGACTTTAAAATTAAATAGTTTTCCCAATGGCTTATATTTAGTTAAAATATTAAACCAAAACTATATTAGATCTTTTAAAATAAACAAACAATAATGGATGTAATTCAATTAAAAAAAGATTTATTATCAAAATCAAATTCTATAGTTATAAATAAACTAGATGAAATAAACCTGTCTTTAAGTTCAATAAATGAGTCTATTTCAACTGATACAAAAAGCACAGCAGGAGATAAACATGAGACATTTAAGGCTTTAATGCATCATGAACAAGAAAAATTAAATCATCAAAAGGGAGAGTTATTAAAACAATTAACTTTATTGAATCAAATCAAACCTATAGAATTAAAATCAATTTCAATTGGCGCCATCATTAAAACAAATTTGAGATTATTTTTTATTGGTTTACCAGTTGGCATTATTCAAGTCAATCAAATTGAATATTTTTCAGTTTCAATAAATTCACCTATAATTAAAGCTATGAATATAAGTCAGACTTATTTTGAGTTTAATGGATTAAAGTATCAGATATTAGAAATTTTGTGAGCTATATTGAAATATTAATTTAATACCCTAATTGTCTTATAATTTATATTATGTTAACTAATATAGATATTTAATAAGCCATTACTATATAATGGCTTATTAAATGATTAATCTAACTTCTTCTTTTCTTGTTTATAAAGTGTATCGTATTTCAAACGATTATCTTCATCATTCAACTTAGCGTATATACTTTTAATTGATTTTAAAAGTTCTACCAAGTCTTGATCTTTCTTGTAATTCATATCATAAAGTGCAACAAGCTTTTGTACAACTTGCTGATACAAATTAATTGATAATTTATCATATTTAGAATATTCTGATGAACTAACACGTGTTCTAAGTTTATAAATATAATCAGCAGAATCTAATAATAAAATTGCTTCATTATTCAACGCATCAGTATAACCTGGGTCAAGTTTGATTGCTTGAGCATAATCTTTTAAACCCATATTAAAATAATACTTTTCTTTTGAAGGATTTTCTCCATTCTTAATTGCAAGTTCTTGTTTATTTCTCTCTTCTGATTTCAATTGATGATATGCAACACCTCTTGAAAAGTAGTATTCTTTATTTTCTGGATCATTTTGAATACCCTCAGAGAATTTAACGATTAAACTTTCTATATTATTGCGTTCTATTTCAATATTTATTTGTTGATTTAAAAATTCACTTGCTTTGCTTGGAATTTTAGTTCTACCCTGCTCTAAATATGAAACTGCTTTTTCATAATTCTTTTGATTCATATATATTTCACTCATCCTAACAAACACATACGAATTCATATAATTAGGAATATCAATTAATTTTTGAAGATAAATCATTTCTTGATCTACTAAACTGTCATTATAGGCTGATTGCCAAGTGATTAACAAAGCTTTTTCTTTGCTAATTTTGCCCTTAAGTTTTTCTTCTTTATCATAAACTAATAATGTTTCTACAATATCCATATATTGTTTTACTGTACTAAATTTACCTTTATCCATGGATGCTGAAACCCCTTCGTTGAAACAATCGATTATTGCAGAAACAACATAAGCTGATGCATAATCTAAAGCACTAAATTTCTTTTGCTCATTTTCAGGAAAAGTAAAATAATTAACAAAAGATTGTCCAGAAATTAATGCTGCCGAATTATCAGTATTTAAACTTTTTACTTCATTGTCATTAGATGCGGCAATCATTGCATAAACAACTCCTCTCCAACCCCACATTGAAGCCATATTTTTAGTGGTTTCATGGTTATAAGCCAAGTCAATATTATACTTTGCATCGATTAAATTGGGGTCGCTTCCACTCATTGTAAGTTCCACATTTTTAAGTTTGCCAGTTTGACTGCTTAGGGTCATAGGATGTATGATTAACATCAGACCAATCATTGAAAATATTAATTTATAATTTATCATAATGGGTTTATATATTTTACTTATTCAATTGTTGTGCCATTATCTCCTTCTGATGGTGGCTCTTCATTAATTATTGGTTTTACAATGACTTCTCCATTTTCATCTAACAATATTTCTTCTTCCTCTTCTTCAACAGGAACAACAGCAACCGAAGCTATAGAATCATTATTTTTAATATTGATTAATTTAACACCCTGAGTAGCTCTTCCCATAGTCCTTAAACTATCAACTCTTAATCTAATGGTTAAACCAGATTTGTTGATTATCATCAAGCCATCTTCATCGGTTACATTCGATATAGATATTAAATCACCAGTTTTTTCGGTTATGTTCAACGTTTTTACACCTTTTCCTCCCCTACCTGTTACTCTGTATTCATCCTCTCCAGTTTCTGGATCTACTAAATATGAACGTTTGCCATAACCTTTGTCTGCAACTACTAAAACAGTTGTTTCTTTAAGTTTATCTTTATCAATTGCCAACATGCCAATTACTTCATCTTTAACGGATTCTAATGTTACACCTTTAACACCACTGGCATTTCTTCCCATTGGTCTAACTAAACTTTCGTTGAAACGAATAGCTTTTCCTGATTTTTTAGCCATAATGATTTCGCAATTACCATTAGTTAATTTTGCTGATAATAATTCATCACCTTCTCTAACTGTAATGGCATTGATTCCATTTGCTCTTGGTCTAGAATATGCTTCAAGAGTAGTTTTTTTAATAATACCTTTTTTAGTACATAAGATGATATTATGTTGGTCTAAGTATTCTTTGTCTTTTAAGTTTTCAATATTTAAGAATGCTTTGATGGTATCTTCTTTTGGAATTGCAATTAAATTTTGAATGGCTCTTCCTTTGGTAGTTTTTCCACCTTCTGGTAGTTCATATACTTTCATCCAGAAACATCTACCTTGTTCGGTAAAAAACAATAGATAGTTGTGGGTGTTGGCAACAAATAAATATTCAACAAAATCTTCGTCTCTATGAGCAACACCTTTATTGCCTCTTCCTCCTCTATTTTGTTCTTTATACTCATTCAAATTGGTACGTTTGATGTAGCCCATGTGAGAAATAGTTAAAACAACTTTTTCATTCGGAATTAAATCTTCAATATCAATTTCACCTGCACTGTGTTCGATTAAAGTTCTTCTATCATCGCCATATTTCTCCTTCATTTCTTTCAACTCATCTTTAATAATTGTGTACCTTAAAGCTTCATCGTTCAATATAGATTCTAAATAAGTAATCAATTTCATTAGTTCATCAAACTCTTCTTTGATTTTTTGACGTTCCAATCCTGTTAAACGCTGCAATCTTAAATCAAGAATTGCTTTTGATTGAATTTCAGTCAAATTAAAATTAGACATCAAACCTTCTTTGGCTTCATCCCCATTTTTTGAATTTCTTATCAAGGCAATTACAGCATCCAAATTATCTAAAGCAATTAATAAACCTTCTATAATATGAGCTCTTTTCTTAGCTTCAGATAAATCAAACTTGGTTCTACGTACAACTATTTCGTGTCTATGTGCCACAAAATGAGTAATCATGTCTTTAAGATTCAACATCTCAGGACGACCATTTACCAAAGCAATATTGTTTACAGAGAAAGAAGATTGTAAAGGTGTGTATTTATACAATTGATTTAAGATAACATTGGCAATGGCGTCTTTTCTTAATTCAAAAACCAAACGCATACCCTGTCTTCCTGACTCATCTCTAACACTTACAATACCATCAATTATTTTTTCCTGAACCAAATCAACCGCTCTTGTAATGATTTGATTTGGCATCACTTGATAAGGAACCTCAGTTACAATAATTTGTTCTTTACCATTTGTTAAAGTTTCGATTTCAGTTTTACCTCTCATCATAATTCTGCCTCTTCCAGTTTCAAAAGCAGAACGAATTCCATCTGTTCCATGAATGATAGCACCTGTTGGAAAATCAGGTCCTTTTATATATTGCATCAATTCTGAGATACTGATATCTCGGTTATCAATGTAGGCTGAAATAGCATCAATAGATTCCGAAAGGTTGTGTGGCGCCATGTTAGTCGCCATACCAACAGCTATCCCTGATGCCCCATTTACCAATAAATTGGGTATTTTGGAAGGTAAAACAGAAGGCTCTTTTAATGAATCATCAAAATTTGGTCTAAAATCAACTGTATCTTTTTCAAGATCATTTAGCATTTCTTCCGCAATTTTTTTCAATCTTGCTTCTGTATAACGCATAGCTGCCGCTGAGTCACCATCAATTGAACCAAAGTTTCCTTGTCCGTCAACCATCGTGTAACGCAAACTCCATTCTTGAGCCATTCTAACCATGGTATCATAAACAGATGAATCACCATGTGGGTGATACTTTCCTAAAACTTCTCCAACGATACGAGCAGATTTTTTATAGGGTCTGTTGGGTGCTAAACCTAATTCTGTCATACCAAACAACACTCTTCTGTGTACAGGTTTTAATCCGTCTCTAACATCAGGCAAAGCTCTGCTAACTATTACAGACATTGAATAGTCTATGTAAGCAGTTTTCATTTCGTCTTCTATATTAATCGGAATGATTCTTTCTACAAAATTTTCATCAGGGTTTTGATCCATATTTATATTATTTTAAAAACATTGCAATTTAATCATTTTGAGGTTTATAACCTAATTTAGAATCCACAATATACCAACAAAAAAGCCTCAATAAAGAGGCTTTTTTGTTATCAAAAATTTAATTAATTTATTGTTTTTTCTTGAACAAATCTACAACAATTGGTGCTGCAATACAGATGGATGAATATGTTCCAACCCCAATTCCAATTAACAAGGCTAATGAGAATCCTTTCAGTGCTTCACCGCCAAAAACAAATAAACAAAGTACAACAATTAAAGTAGTGCCTGAAGTTAATAAAGTTCTGCTTAATGTCTTGTTAATGGCATTATTGATTAATTTCCCCATATTGGTTTCACTTCTGAATTCAGTCATGAATTCTCTAATTCTATCAAATACAATTACTGAGTCATTGATAGAATAACCAACAACAGTTAATATAGCTGCAATAAACGCTTGATCAATTTCGATTGAAAAAGGCACAATGCCATCTAATAAAGCAAACAATGCAAAAACCATCAATACATCATGGAATAACGCGATGGTTGCACCGATTGCAAAACTCACTTTCTTAAATCTGATGATGATATAAATAAATATAACAACCAATGAAGCTATAACAACCCACATAGATTTGGTTCTTATATTTGAAGCAATGGTTGGTCCAACTTCAGAGCTGCTTAATATACTTTTTTCTGTTGCACCAAATGGAGTTAATGCTTGAACTACTTCTGATTGAATATCGTCAGCTTTAATATTAGCATCATTAATTTTGTATGTAGTTACAATTTTGAATCTACCTTCAGATCCAATGGTTTTTACCTCATTGCTACTACCTTTTAGGTTTTTATCAAGTGCAGTTTTAATTGATGTTACATTTGCGCCTTTTGATAACTGCATTTGATAACCGTAACCGCCTTTGAAATCAATACCTGCACTTAATCCGCCTTTAGCAATTAATACACCCATACCGATTATGATAACAATGCTAGATATAATATAGAATTTATTACGATTACCAATAAAATTATAATTTGAATTAACTAGCAAGTTTTCTGTTCCCTTATTAGAAAAACTAATACTTTTACCTTTGTTAACTCTATTTTCAATAATAATTCTGCTAACTAAAATTGAGGTAAATAATGAAGTAATAATACCTATGATTAAGGTAATAGCAAAACCATAAACAGGACCAGCACCAACAAACAACATAATGACACCAGCTAACAATGTAGTTATGTTTCCATCTATAATTGAAGATAATGCAGCTTTGTATCCATTTGAAATGGCTAATTTCAATGTTTTTCCTTCTCTCAGTTCTTCTCTAATTCTCTCATAAATCAATACATTTGAGTCGACCGCCATACCTATTGTTAAAACGATACCTGCAATACCAGGTAATGTTAGAGCTGCTCCACCAGATGCAAGCATACCAATGATAAAGAAAATATTAGCTAAAACAGCAATAACTGAAACAACCCCTGCGCCACTGTAATACAACATCATAATTAAAACGACTGCAAATAATCCGATAATAAATGAATTGAATCCCTTAGCAATTGATTCTTTTCCTAAAGTTGGTCCAACAACATCTTCGGCAACAATTTGAGCTGGCGCTGGTAATTTACCAGCTTTTAATACATTTGCTAAGTCAGTTGCATCTTCTACTGAAAAATTACCACTAATAGAAGATTGACCGCCAGCAATTGGATCATTAACAACGGGTGCTGAGAAAACTTTGTTATCTAAAACGATTGCCACATATTGTCCAACATTTAAAGTTGTTAAATTTTTCCAATCTTTAGACGCTTTAGTCGTCATACTCATCGAAACCTCAACTCTACCATTATTTGGATTATTTGTTGGAAATGCATCAGCAATCATATTTTCATCACCACTTCCCATAGAAGCTTCACCATCTCTTCCGCCCTTTAAAGCGTATAAAGGATAAACTTCAGATTCTTTTGATAATGGATCCGCACCCCAAGCAAATTTCAAATTTTTTGGCAGACTTTTAACTACAGTCTCATCTTCTAACATCTTGTTGATTTTGTTTATCAATCTTTTTTCTGCAATAGCAAAAACTGGACCTTCTGCAATGTTTCCTTTACTATCTTGATAGGGATATAAACCAGCTTCAGCAAATGGGAATTTCGAAGAATCTTTTTGATTTATTTCTTTAACAATAGCATTTTTAACACTGTCTCTTACTGCTAAATTAATAATTGTATCGGCACTTTTAATTTTTAATGAATCTTCAATACTCAAACCTTTGTCTAAACTTAATTTTTGGGCATATAAAAAATTCATTGGCTCATATATTTTTTTGTAACCAAAAAACTCATTTTTAGGATTATTGCCATATACTTCCCAAAACTCTAATCTTGCACTTTCTTCTAATAGCTTTCTAATTCTTTTTGGATTATCAACCCCTGGTAGTTCAACAGAAATTCTACCTCCTTCTAATTCCTGAATATTGGGTTGACTGATACTACCTGAACTTAAACGAGCTTCAATTACTTGTCTTGTGTTATCTGATTTGCTTTTTAATTCTCTTTCTAAGTAATCAATAACTTCTTTGTCTGAAGAAGATGAAGTGATTTGTTTGGTTTCTCTATTAGCAAATAAAGATGCTAAACTTCTTGAAGGAGCAACTTCTTTAAATTTATTAGCAAATATTTCAACAAAATTACCACCACTTTTTTGATAAGATGTTTGAGTTTTTTCTATGGCTAACTTTAAAGCATTATCCTTTGAATTTTGTTTTCCTGCAAGTGTTTTAAGAACATCTCCTTTAGAAACTTCAAGGATTACGTTCATACCACCTTGTAAATCTAAACCTAATTTAAGTTCTGTTTCTTTAGATTTAAAATAGTTCTTTTTAATAAAACCAAGATTTAATATTTCTTTGTTTCCCAAGGAATCTATGTATTCTCTATATTTTTCACTATCAAACTTATTGTCTTTTGTAGCAAAAGCTCTAGCTTCTGTTTCAAATTTACGAACAACATAAGTATAAGATAATTGGTAAATGCAAGTGAGTGCAAGAACAATGGCAATGAATATGACTGATCCTTTATTTTTCATTTGATTGATATAATAATTCTTTTTTTAAAGCGTGCGAAAATAATACTTTAGAAATATGTTTCCAAACCTGTTTTTTATTATTTTTTAAATAACACAATACTTTAACTGTTTTTTATTGTATAAAACTTGTTGATGATTCAAAGGTTAGATTGTATAATTTTGTATACATTTTATGCCACATATATTAGTAATCGATGACGAAAAACCTATTAGAGATGCTCTTTCCAATATTTTAACAGCTGAACAATATCAAGTAGATACAGCTGAAAATGGCAAAAAAGGATTAGACATGATCAAAGAATTAACCTATGATGCCATTTTGTGCGACATTAAAATGCCTGGGATGGATGGCATGGAGGTAATGGCAAAATCATATGAAATGGCTCCTGAAGTACCTTTTATTTTAATATCAGGACATGGCACCATAGAATTAGCTGTTGAGGCCGTTAGAAAAGGTGCTTATGATTTTATCGCAAAACCACCAGATTTAAATAGGCTTTTAATAACTCTTAGAAATGCAGTTGAAAAAAATAGCTTAATTATAGAAACAAAAGTTTTAAAAAGAAAAATTTCTAAAACCAGAGAAATTGTAGGTGAAACTCCTGCAATTACAAAGATTAAACAAACTATCGAAAAAGTTGCACCAACTGATGCAAGGATATTAATTACTGGCGAAAATGGCTCAGGAAAAGAATTAGTAGCTAGATGGATTCATGAAAAAAGCAACAGAAGTAATGCGCCTATCATTGAGGTTAATTGTGCAGCAATTCCAAGTGAACTTATTGAAAGTGAATTGTTTGGACATGAAAAGGGTGCTTTTACAACAGCAATTAAACAACGTATTGGTAAATTTGAACAAGCCAATGGTGGAACTTTATTCTTGGATGAAATTGGAGATATGGATTTATCTGCTCAAGCCAAAGTTTTAAGAGTAATACAAGAAGGTACATTGCAAAGAGTTGGTGGAGACAAATCAATTCAAGTAAATGTTAGAGTAATTGCAGCTACAAATAAAAATTTACCAGAGGAAATTGAAAATGGAAAATTCAGATTGGATTTATACCATCGTTTAAGTGTAATCGTAATACATGTTCCTTCTCTTAATGAAAGAAAAGATGATATTCCTTCTATTGCAGAAAAATTTTTAAAAGAAATTTGCGAAGACAATGGGGTTAAAAAATCATTCACAAACGATGCATTATCGGAATTGAAAAATGTAAATTGGACTGGTAATGTTAGAGAATTAAGAAACGTGGTTGAAAGATTGGTTATTTTATCTGAATCTAAAATCAGTAAAGATGATGTTATTGCATATAGTAATCCAGCTACTCCAATCTCAAAAACTCAAAATGTGATGATTGAAAAATTCGAAAAATTTCAGGATTTCAAAGATTATGCAGAAACTATTTTCTTAGAAGCTAAATTAAAGAAAAACAATTGGAATGTTGCTAAAACAGCAGTTGAAGTTGATATTCAAAGAAGTCATCTTTATAATAAAATTGAAAAATATGGTTTAAAAAGATCTTAATGATTGGTCAGGATATTCAAAAAGCTTCTGAACTACTCCGAAAAGGATTAGTTGTGGCCATTCCTACAGAAACTGTTTATGGTTTAGCTGCCAATGCACTTAATGAAGATGCTGTTTTATCTGTTTTTGCAATTAAAAATAGGCCTCAATTCGACCCTTTAATTATCCATTTGCCTGATTTTGATTCAGCCTCAAAATATACCCATTCAATCCCCCAAAAGGCTTTTTTTTTAGCTAAAAGATTCATGCCAGGGCCATTAACCTTGCTTTTGTATAAAAATGATAATATTCCTTATATTGTAACATCGGGAAGTGATAAGGTAGCAATTAGAGTACCTAAACATACTTTAACATTAGAACTATTAAAGGATTTAGACTTTCCATTAGCTGCACCAAGTGCCAACCCATTTGGTTATATCAGTCCAACCAAAGCTGCTCATGTAGAAAAACAATTGGGTGAGAAAATCCCATATATTATTGATGGGGGTGATTCTGAAATTGGCATTGAAAGTACTATCATTGATTGTACCACTTCACCATTTACAATTTTACGTTTAGGAGGCTTGGCAATAAAAGATCTTGAGGATTGTTTGGGTGAAAAATTGCAATTTAATATAACACAAAATAGTAATCCAGAAGCACCTGGTCAATTGGATAAACATTATTCTCCTAGAACACCTCTCCTACTTTTAGAATCAATTTCAGATTATAAAATCACAAATCAAAATATTGCGATATTAAGTTTTGGAAACCAAGCTTTGCCCGAAAATATTTTATCAATCAATTTAAGTGTTTTAGCCGATGATAAAGAAGCTGCAAAAAATTTATTTCATAGTATGCGATTATTAGACGAAGCTAAAGTAGATTTAATAATAGTTCAAAAACTACCTAACAAAGGTTTAGGTGCAGCTATTAATGACAGATTAATAAGGGCATCAATTAAATAATATAACCTAATAATATAAAATTATTTTTTACTTATTATTTTCTTACCTTTGCACCTTAATTTTTAAAAATCCAATTATTAAAAGATGAGTCAATCCAATGCTACAATAAGCGAAACACAATTTGATGTGTTTTCAAAAGTTGCTCGTTATGACCACGAGCAAATTTTAATCTGTCAAGACAATCACACAGGATTAAAAGCCATAATTGCAATCCATAACACCGTTTTGGGACCAGGTTTAGGTGGTACAAGAATGTGGAATTATGCTACAGAAGAAGAAGCTATCAATGATGCATTAAGACTTTCTAGAGGAATGACTTATAAAGCAGCAATTAGTGGTCTTAATTTAGGTGGCGCCAAAGCTGTTATTATTGGTGATCCAAAAAAACACAAATCAGAACAACTGATGCGCAAATTTGGTCGTTTTGTTGAAAATTTGGGAGGAAAATATATTACAGCTGAAGATGTTGGAACTACTACTAAAGACATGGAATATGTTGCAATGGAAACTGAACATGTTGTTGGTTTACCAGAAATCATGGGCGGTGGTGGTGATCCAAGTCCAGTTACTGCTTATGGTGTATATATGGGCATAAAAGCAAGTGCAAAAAAAGCTTATGGTTCTGATAATTTAAACGGAAAGAAAATTGCTGTTCAAGGTACAGGTAAAGTAGGTTTGCATTTGATTGAAATGTTGAAAAATGATGGTGCAATTTTGTTTGCTACTGATATTTTCGAACATGGATTAAAAATAGCTGCTGATAAATATGGTGCTAGCATTGTTAAACCTGAAGAAATTTTTGGTTTAGATGTTGATATTTTCGCCCCATGTGCTTTAGGTGCAATTTTAAATACGAATAACATCAATCAATTGAAATGTCAAATAGTTGCAGGTGCAGCAAACAATCAATTAGAGGATGATAATATCCATGGAGATATGATTAAAGCCAAAGGTATTTTTTATGCCCCTGATTTCTTAATCAATGCTGGTGGACTAATCAATGTTTACAGTGAGTATAATGGTTATGTAAAAGAGATTGCTTTCTCTCAAACTGAAAATATTTACAATACTGTTTTAGATATCTACAACACTGCTGATGAATTCAATATCAACACACAATTAGCTGCTATTAAATTAGCTGAAAAACGTGTAAACGATACGATGCATTTGCAATCAAGAATATAATATTTATAAGGCATACAAAAAACCTCGCATTAACTGCGAGGTTTTTTTTTTGATATTTTAATATCCTATTATTGCATGTATGGTTTTCAAAAAATTATTATCAAATTTTAAATCCTGATTTTTTTTGCTTTCAAATTACAGGTAGAAAAAGACCAATTAGACATTGGGCCAAATGATTGTTAATATTATATTGTCATTTCAAATGAAAGCATCATAAACCTTGGCAATCCCAAACGAATGCCTTGTGGTCTTCTGCTAGTGATGTACCTTTCGTCTGTTAGGTTTTTAATAGAGAAGTTGATGATGGCATCATATTTTTTAAATTTATAAAACACATTAGCATCAAACACTTGATATTTAGGTAACAATCCGCTTCTGCCATCGTTACTAGCAATCATCAGATTTTCAACATCACCATATTGCTCACCTACTAAAGTGGCATTGGCAGAAAATCCAATGCCGATTGGAAACTCAAACGTTAATGAACCAGTATGAAAATAAGATGGTGCATAAGGCGTTTTATTGTTAATGACATTAACGGTGTCGCCAGCTGAAACAACAAATCTATCCTTACTGAAATAAGCATTCACAAAGGTTAAACTGTTATGAAACAATATTTTGGTTTTGGTATGCAATAGGTTTGAAATATTAAGTCTGTATGCAGCTTCTACACCTTCGTGTATCGTATTTCCACCATTTACCAAACCAGCACCAACACCACCAGAAGATTCAGAAACAGGGATAATTTGGTTAGAAAAATTCATTCGAAAAGCGGTTAATTCATAATTTAAAAAGTCATTCACTTTTCCTCTTGTTCCCAATTCGATATTGACACTCTCTTCTGCATCTAGTTGATAAACTTGCCCTTGGGCTGTGATAGCATCTTTAACCCTTGGAGGTGCATAGCCTTTGTGTGCGCCAAAAAATACGGTTGATTTAGCACTCAAGTTATAATTAAAACCAAAGCCAGGAATAATGGTATTAATTTGATTATTTGCCATCAAATTGGTGTCAACAATTCTATTGACATTATTAACCCTGAATGTGTTTCTCAATATGTTTCTATTGTAATCATACGATTCAATCCTAGCGCCAATTGTAAACAGCAATTTAGGAAACAAGTTAATTTGATTGTGAATAAATGCGCTCAAGGCTTTACCTGTTCTAATTTCATCTTCTACTAAATCACCTGATTTGGCATCCGCTTTTTTGCCATTTTTTCTTTGTTCGAAAGCTTTTTCGTAAATATACCTTGCTCCAAACTTCAGTTCAGATTGACGATTGCCCAATTTATATTCATAAGTGGCTTTAGATTCTAATCCTAAAACTTCAAATTGTCTATCGCGATGTGCATTTTGATTTCTCATAAAAACAGCTCCACCTGCTATGGATGAGTCACCCCAAATAACACCCGTTTGGTTGCTTGTAGATTTTGTGCTTCCAAAGTCTTGTCTTTGCCAATCTCTTGTTGTTGTATATCCAAAAACATTGGTTTGTAGTTTAAATTTGCTATTAAATTGATAATTGTGAGAAACGCTTCCAGAATACCTTCTGATTCTTAAAACATCGTTTGGAGCCATTAGTGCAAAGTCTTGATTGCCTGCATCGTACATCGTTTGTGTTAAGCCGATATAAGTTGAATTGGATACTTCATCGTAAATTGCCATTTTGAAATTCAGTGACGATTTTTTAGATAATTGAATCACAAATTTATTGGTAAAATCTACTATGTCAAATCCAGCGTAACCAATTTTATCTGCATGTTTTCTAACCAATGTTGTTGTAATACCAACTTTATCTATGGTTGTGCTGTAAGAAAGTAAAGTTGTGAACAAACCACCTTCACCACCAGTAAATCTAAACTTAAACTCAGGTTTTTCTGAGGGATTGGCAGTTAAATAATTCACAACACCACCAATGGTTTGTGGACCAAATAAAATTTGTCCACTTCCTTTCAAAACTTCCACACCAGACATTCTATCAATAACAGGCGAATAATACATTTCTGGTTCTCCATAAGGATTCAAGGAAACAGGAATACCATCTTCTAAAACCAACACAGCTCTACTCCTATCTGGATCTAATCCTCTAATGCCGATATTGATTCTCATACCTGCACCTTCTTCATCAACCACATGAACGCCTGCAACTTTTCTAAATACATCATTTGCTGAAATTGGGGCAATGCGTCTAATTTCATTTTTGTTAATATAAGTAGCTGAACCGGGCACATCATCCAAAATTGTGTTTACACGTTTTTTAGAAAATATAACGGTATTCAAATTGACTATGGATGTGTCTTCATCTTCAATGGTTTGATTTTGACTAAAGACAGAAAGACCTATAAAACTCAGAATTAATGCGGAAAGTATATTCTTGTTCATTATTTAGATTAATTATAAATTAATGGTGCAACAATACGACTCTTATTTAAGCCTGCAAAATTTTATTTAGAATAATTACAAATAATGACAAGCATCATATGTTTTATATGAAATTAGATTTACAAAATAATTTAAATCTTGGTTTTCAGATAGTTATAAAACTCATCTTGAGAGCTATTATCTAAAAAATCATTCTTTGTGTAATCGTTTATTTGATATTGATCGATGATTCTAGATTTTAAATTGTCTTTTAATTGGATAGAAATAAGCGAACGGATGTCATTTTTAATCTCATTATCTAGAATTGGAAAACAAACTTCAATTCTATAATCAATATTTCGGGTCATTAAATCAGCAGAACCCATGTAGATTTTTTCTTTGCCTAAATTGCCAAAAAGATAAATTCGCGCGTGTTCTAAAAATTTGTCAACGATGCTTATTACCTTGATGGTTTTACTTTGATTGTCGATGCCGGGCACCAAACAACAAATGCCTCTGATGATTAAATCAATAGGCACACCAGCCCTACTAGCTTCATAGAGTTTATCAATAATTTCGGTATCAACCAAGCTGTTCATCTTCATAATGATGTAGGCTTTTTTTCCAGCTTTGTGATTTTTAATCTCTTTATCAATTAATGCCAATAATTTAACCCTCAAATTGACTGGAGAAACCAACAAATTTGTAAACTTATATTTAGTAGGTTTGAAATCATTAATCAATTCAAAAACTTTGTGAAGCTCTGAGGTGATGGCATTATTTGAAGTAAAAATAGCATGATCGCAATATAATTTAGCCGTATCCCCATTGTAATTTCCAGTTCCAAGATGAGCATACAATTGCACACGTTTGTTTTCTTTTCTATAAATCAAACACATTTTTGTGTGTACTTTATAGCCAGGCACACCATACAACACCGTAGCTCCTTCTTCTTTCAATTTATTGCTCCAGAATATGTTGTGTTCTTCGTCAAATCTGGCTCGTAATTCCATTAATACAATAACCTTTTTGCCATTTTTCACAGCATTAATAAGTGCATTCACAACATTTGAATTTTCGGCAACCCTATAAAGAGTAATTTTAATAGTTGTTACATGAGGATCGATTGCAGCTTCTCTCAAAAATCTTATCACATAAGTAAAAGGTTGATATGGATGATTTAATAAGTAATCTTTTTTCTGAATGGCTTCAAAGATATTTTTTGACAAATCTAACTCAGGGATATAAAGCGGTTGAAGCGGTTCATAACGCATTGCATTCTTTTTGATATTAGGAAATTTAATAAAGTCTCTGAAATTGTGATAACGCTGACCGGGAATTAGTTCATCGTGTTTAATTTTCAAACTTTGATTGATAAATCTCAACAAATCTTTTGGCGCTTCAGCATCATAAATCAATCTTACAGGAAGTCCTTTTTTTCTTAGTTTTAAAGAGTTCTTGATGTTTTCTACAATATTGATGGATAAATCATTGTCAACATCCATTTCAGCATCTCGTGTTAGTTTAATAGTATAAGCCTCAAATGTATGATAATCTAAACTAGAAAAAACAACATCTAAATTGGCTCTAATAACATCGTCAATAAACATGATATTGGTTTCGCCATCCTTGTCTGGTAATTGATAAAACCTTTTTTTAATTTTAGTTGGTAAAGGAATCAATGCATATTTTTTATTTTTTGTAAACGTATTGGTTAGTTTACAAGCTAGATAAATAGTGTTATCTCTCAAAAATGGAAATGGTCGTCTTCCATCTAACATCAGAGGAAAAATAGTATTAGTAATCTCTTCTTTAAAATATTTTTTTACCTCAACCAATTGCTCATTAGTAAGCATTTTTTCATCTAAAAAAAACACTTTATTTTTCTTTAGTTCTTCAACCAATTCATTATAAATTTTATTGAATTTAGCTTGTTGAATAATAACTTTATTATAAATATCATTCAGAAGTTGAGTAATTTCCTTTTTGTTAATATGTTGTTCTGGTGAATTTTTTAGTAATAAAATTCTTTTATTGGTAGCCACCCTAACTCTAAAAAACTCATCTAAATTAGAAGAAAAAATACCTAAAAATTTAAGCCTCTCTAATAATGGAACATTTTCGTCATTTGCCTCTTGAAGAACTCTATCGTTAAAAGATAGCCAACTGATTTCTCTATTAAAATATGTATTTTTCTTTTTAGTCATTATTATAAATAAGATTAAATTTAACAGGCAAATGATCGCTATAGCCATTTGTCCATTTTGTGCCTATATAAGTTCGTTTTGGAAAATCTTGATATTTACCTGTTTGCATCATCCAGTCTTGTTTAATAATCTGAATGGATTCATTTTGATAATGCCAACCTCTTGATTGATTCAATGATGCACTAATTATCATTTGATCTAAAATCTGCCATTTTCCTTGATAATTATAGGTCCCTAATTTATTTGATTTCAAAGGCCACATCAAATTCAATAAATTGGAATCATTGACTTTATAATCATTAATATCATAACTTTTTAAAATATCTGTAATAGCAATATCCCAAGGCTCATCATTAAAATCGCCCATTACAATCCATTTTTTATTGATCCCAATTTTATCAATATGTTTTCTAATCTGTTTGGCTACATCGATTCTGTTTTGTTCTGATTTAGCTTTTCCGCCACCTCTTGATGGTAAATGACAAATCATGATATTCAATGTATCCGCTTTATTGTCTACAATGACTTTCAAATACAAAATATCTCTGGTTTTGTCTTTTGAATTTTTGGTAAGAGATATCTTTAAAGGATAAGAATCAATTACTTTCAATGCATTTTTTCGATAGATAAATCCAACATCAATACCCCTTTCATCTGGTGAGTCGTAGTGAATAAAATCATATTCATCTTCAAAAGATTGATGTTTAAGTAAGTCTTTGATGGCGGTTTTACTTTCTATTTCACAAACACCAATAATATCTGGTGTTTTTTTAGCACTTTGCATTAAAACTCTTGACAAATTAATGATTTTCGATTGATATTTTTTGGTATCCCATTTATATTTTCCATTGGGAGTATAGTCATCGTCCAAATGAGTAATGTCATTGATGGTGTCAAAAAAATTTTCTAAGTTATAAAACATAATATTTAACGACACCCCCTTTTTATTAAAAAAAAATTGTTTGTACGCAAAACTTGATAGCAAGACAATAAAAGCAATAAATACAAACTTTAACATTAATGAATTGCAAAATAATACAATTTTTTGGAAACATCTGTTAGCATAAAATTAAAAAAAAAATAACATTTCAACATTTTCTATGTTAGTAATCTATTTTAGTGTTTAAGACTAAAATACTATAAATTTGCAACCCTAATTTTATTATGACACTAATTAAATCTATATCAGGTTTCCGAGGCACCATAGGCGGAAGTCCTGGAGATAATCTAACTCCTTTAGATATTGTTAAATTTGCATCAGCTTATGGCAGTTGGATTAAAGATTCTTATAACGGAAAACTAATTATAATTGGTAGAGACGCGCGAATATCTGGAAAAATTGTTTCTGACCTTGTTTCTTCTACACTGATGTCTTTGGGATTAAATGTTTTAGATTTAGGCCTTTCTACAACACCAACAGTAGAAATGGCTGTAAAATTAGAGAACGCGGATGGTGGTATTATCATTACTGCTAGTCATAATCCTAAACAATGGAATGCGCTTAAGTTATTGAATAATAAAGGTGAATTTATTTCGGCTAAAGATGCAGAAGTTGTGTTAAGCCTTGTTGAAAGTAATGAATATGTTTATGCCGATATCAATTCAATTGGAACATATTCAATCAATAATCATTACATTGATAAACACATAGAAGAGATACTAAAATTACCTTTAGTTAATGTAGAAGCTATTAAAGCAAAAAATTATAGAATAGCTGTTGATGGCGTAAACTCTACTGGAAGTATTGCTGTTCCAATGTTATTGAGAAAACTAGGTGTAGAACAGATATTTGAAATCAACGAACAACCTACTGGTAATTTTGCTCATAATCCTGAGCCACTTCCCGAACATTTAACTCAACTAACTAGTATCGTTAAATCTGAAAAAGCTCACATGGGTATTTGCGTAGACCCTGATGTTGATAGACTTGCTTTTGTATGTGAAGATGGTGGTATGTTTGGCGAAGAATATACCCTTGTTGCTGTTGCTGATTACATTCTTAAAAATACTGAAAAAGGAAACACAGTTTCAAATCTTTCATCTACACGTGCATTAAAAGATATTACCGAAAAAAATGGTGGCACATATTCTGCTAGCGCTGTAGGAGAAGTGAATGTAGTGGAAAAAATGAAAGAAACCAATGCAATTATTGGTGGCGAAGGAAATGGCGGCATTATTTATCCTGAGTTACATTATGGCAGAGATGCTTTAGTCGGTATTGCTTTGTTTTTATCTCATTTAGCTACATCAAATAAAACTTGTAATGCTTTAAAATTATCTTACCCATCTTATATCATTTCAAAAAACAAAGTGGATTTATCAGAAAATATTAATGCTGACGAAGTTTTAGAAATCATCAAAGAGAAATACAAAAAATTTAAGATAAATACTGAAGATGGCGTAAAAATTGATTTTGATGAAGAATGGATTCATCTTAGAAAATCCAATACAGAACCAATTATTAGAATTTATGCAGAAAGTAAATCTGAAACAACTGCAAGAAACCTCACTTTAAAAATCATTAAAGACATTGGTGAAATTGCTAATGCCTAATTTTTTGACCTTTTTTAAATACCTTTTTGTTCGAGCATTTAAAGCAGGTGTAGCCTGAATTCTTTGTCTTTCTATTTCAAATAACACATCTTCATTAAAAATCATATTTTGAGGAATTAGTTGCTCTAATATAGTAACTGAATATGCCCTTACTGCAATCGTTTCATGCTGGTCTTTGAAATAACTTAAACAAGTTTCACCTATCTCTAATTCTAAGTCTCCTGGAATTTCAACAAATTGCATCAGTTTCATTAGATTTCGCTTTAAACCGGGATGATTTGAATTCTGAATAGTAGAAAAAATATAAGCAATATGCGGCTTAAAAATTGTGTGATTAATTTCTGAAATATCACTCAATGCCCATGACGAAGTATAAAAAGATCGGTCTTTTTCTATTCTAATATTCTTAAGCAATAGTATTAATATACTATCATCTTCTATGGCTAATTGGGCTATCTCTCGAATAGATTTTTTACTCCTTGCTTGAATTATTATATTTTGAATATCTTGTAACAAGACCTTGAATCAATTATGTATAAACTTCCTACCCTTAAAGATTACTCTCCAAATATTGAGTGATTTTATTGAACAAATGCCATCTAATTTTTCCGCCTGCAATTCCATGATTGGTATTGGGATAATATTCAGCATCATAAGGAATATTCTTTTCGTTCATAGCTTTAACCATTTCGGCTGCATTTTGGAAATGAACATTGTCGTCTGCAGTGCCATGAATAATGAGGTAGTTGCCTTTAATTTTGTCAACAAAATTGATTGGTGAATTTAAATCATATCCTGTAGGATTTTCTTGCGGAGTTCTCATATAACGCTCTGTATATATGTTGTCGTAATAACGCCAATTGGTAACAGGAGCAACAGCAACAGCGGCTTTAAAATAATCTGCACCAAAGGTGATGGCATTGCTCGCCATAAATCCGCCATAACTCCAACCAAAAATACCAATTCTGCTTGCTTCTACAAATGGTTGTTTACCCCAATGTTTGGCAGCTTCTATGTAATCTTGAGTTTCGTATTTTCCCAATTGCAAATAAGTGCACTTTTTAAATGCTTCTCCCCTACCTCCGCTACCTCTGTTATCTATTGAAACAATGATATAACCCTTTTGTGCCATCATCTGATACCATAGATAATTGGGGCCGCCCCATTGGTTTTTTACTGTTTGATAGCCTGGACCACCATAAACAAAAAACAAAACGGGGTATTTTTTAGTTTCATCAAAATTGGGAGGACGAATTTCCCAATAATCCAACTTAATATTTTCTGTGCTAGTAAAACTACCAAAGTTTACTGTGCTTAGTTTTAAATCATTTAACTTTTGACTAAGAGTAGCGTTGTCTTCTAAGACTCTGATTAATTCACCATTGAAATCTCTAATAACAGTTTGTGTCGGTATCATGATAGTAGAAAAACGATCTATGAAAAAATCGAAAGTTTCTGTAAATTGAATGCTATGCCATCCAGATTCTTTTGTAATTTGTTTGATAGTATTAGTATTTAAATCCACTCCAAACAATTGCCTATCAGCCGGTTTGTCCATTCCCGAAGTAAAATAGGCTAAATTTCTTTTTTTATCGATGCCTAAAAATACATCAATCTCCCAATTGCCAGTTGTTATTTGAATGTCTTCTGTTTTGGATTCTTTAGAGCCTATTTCAGATGATTTTTTCCTTAAATAAAGATGATTAAACCCACTTTTTTCTGAAAGATAAAATACACTCGTGTATACGCCTACTTTATTGACAAAAACATCAAATGTAAAATCATTTATCTCTATATATTTCTCGTTGGTTTCCTCATAAAGCAAAGTAGGTTTTGAATATTGATAACTAAATTCCAATAATTCTAGCTTATTTTGATGTCTATTTAATCTTTGAACAGTTAAATAATTATCACTTATCCATTTAATTCTAGGCAAATATTGATCTTTTTCTGAACTTGTTTCGCATCGAACATTTTTCTTAGACCCTATTTTATGAATATATACATCTACAACACTGTTTTTTTCGCCAGCTTTAGGATACTTCCAAGTTTCTTTTTTAGGATATAAACTCCCAAAAATATCCATGCTAAATTCAGGCACTTGAGTTTCATCGAATCTATAAAAGGCTAAAAACTGACTGTTGGGACTCCATTCAAAACCGCGACTCATACTAAATTCTTCTTCATAAACCCAATCCACTGCGCCATTGATGATTTCATTTTTCAAACCATCCTTGGTTACTCTTATTGCTTTGTTTTTGAGCAAATCATAATAATACAAATTATTGTCTATAACGTAAGCTAGTTTATTGCCATCAGGACTGAAAGTTGGGTACATCACTTTTTGCTGTCCGATTTTAATCAACTGATTGGTTTCTAAATTATAAACATAAGCATTGCTTTTGCCACTATGACGATATACGGCTTCAAAACCATTGGTGATTATTACTTTTTTCTCGTTTTCAGAAAAATCATAACTTTCAATTTTAATTGGTTTATTTTCAACTGAAATTTTGGCAGTTGAAAATATAGTTGTCAAAAACTGACCATTTTTAATATCAAACTTTTGGCAAGATAAACTTTTCAATTCATCATCGTTAGGCACTAATTTACAAAAACTTTGACCGTCATTCAGATTCTTTAATCCGCTGACTCCTTTGGGAGAATAATCTCTACTAAACCATATTTTCTCGTTTGTTAATTGTGCATTAAGATGTAATTGAAATAGGCTAAAAGCAATCAATAAAAATATTTTCATTTTAAAAATTTAAAACCACGAATATAAATATAAAGATGAATATCTAAAACGTATAAATAAATTAAAAACTTAATGAAAATAATTTCTTAAAAAATCAAATTTTTAAAGACAAACCAAAAGTTGAAAAGCTTGAAGATAAATCTATGTATAATCCTGTTTTGGGGTTTAAATGATACTCTGCACCAAAATGAATATCCAAAAACAATGGTGATCTATATCTAAAGATATTATCTCGGTATATTTTATCAGAGTAATTAATGCCATTATCCCAGCGGGTACTAATAACATTAAATCCTAAAGTTCCAGCTAAATAAACATCCCATTTATTATTTAAATTTAATGCTTCATCTAAATAATACGTTCCTTTAACACCAATGGGCACAATGGTTTGTCGATATCTGACAAAAGCTAGTTGTTTACCTGGACTGTAAAATTTACTGAATGTATAAAATGAAACTGACGGAGCTAGTGTAAAATTTTTAGCAACATCAAACTCATAATTGATATTAAACACAGGAGAAGTATATCCTGAATAACCATAAAATCCTGTTCCTAATCCTATATTAAGCGTTTTGCCAAAAGAATTATTTTGAGCATAAGTATTAAAAATCCACAAGGTAATTGATATTAAAATGATTGATTTTTTCATAACCTAAATATTTAAATGCAAAAATAACAAATTATAATAAATAACTATTGTGCTATTTATAAGTATTTTATAAATGTTTTTTCATAACAAAACACAAATTAAACAAACAAAACACTCGCTTTTTGATAAGCAAGATCAAACTGAATCTTATCTATTGAATTATCAATTTTATGATGGTTGAGATAATCTAATAATAATTCAGTGGGTAAATTTCCAATCATAGAATCATTTGCAAAAGGACAACCTCCAAAACCTTTGATAGCAGAATCGAATCTATTGCAACCCGCATCAAAAGCTGATGAAATATTTTCTAAATAATTATCCATTTTGGTATGTAAATGAGCACCAAAACTTATGTGTGGTAAGTTTAACAAACATTGTTTAAACATATCATTGATACTGTTTTTATTAGCAACACCTATTGTATCTGATAAATTAATCGTATTTATACCATTATCAGACAAAACCTTACACCACTTTAAAGCGATTTCTACTGACCAAGCTTCATTGTATGGATTACCAAATCCCATTGATAAATATACAAGCAATTTTTTATTGGCATCATTGGCAATTTTTTGAATATTTTTCAACCTGATCAAAGCCTCTTTTAGACCTTGATTGGTATTTCTTTTCTGAAAAACTTCTGAAATACTGAATGGGAAACCCATATAATCAACTTTGTTGATATCAGCGGCTTGCTCTGCTCCTCTTTCGTTAGCTACTATCACTAAGAGTTCAGTTCCATTTGTAATTGGATCAATTTGAGATAACACTTCATGGGTATCTGCTAGTTGTGGGACAGCTTTTGGAGAAACAAAACTACCACAATCCAACATACTAAACCCAACTTTAGAAAGAATATTTAAATACTCAATTTTTTCATCCGTAGTAATTAATCTATGAAAGCCTTGCATTGCATCTCTTGGACATTCAACAATTTGCACTGACATTATAAAATCAATTTTCGTTTAGATTTTCAAACTTTTCACTAAATCTTTTAATTAGTTCCTCTTCTGTTAATCCAACAATTTCGTTCATGGCTTTAACATCTTCATAACGCTCATGTTGCGGATATTTTTTTAAAAAAACCTCAAATAATCTTTTAGCATTTGCTGGATCTGGAACAGATTGAAGACAAACTGCAGCCCTTATTAATGCTTCGGGAGACAATTCTTTGTCGCTATATTCTGTATCAACTCTTTCGTATATTTTAGCTGCTTCTACAATTTTACCAGCTTTTACTGATGCCTCTCCTGCTTTAAATAAATACTTAACAGAAAACTCATTATTTGGATATTCTTTTACATACAACAAATAAGATTTAATAAGCGTATCGCTTGTAAGCATTTTTTTATTGGCTTCTAATGCTTTAATATTTTTTAACATAGTTTTTTCAGCACTATTTTGACAAGATTGTAATACAATTAAAGTCAATATAAGATATATCCATTTCATGCTGCAAATCTAAATAAAATCAAACAAAATATCATCAGTATAACTAAGTCAATCTTATTTCCAATTTTTTAATGTTTGAAATATAAACTCAGAATAAAATTAAAACGAATTTGAGATATAATTTCATTTCATTAAAAACAATTTACCTACTATTTTTGTAACCTATTATATATGTCTATTCCATCCTCTCACTCTCAAATTATAAAAGCACCAACTGGCAATAAATTACATTGTAAAAATTGGGTTACTGAAGGTGCATACCGCATGCTGATGAATAACCTTGACCCTGATGTAGCAGAAAAACCTGAAAACCTAGTCGTTTATGGTGGCACTGGTAAAGCTGCTCGCAATTGGGAAAGTTATCATCTAATAGTTAAAGCGCTCGAAGATTTAAACGAAGACGAAACCCTTTTGATTCAATCTGGCAAACCTGTTGGTATTCTTCCAACTCACAAGGATGCACCTAGGGTTTTGATATCCAACTCTCAAATTGTGCCCCATTGGGCAAACTGGGAAAACTTCAGAGCTTTAGAAGCAAAAGGATTAACCATGTATGGTCAAATGACAGCTGGCAGTTGGATTTATATTGGCTCGCAAGGCATAGTGCAAGGTACTTATGAAACCTATGCTGAATGTGCACGTCAACATTTTGGAGGTTCTTTAAAAGGCACTTTAAATGTGACAGCAGGTTTAGGTGGTATGGGTGGCGCACAACCGCTAGCTATTACAATGAACGAAGGCGTTTGTTTGGCTGCTGAAATGGAAGAATGGCGCATCAAAAAAAGATTAGATACCCGTTATTTGGATTTTATGACCAAAAACATTGACCAAGGCATTGATATGGCATTGGCGGCTAAAGAAAAAGGCGATGCTATTTCAATTGGGGTGTGTTGCAATGCAGTAGATTTATTAAATAGAATCAAAGAAAGGGGCATTATTCCTGATACTTTAACCGACCAAACCAGTGCCCACGACCCTTTAGTAGGTTATTTTCCTAAAGGATATGATGTTGAAAGTGCTGATAAATTAAGAAAAGTAAATCCAGAAAGATACATCGAAGAAAGTTATGCCACCATGGTAGAACATGTTCAATTAATGTTAGACTTTCAACAATTGGGTAGCAAAGTGTTTGATTATGGCAACAATTTAAGAGGCAGAGCCTTAGAAAAAGGGTTAACCCATGCATTTGATTTTCCTGGTTTTGTACCTGCATATATTCGCCCACAATTTTGCCAAGGCAGAGGTCCATTCAGATGGGTAGCATTAAGCGGCAATCCAGATGATATCTATGCAACAGACAAAAAAATATTAGAACTTTTTCCTGAAGATGAAGGTTTAAAAAGATGGATAAACATGGCACAAGATCGCATAGAATTCCAAGGTTTACCAGCAAGAATATGTTGGTTAGGTCAGGGTGAGAGAGAAAAAGCCGGTTTAGCATTTAATGAAATGGTGAAAAATGGTGAAGTGAGTGCTCCTATTGTTATTGGAAGAGACCATTTGGACACAGGTTCTGTAGCTTCACCAAACAGAGAAACCGAAGCCATGATGGATGGTAGCGATGCCATTGCAGATTGGCCTGTTTTAAATGCCCTTATCAATACAGCTGGAGGAGCCAGTTGGGTGAGTTTGCATCATGGTGGTGGTGTGGGCATTGGATACAGCATTCATGCAGGCATGGTGATTGTAGCAGATGGCACAGAAGATGCAGCTGTTAGATTAAAACGTGTGTTACATAATGATCCAGCTATGGGTGTGATTAGACATGCTGATGCTGGATACGACATTGCAAAAGACACCGCTAGAAAACACCGTTTAGATATCAAAGAAAGACTCATCAAATAAGTTTTGAATATTCAACATCACATATCACTTAAACCATATAACACCTTTGGTTTAGATGTAAAATCTTTGATGTTTTCGGAGGTAAATTCTTTAAAGGAATTAAAGGATACATTAACCCTAAATCAATTGGAGCAATTTATGTTTTTGGGTGGTGGCAGCAATGTGTTGTTTACCAAAGATTTTGATGGATTAGTCATCAAAAACAACATCAAAGGCAAAGAAATCATAGAAGAAACAGATGAATATGTTAAGCTAAAAATATACAGTGGCGAAAACTGGCACAAATTGGTGATGTATTGTGTTGAGAGAAATTGGGGAGGCATAGAAAATCTATCATTAATACCTGGCACTGTTGGTGCTGCCCCTATGCAAAATATTGGTGCTTATGGTGTAGAACTCGAAAAAGTTTTTATCGAACTAGAAGCTTTTAATTTAAACACTTTTGAAATAGAAGTTTTTAAGAAAACGCAATGTGAATTTGGCTACAGAGAAAGTGTTTTTAAAAGAAAATTAAAAAATCAATACTTTATTTTTTCTGTTACTCTCCTATTACAAAAACAACCTGTTATCTCTGCAGAATATGGTGACATACAAACTATTTTAGCAGAAAAAGGCATTCAAAAAGAAAATGCTAGCATCAAAAACATCAGTGATGCTGTAATAACAATTAGACAAAGTAAATTACCCGACCCCAAAGTATTGGGCAACAGTGGTAGTTTTTTTAAAAACCCACAAATTACTGTTGAGCATTTTGAAAAGTTGAAATTAACGCATCCTCATATCAAAGGATTTGAACAAGAAAACGGCATCAAAGTGCCTGCAGCTTGGTTGATAGAACAATCGGGATGGAAAGGCAAACGCATAGGCAACACTGGCAGTCATGAGAAGCAAGCCTTGGTTTTGGTAAATTATGGTGGTGCCACAGGCAATGAAGTTTGGGATTTAGCCCAAGAAATCATTAAGAGTGTTAAAACTCAATTTGATATTGAATTAGAAGCCGAAGTGAATGTTATTTAATATTTAGTTCCATTTTTATTGTTCATCTAAAAAGGATATTTTTGCAGCCTTAAAAAAATCATATGTCTTTACAATGCGGAATAGTTGGTTTGCCTAATGTTGGCAAGTCTACCTTGTTTAATTGCCTTAGCAATGCCAAAGCCCAAGCAGCTAATTTTCCTTTTTGCACCATCGAACCCAATGTGGGCGTAATCACAGTGCCAGATGAGCGTTTAACTGTTTTAACTCAAATCGCTAAACCACAAAGTATTGTACCTGCTACAGTCGAAATTGTAGATATAGCAGGTTTGGTGAAAGGTGCTAGCAAAGGCGAAGGACTAGGCAATCAATTTTTAGGAAACATTAAAAGTACCAATGCCATCATCCATGTGTTAAGATGTTTTGAAAATGACAACATCATCCATGTGGATGGTTCTGTAAACCCTATCAGAGACAAAGAAATCATAGACACAGAGTTACAATTAAAAGATTTAGACACAGTTGAAAAAACCATTCTTAAATCTGCTAAAATGGCTAAAGCGGGTGATAAAGAAGCTGGTAAAATATTAGACGCTTGCGAAAAACTAAAATCACATCTAGAAAAAGGTTTAAATGCAAGAACTTTAGATACTTTAACTGAAGAGCAAATTGAATTAACATCAGATTTAAATCTATTAACAGCCAAACCTGTTTTATATGTTTGCAATGTAGATGAACAAGGTTTACCAAACGGCAATGCTTGGGTTGATCAAATCAGAGAAATAGCCAAAGCAGAAAATTCTGAAGTATTGGTAATATGTGCAGGTGCTGAATCAGAAATAGCCGAATTAGAAGATGCAGAAGAACGTGCAGTGTTTTTAGCTGACTTAGGTTTAGAAGAAAGTGGTGTAGCCAAATTAATCAAAGCGGCATACCGCATATTGAATTACATCACCTATTTTACAGTTGGCGAAAAAGAAGTAAGAGCATGGACAATTACACGAGGCATGAAAGCACCACAAGCAGCAGGTGTTATCCATACCGACTTTGAAAAAGGATTTATCAGAGCAGAAGTGATCAAATACAACGATTATGTACATTACAAATCTGAGACTGCCATCAAAGAAGCAGGCAAAATGGGTGTTGAAGGCAAAGAATATGTGGTAGAAGATGGTGATTGTATGCATTTTAGATTCAACGTTTAAAAAAAACTTGTTTTTTTTTGCAAATAGCTTTGAAATAATACAGAATTAACATTACATTTGCACCACCTTTAAAAAGGGATGATTCCGTAGCTCAGCTGGTAGAGCATTACACTTTTAATGTAGTGGTCCTGGGTTCGAATCCCAGCGGGATCACAAAACAAGAACCTTCCGAATGGAAGGTTTTTTTGTGCCTTTTTTGCAACTATTTAACTTGATCCGTAATCATCCTGATGAATTTACTACACAGAAATTAGAAACGAGGATATTTCATTATTAAAAATAGTATACAAAGCATAAAATGGACTATATTATTTGTATATTCGGTATTATACCCATTGCTATGGAAGTATTATCAACAGCTTATATAAATTCATTTTTATCTCGGTGTAAATCCATCTTATGTTCCAGTTTTTAATGGAGGGAAAATCTAATTCTTTTATTTTAAGTTTATATACAGTATTTGGATTTAAAGTATTTTTTAAATCAGATAGATCATATATTGTTGCAAAAATTTCTTCAATAATAGAACCTTAATGTGCCCTTACCCTGGGAGGATATGAAAAAGAAAGTTTAATTAAAATTTCGATGTCTGTTTGATTGAATTTAATTAGTTTGCCTGCTAATATTTTTATGACCTATGTTGCAGAATTATCTGAAATGTTTTTAATATCCTATAATGTCACATCCCTCATCATTTTCACTTCGACATTGATGGTTTCTTGCCATAGCTTTTTGAGGTAGGTGTTGGCTTCTTATATTTTTTTGTGGGTCATTGTTTGGACTTGTTTTGATGACATCTCTAGCTCAAAATAACAACATCTACAATAGCTTAATGATACGAAACCAGCACAATAAAATGAAGTTTGCTCCTGAAGTTTTTATACAGATGTATTGATATGCTTATTTTAGGGATTCGGGTTACTTGAAAGCGCGAAGCGATTACCTCACAATTCATCAGGGTATATCTTGAGTAAAACCTGATGGTTGTATTTATACTATGTCTAAATTGGTGTTCTTTTAAATTAACGTGTACAAATCTGACTTAATATTAAGGTTTCCAACCCGGTGGTTTAATTAGAATGAGAAATTTGTTTTTCCAACTTGTTTCATTTTTAATGTCTTCAAAGAGACTTTTCCATTCATGTGTGATAATTTTAATTGGATGGTAAGGTGTTTCAATATTCTTGGTTAATCCATATTTTATAGGGAGGGTTTCGTCTTCCTGTTTAAATGTTTTAAAGAGTTTATCCCAAATAATAAAAACCATACCTAAATTTTTGTCTAAGTATATAGTATTGCTCGCATGGTGAACTCTGTGATGTGATGGCGTTGCCATGAAGTATTCTAAAAATCCCAATTTATGAATTGTCTTTGTATGTATTAATATCCCGTAAATTTGTGTAATTGCGTACATTAACATAATATCAACTGCTGAAAAGCCAATTAAAGCTAAAGGAATGAAATACACAAATCTATAAAGCGGCTGAAGAACAGATGAGCGGAATCCAGTTGTTAAATTAAAATATTGACTGCTGTGATGGGTTACATGAACGGCCCAGAAAAGTCTTATAAAGTGGTCCGCTCTGTGTTCCCAATAATACATAAAATCTTGTGTAACCAACAAAACAAACCAATAAACATATTCATTTTTTATCTCTATAAATTTAAACTGGAAAAAATAATTCAAAATAAATAAACCATATACCCTTAAAAGTATATCTAATGTAAAATTTAAAGAGCTGAGATATATATTTAAGATTGTATCTTTGATTTTGTATAAATTTTTGTGATGGTAAACACTAAAACCAATTTCTAGTAAAATTAATACCAGATAAATGGGCGTTGAAATAAGCAACAGGATAGATTCTTTGGTCTGTAAAAGGCTATTTAGCATATAATAAAGTTGGATGGTTTATGTTCTTTGAAATGAATTTATACTGATGTTATGAAATGAAATCAACTTATGTGGTTTAATTATTTTCTATTGCACTCATGCATTGTATCAGTCGTTTATGTATGCATTACTTTAAATAGAACAATATAATTATTGAGGATACTAAATAGACCAAACCAGAACAAATATTAAATATCCTTAGAAATCTCACACCTAAAAAGGGTTTAATTTTAATAGATAAAAATGCCAATAAAAACATCAAGGCACCTATGGTTAACATGCTTGAAGAATAAAAAGCTATATGTTGTAAGTTATTATAATGCAACATGCAGGATGCAACCCCAGCCCATATTAACACATTTGATGGGTTAAATACGTCAAGAATAAATCCATATATAAAAAAGAGAAACACAACATTGTATTTTGGAGTAACCGGATTGGTATTAACATTGGTCTTTTTATAAAAAGTGTAACCACTCAACAACAATAGAAATATACACATAAACATTTTAATTGGATACATATAAAGCAGTAAAAAATCCTGTATATAATGAACGAAATAAAAAGTAATTAATATCAAAACAAGGTCTCCAAGTAACACACCTGTTGCAAATGCAATTGAAAGCCTCAATCCCCTGTTGGCTCCAGCATAAATTAAGATAAAAAAAACCGGACCGGCTGCAAGACAGAAAGGAACACCAAATATAATTCCATTGACAAAGGGGGTTAAAATTTCCATATGCAATCAAGTTTAATTTTATTTTTTTGCAAAAACCAACAGGCTAATTTTTGATACACTCTGTATAGTAGCATTTTATGCATTCAAAAGTATTTGAATATAATTCTATAAATAATTAAGAAACATGAAGCATTAATACGTTACTTGCATTTATTGTCATTATTGACCCGTATGGAAAATATTATTTGCAAAATTTGTATAAATCTATAGGTTCATTATTTGTTTTAGTAATTTTTAATTAAAATATTTCAGAAAAAAAGAAAAAATAATTTTTAAAATCCTTTTGTGTACCAACTAAAAATTGTTTTAATGAAATGACTTGTTTATTTTTGAATATTTTTTATATCACAAAAATATTATGAATACATTGGCTCTTTTCATTCCTCTTTTTTTGCTATTGGCTTTTTCAGAATGGTTTTTGTCCCGAAAAACTAAACAAGGTTTATTTACCAAACAAAATACTCTGATGAACATGTCTATAGGTGCAATTGATCAAATTTTTTCACTGGCTCATTTTGTTTTATTTATTTTATTTTTAGATTACATGTATGATAATTATCGAATTTTTACCTTAAAAATCACTTGGTATCATTGGATTATATGTTATGTTGCCATTGATTTTGTTTCATACTGGTATCATCGTTTTTCTCACCGGATTAATATTTTATGGGCAGGACATGTTACCCACCACTCTTCAAGTTACTTTAATTTTACAAATGGTTTTAGAACTTCTCCTTTTCAGGGATTAAATCGTATTTTGTTTTGGGGAATTTTACCCATTTTAGGTTTTTCTACATCGGTTCTTTTTACCACATTTATTATTTCAGGAATCTATGATTTCTTTTTACATACTCAAAATTTTCCGAAAATTAAATGGCTTGAAACAATTTTTATTACTCCTTCTTTACACAAAGTTCATCATGGGAAAAATGATGTGTATATTGATAAAAACTATGGTTCTACATTTGTTATTTGGGACAAATTATTTGGAACTTTTCAAGATGAGACAGAGCCCGTGGTATATGGAATTATTAGTGAAAATTATAAAGATAATGATCCCGTTCAGGCTATCTTTTTGCATTACCGTTATTTACTAAATATGATGAAACGAATTGCTTCGTGGAAAAATAAATTGAAATTATTGTTCATGCCTCCAGATTGGATTCCGGATGATTTAAATAAAAATGAAGAACTTGTTTTAAAAATGAAAGTAGAGACTAACAAGTTACATAAAGTTTATGGATTTTATCAATTCATTAGTTCCTCACTTGGGATTTTATTTATTTTAGTCTATAAAAATATCTTAAACCCCTTTGTTTTTGGATTATTAGCGGCAATTTTTTTAACCGGAATGATTACTGGAACTAAAATTTTGACAGATGCAATAAACCATAAATTCGAAAGAAATGAACTAATAAGAAATCTTTTGTTTTTGATGTGTCTGTTTTTTTGTATTGGAAAAATTGACACACTTTATGTTTTGCCCATTTTTTGTTTTTTACTTTTTTCGTTATTTTTTTTAATTTTTTTTATAAAAATATTTAAAAAAAATAGTTTAACAAATTAATAAAACACACTGCAGACGATGTAAACAGTGTTTATTTGGCATCAACATGGTTGACATGGCAGCCAAAATAACCTTGTCAAAACCAAACACGATGAATCGGAACACTTGCCATTAGATAAAAAAAGCCTTAGAAAATCGCAATTTGGCTATGGGCAGAACCAAAACCCAAAGCAGTAAAACTAAAGGCACATTGGTAAACTATGTGAGAGCAGTATGGGGTGTTTTGCAGAGCATTTACAAAGGTAACGAACAAACCTTGTCGGAATGGGGCTTTGTTGTAAACACCATTTTACCAACTCCCGACCCAACATCATTCGCTATTTTGAGTGTGTAGTTACCTGTGCGGTAGGTTCTATGCCTGTGGGCGATGCGATGTTGAAGTTCAACAACCGTTTGGGGCCATTAATGACTAACACCAATCCACTTGATGAATACACGTTGGACATTGGCATCACCGCAGACGAATCTGCCAATGTCAGCATCATGGCAATAGGCTTTCAGCCCTTTGCCTTCATTGTGTCTTTAACCCCGGATGGCATTGGTGAATTCAATTTTGAGTTAACCCCTGAGTAGTTAAAAGCTAGAATACTTTCTGAGTAAAAACAGTTCGTTGATGCGGACGTTTTTTTGTGTTTGGTGGTTTGGAAGGAATGGGTTTAATTTGCGGAAACAAAACTTAAAACAAGGAAATATCACCCTTAAAAAGCTCCATTTTCATTTGGAGAAATGATGCTTTTGAGAGTATTTGTGAGGGGAACATCTTGAATAATTAAGTTTGCGGTCCAAATAACCAAATTGAAAATGGAAACAATATTTAGAATATTTTTGATAATACATATCACTGGTGGTGCTGTAGGGCTATTGACAGGCATTTTGAATATGATTGCTAAAAAAGGAGACTCAAGACATAAAATTGTTGGCAAGATATTCTTTTTTTCTATGCTTACTGCTGGATTGTCATCTCTCGTTTTATCTACAATAAACCCTAGTCTTTTTTTGTTTATGGTTGGGATTTTTACAGTTTACATGGTAGCAACTGGTTATAGCTACCTACACTTAAAAATGCTTAATATAAATCAAAAACCAAAAATAATTGATTGGATATTAACAATTGTAATGATGCTTGCAGCTTTTTTGTTTATAGGGATAGGGATAATGAGTTTGCTGAAATCAAACTTATTCGGACTTGTTTTTATTACCTTTGGTACCATAGGTCTGCTATTTGTCAGACATGATTTTAAAAACTACAGTGGCAAATCACATCTTTTGAACTATTGGCTCTCAGAACATTTACAAAGGATGATTGGTGCTTTTATTGCCTCAACAACAGCGTTTTTAGTGGTAAATGCTAAATACTTACCCGAATCTATTCCAAATTTTGTTTATTGGCTTTTACCAACACTTATTTTCACGCCCTTAATCATAAAATGGGCTAACAAATACGAAGTCAAGAAATAAAACTTATTAAGGTTAGCAGTACCTTTTGCTGTCAGTTTGAACATACAGAAATAGAACAAAATTCTCTTTTTCCCTTTTGATGATTCTAAAGCAATGACTAATGTGTGTCACCAACCAATCAATCGTTTGGGTATTTTAAAATCATTCCGATAAATATCGGATTAAAGTGATAAAATTAAAAATGTCCTCTGCGCCCCTTGACTGTAGGCTTGGTTGTTTGCGCCTCTGTGCTAATATTTTAATAAATTTGGATAATTGAAATAAATAATTTTTATTTGCAAGTACTAAACTTAAAATAATAAGAAAAACCAACAAAAAGTGCCTCTTACCTCTTTTTGGGTTGTTTTAGGGCAGTTTTTGGAGGAAAAAGTTCTTGGCAAATAAGTTGAGTGATATGCATCAATAACGACAAACGATTCAATAAAATATCATTAAAACCAAAAACAAACTATCAAATGAAACTTACAATTAAAATTTTAAAATGGACTGGCTTATTATTGAGCCTACTGATTATTGGTGTATTTGCTTTTGTGCAATTAACATGGAATAAAAAGTATGATATTGCTTTGCCCAACATTCAAGCAACTACCGATTCAGCTGTAATTGCCAGAGGTAAACACCTTGCATTTGGACCAGCTCATTGCATATCTTGCCATGTTCCTATGAACCAAGTGAAAGATGCCGAAAATGGTAAAATAATGCCCCTCAGTGGTGGGTGGGAATTAAGCATT
This sequence comes from Bacteroidota bacterium, assembly GCA_030682255.1. Lineage (GTDB taxonomy): Bacteria > Bacteroidota > Bacteroidia > NS11-12g > UBA955 > JABMMZ01. Next base: position 194,928 of record JAUXOK010000027.1, on the reverse strand, counting down.
CCTCCAGGCACTTTTAGAGCCCCCAATATTACCCCAGATATGGAAACAGGTATTGGCAAGATGAGCGATGGTGAAATAGCAAGATCTTTGCGATATTCGGTTAATAAAAATAATGGCTGCGTATTTCCTTTTATGCCATTTCAAGAACTCAGCGATGAAGATTTGATTGCCATTATTTCATTTCTACGTTCTCAGGCGCCTGTAAAACATAAAGTTGAACCATCAGAACTCAGTTTTTTAGGTAAGGCGATTATGGCTTTTGGATTGATTAAACCCGAAGCACCAAAGCGTACGCCTCCCAAATCAGTTGAAATTGATTCAACAATAGCATACGGTTCATACTTAGCAAATAGTGTGGCAAATTGTAATGGATGTCATACAGAAAGAGATTTTAAGACAGGTGCTTATATAGGAACTCCATTTGCAGGAGGAACCCACTTCCTACCCGATAATTTTACAGAGGGATATTCCTTTGTAACGCCAAATCTGACACCAGATCAAGAAACTGGAATCATGGCAAACTGGAACGAAACGGCATTTATAAATAGGATGCGTGGAGGCAGAGTTCATAAAGGAACGCCTATGCCTTGGGCAATATTTGCTAGAATGACCGATCTTGAATTAAAAGCTATTTACCGCTACTTAAATTCTCTAGACCCTGTAAATAATAAGATAGAAAAGATTGTTTTTGCACCTGGAGAAGCATTCACGAAATAGGCATTTTGCAACAATGTACTAATTTTACCTTGAGTGATTTAGGCATAATTTTAAAACAAAACATGCTAAAATGACTTTGTGCCGTTCGTCTTATACTCATTCTTCGTGAGAAAAGTTCACTAACGACAAACAAAGTATAAAATAAAATTATTGGTGATAACACTACAAGTGTTTGGAAGAGTTAATTATTGCTTCAATCTAAGCATACGATTACGAACTTTTATTTTTCTTTTTTTTTATCGCCAAAAAAAGAAACAACAAAGCGAAGCGACCTCACGAATGCAATAAAACAAACAAGAATGAGTAAAAAAAGCTAGCACCATATTAAATTTAGCCTTTTTAACTTGATTTTTCAGACCACTGCGGGTGATTTCCTTGAGTCCACTCAAGGAACTTCCCTTGTGGTTTCCCTGAAAAACCTGCATTAAAAAATCAAATTTAACAAAGGCGCCTATCGCTCCGATTTTGTTTTCGTATACTAAAGAATAAATAGTAACCGTGCGGATGAGTTCCGTATGGATTTATGCGGAACAGCAAATGTGTGAAATTTCCATTTTGGAGATGATTGAGTCTAGCCGTGCAGCTCCAAAATGAGAAATTTTATTTGGTGGTGCCTTTTTGTTTAGCTTCGCTGCTACTTCGTGGTCTTTTTGGCATCAAAAAGAGAAGGAATAATTGTTTAAGTTTTACCTTTTTCAGCAGGCATTTGTATTAAAACAGTTAGAAATTGTAAAAAATACATGTTCTCTACTCATTTAGACAACATAAAAAATCAAAAACTTCTTCCTAACACATATGGTGATAACACCAACAATGGCTTAAAAATGACTTTGTTTTTTTCAAGTTTAACTTACACAAAAAACGCTTGCTCGTATTTATGCCATTGTTAGTGCATCTTCTCACTTCTTAATTTTTTTCTCAAAAAAAAACAACCTCATTTTGCAATTATGATTCATTTTTTAGTAATTTTACAAACCTAATTCAAGGTTGTTTTAAACCTCATGAAACTTACTTTAATCAACTCCGAAAAACATCTTTCTTTTTATACTGCCGACACATTAAGCAGTGTACCACTCCCCTTTTCGGGGCCTGTAAGTGCGGGTTTTCCTTCGCCAGCAGAAGAATATACAGAACTCAGTTTAGACCTCAATCAAAGCTTGATTAAAAATCCAAGTTCTACATTTTATGCCCGTGTAAAAGGTCATTCCATGATAGATGCAGGTATTAAAGAGGGCGATATTTTAATCATCGACAAATCCCTAGAACCTGGCAATGGCAAAAAAGCTGTTTGCTACATCGATGGTGAATTTACGCTCAAAACCATTAAAAAAGAGAAGAACAAACTTTGGTTGATGCCAGCCAACGAAACCTATCAACCCATAGAAATTAAAGAAGAAAACGATTTTACAATTTGGGGCATTGTTACCTACGTTATTCATAAAATGTAATAAAAAATTATGTATGCACTGATAGACTGTAATAATTTTTATGCCTCGTGCGAAAGGGTTTTTAATCCATCGCTCAATGGCAAACCGATTGTTGTATTGTCTAACAACGATGGTTGCGTAATAGCCCGTAGTAATGAAGCCAAAGCCTTAGGCATCAAAATGGGAGTTCCAGCTTTTCAAATAGAGCCTTTTATCAAAACCCATCAGGTTCAGGTGTTTTCGTCCAACTATGCCCTCTATGGCGACATGAGTCAGCGGGTGATGAATACGCTAGCTACCTTTAGTCCCGATATTGAAATATACTCCATAGACGAAGCTTTTTTGGGTATGAAAGGTTTTGACATACCATCCTTAACAGACTATGCCAAACAAATCAAAAAAATATGTTTCAAACACACGGGAATTCCTGTAAGTGTAGGCATTGCCGCTACCAAAACACTGGCAAAAGCCGCCAATAAAATTGGTAAAAAATATCCGCAATTGGCTGGTGCATTTGTGATAGACAGTGAGGAAAAACGCATCAAAGTATTGAAACATCTTGAAATTTCTGACGTTTGGGGCATTGGCAGGCAGTATGGCAAATTTTTAATAGCCCACAATATTCTAACAGCTTATGATTTTACGATGGCAACAGAATCGTGGGTCAAAAAACACCTCTCGGTAGTGGGTTTGCGCACACAAAAAGAGCTCAAAGGTTTGCCCTGCATGGATTTAGAAACACAGCCCCCACACAAACAAAACATTTGTGTGTCGCGTTCGTTTGGCAACATGCTGAATAGCAAAGAACCCATAGCAGATGCCGTTTCTAATTATGCCTCGCGTTGTGCAGCCAAACTCAGGTATCAAAAAGCCTGTGCCACACATTTATTGGTATTTGTGCACACCAATCCCTTTAGAAAAGATTTGCCGCAGTATGCCAGAAGCTATAGCATCCAATTGCCTGTAGCCACCAATAGCAGTATGGAGATTATTCAGTATGCGCTTTTGGCATTAGACAAAATTTATAAGCCCGATTTTTACTATAAAAAAGCAGGCGTTATCGTGAGCGAGATTGTGCCAGAAAACAATGTTCAACACAATTTATTCGACCATCTAGACCGAGACAAACAAAAGCGCGCCTTGGGTATTTTAGACAAAATGAATTTGCGCTATGGCAGAGACACCGTTAAAATAGCCTCGCAGGGATTTGCCAAACGATGGAAACTCAAACAAGAAAAACTCTCACCTAACTACACCACCAATTGGCAAGATATTATACAAGTCGCCATTAAATAACATACTATGTTCAAAAAACTATTTGCTAAATTAATTTCATTCTCGCTGAGGGTAAACAGTTACAAAACCATTACCCCCAATTTTGAATTCAGTCGATATGCCATAGCCAAAGCATTTTTTGATTTAAAAATTGTAACCAAACAACTCTTAAAAAACATTGTCTTTATAGCGCTTGGCATTATATCGGCAGCCTTTGGGTTAGAAAGTTTTTTGTTGCCGAATAGTTTTGTGGATGGTGGTGCTACGGGTATTTCGCTTTTATTAAATGCCATGACTTTTATACCCTTGCCAATATTAATCATTGTGGTGAATGCCCCTTTTGTATTTTTAGGTTATAAATTAGTCAGCCGACCATTTGCTATCAAAACAGCCATTGCTATTACCACATTAGCTATTTGCTTAAGCACCATTCATTTTCCAATCGTAACAGACGATAAATTATTGGTGGCTGTGTTCGGTGGTTTCTTTTTGGGTGCAGGTATTGGTTTGGCAATGAGAGGTGGTGCAGTGATAGACGGTACAGAGGTTTTAGCCATTTATTTAAGTAAAAAACTCAGCATTACAATTGGGGATGTAATTATCATTATCAATGTCATTATTTTTGGTGCAGCAGCTTATGTGATTAATATAGAGACAGCGCTTTACTCGATGATAACTTATTTAGCTGCATCTAAAACGCTTGACTTTGTGGTTCAGGGAATAGACGAATATACAGGTGTTACGATTGTTTCCTCGCATCATGCATATATCAGAGAAATGATTGTCAGTAAAATGGGGCGTGGTGTTACGATTTACAAAGGCAAACGTGGAGTTGGCAAAGCTTCAGAATTGATGGATGTAGACATTGTCTACACAGTTGTTACCCGTTTGGAAATCAATAAACTTAATACCGAAATATTAAAAATAGATCCTTTTGCATTTGTGGTGATGAGCAATGTAAAAGATACCCATGGCGGCATGATTAAAAAAAGAAGTATCGACTAAAAGGAGTGCATTTCAGCAAATGTGTTACCCTATTTTAAATCTCCAGTTTCATAACCTTTCATAAACCAATATTTTCTTTGTTCTGAGGTACCATGAGTAAATGATTCTGGCACAATGTATCCTTGCATTTTACATTGAATAATCTCATCTATATCATTAGCGTCTAAATATTTTTGATTGCAATACTATTTATAATTATAAAATAATTACCCCAATATTTCCTCCTCCAATGATTGCTTTCCCTCCTTTAGACAAACCTCTTCTGTCTTCAACATTTTGACTTTATCGTGTTCCTTTCCATTGCATAACTCAGTATATTTAGCAGCAAAAACAAAGAATAACAATTTAATTACTTTATGGAATAAGTTCGATTAAATCTTTTTTGGGTATAAACCCTATTTGGGTTAAGATTAATTTTGAATTTTTGTAAAACAACAAAGTTGGGATTTCTGTAATTTTCATTATGTTACTAATATCCATATTTTTATCTACATCAATGCGATAAACCTTTACTTTATTTGCCATTTCCACAGATATTTCATCTAAAAAAGGTTTCATTCTTTTACATGGGCCACACCATTCTGCATAAAAATCAATAATTACTATTTTATCAGAAATCAAAAGAGAATCGAATTGTGTTTTTGTTAATTCATTTGGATTGAAAGTAATCTCATCATGCTTTGGCGCTAATGGCAAATTGGCTTCTCTCCAGTTTAGAATTCCTCCACTTAATTCATACACTTGTTTAAAGCCAATAGAACGCATAAAATCTGCAGCAGAACTACTCCTACCACCACTCAAACAATAAACAAAAACTGGTTTAAACTTATCAAAGCTGTCAATTTCTTTCTTGAATTGCAGACTATTCCAATCTAAATTACTAGCTTTAGCAATATGCCCTTGAGCAAATTCGATTGGTGTTCTAACATCTAAAATAGGCACATTCGGAAATTGATTGATCTTATCTGAAAATTCATTTGCTGTTAGGTTGAATATTTTGGCAGAATCTTGTGCATTCAAAAAACTATTACTTTGAAAAAGCACTATAAACAATCCTAAATAAAATCCTTTTCTCATGGATATTAAGCTTTTTGAATCTCTTGTTGAAGCTGACTAGCACTTACTACTCCCGATTGCCTCCATTTGATTTTGCCATTTTTAAAAACAATTAAAGTTGGTACCCCCTGAATTTGATAAGCACCAGCTGCTTGCGGATTTTTATCTACATCGATTTTAATTATTTTTACACGATCGCCCATTTTAGATTTCAAATCCTCTAAAATTGGTTTCATTGTTTTACAAGGCCCACACCATTCTGCATAAAAATCTACCAAAGTTGGTGTTTCACTGTTAATTATTTCAGAAAATTTATTTGACATATCAGACTTATTTTACTTCTTCAAATTCAATGTCATTGAGCGCTTGATTTGGTTTTTGTTTATTTTCAACAACACATTTGCCGCCCAAACAATTTCCAGACGCACAACCAAATGCAAACAAACCCATAGACGCAAAATATGCACCAAAAACTATTCCAAAAAGCTGTTGATTGTAAATGGCTTGTATCATGATAATAATACCCATTGTTAAGAATAGGAGTCTTGTAAAAGTCCAGTTTTTAAAGATTCTATTTTTCATTTTTGATTAATTGATGATAATTTTTTGTGTTGATTTTTCAGTTGATGTTTCGATATTTACAATATAAGCAGCACTTTTTGATTGCTTAATAAGTTTACTTTGATAGAAGTTGTCGCCTAATTTTAAATCATTTAAGATGGTTTCTTCAATCATTTTGCCATCAATGCCATAGATAGTAATTTTGACTTGAGTTAACTTGTCTAAATTAAACTTTACTATGAAATCTCCATCATTTGGATTTGGATAAACTTGCATTTTTAGGGTTCCTGTACTTTGAACATTTAAATCATGTATCCCAACTCCTGAATTTTTAAGTACATAAACTTTAAATATTTGACTACTTGCACTACTTTGTGTACCTGTGTTTGAAAAAAATATATTGGGAGCACTGCTATTGATTCCACCATAAATATATCCAACAAGTGTTGTATCTTTTGTTAATTCATCTAATTTAATCACTTCATTATTATAATGTGGAACACTTAATAAAGGAATAAACTCCGATCCTGCACCTAAAAAAGTTGGCATTTCTATTGGCAATTTAAATTCAGCCATATTGCCATTAGCAGTTCTTGTTACCCTTGCAATCGTTTTTACAAAAGGCACATTATTGTCTTGAACCAAAACACCCATATTGTCATAGTATTGCGCTATTCCTCCAAAAAAGACGTTGTGCATTTCATTTTTTGTAGCAGAATAAAGTGGCATAACAGCACAATGATAATGGTTATAGTATTGCTGAAATGAATTATTTACAGAATATGTTGCGCTATCAATATTCACACAATTAAGAAAAGGCAAATCAGCGGCTTGCTGAAAAACACCCGAAAATGCAGTAATTCCTTCAAGTTCGTTTGGCAATATTTGTGGTACAGCATTGTAATCCCTACGATGCAAATTTGCAGAATCTACTACTTCTGGCAAGTGACTTATAACGATATTTGTGCCATCATCTGTTAGTTTAAACTTTCTGATTGCATTGGTATAAGCTTGTGTAAAAGTATTATTGCCCATTGGATTATAATTGCCATCAAATTTATTTCCACCTATCAAATAATAGGTTTGGTCTATTTTCTTGAGATGACCGCCAGTTACAGAAAACTTTACATCACTTATTTGTCTGAAAAATCCACTAAAAGAACCACCAGTTACAACGGCATTGATAACAGCTGGCACATCAATGGCTGTTAAATTATCGAATGTTTTTCTTGATGTTGTTGCTGTATGGTAACCATAACCGCCAATAACGTATAAATATTTTCCATCTTGATGAAACTCCATGTTAGTTGAACTTAATTGTTCTATTAATGCAACAGAAAGCGTTGAAATAGAAGCTGTCCATTTTTGTTTTGATACTGGGTCAACAACGATTAATTGATTATTATTTCCAGCAACATCAAATGCTGCAAAAGGTTGTCTTCTATGTAAACCATCAAGTCGACCTCCAACTATCAACCATTTGCCATCATGTTGACCAAAGGCATAAGATTGCAAGCCTCCTAAACCATCAATAGTAATTGGTTCTATGTGTACATTAAAAGTGGCGGTTTGTGATTTTATTGAATTAAAAATAATCAATAATGCAAACATTAAACCAAAGGTATAAATTTTTTTCATATATAATTAAATTAAGATAATTTACCAATTAAGCAACTTTTAACGCTCTTTAATTGTGTTACTATATTATTATTATCAGTTGATTCAGGATATCCGATAGACTTTAACATTTCTGTTAATTCAGTTCTATCTATAGATTCTAGGCAAGCAACAGTTACCAATTGAGTATCTAAATTAACGTCTACATTTTCAACTCCCTTTATCTCTCTCAATTTTTTAGTAATTGTATTGACGCATCCACCACAGCTTAAATTCAAGATGTTTATTGCTTCAGTTTTCATGACTTGTGTGTTTAGGTTTTTCTTTTTTAAACATATTAAAAAACAATCCTCCCATCAAAGCACCGTAAATCGTACTATTCAATGGTTTAGACGTTATTGCACATGAACCAGACGAACAACCGATGTAATGATAATAGAGATAACCTCCAATAGCCCCTAAAACAATTCCTAATATTGTTAGTTGATTATTAAGAATAAAAGAGAATTTATTATTTGATTTTTCGTTCATATTTTTTATTCAAAATTAAAACTTTTTTGTTTGCAGATTGGTAACTTTTGTTACTTAGTAAAAGGATATGCAATACTTGTTTATTCGATTCTTAAAATACCAACACCTAAAAATGGAAATTTAAAATCAAATTGTAATTCAACATGTTAACTTTATTGAATTCAAATCTGCGATTGTTGTATAATTCGCCATTGTTTAATTTACCTACTACAAGGAATTGTGCATCCATTCCATTAAATAATCCTTTGAATAAATATCTTACATCAGCATTTATTTGAGTGTAGGAAGGCATCCCGTACTTATTTAACTCAAAATCTTTAACATCTGGCAGTTTAAAATAACCTGCAGCTAAACTTGTTTTAATTCTATATTTGGGTAAACCGTATGCAATTTTTCCAACTACGGCATGCACATTTCCATAACCTTCGTTGCGTTCTCTTGGCATAAAAGTATAAAAAGGATCTCTGCCCCATTCTCTTGGCATTAAATATCTACCATGTTTTGTGATATGGGTATAATTTATTGAATAGTCTAATCTTTCGTTTTTCCATCCAAATTTACCACTCAATACCATCGATTTTTTACCTCTGTTGATGTATGTTTTTTCGGGATCAACATTTCCACCATCATTGATGGCATCTTGTCTCAAAAACTGAATACCGCTGTAAAAATTCGATTTTTCTTTGGTCCTCATTTTAAAGTCCATTTGCAACATGGCCGTGTTTAATACATTATCAAAATGCATGTTCCATAGTTTAATGTTCATCCATTTTTTTGCATTAATTGTTAAACCAAGCATCGCAACACCTTGGCTACTTATATTTTCAAAATAATCAGATCTTCTACCATCAATATTTACACCACTGGGATAAACACCTAGGGAATGCCCAGCATAATACCATTTGGTGGTACTTCTTGGAGAAACCGCATAAATCCAACCTCCTTCAATTTTCAATTTTTTAGTTTCATTGTATTCCGCCCAAACACCCTCTACGCCAGTTGGGCGCATTCTACCATCTTGTAAGTTGATAAAAGGGGTATTGATTAATTGCCTACCAAATATGATGTGAGATTTCTTATAATTATATCTCAAATACAATTCTTCTAACCTGTCTATATCTTTATGATTGCTTGGATCTTCAATATCAAAAAGGCCAATTTCATAGCGATTACCCTGCTTTGTTGTAGAATCTAATTTACCTAAATCAGAAGAACCTATATCAAATAAATAAAAACCACTTACCGCCATTTGAAAACCTCTGAATTCAGCGGTTTCATAACGCAAACCTCCCCCTGCTGCATTGGCAAAATAATCCGTTAAACCATTGGCATTATCTGTTGCCATAAAAAAGTAACGAAAATGCCCATTAACATGCCCTTTTTTAAAGGCAGAAAGTAAAGAAGTGGTGTCGTGAACTGTTTCTTTTTTACCTTTATACATTTGACTTTTTTCATTCAAATCTTGATGTTGTGACATGGATTTTAAAGCAATCAACATCACAAATACTAAACTATATTTTTTTAACATTAATAGGGCTTAAAAACCAGATTTAATATAACTCCAACCTTGCTCTTGTTTGCTTACAATTTCGATAATACCAGCCTTAACAAAGCTAGCATCTTTGGTAATTTTTTCTTTTTCAACTTTTCTTTCCGACATCGAAAACTCACATGCTAAAAACGCTATACCTCTTTCTGCAAAATAGGAAACTTTCTGATTGACGGTTGATTTATCAACTACCAACATATCTAAACCGGGTCCGTGACAAACCACTTCGATTTTAGTGTTAGGCGCAACAGAAGTAATGTTACCCAATTGCTTCATTAATGCTTTATGTGCCATTGTATCATTGTTAGATAATTGAAATACGATTTTGTGTTCGGTCGACTTTTGTTTTTCAACTTGTGCAATAACAAAAATTACACTGGAAATAAACAGTAAAGAGATAATTATTTTTTTCATGATTTGATTGAATTTCGGAGTGCAAAATTACTTTCAAAACTTGCTACTTTTGGTTACATAAGTTACAGTGCAATCAAAATCCAAAAAAGTTTATCTGAATTGATAATCAACACCTGTAACTTGTGTTAATAGCGTTTCGGGTCCGTCCAAAATTATTGCATTTTTAGAAGGTGTAGGCGTAACTGGTGAGTTAACTCTTAAATAATCTAACATGACAGTATGCAAAGTTGAAGTCGTGTTTTTTGCGTTTTTTACACCTTTGATTCTACATAACATATCATCAGGATCGCCTTCTCGCTCACAAGCTAAAATGCTATATTCTCTGTTAACATCCAAATCTTCTCCTTTAATTTTCACACTTTGAACCCTTTTTCCTTTTTCAGCAAATGCATTGAAACTAACAACCATGCCATTAAATTTAACAACCCAACCTCCAAATCTTTCTGAGGCTTCCTTAGCAAATACATTGTTTAATTCTTTTTCTAACCAACCTTTCAATTGTGCTCCTGTAACAAAGGCTGTTCTTACAATGCTATCAACAGGCAACATGTCATAAATAAAACCATTTGTAATTGGAATATTTCCAGTTGAATCAGGGGTGGTTCTAGGTGGACAAAATCTAAATCCATTGGATAAAACAATATCTATCTCAGGGAATTTCCATTTCAGTCCATTTAATATCATTGTATCTATTGGATTTTCAACAACAAAATAACGGTATAAAGGAATTGTACTATATCCTACTATTTTTTGAATGTTTTCTTTGTATACTGATTCATTTTCAACCAACAGTTTTTGAATATTTTTATCCGCCTTCACTTTATTTGGAGAAACCTCAATCAGTTCATATTTATCCGAAACAACTTTACCATTCTTAAATGTTAAATCCAATTTACCTATAAATGTACCAAAAGCCCCAGGCTCTACTACTTTGGCATACTTACATATTATCGGTTTTCTAACTCTTTCGTGTGTATCTCCACCAAAAATATAGTCAACACCTTCACATTCTGGCTGATTAGCTAAATGAATTTGTTGAGACAATCCTAAATGAGCAATAATAATGATATAATGACATTGCTCTTGATTTTTTAAAACATCTACATAATGGGCTAAGTTCTCTTCTGGTTTTGTATAGATAATACCTTTGCTATAAACAGGACTCTGTCTGATTGGCACTAGAGGATCGGTGTAACCAAGAAAACCAATTTTAAGACCAGCTACTTGCCAAATATGATAGGGTTGAAATATCAATTCCCCTTTTTTTCCCTCTCCTAAATCGTGATACATGTTAGTGCAAATTTTGGGGGCACTAAGTCCACCCATCAAAGTCTGCATATTTTTTTTACCATATATAACCTCCCAATTGCCCGGCAAATACAAATCATAATGCATGGCATTTAAAATAGGCACAAAAGCTTTGCCAGTTGTTTTAACACTCAATTCACTACCTTGAAACATATCTCCAGTATCTATTGTAAAGGTATTCGGATTTTTCTTTTTAAATTGATTCAACATGGCCGCTACATAAGCATAACCTCCAGTTTTTCTAAAAACAGCTTTCTCGTTTTCCCAAAACAATTCATCGTGGGGATGAATTTGACAATGTACATCTGTGGTTTGCAAAATACTTATTGTAACTGGTTTGTCATTATTTGCATTTGTTTCTGAATCAATTGATAAATCATTATCAGCCAATACACTTAAAGGGGTTCCAGTTAAAAGCCCTGCACCAGCTGTTAAGCCAATGGTTTTAATAAAATTTCTTCTGTTGTTTTTTTCCATGTTATATTATTTTAAATTCAAAATTGAATCCCAAAATCTTATTCTTTGGTTTTAGTTTTCAATTAGATTCATATTATCAATTTTTAGTTTCAATTATTGGTTTGAATGGTCCAAATTTATGTTGTTTTTCCGAAAATGCATCAGCATAGGGACCAAAAGGATGGTCGATAGGTTTTTTTGACTTATCTGGCCAATCTTTGGGTACCTTGATATGAGGACGAGGTTGAGAATTTACAAATGCTGCCACATCCCATGCTTCTTCATCTGATAATTGCGGAGATTCATGAGAAACGCCTAAAGGCATGTTGTATTTAACAAATTTTGCAAAATTAGAAATGCGATACAACCCTGCACCATCGTTATAACTATGTTTACCCCAAAGTGGAGGAAAAGTATAGCCAGAACCATCGCTTAATTGCGTGCCTTCACCATTTTCTTGATGACAACTTTGACATTTAGCAATATAAACCAACTTGCCGTTAATTGGGTCTGCAGCTCGGTCTAAATAAGCCAAATCTTTAAAACCAGAACCTTCAGCTTTTTTCCCTTTTTCTACATTTGTTCCTAAAAATTCAATGTAAGCCTTAATTGCCTGCATTTCTTTACCTAAGGTATCTAATGATTTTCCATTTAAACTGCGTTCAAAACAGTCATTCACACGCTTATATATGTTTTCATTTGCACCACTTCTAGCTCTGAACTTTGGATAAAGAGAAGCTACAGAACCATAATTATTTCCCCATACCTTGGTACCTGCATCTAAATGACAATTTTGACAATTCAATCCGTTGCTTGTTTTTTGAACAATTCCATTTGGTCCAAGATACTTTGATGTGTGAATGATTAATTCTTTTCCATAATTAACCAATTCTTTTTGATTAACATCGTTGATGCTTTCTATATCAAGCGGTGTCCAATATTGAATAGCTGTTTCAACATTATTTGACTTATTTACTTCAATAATATTTGACTCCAGTTTTTCATTTAAATCATTGTTATCAAAATTATTAATATTCAATATAACAATGAAGGCAACTACAGAAATACCTAATAGAACCATTAAAAATTGTATGCTCCTTTTTACCTTTCTAAGTTCATCGTAATCGTTAAATTGATCCATAATGTTGTATATTAATGTGGCAATTTATTTTTTATTATTCCATATAAAAGGGTCCCAAGATTCGCAAACAAAAACACAATAATCATAGTTAAATATCCATATCCAATATTTACAACCATAGGACCAGGACATGCACCGCTGAGTGCCCATCCTAAACCAAAAATAGCACCTCCCAATATGTAACGAAAAACAGACATATCTTTAGGATGAAATACAATAGGGTTACCATTAAAATCTCTGATATTAAACTTTTTGATAAGAAAAACACCGATAACACCTAAAGTAACTGCAGTTCCAATAATACCATACATATGGAAAGATTGAAAACGAAACATTTCTTGAATGCGATACCATGAAATTGCCTCTGATTTGGACATAACGATACCAAAAAGAACTCCGACTAATAAAAATTTAAAAAATTTCATATTTGATTTGTGTTTAAAAAATTAAAGGAAAAATAAAATGTGTCATGGCTAATCCACCAATAAAGAAACCTATTACTGCAATTAAAGAAGGCAATTGTAAATCAGACAAGCCACTGATAGCATGTCCAGACGTACATCCGCCAGCATATCTAGCGCCAAAACCTACCATCAAACCGCCTAAAGCTAGTACTAAAAAGCCTTTAAGAGTAAATGCTGCATCTAAACTAAATAATTCATCGGGTTGCAAAGATGTTGGTGCAGCAAATCCATATTTTTCTAGAGCTAAGATAGTAGAATCCGCAATCTCTACAGGTGCATCAGTAGAAAGGAATTGACGAGCAATAAAGCCACCAATAATAGCACCTAATAAAAATACTAAATTCCAAATTTGCGACTTCCAATTAAAATCAAAAAACTTAACTTTCTTTCCAAATCCTGAAGCAGCACAAAGTGTTCTTAAATTTGATGAAAATCCAAAAGATTGACCAAAATATATGAGTAAAAACATGATGGTTGAAATAATAATTCCAGAAAACCACCACGACCAAGGTTGAGTTATAAATTCTATCATTTTAAATTGAATTAATTGTTAATGTGAAAAGAAATAATGGGTTTAAATAAATGATTGATGAGTTTGGCAGTAGCACTTGAATGAAAAAGACCACCTTTACCATGAGTTCCTATACAGATTAAATCCATGTTTAATTTTTGATTAAAATGTATAACACCATTTTCTACATCAACGTCTTTGATGACATGACATTCAAAATTTGAAATGTTATGTTCTTTAGCAAAATTCTTCATATTCAATTCAATCTGTTCTTTCTGAGATTCATCATCGTTGTTGAGTATTTGTAAAAAATGTAACTCTGTTTGAAATGCAAAAACAAATTTTTTCAACAAAGTTAAATCGTTTTTAATTGGTTCATCAAAATTATGAACCATCAATATTTTTTGAATTACCAAATCAGATCTATCACACATCAAAGAAAGTAATGGTATTTTAGATTTTCTTGCAATCATTTGGGTTTCGCTACCTGATATTTTTTCAGAAATACCCCAAGCCCCTTTAGTACCCATAACAATTAGATCAAAAGATTCTTTTTCTGAGTACAATAAAATACTTTCAGTTAATTTTCCAGCTAAAAAATGTGTATTGATATTTTGGCCATAAATAGTTTTGAGATTCGCTAATTTTCTATCTGCAATATCTTTCTGTTGCTCTAAATGTTTAATCGATATATCGCCACATGTTTCAAAATTCCCAGATTGATTCAGTGTAACAGTATCAGGAACACTCATGACATGAAGAAAATGAATTTCAACATCCATTTTTTCTTCAAGTTTTTTTACCATTAAATAAGCATATTCAGCTTCTACAGAAAAGTCTGTTGGTATTAATACTTTTAATTTTTCCATTTTATTTCTATTTTAATTATTACAGTTAATATTTTGCCAAGGGCCTTTATTTTCTATGTTCTTCAAACCAGCTTTTTCTAAAATTATTTTTGCCGAATTTGCCCTGCTTCCACTTCTACATACTAAAATTATCTTTGAATATGCTTTAAGTTGAGAAACTTTAGATTCTAGCTCATTTAATGGATAGTTAACAGAACAATTAGCATGTCCATCTTGATTCCATTCCTGAACTGTTCTTACATCAACTATGATAGTTTTGCTTGTATCTATCAAAGTTAGTGCATTTTCATTGCCTTTTAATACTGTATTGCTGCAAGCAACTAAACCTAAAAGAACAAAAATATTGAGTAATATAAAATTTATGATTTTCATTTTACAAACTGACTAACATCTTGCCATGTACCGCCATTAATGACATTATTGATACCATAATGATTTAAAATCATTTTAGCTTGACCACTTCGATTGCCGCTTCTACAAAAAACAACTATGTTTTCCTTGTTTTTAAATTGTTCTATGTTGTTTTCTACTGACCCCAATGGGATATTTACAGCTCCCTTAACGCTTCCATCAAATAATTCTGATGGTTCTCTTACATCTACTAAAAAAGCGCCTTGTTGAATGATGTATTCTAACGAATTTTGATTATTGTTCATATTGATTTTATTTATTTGTTATTTGTTTTTCTATTTTATATTTTGAATCGTAGCTAATTGTTTCTTGCAAAAGAGATATACTTATTTCTTCATTACTTACTATTAAAACTTCGTTAAAGGCGCTGTTGATACTTACATTTAATACCAAAGGCAATTTTGAAATTTTTTGTGTAATTGTTTCTTTACATCCATTACATGTGATGCCAGTAAACTGATACAAGTTTACCTCCACTTGCGCTATTTTTTCCAAATCAATCAATAATTCAGTGTTAGCACGGTTGATGATTGAATTATTTGCTGTTGAGAAATGATTGAATTTAAAACTTTCATTAAAAAGAGTACGATATTCATCGGCACTACCTCCAAATGGTGGATTTATCTCAAATTCACGATTGAATAAAAGACCGACTAATTGACCATGATTGGCTAATAGTTGATGCATTTTCCAAACATATTTTTGACGCATGGTTGGTGGTAATGCACAAAAAAAAGTTTGTTCAATGATGTAATCAAAGGTTCCATTTAATTCAAAAAAATCACCTAAAATTATTGTGATATGTTTGTTATTATCAAACTTAAGTTTAAGTGTTTCTACCAAAGTTGGCGCTATATCAATAACTGTTATGTTGGTAAATCCATTTTGCAGTAAATACTCAGCTTCGTATGTATTTCCACAACCAGGAATTAAAATCCTGGCGTCTTTTTGCTGCACTTTTTCAAAATAAGATTGGATTGGTGGAGACACCATGCCTAAATCCCAACCTGTAGTTTCAGATTTATACTGACTGTCCCAATAGTTTTGATCTAAAGGTCTATCACACTCTGTAACGCAACACATATCATTTTTCATTGTCAAAAAAATTAGTGTTTATATTTTTTAACATTTTCCCAAGTTCCACCATTCGTTACATTTTTAAAACCTTGTTGTTCTAATATGCGTTTGGCTTGTCCAGATCTGTTACCACTTCTACAAAAAACTATGATATTTTTCTTATTTTCAAATTTTTTAATTTGTTGCGAAATTTGATCCAAAGGAATATTAACAGCGCCTTTTACACTTCCTGATTTAAATTCTAATGGCGAACGAACATCCACCAAAAAACCACCTTCATTGATTAGTTCGGTCAAATTGATTGACGAGGTATTACTTTTGAATAAATTACTGAAAAATCCCATTATGTTTATTAATTAATATGCAAAATTAAATAGAAACAAAAATTTAATTGGTTACTAATGTTACATAAGTTTTATTCTTTTAAAAAAGTAGCATCAACCAAGCGTTTATATTTCGGGGCTTCTGAAAAAATATATTTTTTAGTCTTTCAGTATTATGGTTTTTCAATAAGACCTAATTAGGGCTAGCTGAAAAACAATAACAACATAATAGTCAATCACAATAACTCATTTTTTGGATTTCAAGTACAAGGAAATTTACATAAAACCCTAAAAAACCGTGCACCTACTTTTGATTTTCTTTTTTTTTATTGCCAAAAAAAGAAACAACAAAGCGAAGCGACCTCACGAATGCAATAAAACAAACAAGAATGAGTAAAAAAAGCTAGCACCATATTAAATTTAGACTTTTCAACTTAATTTTTCAGACCACTGCGGGTGATTTCCTTGAGTCCACTCAAGGAACTTCCCTGGTGGTTTCCCTGAAAAACCCTCATTAAAAAGTCAAATTTAATAAAAGTGCGGATGGCTTCGAATTTAGTTTTCGGAATTGGCACCATCCCGCGTGAATACGCGGGAGACCACGAAGCTGTGTGGTGAGCTTGTAGAATAATAGCAGCGAAGCTAAAAGAAATAATCAATTGTTTTAATTGATGACTTTTTCAGCAGACCCTATTTAACCCCTATAAAACATCAAATAAAAGTAATACCAATAAATCGCCTGAGTAAAAATAAAAAAAACCTGCTTGAGGCAGGTTTTTAAAATTGAATATTTTTTAATTTATTTTAATAAAACTAGAGAACCTTACTTTGGCATACAAAGTTTGTTTTTGGCACACTGGTTTCTGCAATAGATTTAAATCCACCTTCAATTTCAGTAAAGTTTCTGTAACCTCTGGCTTGAAGAATACTTGCTGCAATCATACTTCTATATCCGCCTGCACAATGAATATAAAAATGTTCTTGAGGATTAACATCTTTGATCCAATCATTGATATATGCTAAAGGTCTGCTGTATGATTCTTCAACATGTTCTGCCTCATACTCACTTTCTCTACGAATATCAACAACTTTATTTTCACCTACTACTAATTCACTTGCAAATTGTTCTGCTGAAATTCTTTTAACTGTATCAATTTCGTTGCCTTCGTTTTTCCAAGCTTCGAAACCACCTTTTAAATGACCGACTATATTATCAAATCCAACACGGGTTAATCTGGTAACAGTTTCTTCTTCCTGTCCATTTTCAGTTACTAATAAAATTGGTTGTTTAACATCGCCAATCAAAGCACCTACCCATGGCGCAAAATCACCATTAATTCCAATATTAATTGATTGAGGAATAAAACCTTGATAAAACACATTGTTATCTCTTGTATCTAAAATCAAAGCACCAGTAGCCTCTGCCACCATTTCAAAATCTTTAGCTTCTATGGCTTCCATCCCTTTGTTAAATACATTTTCAAAACTTTCGTAACCTTTTTTATTCATGGCTACATTCATTCCAAAATAAGCTGGAGGAGGCAATAAACCATCTGTTACAGCTTCGATAAAGGCTTGTTTATTGGGTTGATTTAATGCATAATTCACTTTCTTTTGATTACCCAATGTATCAACTGTTTCTTTCATCATATTTTTACCACAAGCACTTCCAGCACCATGCGCAGGATAAACGATTACATCATCTGCTAAAGGCATAATTTTAGAATTTAAGCTATCATATAACAAACCAGCTAATTGATCTTGTGTCATATCGGCTGCTTTTTGAGCCAAATCTGGTCTGCCAACATCACCTAAAAACAAGGTGTCACCTGAAAAAATGGCATAATCTTTTCCATTTTCATCTATCAATAAATAAGTGGTACTTTCCATGGTGTGACCAGGCGTATGCAATACTTTGATTTTAATTTCACCAACAGAAAATATTTGTCCATCAGTAGCAGTAATACTTTCAAACTCACAAACAGCATTTGGACCATAAACGATAGCCGCATTTGTTTTTTTGCTTAAATCTAAATGTCCTGATACAAAATCAGCATGAAAATGAGTTTCAAAAATGTACTTTAATTTAACACCATCATGTTGCAATCTATCCATGTATGGTTGTGTTTCACGAAG
The DNA here is from genome assembly GCA_030682255.1 of Bacteroidota bacterium. Lineage (GTDB taxonomy): Bacteria > Bacteroidota > Bacteroidia > NS11-12g > UBA955 > JABMMZ01. The sequence continues at coordinate 176,080 of JAUXOK010000027.1, read as the reverse complement.
TGGGTCAATAATTGCAGCTTCGCCATTTGAGGTAATGTAATAAGCGCCTTGGGCTAAACATCCTGTGTAGATTTGTTCTACTGTAAATTTATTATTTGTCATATATTTTTTTTTATTATTTGATTAAAATTGTGAGTGCAAAATTCGTACTTAAAATTTTTATTTGTGGCAACTTATGTTACAATTAAAAAATTATTTTAAAATGGTTTCTTTGATGATAATGTATATGCCCATAATTAATACAAACCAACCAAAAGCTGGTTTTAATTTGGCGCCATCTATTTTTTTAGATAAAGCTGCACCTATAAAAATACCAACTATGGCAAATGCTGAAACTTTGATTAAAAACAACCAATCTATTACGGTTTCTCCACCTTCACCAAAAAATCCTATCAAAGATTTGGCTGCAATAATTACCAATGATGTGCCAACCGCTTCTTTCATAGGAAGCTTTGATAAAACGACTAAAGCCGGAATAATCAAAAAACCACCACCTGCTCCAACCAAGCCTGTTAAAACACCCACCACAGCACCTTCAACAAGTATTAATGGATAATTAAACTTTTGTTCACCAACCATTTCCTCTGATTTTTTCTTGTCTTTTTTAATCATACTGTATGAAGCCGCAATCATTAAAACGGCAAACAACAACATCATTAAAATACTTTTGGTAACCATAAAATCACCAATTGAAAAAACATCTTGAGGAATTGCAGGCACTATAAAAGCCCTTGTTGCAAATACCGCAATGATTGAAGGTATTCCAAATACGATGGCTGTTTTTATATTAACTAAGCCTTTTTTGAAATACGTAACTGACCCCACTGCACTGGTTAAACCAACTACAAATAAGGAATAGGCTGTTGCTAAAACAGCATCTATACTGAATAAATAAACCAAAACAGGAACAGTTAAAATACTGCCACCGCCTCCTATTAAACCTAACGCTACACCAATTAAAATTGATGCTAAAAATCCTATAATTTCCATGTCTTTTCTTTATTAATGAATTAAAAAGTATTCATCCAACAATTGAATATCTAAAAAATAGTCAATCGTGAATTTATACCCAATTAAATTTATTTTTCTTTTCTACTTGTTGAAATACCAAATGGTAAATACAATGGACAAAAACTCATGAAACTAGTGAGTACAAAAACAAGTGCAAATACCATCAAAACGATAGCCAATGTACCTGAAATTAAGTTTGCAAAGTATAATCCTGCAATAATGATTGCAAGTATTATTCTAATAATTTTGTCTGCTGAGCCCATATTTTTTTTCATACGATTATAAATTTTTATATAATATTAAGCTGCAAAATTCTGATTTATTTATTTGCCCGATGGTTACTTGTGTTACACAAGCGTAATTTTATTTCTGCCTAATATCACCAAGCCTTCATTTTCCATTTGTTTAAGTAATCTAGAAACCACTACACGGGCTGTACCAAGTTCATTTGCCAACTGTTCGTGGGTCAAAGCAATGGTTTTACTTTTAGTTAATTCGCATTTTCTTTGAATAAAATTCAACAAACGTTCATCTAGCTTTTTAAATGCAATGGCATTCACAACATCTAGTAAATCTTCGAATCTTTTGTGATACAATCTAAAAATATAATCTAACCATTCCGGAAATTCTTTAATCAAAGAACTAATTTTATCTATGGGAATAAAAAGAATCTCGGTATTCTCTTCAGCTATTGCTCTCACTTTACTGGTATCATTGTGCATACCGCCCAAAAAAGACATGATACAACTCTCGCCTGCTTTGATATAATACAATAAAATTTCTCTGCCTTCCTCATCTGTTCTTAACACACGCACACTGCCATTGGTAACAATTGGAATGGCTCTTATATATGAGTTTTCATCTAAAATTACTTCATCTTCTGTAAATTTCTTAACAAATCCAAGTTGAAGAAGCTTTTCTCTCATCATTGGAGAAGATTTAAATTCAATTATTTCGTTCAATTCCATTTCACAAATTTAGTGGTTTTCATTTAAATAAAAACTTAAGCTGAAAAATGTTGGCGCCAAATCGTTAAAAAAGAACCACTAACATGGTCGGTTTTTTTGTGTTTGGTTTTTTACGCGGAATGAATTTTATTTGCGGAAAGAATACTGAAAACATGGCAATATCTAAAACTCAAAAAAGTTGCTCCATAATCTGGAGACATCATTTTTTTGAGAGTTTTTGGAAGAATGAAACTGCTATCATTGCTTTTTCCCCTTCATTTTAGTAAAATTGTTTTATTTAAAAATTAAATCAGAATGAAAAATATATTATTTGTAATTACAACGACATTGATGAGTATCGTTGCAACATTTGGACAAAATACCAAACCAACTAACCGAATAATTTTAAAATTAAAAAGTGAAATCCAAGATTCCGGCAAATCTTTATTGAATCAAAAGATCATTGACATTAATACAGTAGAAAGCGTGTCACAAAAATTTCATGCTTTAATAATCACAAAACAATCAACTGGACGAAAAAGCAATCAATTTTATTACATTATTGAGTTTCCAGAAGCAATTAATATTGAGCAAGTCATAGAAGAATACATCAACACAGGTGCTGTAGAATATGCAGAACCAGACTTTGTGGGTTCAGGAGATGCAATCCCTAATGACCAATTTTATTCCAGACAATGGGGGCTGAAAAATGATGGAACATTTTCATTATCACCTTCCACCGCAGGAGCAGATATAGAAATGGAGAAAGCATGGGATATTGAGCAAGGAGATAGCAATATCATTGTTGCTGTAATTGATGCTGGAGTTAGATTAAACCACCCAGAATTTGATGGAAGAATTTGGAAGAATTACAATGAAATACCTAATAACGGAATTGACGATGACGGCAATGGCAGAATTGATGATATACAAGGATGGGATTTCGCCAATTCCGACAACAACCCAACAGACGACCATGGACACGGAACCAATATAACAGGTATTATTGGGGCAAATGGGAATAACTCAATCGGGTATGCGGGTGTTGATTGGAATTGCAAATTGATGATCTTAAAAGGATTGGATAATAATAATTTAGGATATTATTCATGGTGGGCGAGTGCCATATATTACGCAGTAGATAATGGCGCAAAAGTGATTAATATGTCATTAGGTGGAACCAGTTATTCCTCCACACTTCTAAATGCGATAAACTATGCTATTGATAATCAAGTAACTGTTGTGGTATCTATGGGGAATTCAAATTCAAATACGATGCAATTTCCAGCTGGTTTTTCAGGCGTTATTGCAGTTGGCTCCACTAATTCGAATGATACTAGGACAAAACCTTTTTTTTGGAGTTCAACAAGTGGTAGCAATTTTGGCAATCACATTTCTGTAGTTGCACCAGGTAATTTCGTTTATGGATTAAATCACCTATCCAATACCAATTATGCATCTTACTGGGGAGGAACATCCCAAGCAGCCCCTCATGTGGCAGGTTTAGCTGCTTTGTTGCTAGCACAGGATTTATCAAGAACACCTGCCCAAATAAAATCAATTATTGAAGCATCAGCAGAAGATTTAGTAGGTGCAACAAATGAAGATACGCCCGGTTGGGATCAATATTATGGACATGGAAGAATTAACGCTTATCGTGCTTTATGTCTTACATCTTCGTCTCAAACCATTACCGCATGCTTAAGATATACTTGGAATGGCAAACCATACACTGTTTCTGGAACATACTACGATACCATCCCCAATGCAGCAGGCTGCGACAGTTTTATGTTGCTGAATCTTACAATAACCAATTCGCAAAACATATCAGTAACTTCAACCGAAACTTCACTCACAGCAAATCCCACAAACCCCATTGGCATCATTTTTCAATGGCTTGATTGCGATAACAACTATGCTGTAATTCCTAATGAAACAAATCAAACTATTACACCTACTAAGACAGGTAATTATGCAGTAACGGTATCTCAAAATGGATGCACCGATACATCTTCTTGTTATTATGTAAACATTCCTTTAGTAAATCTTCAAATCGCAACAGACAGATTTTCGGTTTATCCCAATCCAACAAATGGGGTATTTACTATAGAAGGCTCTAGGACTCAACACGTACCTTATGAGATTTCAGATATTTTAGGAAAAGTTATCCAAAAAAATTGGCTGAATGAAAAGCAAACAACGATTGATTTATCAGAACAAAACAGTGGATTGTATATTCTGAGAATAGACGATTGGCTGGTTATTAAATTAATCAAGCAATAAAACAGAAAAATCCAGCACGGGCAAAACCTTGGTAAATTTTTAAACAGCAAAGCTGAGGCGTATGCACAACTCTTACAATCCGATAACTTTCAGAACCAAATCTAAACCTCTTCCTTTTTTCCTCGCATGAAGCATAGGCTTTACCATAGAAAACGAGGCTTATTCGTTTTGCCTCCAAAACCCAAACTATTAGCTACAGTTAGAAGGATTGAATTCCACGTCCTTTAATCTTCTGATTTTAAAAATTCAGTTTCAACATAATCATCGGCATCTAACACAATTTCTTGTTTTTTGTATAAGTCTTCAATTTTTAAGATTGCTTCTTCATTTGAATTGGCTTCAATTTCAATAATTCTAGAAAGCGTTTCTTTCACTTCAATTTTAAATGTTTCCATATTATATTTTTTTATAGTTATTAATTTGCCCTATGGTTTTTTTGTTCTAAACTTCTCAATTAATTCATCTTCTTTTAAAGCCTTTGTGAGTCATCTATGTTGAACATAGTCTCAAAATGGCAAAATAGTATGTTCGTTATGGCTGACTTTTTTTGCATGCAGTCTATAACCAGAAAAACCCTCTTTGTGGGAGGGTTATTTCTGGACTAAATCACATATTTTATGAAAAACTTGAGTTGCTAATATAACGTAATAAAAAATTCATAAACAAGTTTTTTTTTGGCAGATTGAGGGGAATGAATTTTATTTGTGGATGAATAAATAATACAAAATGAAAAGCAATCAATTAAAATCAACGTTTACTTTATCACTGTTATTAATAATTGCTTTATTTACAAGTTGTAATAAAGAAAAACATTACCATGATGGCGTTTATGAAACTAATATAATTTTAGCAGATGTAACTATTACTGTTAAAGGAAATAACATTTATGTAGAAAACACTTTAACTGGTAGTTCTAAATTTGAATGTAAACAATTCGAGAACAGGATTGAATATTTAGAAAACAATGGAACAACAACAATTATTAAGGTACTAAAAAATGGCAACTTAAAAATAAATGGAATTTTAGAGGCTGTAAAAATCAAATAATCTTTGTCTAAGTAATTATTTGAAGCCTTTGTTGGTCAATGATGAGTATAGATAAACAAAAACTTCAATGGCTTTCCAATTTACATAGACCCAATAAAAAAGGTATTGCTAGTGAAATCTCTAGTGAACCCGAAGTTTTTTACGTTTAGAATTAAACCAGAAAGTTTTGCACTTCCATTGTACCCATCGTTGCAATTAACAGCTATATCAAGTCTTCTGATTTGACCTTTGTTATTGAATGTAGATTTTGAAAAATCAATGATGATATCTTTAGATTCTTTAAACTCTTTTGCGATTTCCTCCAGTTCTTTTTCTGTTGTATTTTCTGTCATCATTAAAAATACTTTGTCGGAATCAGTAGAATAGGTGGTTTGCGATTCTTTAGCATAGTTTGCAGCTATTGGCAAAATAATAGCAATTCCAAAAAGCATAAAAAGGATGTATTTCATAATGTTGTTTTTTTAAGTATAAGATCACAAACATACATAATTAGTATGACAATAAGGTATGACACTTTATTTTCCATTCCTAAAACAAATTCTATTAAAGTCTTTCTTAGTGTTGTTTTTGCTTTTAGTAAAAGAAAAAACTTGACCAACAATCTAATTTAAAGGTTTACTTGTCGTTGGTGTTAATATAAAAAAGGCTTTAATTACTCCAAATTTTTCCAAAAATATTTTCTACCTGTATTTACCTTTCACCATTTATCGGTATCTAAACCCATAATTATACAAGTATGAAATATTTAGTTTTAGCAATTGTTATTTTGGGATATAGTAACGCAAGCATTAAGAAATCGGTGATTGAAGGTAGAATTGTGGGGGTTTACAATCAGCAACAAACCAAAATCTATTTTAAGAAACTCCACAAAATAGATTCTGTTCAGCCTAATGCCATTGGATATTATAAGATTGAACTACCAAGTGGTGCTTATGATATCACTGTGAAACATGCACATAAAAAAGTACACGAAATTAAAAATTTTCAACTCCTAAAACCGCAACATGCCATCAACATCAATTTATCTGCCCTTTCATTAAGTCCTGCAGTGAATGAATACAACTATTTGGCTAAAAAAAGTGTTTCGGGCAGGTATGATAGGTCAGAAAGTTTGGCTCCTGTTATGGATATAGATGTCATGGAATCTTCGGGTATTTCTGAATCAAAAGCCATAGAACCGAAACGTACGGCAATGACTAAGGATAAATTGGGTGATGATGTAAAACCAAGTTCTGGTCAGCTAACCGCAGGACATTGGCGAGACTTAGATGAATGGGCTGATTGGACCAAAACCAACGAAGACATTGGCATTAAAAATCTTCAAAAAACATGGGGCATTTTTCCAAATCAGTTATACAAACTTCAACTTTTTGATAAAAACAACGAATTATTAAGTTTTGCGCAAGTGGCTTTAATCAATCATGATAAAAAAGTAATTTGGCAAAGTGTTAGCAATCAAGATGGTATTGTTTACTTGTGGCCTCAATTATTTGAAATAGCTGCGTTTACTTTCAATAAGCATGAATTAAAAATTACTGTGAACGAAAAAACACAAACCATCAAAGATTTTACCAATTACATCAATGCTAAAAAACCCTTGAAAACCAATTTGGAGGCAAAAGCAACACCGCTTTTAGAAATAGCCTTTATAGTGGATGCCACAGGCAGTATGGGCGATGAAATTCGCTATTTGCAGTCGGAATTAACTGATGTTATCAACCGTGTTCAAAAAAGAAACCGCTGCCTACAGATTAAAACAGGCAGTGTGTTTTACAAAGACCATGGCGATGATTATTTAACCAGGGTTTTGCCTCTGAGTTATAACCCAGCAACAACAGTAAACTTTATTGGCGAACAAGCCGCAGGCGGAGGTGGCGATTTTCCTGAAGCCATAGATGTTGCCATAGAACAAGGCATCAATCAACTTGGATGGTCGAATCAACACAATCCAAAAATAATGTTTCTGGTGCTCGATGCCCCACCTCATCAAGACGAAAGCAGCAAAAAAAGAATGCGTGATGCCATTACCAAAGCCGCTGAATTGGGCATTCGTATCATACCGATTACAGCAAGTGGGATAGATAAATCAACGGAGTTTTTAATGAAATATTTGGCAATATCTACAGGTGGTGAATATGTTTACATAACAGATGATAGCAAAATTGGGAACAGCCATATGAAACCAACAGGAGGCGAAAGCAAGGTAAGTTTATTAAACAATTTGATGGTAAAACTAGTGAATCAATACAGCGATGGCAATTGGTGTAATCAGGAATTAAATCCCAACGACAGCATACCTTATTTTGAACAACAACAAACCACAGAAATGATTGTTGGCAAAACTTGGCACATGACTTTTATGCCCAATCCCGTTGTAGATTATGTAGATATTCATTTTAGCAAAGAAGCCGAAAAAATCAAAATAACAGATATGAAAGGCAATGTTTTGTATGCAAAAGACAACCACAGAAAAACAGATTTAAAAGTAAATGTTCAATCATGGCATTCTGGTGTTTATGTTGTTTATGCCACCTATAACAACGAAACCATTTCGGGAAAGTTGTTGGTGATGAATTGAATGGTAGATTTTTTTTATTCTATTTACATAATTCTAAATGTTTAGGTTGTCATTTGCTCTTTTCTCGTCAAGTTCAATTAAGACATAAAACAAGTAATAAAACTCATAAACCTAAAATTCAGTAGTGTTTTAATACGATTTTCAACCATGAAGCAAAGTGTAGGCTCCCCATTTTTAGTACAATTCAAAAATAGAATATTTATTTAAATTTTTCAGAAAACAAGAAGTCCAAAAATGGATAATGTGGTATTATATAACTATTTACAGTTAAAAAATCAACCATAAAGCACATCTTAATGCACCTATATAAGTGTTATTCTATTAAGATTTTTGTAGAAATGAAAAATTATATATTATTAATTACAATTTTAGTTTTTAGCAACGCGATGTTTGCTCAAACAGGACCTGGTGGTGTAGGCGAAACTAATGGCACTTCAGTACTTGCATTATGGTTAGATGCCAATAGAATCACTTTATCAAATGGAAGCAATGTTACAACCTGGACCGATCTTTCAGGAAGTTCAAATACAGCCACAGCAGTTTCTGGCAATGAACCTGTATTTATCACTAACGCTCTGAACGGAATGCCAACTGTACGCTTTACTGCTTCAAATACAGATTATCTTAGAGTTTCAGATGACCCAACACTTCGTCCCAATAGGATAACTGTTTTTGTGGTTGGTTCATATTCAAATGCTTCATCTAATTATGCGCCATTCGTTATCAAAACAAATAATTTTCAGAATTGGGACCAAGGATATGGCATTGCAAGAAACAATAATACTAATGAAGTATTAGGTTTTGTATCTGATTGGAATAGCCACTTTGTAAATTCAACTCTTGCCTATAACACACCCACTATTATGACAATGATTTACAATCAATCAAATGTCAATTTGAGATTCAATGAATCATCTCAAGGTACAGACAATTACAATACAGCAATAGATAACACAACTAACTTTTTGTACCTTGGCATTTCACCCAATGGAACTACTGGCAATGGAACAGGGGTTCAAAATCCATTGAATGGCGACATCTATGAGGTTATTATTTTTAGAAGAGATGTTAATGAGGCAGAAAGAATCATCATACACAATTACTTAGCTGCCAAGTACAATAGATCATTATCTTCCAACGACATCTTCGATGAAGATAATTCTGGCAATGGTGATTTTGACTATGATGTTGCAGGGATTGGTAGAATTACTGCCTCTACTATGATAGATGATGCACAAGGTTCTGGAATATTAAGAATATTGAATCCACAAAATTTGAATAATAATGAATTTTTATTTTGGGGTCATAATAATGGATTGTTAGATGCAGATGAAAAAACAGATGTACCATCAGGGGTTTATGCACGTTTTTTAAGAGTTTGGAGAGTCAGCGAAAGAAATACTACTAATACAGCAGATGTTGATGTTGGAAACATAGACATGCGTTTTGATTTAAATGGTATTGGATCTATTACCGCCTCAGATTTGAGATTACTTATCGACACAGATAATGATGGCATTTTTAGTGACGAAACTCCCATATCTGGTGCCACTAACTTAGGTGGTGGAATCTATGAATTTTCCAATGTTCCGGGTGGTTCTGGTGGCATACAAAATAACACTAGATTTACATTGGGAACTATTAATGCTCATCTAACACCACTGCCTATTCAATTGTTATATTTTAATGCCATTTTAGATGAAGAAAGTAAGATTAAACTTGATTGGCAAACTGCATTCGAACTTAATAACGACTACTTTTCAATAGAAAGATCGAATAATGGAACGGATTGGGAATTAGTAACAACAATAGTTGGTGCAGGAAACTCGAACTCTACTTTAAGTTATTCAACAACTGATAATTCACCTTATAATGGCGTTTCATATTATAGACTTAAACAAACTGATTTTAATGGAAAATCAGAATATTCAATGGTACAAACTGTAGAAATCATTAAGTCTAAAATTACAAAAATTAGAGCATTTCCAAATCCAACAAACAGTCAAATAACTATTAATGGCCTTGCTGGTGATTTGTATAATATCAAAATATTCAACAAACTTGGCCAAGATGTTAGCGATTATACTACAATCAATTACGTTGATAAATTCAACTATAATATTGATTTATCAAATTTACCTAAGGGTATGTATTACATCAAATCAAGTACTGCCGCCACCAGCATTTTTAAGAATTAGTTAGCTTAAAACTTAAATATTAGATAAATTTCCTCACATTAAAAATTGATGTTGGTTCAACAGGATTTATAATTCGTTGCTGTGTATATTTTATAATAAAACTACAACTCTATCATATTTTACATTCTATCTGGACATTGGATGCCTAGCATTGCCAAAGTTGTTTGAATGGTTTGAGCGGTTTTTTGAGCCAATTGCATTCTAAATATTCTTAGGTCGGTGTCTTTTTCTCTTAAAAAAGAAACTTCGTTATAAACTCTATTAAAAGCTTTGGCAAGTTCTAAAGCATAATGCGCCATGATAGCAGGACTGTAGTTTGCAGCAGATTTATTGACTTGATCATTAAAATCAAACAATGTTTTGATTAAGTTAATTTCACTTTGTGTGATGTTGCTAACATTAGATTTTGCAACAAGTTCTTTAGAATCTGCCACTTTCAACATGCTGTTAATTCTGGCAAATACATACTGCACAAATGGGCCGGTATCACCTTGAAAATCGATTGATTCTTCTGGATTAAACAACATCCTTTTTTGAGGATCTACTTTTAACATATAAAACTTAAGAGCCCCAAGTCCTAACGTTTGATACAACAATTGCTTTTCGTCTTCCGACATGCCATCCGTTTTGCCCAATTCTTGTGTTTTGGCTTGAGCAGTTGCAATCATCTCTTGAATCAAATCATCTGCATCTACCACTGTGCCCTCCCTACTTTTCATTTTACCACTAGGCAAATCTACCATACCATAGCTTAAATGAAAGCAACCATTTGCCCATTCAAAACCCATTTTTTTAAGAATTAAAAACAAGACCTTGAAGTGATAATCTTGCTCGTTTCCTACTACATATAAACTTTTTGCACATTGATAATCTTGGTATTTTAAAATGGCTGTACCAATATCTTGTGTCATGTATACCGAGGTACCATCGCTTCTTAATACCAACTTTTCATCCAATCCGTCTGAGGTTAAATCAATCCAAACACTGCCGTCCTCACGTTTGTAAAAAACATTTTTTTGAAGCCCTTCTTCAACAATATCTTTGCCTAACAAATAAGTATTGCTTTCGTAATAATAATGGTCGAAATCTACGCCCAATGCCTGATAAGTTTGATTAAAACCTTCATAAACCCATGCATTCATCGTTTTCCATAGATTAACAATTTCTTCATCGCCACTCTCCCACTTTCTAAGCATTTCTTGAGCCTGAAGCATTAATGGCGCTTGCTTTTCGGCTTGTTCTTTTTCCAATCCTTGATTCACCAATGCATGAATTTCGGATTTGTATTGCTTATCAAATTCTACATAATATTTGCCAACTAAATGATCGCCTTTCATACCTGAGGATTGAGGGGTTTCGCCATTGCCAAACTTTTGCCAAGCCAACATACTTTTGCAAATATGAATACCTCTATCATTTACTAAATTAATTTTTAAAACATCCTTGCCGCTTGCTTTCAATATTTCAGCAACACTGTATCCCAAGAGGTTATTTCTGATGTGTCCCAAATGAAGTGGCTTATTGGTATTAGGCGAAGAATATTCAACCATTACTTTTTCAGAAACTACAGGTTTGGTTTCTTCAGAAAAATTACTGAATAAATTCAACCAATATTGTTTAGAAATTTCAATGTTTAAAAATCCTTTTACAACATTATAAGAATCGCAGTCTTGTAAATGAGTTTGAATATAATGTCCCAGTTCATTGGCCGTTTCTTCGGGTGTTTTTTTCGAAAATCGCAAGAAAGGAAACGTTAATATGGTAAAATCCCCTTTAAAATCAGGGTTTGTTGCTTCTATTTTTACCTGTTGAATATCAATTTCAGCTTGGTATAAATCAAATAATGCTTTGACTGTCAAATTCTTTATGGCTTGTTCCAACATAGTTTGCAAATATATTAAGCAATGATGAGGATATAAACATAAAGTTTAACGACTTTTAGAATATCTGATTTCTATGACTTTTAATCTTTTCTCAATTTCTTCGAGCTTCGCAATTTCTTGTGTTTGGGTGTAGAGTAATTTTAAGTTATTTAAAGCTAAAACCAAGTCAGGATCTAAAGTCAATGCTTTTAATGAATACTTTTTCAACTCAGATAATTGGTTGTTTTTCAATGCTATAAATCCTAACATAGCATAGACATCAGCATTTTTGGCATACAATTGAACTGTAGATAAAAGTATTTTTTCGGCTTTATTAAAGGCATTTGTTTTAATCAACAGGTTAGCATACTGGGTCATAAAATCAATATTTGGTTTTTTTTCATCGATGATTAAACCCATCCATTGCAAAGCTTTTTCGAATTCACCTTTAGATTCATACGATTTTGCAACTCGATAATTGGACCAATCATCCTTTAAATCATTGATACCTTTGGATAATTTAATGATTTTAGAAAAATCTTGTTGCACATAATGTAAATGAATCAAGGTTTTAAGATGTTCTAATTGTTTGATATCCATTTTTTTAGCCAAGTCATTGGCTTTGTTGATGTAAAGAGGCAATTGCTCAAATTTTTCAAAGTATGAAATATAAGCTTGCGTTTCAGTCAGCAAATCTGGATTCGGATTGGTTATACACCTTAAACCTTTCAATTTTCCATTGCCACTTTTTGGAATAGGATTTTTTTGAATATAATGGTCGTGCACTGTTACGTGAGGTATATCGGATGTACCCGATGAAGGCATATGACATTTAACACAATTGTTTTCTGCGCTTAACAATTGATTTTTAGGAGCAGAACAAGTGGTTAGTTGTTTTGATTCTAAATGACAAGATTGACAAACTTTGTTATACTGCAACACATTGGTGCTTCTTACAGAAACATGGGGATTATGACAAGAAATACACGTAAATCCAATACGGGCACTATTTGAATTGATATCTCCTTTGGTGGATTTGATAAAACACAAACTTTTTTGAAATCTTTCGGCATGGGCTGCCATTACAAAATTGTCTTCACCTTCATATTCGGGAGAAAACTGATCGAAAGATTCTGACAATTTCATACCTGGTTTAAATGATAGAAAGGTTTTACCAGGTTTAATTACAGCATTGCCTTGCAAGTGGCATCTTTGACATATATCAATTTGTCTTGACCAATTTAATTTTCGTGGATTCACAATGCTAAAATCTGTTTCATTTTGAATATCGACAACTTCGCCTTTTCGCATTCTTTGAACATGAACTTGTCCGGGTCCATGGCAACGTTCACAACTGATGCCATGCGCTAACTTAGCAAATTGATTATCGCTGCCATGGTTATATTCTGGCAAAGCATTGTGGCACGACATACATTCTAAACCAATTTTTCTACTAAATCTGGTGTTTTGTCCGTTCTCAAAACCGGGAGGCAAATCCCATTGTCCCTTTTGGGTATAAAAAGTTAAAGGTGCTTGAAATAAAAAACCATTTTCTTCGATTAAATGAGAATTGGTGTGGTGACCAGAACCAACTATGTATTTTATTTTTTCAGTTCTACTATAAATTGTATCCTTACCATTTAATCTAAACTCTTTGATATAAATGTTATTATTGATAGCAAAAGGCAAATAATACAAATCTATAAAAGAATCATAAACAGGGGTTATATTTTTAAACCGAGCTGCACTATTCAATAATTCAGCATCATGAAAACTCCTACCCATACCAGTTTCAACAAAGGTTTCATATTTATCCAAATGGCAATCTTTGCATGCATCAACCCCTAAATATTGAACAGAATCATGATGATTTAAATACAATAACGTTTCAGATTGCTTGTTATTATTGGTTTGAAAATATGCAAATATTAATAAACCTATAACACAAACCGATATGATGATTATTTTAAATTTCAATTAAATAATCTGCTTGATGAAAATGAGATTAAAATGATGGATTATGCTAGCTCGAGATAAGCAGTGATGCCTCCAATTAAGTTTCTAACATTGGTGAAACCATTTTGTACCATAAAAGCTTTAGCAGCCGAGCTTCTAGCACCCGAGCGACAATGAATAATAATTTCCTGATCTATCAAATCATCAAAATCATCAATTCTTGCTTGCAAATCTCCCAAAGGCACAAGTGTTCCGTTAATATTTGCTTCGTCATATTCATAGGGTTCTCTGACATCGATAATGTTTAATACATCACCATGAGAGATTCTTTCTTTTAATTCTTGAGCTGTGATATCGTTCATTTTTAATTAATTCTTTATGTACTTATGAATAGATTCTTTACCAAATTCATCTTTAATTCTGATGGTGTAAATACCCGATGAAAGATTGTGAACATCAATTGTTTCAAACTCATTCATTTCATTTAATAATACTTTGCCATAAATATCAAACACCTGAAAACTAGATAATTTATTTTCGGATTTAATTTTTATGATTTGAGAATTGCCTGAAGGATTGGGATAAATCAAAGTGGTATTTTGAGATATTGGTGATGACACATTAACTATTTTTGGCAAGGGTTTTCCAACGATTGGCCTCATCATTACCGCGCCAGAAATATTGGAATTAACTTTTTCCCAATAGCCGTTTAAATTGAAAAAAAGATTGGGATTTCGACCACCTTGATGAGCATATTTATAGTTATTATCGTACCCAACATTTAAAATATATGGGGTGTTTTGTAACCAGCCAATGTAAAAAGTACCTTGAGGTATATAAACGGCAGTATCGAATTCAAAAGTCACAAATCCATTGATTGAATCGGTATAAACAGTTGAACCGACATCCATTTTTTTGAGCAATACATCGTTGTTCATGTTGTTAGCCGGTGGTTCTGTAATAGTTTTCCAAACCATGAATGAAAAAGATTTAAAAGCTACATCTTGAACAGAACGGTTAAAAAACACTGAAAGACCTCTTAAAGTATCAGGCGCAAAAGTTTGAAATTTAATTGCAGCATAACCAGGTCCGCTAGGCAAAGAACCATAATCCAAACCATAACCACCTTCAGCAGAACCATCGTCATAAGCAAAATAATTACTAAATTTGACTGTTTTGGTATATTCATTGTTTGAAGCAATGGCATTGTATTCATCTGCTGTAACATCATTAGCCAGGGGAGCAATGGTATATTTTAATCTTACGATAGGTTCTTCGCTGCTTAAAGTATCAAAATTAAAAGGGGTAAATAATTCGACAGAGTCACTAAATGGTGCAATATTTCTAGCTGAGGATGACAAAGGGTAATTTTGAATCAGTTGATTGTATTTATTTCTTACCTCACATTTGTATTGAACATTGACCGCAGTAGTAAAATTATTCCTTAGTTTCAAACGGTGATCTTCGAGTTTATTAAAACTAGGATTTGCTTTAAAATGATTGTAAGGCATAGACTCATACCATTTTAATGGACCAATTGGTGTTTGATTAATCGCAACATCTCGAATGGTTAAATCGTTATAATTTCTACCTGCTTTCATTCTCACATAGTCCAAATGCCATTGATTCATGTTACCAGTATTTTTGGTGAAATTAATAAAACAGAATTGAAAACCATTAAACAGAAATCTGCCATCTTTTACACCCACAATGTATTGATTAAAATCAGTGTTAGTATTGCCAATTAATTTCCATACAGTTCGCCAATTTAAGCCTGTATCCAAGAATTTTAAAACCAAAGAATCCGAGGCATCAAGCGGATCACCTAAGCCTCTTGCTTGCACAAAAAAACTAATAAAAATTGAATCACTTATTGCATAATTCACTGTATTTAATCCGCTTTGATAATTTTTTAAATTAATATATCTCGATGTTAGGGTATCGCTAGGTCCATGGGTCAATCCACTCATTGCTCTGTATGGCTTTCCTGTTTCATCTAAATTATCAAAAGTAGCAACACCAAATGAAGGGGGAGATATTGGAAAATGATGATTCACATATACTTTACTATCTAACCAAAGTCTCTGATCAGGATAAACCAAAGTGGAGGTAAAATCGTCAAAAAATGGCAATTTTATAGTATCCCCAATGTTGCGTTTGGAACTATTTTTAGAAAATGGTTGAAAGGTATGCGAAGATTTTTGGAGAGGGGTTATTATAACTCCTTGAGCACTGATATTGTAACAAACTAAAATTAAAAAACAGGATATAGTAAATCTCATAAAGTAATGAACAAATTTAATATAAAATTATTGTGCAAACAAATTCGGAAAATAATTATTCATTATCAACAGAAACACCATCTTTCATTTTCTGAATTTCTGAAGTATCTGCATTTGATATTTTTTTAGAAACTACAATATCAATTATAGAGCCTTTTTCAAGCAATGTATTGGGTAAAACATCTTGATTTTTATATTTTTGTTTAATAACCAAACCGCTTCCAAAAGTACTTTTAACTGAATCAACTTTTCCAAGTTTAAGCCCTGAGTTTTTTAATAACACAATTGCTAAATTTGATGAGCCGTTGGTTAATTTTGGCATTTTTACTTTAGGTTTTTTACCTGTGTTTAAAACCACATAAATCTTTCTTCCCGATTTCACCTTCATTTCAGGCTTTGGATCTTGTTCCACAATTGTCATTGGTTTCATATCGTCTTTATACACAGAATCGATAACCACTAACTCCATATCAACGCCTTCAATCACATTGTATGCGTTTTCTATGGGCATACCTTCAATGTTTGGCACTTCGATGCTTTCACCATGGCGAGTAAACCAATTCATAAACAACATTGCCAACAACAAAAAGACAACAAAAACACCTGCCGCTATTAAAATATTTTTAAAAAATTTCATTGATTAATTATTGACTTACGAAATCTCTACAAAGATGACTATTTTAATGAAATAAAACAACTTTATCCTTAGAAAATATAACGTGCTTCTACCCTACCTATATGAACAATTGGGTTTTCATTATTTTGCCTGCCTTCGTAAGAAATATTCATTTGAATATTGTTTTTTGCTTTGCCGCCAAAACTAGCTCTCCATGTCATATTATTGCCATTTGTTAAACCATTCAAAACATCAAAAGCCAATGGACTGTTCAAATTTCCAATGTAATTAATAAAAAATCTACTTACACGAACATCAAAATTACCTTTATTGACTATAAAATATCTTCCCTCTGCTCCTATTTCATGAATATAACCTCTATCATTAGAAAACTGAGGTTTATTGATAGCTTGTGTGTATTTATAAAAAGTACCTAATCTTAAACCAATTGCCGACTGATAAAACAATTCCGGATTAAAAATTTGGGATTCATAGTTATAACTTCTATTTTCAAAAAACTCATTGATATTTTCCTTACGAGATTGTTCAATATTGGTTACCAAGCTAAAGTTTTTAGCAAATCCAAATCTAACTGACAAGCTTTGTTTATCCTGTTGCCTAGATTCAAAACCATTATTCAGAAATTGTTTCCCTCTATTCGTTTGAATATTATGCTCCATTCCGAATTTTGAATTTGAACGATTGAAAAAAGTAGTCTGTTTGATTAAACTACTAACTACGATTAATGAAGTGTCTACTAAATTCAATTTTAAAGGATTGATGATCGTGAGCAAAGAATTATCTGTAATTTTTCGCTCAGCCTTGTATGAAGTAATTGTGTTAAATTTAGAAACAAATGATTTAAATTTATTGGCGCCATTCCAATTATTGGGAGCTTGAATTCTAAATGTTTGATTAAATTCATTGTTGTTACTTTTAATGAATTCATTGGTTGGTAAAAATACTTTGACATAATTGGCTTGGTCTTTAAATACAGCAATTTCAAATTCATCAATCTCCTCTAATCCATTTTCATTATAATCAATCCAAGAATGAGTACCTGTTCCGGTTAATACAGGCAAATATGAAAACTGCCTTCTTTGCTCCCTACCTGTTCCAACTTGGTAAAATGTATGGCTAATTAATACCTTTTTAAAATAACTTGAACTGTATTCAATTCTGCCAAGAATGGTTTGTGGATCATTGTCCACGTCTTTTTGAACCAAATAACGGTAAGTATTAACAATATTCAACCTATTCATTTTAGGAGAAATATGCTCAATATTTAAGTTATAATTAATACCTCTTGATAAAAAATCAAACTGCTTTACACTAGGTGAATAATCAGTTCTTAGTTTGCTTTCAAATTGGTAATTCCATTTTTTTTCGCCTTTTGTTTTAAGGTTAAAACCAACTTCTTCATACCTAAATGAGTTTTGTTGAAAATTTAATGACGTATCTGAACTGAAAATACTCTCCTCAAAAATAGCCTGAAAACCCAATGTAATTTTTTCAAATTGATAACTAAGTTCAGTTTGATAATTTTGAATTCTATTGCCTATTTTTATACTATCTCTTTGTTCTGTTGAAGTTAAGTTTTCATTGCGAATTTTAAATTGAACTTTTTCAGTTAATAACTGATAACCACCTTGAATTCTATAGCCATCGAATAAATCAAATCTTTTAAAACTTGATAAATTCATATTGAAATGATGTTTTTTATTGTACTCAATTTTTGCATTTACATCTCCAATTAACTCGTGTTTGTTTTGAACAACATTTCCAATATTTGAAATTTGTCTATTCCATATTCTATTAAATTCCACAGCTCTGTATCGTTCTATAAATGAAAAGTTTTTATTCACAAATTCAAACTTTGATTGATGGTTAAAAATAAACTTTCGCCATGGCATATTTTTTTGTGATGACGAAATAAAAATACCAAAACCATCATCATTGAATTTATCTAATGAGCTTAAAGTATTTACATTGTTATTAGTGTATGCACCTTCTATCGCAAAAACACTATTTTCTGATTTTCTAAATTGTGTAGAAGCACTTAACATTTGTTGTCTTTTGGGAGCTACTAATTCAACATATGGTTCATAGTCTCCAGAAGGAATATTATTGACAGGAAAAACCCATGAAAAGACTCTGCCATTGGCAGATGATGAAGCCAAAATGTAATTACCGTTTCCGGCACCGACATAAGAAAACCCTAACGTATAAAAAACTGTATCAGCAAGTGGATTATTGGTAAATTGATAAAAATCATATCCCAAAGAATCTTTTAGTATATAATTAACTCTGTCTTTTTGAAAAATTTTGAAGGGTTTATTGGTTTGATATAAGGCTTTATTATCTCCAGCATTTTCTAATATAGTTTGAATTGAATTAAAATTAGATGTATCAGTTGGTTGCAGCTTATTATCTTGTTCGGTATAATAATTTACAGTACTAGTCCATTTTTTTGATGTAAATTGCTGAGAAATTGCAAAAACAGAACGGCTATAATTTCTATCGCTGTATTGAAATTCAACCACAATTCTCATAAATTTATTAATCAATCTGCGAGGCATAAATGTAATTTCACCCGTGTTGTAATCTATCACATAATCATTCTGTTGACCTCTTTCCATTTTTTGACCATCTATGTATACAACCTCAGTTCCAGAAATAATGATGATATTAAATTCATTGTTGGCACCATTTAATCGATATGGCCCTTGATTGCCTTCTACACCTTGAATCTCATTTCTAGAAAAACGTCCTCTAGAAACTGCGCCTTCTATGCTAGTAATAGATTTCCCAAACTTAAATGGCGCTTGGTGCTGCAGCTGCATACCTCTAGACTTTTTATAATATTTCATAAAATACTGAGATGGATGTGTTGTCATCAAAAAATCACCTACGGTTAAAACACTACTATCTTTAAAAATCGAAATAAACACTTTATCAAAATCCTGAATTTGTTGGGTGTTACCTTGTGGTTGAATTGGATTATTTTCATCGCTTATAGCGGCAAGTATACCAAAACCTTTTCCAAGTTTTCCATTCATTTGTAAATTGAGATTACTATTTAAAACAACATCTTGATTATTACCAACAGATAATCCTCTTGAAATATTTCCAGACATATTTAATCCATCACTAAATATTCTATCATTTTTAATTTTATCTGCATTATAATCAAAAAGATATCTTGGTTTGTCAAGAAATTCAGGTTCAATTAGTAAAGGATTTTTTCTTTGATAAACAGGTTCTGTAGAAACACTAAATACCCGATACTTTAATTCAACAGTTTGAAAAAGCATCGCACTATCTTGAATAATTAAATATTGATTATCCTTAATTTCTAAACTTAAAACTTGCCATTCATTATTCTTCATGATATAAACAGAACCTGGAATAATTTTAATAGAATCTATAAGAATCGTATCTTGGTTTATGTATATTTTTTTTTGTTTTATATTGGATGATATAGTTTGAGCTTTCACATTCAATGCGAAATGAAACAACACAAAAAACCATATAAATACTATTCTAAAAATAATGACTAAACAATTGGTAATTTAACATAAAAAGTACTTCCTTCACCCAAAACACTTTCAAACCAAATTTCACCATCAAAACTTTCAATAATTTTTTTACTGATAGAAAGACCTAATCCCATACCAGAATTTTTTGTACTAAAGTTTGGTGCAAAAACTTTGTTTTTAAAATCATCAGAAATGCCAATCCCATTATCCTTAAAAACAATAATACATTGATTGTCTAGCGTTTGAATGAGAATTTGAAGGCTACCATTTTCATCATCTCCACTAGCTTGATAAGCATTTTTAATGATATTGGTAAAAACACGTTGTAATTGTTGAGCATCTGCAATGGCAAATATAGCATCATTATTTTCCAAAAAATCTATATTAAAATCAGAATGAACACTGAATAAATCAATGGTATTTTGAAGCAATTTACCTATGTCAATTTTTTCTTTAACAGCAATGGGCATTGAAGCAAACGATGAAAACTCTTCTGCCATTTTACTTAGTTGATCAATTTGGTCGATGAGCAATTGAGAAATAGCAGCCACTTTTTCATTGACATTATCATCATTTCTTTGAATAGACATTTGCAAATGTTGTAGGTGTAATCTCATAGGAGTTAAAGGGTTTTTAATTTCATGAGCTACTTGTTTTGCCATTTCTTTCCATGCGCCTTCCCTTTCACTTAAGGCTAATTTTTGCGTACTAGCATCCAATTGATCAATCATTTTATTATACTCTTCTACCAATTGCCCTACTTCATCATTTCTTCTTAATAAAATATACTTGTTTTCGCTTCCAAGTTTAATTTTAGCTAAACTTTCAGTAATCATTTTCAAAGGCTTTACCAATCCCGAACCAATCTGATTGGCTAAAATCAATGACAATATTAACAATAACGTTAATACATTGATTAAATTACTTATAAAATTAGAAAATTGATTTTTCAAATCAATTTCCCTTGAAAAATATGGCACATTGAGGTAAGAAACAATTTTAAAATCCTTATCCAAAATAGAAATATAACTTGAAACATATTTTAAGCTTCCAATTCTTTCTGTATTTTTAAATTGATATTGTTTCTCGACTGTAAAACGATGATAAGCTTCTGGATTGATATAAGATGAAAACCAACCTTCAAAAAACATACGGTTGTTTGCTGTTTGATATAAAGTGCCATCATTATTGAATAAATTAATATCTACTTCAAATCTATTAGCTAATTCATTGATAAGTGTTCTCAAATTTCTCTTTTCATCTGATTGAAAAACCACTTCTATTTCATTGTATATCTGATTAACTTTTTTATCTAAAATTTCATTTTGTCTTTCTTTGAAATTTATATTAACATTTTTAACCACTACAAAAACGACAAAAGAACAAATACCAATTGCCATCATCATAAAATAAATCCTAATTTTAGTACCTAAATACAGTTTTTTGACATTGATTAAATGAAAATATTTAGTGAGTGAAACATACATTTTTTGACACCATGCAAAGTTAGAAAACAAACTAAATATAATTGTAAACAAGTACAGGAATCCGTAAAAAACAATTAACATCAAACTAAAGAATAGAAAAATAAATGTAAACATTGTAAACATTCTGTTATTTGAATAAGATTTATTCGAAACCAAAACAAATGTATCATGATCGATTTGTTTGTAATAATGTGAATAGTTTTTATAATTCAAAAAAGATTCATCACCTTTAAAATCATAGTTATAATCTTTTACTAACTTATACGAGAAATCGCCAGAACCTTTAATAAGTTGGTTGTTTTTATATATTGCAAATGAATATTGATTTTGATACAATTTATCATTTTTTGAATTCCCAAAGAAATTTTCAAAATTATAAGCATCGCTTTTTATCTTAGGTGTAATTAAAAGAAAAACATAACCCAAGGTGGTATCCTCAGGACAAATTTCATATTTAGAAATATAGCCTCCCAGGTAATGGACATCTTTAATATAGGCTAGATAACTAGTATAAGCTTGATGATTTGCACCATTATATAAATCATTAAGATATAAAAATGAATAGTTATTTTCCTCATTATCCATTCCCTCACTATCAAATTTCAATAAATCAACATCGTAATCTTTAATTAAATCGTTGAAATAAGTGTATTTGTATATAATTTCAATGTCTTTATTTTCTGATTCATCTTGATAGAAAAAATTCTCGAAAGCTTTTGTCGCTATTAATTCTGACTCGATATTACTAAGTGAAACATCAAGTTCAAAATCTTGTTTTGATATTATTTTACTAGCAAAAACTTTTCTGTATTCTTTTTCCTTATTGCTATTAATTTGCTCAAATTGAACAGAAAAAACCATGGATATGAGAACGAATATGAGTAATAAATAGTTAATATTGAGTTTCGGTACTTTTAAAATGATATAATTGATAACTGTCGTTAAAAAAATAATACTGATTAATAAAAAGAAATTTTCGTTTTGGATAAAATAGAACATTACTAAAACGATAAAACCTACTAAAACCTCAAGGGTTAAAAATTTTTTGAAATTGAAATTTTCATTTGAAATTGAAATAGTAAGTCGACTCCATAATAACCAAGTTATACCAATAATATAGATTTTAAATATCCCCAAAAAAGAATAAAAATTAAGTGAAGATGGCTCTTTAAAATCATAGTTAATACCAGAATTTCTAATAATAACAGGTATCACATATAAAACAATAAACCCCATCAGCAACCATCTACTTAATGTTAGTAAAATCTTTAAAAAACCATTATTAATGATTGTTTTTTTTAGTAAGATAAATAAAAGCGAAACCAAACAGAAAAAAAACACGACTGCATTAAAACCATGCGCAAACGATGGAAAAATATTTGAATAAGCCGCTAAATCTGGTGATAATATTGGAATACTATTGATGTTTTTTTTCCACCAATTAAAAAACAGGAACATCGCTAAACCAATAACATATAAAAGCATGTGAACTACAAACTTCTCTACATTAAATGATTGATTTTTTATGGATTGTAACCATGCATAAATTAAAAACAAAACAAATGAAAGTAAATAAAAGAATATTACCCATTTAAATATGTTGTAGTTAACAAAAGTTTCAATTTCCAATTTTGGGGGCTCATTAAAAATTTTATTAGAAACGCCAGTATGATTTTCTTGATTTAAAAAGGGCCGTAATTTAAAGTTACTAAATCCCATTCTTTCATCGAACTGATTTATAAAATAATTGTTTTTTTTGGGGTATTCCTTGTAAAAATTATAAACACAATAAATGTCAAAGTTTTCTTTTTTTGTTGCAATTACTTGAAACCAACCGTTTTGATTATGAACATATTGCACTTTAAGTTGAGTATCAATCTCAAAGTTTTGAAATACCAATCTGTTGTCACTCCAAAAAGCCAAACATTTGTTTTGATAAGCATAAATATTAATATTTCTTTTTTTTAAATCTTGGTATAAATCAGTAGAAATATCGAAATCTTTTACTGTTTTAATTAAATCTTCACTTTCAAGAAATGCTAATTGTTCAACTTTAAATTGACCTAATTTTTCATATAAAACATCGTTACATTTTTCATAAAAATACCCTCTAACAAATGGGCTCTTTTCAATAAGAACTCCAATAAAAAAAATGAGAACTGAGAGCGTTATGAATATGTAATTTTTCAAAATTTATAAATACGAATCACTCATTAAAAAATTCTTAATATAATCATCAACCCCATTTTCAATTTCTACAAAACCATCTTCATAACCAGTTAAGGATATATGATTCATATTGGCTTCAGTGAAATATTGATATTTATCTCTGATATCTAATGGAGTATCAATAAAATTAATTTTTGGTTCTAAATCCAATGATTTAAAAATAGCATGAGCTAGTTCATTAAAAGTTCTAGAACGACCACTACCTAAATTATATAATCCAGAGGTTTTTCTTTGAATCATGGTTTGAAATAAAACATTGACCAAATCTTTGACATAAATAAAATCACGTCTTTGTTCGCCATTTTGATAAGCATCATTATGTGACCTAAATAATTTTAATTCACCAGTTAATTTAATTTGACGGTAAGCATGCAAAACAACCGAAGCCATTCTGCCTTTGTGATATTCATTGGGTCCATACACATTAAAAAACTTAAAACCAGCCCAAAAAAATGGCTTTCTATCCTGAGCCAATGCCCAAATGTCGAAATCTAATTTACTTTGTCCATAAGGATTCAATGGCTTTAAATTTGACATAGGTTGATAATCATCATCAAATCCAAATTCACCCATGCCATAGGTAGCAGCACTACTGGCATAGATTAGTGGAATTCCAAGTTCTGAACAAATCGTCCAGATTTTTTTAGAATAATTAACATTCAAATCATCAAAAATTTGAACATCAAACTCAGTAGTATCTGTTCTTGCACCTATGTGAAATATAAATTGAATTTGATTTTCTTTACCAATTATCCATTCAAAAAAATGATTTCTATCCACCTTTTCAGTGAACTTTTTATTAACTAAATTATTTTCTTTATCTTGTCTACTGAAATCATCAACAAGAATTATATCTACAAAACCCTCTAAATTTAGCTTTGAAACCATACAACTACCTATGAAACCAGCCGCGCCTGTAACTACTATCATTATTTTAAAACTGAATCATCAAAAATAATCAATATTAGATTAAATTTGCAATCTAATTTTATGTCAAACGAAACCCCAGTTTTATTTATAACTAGACGTGCACATTTCAATGCAGCTCATAAATTATTTAATCCCCTATGGACTAAAGAAGAAAATGACGAGGTTTTTGGTAAATGCGCAAACGAACATTGGCATGGGCATAATTTTGACTTATTTGTTACAATTAAAGGACATGCCAATCCAAATACTGGTTTTGTAATGGATTTAAAACGTTTAAAAACTATCATAGAAAAAGAAGTGGTAGAAAAACTAGACCATAAAAACCTCAACTTGGATGTTCCTTTTCTTCAAGGTGTTTTACCCTCTATTGAAAATATTGTTATTGCTATTTGGAATATATTAATCCTTCATTTACCTGAAAATGTTAAGTTACACAAATTACATTTGATAGAAACTCAGAATAACTCTGTTGAATATTATGGTCCAAATATTCCATTTTAAAAGACAACGTTTATATTTTTCTTAAACATCATAAAAAGAAACGTTTAAATTTGTATTGTTGAAAAACATTTGGATAAAATATCGCTATTGGGCCATTTTAGGTTTTGTTGTTATTTGGATGTTAATCTTTGATAGCAACAATATGATTGATTTATACAAAATCAGACACGAAATCAATGATTTAGAAGACAAAAGAACATACTACATCAAAGAAATTACTGATTTAAGAAAGGAAGAAAACGAATTGTTTTCAAATACAAGAAATCTAGAAAAATTTGCTAGAGAAAAATACCTCATGAAAAAAGACAATGAGGATTTGTTTATTATCATTGAATAGGTTTTTACAACTTTCATCTCAAATAGCCGACTTTTTGTCTTAACTTTTATGTAATTCATTAAATTAAACAAGTCATTTTGTCTTTGTTTCGGTTGATTTTGCAGTAAACTTTTCATTTGGGCAAATTTTTGATGTCTTTGAAATATAAAAAATTATGAACATCAATAAATTTACAATCAAAGCACAAGAGTGTATTCAAAGCGCACAACAAAGTGCATTTGAGGGCGGTCATCCAAGCATTGAAAACGCTCATTTACTGAAAGGCATTTTAGACAATGATGAAGAAATCATCACTTATCTTTTCGGTAAACTAGGCGCTAATTTAGGCAGAGTAAAATCAGCTAATGATGCCATCTTAAATGGATTTCCAAAGGTGGCAGGACAACAAACCCAAACCCTTTCAAACCAAGCTAACAACACTTTAATGTATTCAGAAAAACTCATGAAAGAGATGGGCGATGAATATGTTTCGGTAGAACATTTAATTATATCGTTAATCAACAATAATGATAATGTTGGCAATATTTTAAAAGATGCAGGCATTAAAATAAACGATGCTAAAAAAGCCATTTTAGAACTCAAAGGTGATTCTAAAATAAGCTCTCAAGGTGGAGGCGAACAATACAATGCCTTGAAAAAGTATGGCATGAATTTGAATCAAATGGCCTCATCTGGTAAGCTCGACCCTGTAATTGGAAGAGATGAAGAAATCAGAAGGGTATTACAAATTTTAAGCCGTAGAACCAAAAACAATCCTATTTTAATTGGCGAACCTGGCGTTGGAAAAACCGCCATTGCAGAAGGATTAGCTAGAAGAATTATTCAAGGTGATGTGCCAGAAAACTTAAAAACGAAAACGATTTTTAGTTTAGATATGGGCGCATTAATTGCAGGCGCAAAATACAAAGGTGAATTTGAAGAACGATTGAAAGCCGTTGTTAATGAAGTGATAAAAAGCAATGGTGAAATCGTATTGTTCATTGATGAAATACATACTTTAGTTGGTGCAGGCAAAAGCGAAGGCGCGATGGATGCCGCCAATATTTTAAAACCAGCATTAGCAAGAGGAGAATTAAAAGCCATTGGTGCTACCACTCTTGCAGAATATCAAAAATACATAGAAAACGACAAAGCATTAGAAAGACGTTTTCAAAAAGTAATGGTTGAAGAACCAGATATTCAAGATGCCATATCTATTTTAAGAGGTTTGAAAGAAAGATATGAAGTGCATCATAAAGTGAGAATAAAAGACGAAGCCATTATTAACGCAGTTGAATTATCGAGCAGATATATCAGCGATCGTTTTTTACCAGACAAAGCCATCGACTTGTTGGATGAAGCAGCTTCAAAACTCCGAATTGAAATTGATTCATTACCCGAAGAATTGGATGAAATGAACCGCAAAATCATGCAATTAGAGATTGAAAGAGAGGCTATTAAAAAAGAAAATGATGTCGAAAAATTGAATAAACTGAATGAAGATTTAGCCAATTTAAGTGAAGAGAGAAACAGCATCAATGCACGTTGGAAAAGAGAAAAAGAGGTAGTTGAACAAATTCAAGCAAGTAAAGGTCAAATTGAAACCTTTAAAAACGAAGCCGATCAAGCCGAAAGAAATGGCGATTTTGGTAAAGTTGCTGAATTAAGATATGGTAAAATCAAAGAAGCCGAACAAAATGTGATAGAATTGCAGAAAAAACTCTCTGAAATACAAGGCGACAAAGCCATGGTGAAAGAGGAAGTGGATGCTGAAGACATAGCAGAGGTAGTAAGCAAATGGACCGGCATTCCAGTGAACAGAATGTTGCAAAGTGAAAGAGAAAAACTCATTCATTTAGAAGCAGAATTACACAAAAGAGTTGTGGGACAAGAAGAAGCCATTGCTTCAATATCAGATGCAGTAAGAAGAAGCCGAGCAGGCTTACAAGACCCAAAAAGACCTATTGGTTCCTTCATTTTCTTAGGAACAACAGGTGTTGGAAAAACTGAATTGGCCAAAGCTTTGGCATCTTTTCTTTTCAATGATGACAATGCCATGGTGAGAATAGACATGAGCGAATATCAAGAAAAACACACGGTAAGCCGTTTGATTGGTGCACCTCCAGGATATGTTGGATATGACGAGGGCGGACAATTGACCGAAGCGATTAGAAGACGCCCCTATTCTGTGGTGCTTTTAGATGAAATTGAAAAAGCGCATCCTGATGTGTTTAATATTTTACTTCAGGTTTTGGACGATGGCAGATTGACGGATAACAAAGGTAGGACTGCAAATTTCAGAAATACCATTATTATTATGACCAGCAATATTGGTTCACATATCATTCAGGATAATTTTGAACTAATTAATGACATCAACAAAGTTGAAGTATTAGCCAAAACAAAAAACGAGGTTTACCAATTGCTTAAAAGCAGCATAAGACCTGAATTTTTGAATAGAATTGATGAAGTCATTATGTTTGAACCTTTGAGCAGAGAAAACATTCACGATATAGTTAAAATTCAAATGATTGGCATCACTTCTCAGTTGGAAGAAGCTGGTTTCAAAATTGAAATGACGGAAGCTGCTATAGATTGGTTAGCTCAATTGGGCTACGACCCACAATTTGGAGCTAGACCACTTAAAAGAGTCCTTCAAAAACGCGTGTTGAATGAATTGTCTAAAAAGATTTTGATGAATGAAATCAAAAAAGATGAAACCATCATAGTGGATGCTGAAGAGAATCAAATTGTATTTAGAAATGGTTAAGGGTTTCCCGCATGAAAACTGCGGGAGGTTAATTGTTATTCCGCTATGAAGAGGAATGTTTAATAATTATATTGAAATTGGTAGAGACGCCACGCATGGCGTCTCTACAGGTTCATGCAATTTTTAGAAATCATCATAAAATCATTCCGCTGCACAGCGGAACATCAATTATATCATCATATAATCATATAATCAATCAATCATCTCACCACTTCCACCACACCCTTCACTTCATGTAGAATGTTATAGATGTCTCGGATTTTGGCTTGGTAGATGTACACACCTAGCGGAATGTTGGCAGGGTGCCAATCTTTGTTGGTGTCGTTGGTTTTGAAGAGGCATTCGCCCCAACGGTTGAAGATTTCGAGTTGGTATTCTATGGCGAATTTCTTTTGCTCTATGGATAAACCAAAGGTTTCGTTGATGCCATCGTTTTTGAGGGTGACTACATTCGGGAAATAAAACACCATTTGCTCCAAAACGGGTACTCTTTTTTGAGCGGTGTCAAAACATTGTTTATTTTTGTCGGCTATCAGGATGATGGTATAAATGCCCGTGTCTGCAAATACAATTTCAGGGCTGATTTCTGAGCTTGTTTGGGTATTGGTTTTGGTAAAAAACCATTCATAACCAGTGGCATTTGTGCTTTGGTTGATGAATTTAAACTTGTATTTTAATTCTCTGCTGAGGTTAGCATAAATAAAATCAGCTTTCGGTCTTTCAATGATGCTGAAACGGATGCTGTCTCTGCTTTGGCATTGATTGAGGTCGGTGGTTTGCAGCTTGATTTCGTAGTTGCCTATTTGCGGAAACTTGTAACTTTGGGTGTTGTTATCGACTGCTGTGCCTTGCGGTGACCAAGTGTATTGATGGTTGCCGTTGCTTTGTACTTTTACAATTGTGCTATCGCCCAAACAGAGATTTTCTGCGGTGAGGGTGGTTTGTGGCAGTGGATGGATGGTTATGTATAAAATCGTATCGCTTTTACAAATATTGTCTGTTGCTTCAATGGATATAGTAAAATTGTTGGCTTGGTTGTAGGTGTGAAATTTCGTGCCACTCGTTTCGTTGTTATCAATGTTACCATCGCCCCAGTTGATGCGGTGTTGCGTGCTGTTAGGAATACTGCTGATTAATAGTTCTGCATTGGTGTTGAGACAAAGACTTGTTTGTTGCAAACTGGCTTCTAGAATTGGATTAGAATAAATCTCTACTTGTTGACTTTGGGTGTCTTTGCAACCGAGCTCGGTGGTGGAGTAGAGTTTTATTTGGTATGTTTGCGCTTGGCTGTATTGGTGGGTTTGATTGTTATACGCTTCTTCTGCCCCATCGCCCCAATTGATGGTTTGACTTTGGGTATTTGTGCTGCCCGAAATACTCACTTGCACTTCGTTGCTTCTTAGGCAAGTGTCTGTTTTGAGGATTTGCAAGCGATTGGTGTTGGTAGGATGCAGATTAATTTGAATGGTGTCTTGATCTGTACAAGTGATATTGTATTGTGAACCTGTCGCAATAAACTCTAATACAGTGTTTTGATGAATGGTTTTTTTAAATTGGTTTGGATTAATTTGTAAAACGCCATTTTCTCGCCATTGTTTACTTTGATATTGTATGTCGTTAGACTCAAATGTAATTAAATTTACTGTATCGCCCTTGCACACCGTTTGGTCGTTGTATTTAACTGGAATGATGGGGTTGTTGTTTTTCAAAGTGAAACTATCTATGGCGGTGCAACCGTTGCTGTTGGTGTATTGCACTTTGTAAACCTGTGGAGTTAGCAGGGTTTCTGTTAGGTTTTTGCTGTTGTTGTGCAACCATAAAACAGAATCTTGCAAGGCGTTTGGTGTAGCAGAAACACTGATGTTTTGCCCAATACAAACAGCGGTGTCTTTGAGTTTTTGAACATTGTAAAATGGAAATGTTTTTTGCTCAAAACTATCTGTTGCAGTGCAGCCTCTGTTGTCTGTGATGCTGAGTTTTAATTTAAAACTATCAATGGCTTGTATACTGAAAAAACTGTCTGTTGATGTTTGATTACCCACTTGCCAAAAGTATTGCAAAGGTGTTTCCACTTCCGCTTTGTGGGCGGAATAGGTTATTATTTGACCTTGACAAACTTTGTTTTGTGGTGTGGCAGAAATTTTGGGTGTTGCAAATGGCAATTCGATAGAATCTAAAAAAGTACTACGACATCCATGTGGGGTGTTGGTGGTTTTTAAACTGATATACCATTTGCCGCTTTGAGGAAGAATAAATGCTGAATTCAATGTTGATGCACTTAATTGCAAACCACTTGAATGGGTTAAATTCCATTGGTAGTTGTAGGTGTTTTCATCTGGGTTGATGCTTTCTGCTTTTAATTCCAATCTGCCGCAGTTTTGGATATTTTTTTGAATGGCAAACTCAGGCATTTGGACTACATAAAAATCGCAGGAACGGAATTCGTACATGCGATTGGGCCAACAACGTTGCTCGTTGGCATTGATATTAAACAAATATGGATTATCTATTACTTTTGCTAGTGTTGGGTTCCATGCAATTTTAATTTCTTTGTTATTGCTGATAGATTGACTCTCCCAAAAAGTGCCTCCGGGAAGGTTTTGATAGACCTGATAAGCTATTGTATCAGGAACCACTTGATCTACTGCCATCGTATCTCGTAAACGAATCGTGAAGGTGTCTCTTTTATTGGCGCATGCATATCTTCGCAAAGGGAAGTTTTGAACAAGAACAGGACAATTTAAATTACGTACATAAGGTTCATAATTTCCAGTTAAGTAAGAAATCAATCTAATTTGTTCAGAAACCAACACTTTGCTGTTTTGATTATTATTTTTGAATGTTTTAACTTTTACACAAAATAGATTACTTTTTCTGTAATAATCAGTTAAAGGATTAGAAAAAAGAGAGATTCCAGTTTTGGGGTTCAAATAAAAACCTTGAGGCGGGTTAAACTCTGGCCTTGGGGTGCAAGAAGCAGCGCCAAATCTACAAAAAGATGTAATATAATAATTTAATGAAAAACCAGTAGTGAAAGGTCTGTATTTTTTAGTTGTATAAAAAATTGGTTGTGTTAATTCATACGCAATACTATCATTGTTGTTTTTTATAGATCCAAAATCAATTTGAGCTATTCCTTGTCGCTTAAGTCTACTAACATCATTCACGGGTTGAAATTCTCTGTATTTTGGCGATTTGTCTCCCTTCTTCCATTGATAACATCTGTTGATACCAAAAAAACAATAATGATTATCGTATGTGGTATCATTAATTTTATTATTATCAAAATTTGAATGATATTGCATCAAAAAAGAGCCTCTGAACCCTATTTCAATATTACAAGCATCCAAATGATTAAGGGTATCTATAACAGAAGGAGAATTAAAATCAATGACACCAGTATACCTAAAAATAGTAAATAGAAATCTATCAGGATGACAATAAGAACTAGTATTACACAAAGACAAACCAAGACAATAAAAATAATCAGGAACAAAAATACTGTCTTTGTATAAAGGAATTTGTTTGATTCTGGCAGTATCGTTGTAAAAAACGGTACAATAAGCGGTATCTGGAAATTGATTTTTATCTGTAGATATACTGGAATAACGATACGTATAAAATATAAACTTTAATTTTGCGCTGTCAATCCACTCATATTCGCTTTGAAATTTACTCAATGTTCTAATATCATATTCATTTTGAGCCAACAAATTTGATAAATTAAAAAACAGAAAAAACAATATGAATTTCAAACTATTATTCAAAGTTTTAAACACAAAGTTAGTAAAATTATTCATTTAACAATATTTATTTAAACTTAAGACACAGAAAATGAGGTAATGTTGCAAAAGAAACTAATCAGGTACAATCTTTACCAACCGGATTTTTTCATATGGGCAACATTTAACTATAAACTACTCAATCATTCTTACTTCCTGAACAATTAAGCCTGTTCTGAGTTTCGGTTCTATAAAAGTAGATTTTGGTGGCATAATAAGTTGAGCGTCTGCCACATCAAACACTTGTTGAATTTCGCAAGGAAAAACCGTGAAAACCATATCATAAACACCTTCATTCACTTTTTCAACGATTTGATTTAATGGGATGGCACCATTCATAAAGGTAAGTTGAGCATCAACTTTGGAATCTGTGATGTTTAAAATATTTTTAAAAACATGTTCCTCCAAAATGGAAACATCTAAAATATCAACAGCATTTAGATGATTGAATTCGCCTTTAAAACTCAGTTTATACCATTGGTCTTTGATATACAGTCCAAACTCTTTGTCTTTGTGAGGTTTGAAAGGCAAAAAAACTTCGTCCACATGAAACATTTTAGACAATTGGATTAAAATGTTAGATGGCACAAAGTCTTGAGAACATTTATAAGCCCTGTGAAAACTGTCTATTTTTAAAAAATTGGGCGGAACGATGTAACTTAAATATTTACCATTTTCAATCTGATGACGTTTATAAAAACCAGCCGAAGCCGCACTGCGATGATGTCCATCTGCAATATACAAACAATCTAATTCATGATAAACCTTGTTGATTTCATTCAAATCTTCTGGCGAAGAGATTTGATAAATGGTATGCTTTTTACCAAATTCATCTTCAAAATCTATCAATAAATGCTCTGATTTTTCAAAACGATTTAACACATCCACAATTTTAGAACTTTCTAAATGGGTCATTAAAACAGGTTCGCCAATTACACCCGAATGGTCAATGTGATCAATCAGTTGTTCCTCTTTTTCTGTTAGGGTGTTTTCGTGAATCTTGATTTTTCCATTGTAATAATCATCCACAGAAACTAAAGCAATGATACCAACAAAATCGTCACCATTCAAAGTGTTAAATTGTCTGTAAATATACAATGAATTTTGACTGTCTTTTATCAGTGCCTTACTTTGAATCAATTTATCAATCTCTTGTTTGGCAACAGGAAAGTGTTTCTCAGGATTTTTGGCTTCGTTAAAAATTAAATGAGGTTTTACAACTCTCAAATATGATTGACTATTTTGTTGAACAATTTCCATTTGTCTTTCAATATCATCTAGATGTGTATTGGCAGACACTTGAGACTCAAACCCCTTTGCGGGCATTAACGCTTTGAATGGAAAAAGTTTCAAATTTTTATAGATTAAAAAAAGTGAGGATTTGTTGAGCTATTTCGTCTCCAATTCTTTTTTGGGCTTCTTCTGTGCTAGCGCCTATGTGTGGAGACAATGATACGTTCTTCATTTTTAAAATGGCATCATTAACAGGTGGTTCTTTTTCAAAAACATCCGTTCCAGCATAGGCAATATGTCCGCTGTTTAAAGCTGCTATTAAATCTTCTTCGCTAACAGTTCCACCTCTCGCACAATTCACCAATCCTGCCCCTTTTTTCATCAAAGCCAATTCGGCTGCGGCAATAACATAACCCTGACCACCAGGAATGTGTAAACTTACAAAATCAGCTTGTTTTAACACCTCTTCTTTAGAAATGGTTTGAATGTTAATTTTTACTGTTGGCAAATTTGATTCCGGGTGGAATGTAATTTCTACATCATGTGATGCAATCATTGGGTCGTAAGCAACAACATTCATACCTAAACCAAAAGCGATTCTAGCTGTTTCTCTGCCTATTCTGCCAAAACCGATTAAACCCAAAGTTTTACCTTTTAGTTCTGTGCCTTTTGAAGCCAGTTTTTTCAGTTCGTTAAATTGAGTCATACCATTTTCTGGCATTTCTCTGTTGGTAACTTGCAATAATCGGCAAATTGAAAACAGATGTGCAAACACCAATTCAGCAACACTGGTGCTACTCGCTGCTGGTGTGTTGACCACTGCCACATCATTGGCTTTTGCGCTCACTAAATCCACATTATCTAAACCTACACCAGCTCTACCAACTAATTTTAAGTTTGGTGCACCTGCTTCGATTACAGCTGCATTAACTTTGGTAGCACTTCTAACTAAAAGCACATCAAATTCACTGATTCTAGAGGCGAGTTCTTCTTGGGATATTTTGTTGGTTTCAACAGTAAAACCTTTGCTTTCTAATAATTCTTTGGCTGATTGATCGATGCCATCGTTTGCTAATATTTTCATTTTATATAAATTGGTTCAATATTTAATTATTTTCTGAATTTTGTTATTTAATTTTAAAAGATAAACACCACTGATTAACTTACTTATGTCAATGGTTTCATTCGCTGATACAATATTACCTTTTTTTAGCTCTTTTCCTGTAGTAATTTCAATAATACTATAACAGCCAAAATAGTTTGATATGCTGATTTCTGAATGAACTGGATTAGGATATACAATATAAGAATTAGTGCTTTGTGAAACTATATTGCTTGAAAAATCTTGATAATAGTAATGTCTATATCCTCTATATATAAAATCACGATTATAAGTAGTATCAGTTTTTAAACAACCATTTACATCAAAATTCTTTCTTACCTCAAAATTTATCTGTCCGTTTAATGAAAAACTTCTAACAAGTGTATCTTGATTTTTAGAATTGTAATAAGAAATTGAATGACTATTAAGTTTCCAAGTATTTTCTGAAGTTGACCAATTAAAACTAGAGTCAATTTTTATATTATTAAGATAAAAATTAGAATATTTTTGGTCATATAACCAATCATTAGTTGCATCATTCCACTTGTAATTAATTGATAAAACTTGTTTGTTGTTTTGATAAAACAAATTAATTTTATAATAATCCTCCCAAGTTTGAGTACTGCTTTCATAATTTTTTCTTAACTCTTCGATGATTTGATTTTGATTGTTGTAATAACTGATGTATTGACTGTTAATCTCTAATTCAGACGTAGATTGATTCAATAAATAAAATTTCCTTAATGAATCTAATCCCTTTGTGTTATGATAATATACAGTCTTTGAAAAAGTATCTAACTTGTTATTTAAGTCAGCCAAATCATAAATAATTGACACTTTGTTATTATTATTATATTTATAAATTAAAAAATAAGAAAGTTGCCAAGCACTATCAAAATCAGAATAATAAAAAGAAGATTCAGTTTCTAACTGTTTTTTATTATTATAAGTGTAATACGTTTTATCCACAGGAATATTGACACTTTGGTCATTAGGACTGTAATAAACTATAGAATCTAAACGACATTGAGAATATGAATTATTGAAAATAAATAAACAGAAAATAACTGTGATTAATTTATTCATTTTCGAACATTAAGAATTAAATGTTTTCATCACATTTACCAAAGCTTCAACACTTTCTAATGGCAAAGCATTGTACATACTTGCTCTGTATCCACCCACAGAACGGTGTCCAACTATTCCAGAAATACCAGCGGCTTTCCAAGCGGCATTAAATTTATCGGTTAAAGAGTCATCGGTTAAAAGGAAACAAACATTCATTTGTGAACGATCTTCTTTATCAACAGTGCCTTTAAACAATGGGTTGTTATCTATTTCAGAATACAATAATTCGGCTCTGGCCTTAGCTCTTTTTTGCATGCCCTCAACTCCACCTTGTTGTTTTACCCATTTCAAATTTTGTAACATTGCATAGATTGGAAACACTGGAGGCGTATTAAACATACTTTCAGATTTAATATGTACTGCATAATCCATCATGCTTGGAATCTGACGACTCACTTTTCCTAAAATATCTTTTCTAACTATTACAACGGTTACACCAGCTGGACCCATATTTTTTTGAGCACCTGCATAGATTAAACCGAATTTAGAAACATCCACTTTTCTACTCAATATATCAGAGCTCATATCACAAACCATCGTTACGGGGCTATCAGGAAAAGATTGCATTTGGCTGCCATAAATGGTGTTGTTGCTAGTGCAATGAAAATAATCAGCATCTGTTGGTATGGTATAATTTTTGGGAATGTAACAATAGTTTCTATCTTCAGAACTTGCAATGATTTCAACTGTTCCAAAATGTTTGGCTTCTTTGGCTGCATTGGCTGCCCAAACACCTGTTTTTAAATAAGCACCTTTGTTTTCTAATAAATTATAAGCAACAGTGATAAACTGCATGCTAGCTCCACCACCTAAAAACAAAATTTCATAACCTTCTGGAATATCCATTAATTCTTTAATGATAGCTTGCGTATCTTCTACTACTTTTACAAATTCTTTGCCTCTGTGAGAAACTTCTAATAGAGACAAACCTGTACCTGCAAAATTTTGAATACCTTCAACACATGCTTGAATGGCTTCTTTTGGTAAAATCGATGGTCCTGCTGAAAAATTGTGTATTTTAGACATGAATATATATTTTTTGGCAAAAATAAACTAATATTGAAAAGTATTGTAATGAAAGTTAAAAACATTTTAATCATCATTGTCCTTGTTTGTCTTCATGCTTCACTCAATGCACAAATTGAAGAAAAAGATTCTTTTAAAAACAGGACTTTCAAAGAACGTTTAACCTTTAATGTTGGTGGTGGAATATTATTTGGAACCGTTACCAATGTTAATATTTTACCTCAAATTGGCTACAGATTAACACCTCGTTTAACCACTGGAATTGGTGGCAATTTTCAATATTTCAGTGATAGCCGAACACCCCCGATAGATTTTATGATATATGGAGGCAATGCATTTACGCGTTTCACTGTCGATCCACGCTTATTTCTCCAAGCAGAATATCAAAAATTATATTACAACAACACCAATGGCGACTATGTGATGGTGGGTGGTGGTTTTATGCCCGGTGCAGGTTTTTTTATTTCTGCTTATTATCTCCTTTTATATCCTCCTGATAATATCTATGGTCAACCATTTGTTATTCGAGGTGGTTTTATTTTTTAAATTATTACATGTTCAACTTAATCAACGACCCAAAAATCTGTATTACAAATACCAAAGATTTTAAACTAAAAAATCACGATACCAATTACAAAGCTGGTTTTTATTCAGAAGATGAATTAAAAGCTTTTTTGGATACCTACACCGATAAAATCTCTTCATTACAAGAAAAACTATATGCACAAAATGAGTTTTCTGTTTTATTAGTTTTACAAGCCATTGATGCTGCTGGCAAAGACAGTTGCATCAAACATGTTTTCTCAGGCGTAAATCCACAAGGTGTGCATGTCGTTAACTTTAAACAACCAAGTAAAGAAGAACTCAATCATGATTTCTTATGGCGTATATATAAAAACCTTCCAGAACGTGGCATGATTGGCGTATTCAATCGTTCGCATTACGAAGAAGTATTGGTTACAAAAGTTCATCCTGAATATATCTTAAGTCAAAATATACCGAATATTAATTCAGTTGAAGATATTGACAAAGATTTTTGGAAAAACAGATACAATACAATCAATCAATTTGAAAAACATTTGCACGAGAATGGCACTGTAATTATAAAAATATTTTTAAATTTAAGTAAAGATGCACAAAAGCAGAGATTTCTTGATAGAATAGAAACGCCTAAGAAAAATTGGAAGTTCAGTTATGCAGACTTGAAAGAAAGAAAACATTGGGATGATTATCAAGATGCTTTTGAACAAATGATAAAAAACACCTCGACCGATTATGCCCCTTGGCATATTGTGCCTTCAGACGATCAGTGGATTAGCAGAGCCATAGTCGGTGAAATTTTATTAGAAAAACTGGAAAGTTTAAATTTGAAATATCCAAAACTTAATGAAACCGAAATGCAATTGCTTGCGCAAGGTTTAGAAGAATTAAAGGCGGAATAGTTTCTATTTTAAAATCCGAAAATTGCGGTGTTCGCCAATGCGCCATCCAGTTAGCTTCTCAATGAAATACAACAATTTATTTTTCAAACCCATGTTTTTGTGCGTGATGTCATATTCAAATGTCCAATTCATTTTTTGTATCCTTTCTTGAATAACCTTAGGATGTGTGCCTTCAAATTTTTTCAATGAATCTACTTGACTAAAATCGAAACTTTGTTGGTTTTGATAGGTCTTTTCAATAAATTCATCAGAATGCCACAACTTTCTGGCTTGTTTTAATTTTTCAAGTTGCAAAGTTGGATGTTTAACCCATCCATAATGGTGAACATGCGCATCGATGGTTTTAACATTAAGTTTCTCATTTATATTTTTCCTAAAACCTTGTGCATCTTTATATGAATAAATCTTTGGATTGTTTTTGATAATCCTAACCTCTTGACGGTACCATGAACGGCTATCAGCAATGTAATCATAAGACCCATAAAAATGCAAATACTTAAAGAGCAAACCATCAACATTAGAATTGTCCTTAAAATCCATCATAGCAGCTTTAATGACAGGATAATCTTTTTCATGTAAACATTCATCGGCTTGGATATATATGCACCAATCCGCTTTTGGATTGATGGCTTTAAAAGCTTTGTTGGTTTCGTCTGCCAACACTTTGCCACCCTCTCTTAAACTATCATCCCAAATGGTTTCAATGATTTTAATTTTATCAATTGCCAAACTTTTAATGAAACCCAAAGTGTCATCATCGCTTTTGCCAACTGCCACGATTATTTCATCGCATAATGGCAAAATAGATAAGATGGCTTCTTTAATCGGATAATCTGCTTTAATAACATTTCTAGCAATGGTAAAACCTGATACAAACATAGTTGCAATATTATTTAAATAATATGAAATTAATCATATTTCTTGTGTACCATCTTTATAAGTTGCAACATATTGGTTTTCCAAAAATCAAAATGATTGTAACGGGTAGACATGTAATTAATTAAATCAACATCAGAAGGTGTGTTTTTATGTTCCGATAAATACTTTTTTTCAATTAAATGGATATAAATTTTAAAATCCAAGATACTTTCGAACCAATTTCTATAAATAGCATAGTTGGAATTTGTTTTGGATATGGCATACGTTTTTCTGTTTTTAGGAAACCTCATGCCACACAGATTATTATGTTTAAGAGCTAACCAACTATACTTGTTTGTATTACCACTTTCTATGATTTTAATTGCTACAAATAAATGAGCGTGTTTTCCCAAATATTTTTTTGCAACCATAAATAATGTATCTACGCTGGGTACTCTTTTATAATCTAAACTACTGATATTAAATGCAGTGTCGATTAAAACCTTATTAGTATCAGTTTCTAAAATAACTTGACTAAATAAGGATTGAGTATAAATAAACGATATGAAAACTATGATAAGTAATTTCAAAATCTTATAACAAAGATAAAGCTCAATGAAGGTTTCTTATCAACAAGTAATGCCCAATAAATATCTTTTCAATAAATTGCTAACGAAAGCCATATCATTGGGGTAAAATAAAAGCATAAAAAAAACGCTACTTTTAAGTAACGTTTCTTTTAGTTTATTTTCTGTAAACAATAAAATTAACTTACCAAATGATCATTGATTGAAGGTTCTTCTTCTTTAGGATTAGAACCATACTCATTGGGTCCTGGTTGACCTTCTGTTAGAGAAAGCACAAAACTGTATATTGGTATCAACATATACCAACCACTTTTGCCTACATCGTGCATTCTTCTTACCGATACTGCTATCGATGGGAGGATCATAGCAAGTATATAAACTGTCCCTAGTAACTCAAAACCTATTAAACCTCCAATGAAACCAATAACAATGGAAAAAATATAAAAAAAAAGAATAAACATCCAATACTCTTTTCTTCTTGCTCTACCATCAAAGTTAACGTAGTTTTTTAAAACGTGTAAATAATATTTCATATTGTATAAATTAGATTACAAACAAATCACTTTATTTTGAATATACAAAATTTTTTAACAAGAAACTTATAAATTATTTATTTAAAGTATTGATTTATAACTTTTTGAATCTCTTCTGATTTTTGTGTTCCAATTAGCAGTTTTTTTTTGCCATTAATCTCTAATTGCAATCCTTGATTACCCGAAACATTGTATGCCTTGCCATTGCTAAAACTTTGCCTATACCCCCATCCACCATATTCTTTGATTGGCAGATAAGTTCTAACAAAACATTGGGTAATGGTATTCCAAGCAATGGTTTCCTTTTTAATAAATGGAAAAAATTTAACTGTAATGCCATTTTCATTTATTTCAGTAATCATATTAAGTGATAACATCCCCCAAATTAGCAAAGCAAATAAAAGACACAAAATTATTAAAAATGAATTACTCACAGGATTATTGCCAAAAGGAATATTAAAAACTAATTGTTGAACCAATCCAAACAAAAAGATACCTAAACAAGCAAATAAAATCAATTTAAGCCACCATTGATTGAATCTTTGTTTTTCCGTGAAACTTGGCTTTAAGTTCATAAATTATAATTTTATATCAACCTGAGTATTCAATATATCTTCAATCGTTTCTCTTCTTCTGATGAGATGCGCTTTGCCATCTATAATCAACACTTCGGCTGGTCTGAATCTTGAATTGTAATTGCTTGCCATACTGATGCCATATGCACCCGCATTGTGAAATGCTAAAATATCGCCTTCTCTTACTTCATTCAATTTTCTATCCCATCCAAAAGTATCTGTTTCGCAAATATAACCTACCACCGCATAAATACGCTCAACTCCTGATGGATTTGAAATATTAGTTATTTTATGGTAAGCATCGTAAAGCATCGGTCTGATTAAATGATTCAAACCACTGTCAACGCCAGCAAACATAGTACTAGTAGTTTGTTTCACTACATTGGTTTTAACCAAGAAATAACCTGATTCACTCACTAAAAATTTACCTGGTTCAAACCACAGTTCCAATTCTTTGCCATATTTTGAACAAAAGTTGATAAACCTTTCGGCTATTTGATGTCCGATATCGTTGATGTCGGTTGTGATATCATTTTCTTTGTATGCCACTTTAAACCCACTGCCAAAATCCATGTATTTCAATTCTTTGAAATCTATGGCGGCTTCAAACAATAATTCGGCACCTCTCAAAAACACTTCTGCATCCAAAATATCACTACCTGTGTGCATGTGCAAACCTTCTACATTGATGTCATACAATTTAACAACTCTATCCACATGTCTGAGTTGATAGTAACTGATACCGAATTTAGAATCTATGTGTCCAGTAGATATTTTAGCATTTCCACCAGCCATGATATGTGGATTAACACGGATACAAACCGGAACTTTTCTGCCATATTTAGCTCCAAATTGTTCTAAAATTGAAATATTATCAATATTAATCTTTACACCTTCTTTAACAGCCATGTCAATTTCTTCCATGCTAACGCCATTGGGTGTGTATAAAATTTGATCAGGTTCAAAACCTGCTTTTAAACCTAGCCAAACCTCTTGGATAGAAACTGCGTCCAAACCTGTGCCTAATTTTTTCATGTAGCGCAACACATTAATATTAGACAATGCCTTACATGCATAATGTAAACCTAACTTAACACCCGGAAATGCCTTGTTTAACTTATCTACTTGTTCTGCCATCTTATTGGCACTGTATACATAGACAGGGGTGTCAAACTCTTGAGTCAATTCTATTAAATCAACTCCATCCAAATGGTACTTTCCGTTTATTAATTGCATAAGTGTGCGAAAATAATTTTTTTATCAATCAATAAAAAATGCAATTTGCAAAGGTTTAATAAAAACCATGAAAAGAATATTAGCCATAGACTATGGAAAAAGAAGGGTTGGACTTGCTATGACTGATTTAATGCAGATGTTAGCCATCCCTTTAGACACGATTGACACCAACAAAATCATCCCCTATTTAAAGAATTTATTTTTAAAAGAGCCTATAGCATGTATTGTTTTGGGTTTTCCACTTAATATGGACGGTCAAGATACGGATGCTACACCTTTGGTAAATGCTTTTGAAATATTACTCAAAGAAAACTTTCCAGAAACACCCATTCATAGAATTGATGAAAGACTAACAAGTAAAATGGCTAAACAAACCTTAA
Source organism: Bacteroidota bacterium (assembly GCA_030682255.1). Lineage (GTDB taxonomy): Bacteria > Bacteroidota > Bacteroidia > NS11-12g > UBA955 > JABMMZ01. The sequence continues at coordinate 133,646 of JAUXOK010000027.1, read as the reverse complement.
TTGATGCGGGTTACAAAAAAAAAGACAGAAAAAATAAAAAACTTGTAGATACGGTAGCTGCTGCATTAATTTTGCAAACTTATTTAGAAACAAAATGATTTTACCAATATACGCATATGGATGTCCCGTTTTAAGAAAAAAAGGCGAAGACATTTCTCCCGATTATCCCAACTTAAAAGAAATTATAGACAACATGTATGAAACCATGTATAATAGTTCTGGCATTGGATTGGCGGCTCCTCAAGTAGGCATTCCAATCAGATTATTTATCATTGATGGTTCGCCTATCGAAGATATAAATCCTCCAGGTTTTAAACAAACTTTCATCAATCCTCAAATCATTAAAGAATGGGGCGAAGAGTGGAAATACGAAGAAGGCTGTTTAAGTATTCCTACCATCAGAGAAAATGTATCTAGAAAACCAGAATTAACCATCCGATTTTTAGACGAAAATTTTGTAGAACACGAAAAAACTTATGATGGCATGGCAGCTAGAATTATACAACACGAATACGACCACATCGAAGGTAAATTATTTGTTGACCATATTTCTCCACTAAAAAGAAATTTGATTAAGAGCAAGCTCAACAATATCAGTCTTGGCAAGGTGAATCACGACTATAAAATGAAATTTGTAAAAAAATAAGTATGACCGAAGAACGCACCGCCCTTTGGCATCAAATTTTACAATTCATGACTGAAAATTTTGGTAAAAAACCAGACATGAATGCCATACTCTTCATCATTGGCATGAGAGAATTGGGATTTCTGGGAGAATCAAATTTTAAAAAAGACGACAAAGTATCCTTGATGCATATTGCCATGTGTAAAATATTAAGTTATTCCGATCATTATGAACTTTTAGGTACTGACTCTGAAGGATGGCCCCATTGGGAATTAAAAAATAAATTACCAGATATGTCATTTTTAGAACAAGAGTCTTATATTCGCGAACACATCATTGAATATTTTATAAACGAAAAAATAATATGAAATTAATAAAATCCACCCTGAAACTAAGCTTTTTAGCTTTAATTTTAATCCTTTCGTCTTGCAACAGTGCTGCACCAGAAACAGATACTGAAAATCAAGAAATTATCGAAGAAGTTCCTGTTCAAGAAAGTACAGTTGACACTTCAATTCAAAATTCAACTGAAGCTAATTCAACTACAGAAGCTAACAATACTAAACCTACAGTTGTTACAATCAACACCTCTTTAGGTGCTATCAAAGTTCAGCTTTATGATGAAACGCCTCTTCACAAAGCAAATTTCATTAAACTTTGTAAAACTGGCTTTTACAACGGATTATTATTTCACAGAGTGATATCTCAATTTATGATTCAAGCTGGCGACCCTGATAGCAAAGCCGCTGTAAAAGGCGCTATGTATGGTAGTGGTGGTCCTGGTTATACAATTCCTGCTGAAATTAACCCAAAATTCCAACATACAAAAGGTGCTTTAGCTGCTGCTAGAATGGGAGACCAAATGAATCCAAAAAAAGAAAGCAGTGGCAGTCAGTTTTACATTTGTCATGTAGAAACCCCTTTTCTAAATAACGAGTATACTGTTTTTGGTCAAACCATTGAAGGGTTTGAAGTAATAGACAAAATCGCAAATGTGCAAAAAGATGGCAGCGACAGACCATTGCAAGACATTAAAATAATTAGCACAACAGTAGAATAATTTAATTTCATGAAAAACATTTTAGTTGTTTTAATAAGTTTTGTATTACTTTTATCATGTAAAACAGGACAAGAAATAGATGTGCCTTTATCTGAACTAAAAGAAGACATTATCGAATTAGAAACTTCTTATGGCAAAATGTATATTTGGCTTTATAAAGCTACACCACTTCACAGAGAAAATTTTTTGAAATTAAGCAATGAAGGCTTTTTTAATCAAACAACTTTTCACCGTATTATTCCTAATTTCATGATACAAGGAGGCGACCCATTGAGCAAAGATAGCGTCCCAACAAATGATGGCACTGGCGGTCCTGGTTACACCATTCCAAACGAAATCAGAGATTCAATCAAACATGACAAAGGCAGTTTAGCTGCAGCCAGACTTTCAGATAATGTCAATCCAAGTAAATCATCCAGTGGTTCACAATTTTATATTTCTGTTAGTAAATCTGGAACTGCTCAGTTAGATGGCAAATACACTGTTTTTGGCGAAGTCATGAAAGGTATTGAATATGCAGATGAAATTGTTAAACAACCTAGAGATAACAAAGACAGACCGAATTCAGACATCAAAATGACGGTTAAAGTGATTCAAAAAACATTGGCAGAGATTAAATCCGAATTTGGCTATACACCTAAATATTAATTGGTTTTAAGTAATTCAGAAAAACGAACTACTGAATTTTAACTAATTTATTTTCTTAATTAGTTATTAAGTATTTTGAATAACTAAATAATAAATGGGCATTCCAATAGTAATATTAATTGGGAAAGTAACAGCTAGCGCCATTGGTAGAAAAAGCCCCGGATTAGCTTTAGGTACAGAAATTTTCATTGCTGCAGGAACTGCAATATATGAAGCACTAGCAGCTAAAACAGAAAACATAAATCTATTTGAAACATCTTGAGTGATATAAGCGCTTATTAAAGCGATAATAACACCGTTTATTAATGGGATTAAAATTGCAAAAATAATTGGAAACCATCCAAATGAAAAGAATGATTTTAGTTTTTTACCACTTGAAATACCCATATCTAATAAAAAAATCGCTAAAAACCCTTTAAATAAATCATTAGTAAACGGCTTAATACCCTCAGCTTGTTTATCACTTGCTAAAAATCCGATTATCAAACTACCAAGAATTAGTAATACACTGCCATTTGTAAATGAATGTTTAATTGCAGTGCGTTTTTTAATTTTTTCGCTATCATCTTTGTTAAATACAGAAATCAATACAAGACCCATAATAATTGCAGGTGATTCCATGAGAGCCATGATTGCAACCATATGACCGTGAAGACTCAATTGTTGAGATTCTAGATATGAAACAGCCGTTACAAAAGTAACAGCACTTACTGATCCATAAGCTGCTGCTACCGCTCCAGCATCAAAAACACTCAACTTTCTTTTTAAAATAAAAAATGTATAAAGTGGAATTATCAATGATATGAAAATTCCAAATAACATCGACCATCCAATTTCACTGGTAAATGTCTCATGTGATAATTCTTGACCACCTTTAAATCCTATGGCAAATAAGAGATAAAGCGAAATAAATTTTGATGAATTAGAGGGGATTTCCAAGTCACTTTTTAAATAAACAGCAACTATACCTAGCACAAAAAACAATAATGCAGGATTGGTTAAATTTTCGATGAGTAGGTTATAGTTCATATATCATTTCGTTAATGTTAGCATTGTTTTTAGTTTAATAATCCTTACCCTATTATTTTTCAGCAAATATAAGTAAATGTGTAATTTGTTTTAATGCTAATATTTAAAATAGGTCTAACAGATGTGTGACTCAAATTTATCTATTTATACATTAAAACATTTGCGATATTAAAGTGCTATAAAAAACATCTAAATATTATCTTATTTTAGAAAACCTTAATCTTTTACCAGTGCTAATCTCGTTGAAAATACCATTATCATATACCAAATTTCCATTTACAAATGTTTTTAATACTTTACTTTTAAAAACTTGATTTTCGAATGGAGACCATTTGCATTTATAAAAAGTATTTTTGGAATTAACTTGCCACTCATTTTTCAAATCTACTAACACTAAATCAGCATAGTAACCTTCTCGGATAAATCCACGTTCTTTAATTGTATAAATCTCCGCCACATTATGGCTCATTTTTTCAACAACTTTTTCTAGACTTATTTTACCTAAGTGGTAGAGCTCCAACATTACAACTAAAGCATGTTGAACAAGTGGTCCACCTGATAAAGCATTAAAGTAATTTCCATTTTTTTCAACTAAAGTATGTGGCGCATGATCGGTTGCTATTATATCTAATTTATTATCTAAAAGTGCGGTAAGTAATCCATCTTTGTCTTGCTCTGTCTTTATAGCTGGATTCCACTTGATTTTAGCACCTTGCTTATCATAATCATTATCAGAAAACCAAAGGTGATGTACACAAGCTTCTGCTGTTATTCGTTTTTTATCAACGGTTAGTTCATTATCAAATAAGTTGGCTTCTACTAAAGTTGAAATATGAAATAAATGTAAACGGTTATTGTATTTTTTTGATATTTCAATTACCCGTTTTGTAGCTGCTAAACAAGCATCTTCGCTTCTAATTAAAGGATGTAAAGGAAATGGGATGTTGTCTCCATAAATTTGTTGATACTTAATGATATTATTTTTAATGATATCATCATCTTCGCTGTGTAAAGCAACTAAAGAGTTTGATCTTGAAAAAAGTTTGTCTAAATACTCAGGATAATTAGCTAAAATACCCTCGTCATTATTAAAATACAATCCATCATCAGTAATTCCACAAACATTCTCATTATCAGTTTTTAAAACCTCTTCTAAATTACTTTTATTGATTCCCATAAAAAAAGAATAATTAGCAAATGATGTTTTAGATGCTTTCAAATATTTTTCTTCTAATAATTCTTGGGTTAGCGTATTTGGAATTGTATTTGGCATATCCATAAAAGAGGTTATACCTCCCGAAACGGCAGCCCTAGATTCAGTATAAATTGAACCTTTATGGGTTAACCCAGGATCTCTAAAATGCACTTGATCATCAATAATCCCAGGCAATAAATACAAACCTCTCCCATCTATTTCATCGGCATTAATACAATCAATTGAACTTGATATTTTTTCAATTCTATCATTTACAATTAAAACGTCTGAAATTGTGATTTTACCTTCATTCACAATATAGGCTTGCTTTATGATTTTATTTTTCATATATAAATTATGAACTTTAAAATAAATATTGAAACAAAATTCAAATAATTAGGGATGTGTTTTATTTAAATAACTATAGTCGATTGAAAAAAACAGTGAAATTATTCAATATAAAATATCAATTATTTGAGTTTTTTAAATTATTAATATTAAAAAACAAAAAATCAATACAATTAAAACGGTTTTAATTGTATTGATTTTTATCAAAATTATTTATTCTATTAAGATTGATGCTTCTATTTTTAAATTATTGCTATTTAAATTGATAATTTCTCTTAATTCATAAAGTTCCTTTTGGAGTCTTTTAATTTTTGATTCTCTATTTTTAACATCTTCTTCATTACCGTTTTTGCTTATCTTACTTTCATGATACTTTATTTTAATATGTATCATTTGAGTGATGAGTTCTAAGGCATCTTTTGAGTTAAATTCGCCTTGTATGAGTTGAATATTCATTTCATTAATTATTATTGACCTTGACCAAGAGAATAAGCAGATTTCCCATCAAAAGTATACAGATTTTCGGTCTTAATGGTATCGATATTATTAGCAATTGAATTATTTAAAATCTCAATGATGTTGGCTTTTGTTACTTCCGTTCCTTCAATAGGTTTAAATCGGCATCTCCAATGGTCTGTACAAAAAGTTTCTTTAAATCCATCAGGCCAAACTTTAATGCCTCTATTTGTAATCATAGAAAGCTTAATACTATTTAATTCGATTTTTTTAACAATTTCGGCTAATTCATCTGGATTTGTTCCATTCCAATGAACAAAGACATCAACACCCACTAACTCTTTTTTGGCTGCAGGTAGACGTTTATATTTAGGAAGATTTAATGCCGAATTATTCGCATAAGATACAGGTTTCAAAATAGATGGTTTTTTACCAAGATTTGTAATTACAGCTTGAGCAAATTCTTTTGTGCCAACCTTTTGCTTACTTGTACCTTCTTTATAAATATCATAGGTATGTATGCCATCTTCTAAGGTTTTTAGCCAAGCATTTTGCACTTTTTCTGCTACATCGGTTTGTCCAATGTGGTTTAACATCATAATAGCACCCTGTAATAAGCCTGAAGGATTTGCTACATTTTGACCAGCTCTTCTTGGAGCAGAACCATGAATAGCTTCAAACATAGAACACTCTTCTCCAATATTAGCAGAACCTGCCAAACCAACAGAACCAGTTATTTGAGCGGCAACATCACTTAAAACATCACCATATAAATTGGGCATTACTATAACATCAAAAGCCTCTGGTGTATCTGCCATTTTAGCTGCACCAATATCAATAATCCAATGTTCATTTTCAATCTCAGGATAATCTTTGGCAATTTCATCAAATACTTGATGGAATAAACCATCAGTTTGTTTCATTATATTATCTTTTGTAAAACAAGTTACCTTTTTTCTATTTTGTTGCTTAGCATATTCAAAAGCATATCTCACTATTTTTTCGCATCCTGGTCTACTTATTAGTTTTAAACATTGCACTACTTCATCTGTTTGTTGATGTTCAATTCCTGCATATAAATCCTCTTCATTCTCTCTAACAATTACAATATCCATTACAGGATGTTTTGTATTTACAAAAGGATGCAAACTCATACATGGTCTTACGTTTGAATACAATCCTAAAAATTTACGTGTAGTAACATTTAAGCTTTTATACCCTCCTCCTTGAGGTGTTGTGATTGGGGCTTTTAGGAATATTTTGTTTCTTCTAATAGTTTCCCAAGATTCTGTTGCAATACCTGATGTATTGCCAGCTAAATATACTTTTTCACCGACTTCAATTTCATCAATTTCAATTTTAGACCCTGCTGCTAAAATTATTTCTAAGGTTGCATCCATTATTTCTGGACCAATTCCATCCCCTTTTGCTACTGTAATTCTTGTCATAATGATTATATTAAATTTTATGGTTACAAAACTGAGAAATCAAATTAATTAATTTTTATTTATCTTTGTAACATTATACATAAAATTTATTTATGAACTATACTTTAAATCAATTGCAAATTTTTCTAAAAATTGTACAAACAAAAAGCGTAACAAAGGCTTCGGAAGAGTTGCATTTAACTCAACCAGCTGTTTCTATTCAATTGAAAAATTTTCAAGACCAATTTGATATTCCTCTTACGGAAGTATTAGGCAGAAAAATACATATCACTGATTTTGGACATGAGATAGCTGAAGCTGCAGAAAATATTATCAACCAAGTATATGCCATTAATTATAAAACTTTAGCTTATAAAGGTCAACTAACTGGTCGTTTAAAGATTTCAGTTGTATCAACAGGTAAATATGTGATGCCTTATTTTCTTACTGGTTTCATGAAACAAAATTCGAGCATTGAATTATTAATGGATGTAAGTAATAAAAATAAAGTAATTGAGAGTTTGAAAAATAATGAAGTTGATTTTGCACTTGTTTCTATTTTACCTACTTCATTAAATATAGATAAACTTGATTTGCTTCAAAACAAATTATATTTAGTAGGCAATACAAAAACAAAAATTGACACGACAGATGTTTTTTTAAATTTACCTTTAATATTCAGAGAAAATGGCTCAGGTACAAGGCAAACTATGGAAAACTTTATAGAATGGAACAATTTACATGTTTCAAAAAAGATGGAGTTAACATCAAATGAGGCTGTCAAACAAGCACTTCTAGCGGGGTTAGGATATTCGATTATGCCACTAATTGGAATTAAAAACGAACTTTTTAACAATGAATTGCAAATCATCCCTATTAAAGGATTACCAATCACAACAACTTGGAGTTTAATCTGGCTAAAAGGCAAAAAACATTCGCCTGTTTCAACTTCGTTTCTTAATTATTTAAAAAAAGAAAAATCACAAATTGTTCATGATAAATTTAGTTGGTATGAACAATATTAAGTTTTTTTAAATTAATAAGTTTGCTTCAACTTATCTTCGTCAATCAGATTCAAACTGATTTTAAATTAGTTTTGGTATTCTAAATGCAATAATTAATGCAGAAATAATTGTTAATATTTCAATAATTAGTATGGCATACTCAATACCAAACATATCGGCAGTAAAACCCGAGATAATGGCACCAATGGTAAATTGTTTCCAATTCTCTTTCAACCCAAGTTGTATACTTTTTGCCATTCTAATATTTTTTCAAATATACGTTTATATTACTTTTCTTCTAATAATTCGTCAATATAACCGCATAATTTTTTATTAAAATTTGAGGATTCTTGATAACCATAATGTTTATACCTGATAATTCCTTTTTTATCAATTATTATAACAGTAGGCAATGACGTTACATCAAATTTATCTGCTGTAATCCTTTCAATGTCAAATACAAATGGAAGGTCGTATGAATTTCGATTTATAAACTTCATTGTTTTGTCAAAATTGTCGCCATTCATATTCGAATTAACTATAAAAAAAGCGACCTCTTTATTGCCTTTATAGTTTTTATAAGCTTTTTCCATTTCTGGAAATTCTTCAATGCATGGTCTACACCAGGTTCCCCAAAAATCCATTACAACAACTTTATTGGTGTAATCCGATGAACTTAAAGTGTCTTTTTCTTGAGAAAGAAGCTTGTATTCAGGTGCTACAATCGACTGTTTTCGCCACATTGTTAAATCAAAATAACTTGGCAAACCCCAAAAAACAAAAAAAACAATGATGTAATATAGAACTAAACTGAGCAAAGCCCTGAATTTGGATATTGAATGTTCTCGTCTAATATAAATCCCTAAAGCTGTTCCAAAAATTGCAGCAGCAAAAATTATTAATAGATGATAGACACCATTCATTATGGCAAAAACCAATAAAAAATATAAAATATTCATTAAAGCAACTTTTATTATGAGACTTTCTTTAGAATTCTTTCCTCTAAGGAAACCTAATATAATTGGAAAAGGTGTCATTAATAGAAATCCCCAATTTATTGAAAAATAACTCATAATAGCAAAAGTTATCAAAGCCGTTAAAACACCAGTTAAAATATCTAATACATTAGAAATGATTTGCGATTTCATATTAACAGATTGAAATGGTGGGTTTGTCATGTTTTTTTTATTAATTTATCCCCTACTCTATTTAAAGGCTTTTCGGGTTTCGCCTATACAATTTTAATTAATTAATTTACTTATAATAGCAATCTGCGAAAAACCCTTTATTCACCACAAGATCGTTATTATGGGTGTAAAAATAGACAAAAGTCAGAAATAAAAAATTGATATGATAAGCAAAAGGAAATAAAAGCAAGCATTCAAATAAATCAAAAAACTTTTTGCAAAGCATATCATATCAAAAAAATAGATGTCATCAATCGGCTAATTATTTTTTTAAACTATCCATTTATATCATATTGGCTCTATAGAATCTGTTTAGCTTCACTGCTATGGTTAAACTAGATCTCAATATCTCTTCATGATTTTAACACCTGTCCCAATTTTTTGGGATAGTTTCTTAATTTGCATCTTCAAGAAGTTGGCAATTTTCAGTATCCTTGATGAGTGGAATTCATAAAAAAAAATTAACCACACAATCTCAAAATAGCATGAACGTTCATTATGCCTATTGCCAATGAACAAATAACAATTGTATAATAATTACTATATTGTGACTGGTTAATCAAAGGGAAAATCAAAGTTGTTCGGTTATTAAAATTTTAGTTAAATCATAACCTTTCAATTTAAGTCTTGATAAAATCTTTAGATAAACGTCATTGTCCATTTTGGAAGTTCTCGAAAGAATCCATAAGTACTTTTTGTTTGGGTGGCTAACAACAGCATAACTATAATCTTCTGCCAAATCAATGATCCAATATTTTCCTTTAAATGGCCAAAAAAACTGAACCTTCAACTTTGCATTTCCCGATTTCTTTTCAACAAAAGCTTTTCCTTTAATGTATGACTGCTTGCCATTTACACTGTCTTTATTACACCTGTTTTCAACTATTACATAATTTTTATCACTTAAAGTATATTCGGCTGTTGTGCAATGACAGCCTTTTTGAAACCGTTGTGGATATGAGGCTATTTCATACCATTTGCCGGAATATTTATTAAGATCTACACTTGGCACTGTTTGTAAGGCTTGAGCATTCAATCTTGAAGTTATTAATGTATTTATTAATATTAATGATATAAATACTGATTTGTATGTTTTCATATGTTTGTCTTTATTTTTTGATTATTTTGAACTTATTATTATTTTCATAAGCCTGAATTTTAGGATATTTTAAAAAAATGGCTATCAAATTGAGTTAGTTAACGAAACCAAAAAAATCAATTAAAGCAACACTATTTAGAACTTGTCGAACTATGGCAATGAAAAAAATCCGCTGATGAATATTTCTGTAATCTTGACGTTTCGATATTTTATTGTTTGTTAAATAGTAAATTTTTGTGTTTGTGTAATCCTAACAGCTTCATTAAATATCATCTTTTTCTTGCAATAATATTTCAAAAAAGTGTTTTCGCCAAACAAATAAGGAACATTTATAAATTTAAATAAATTAAACTTATTTTTTAGTATAGCTTTATCATAGTGAGCGCTTTAGTAATGGTAGCAATTGCATTTTATTATTTGAATTGTATTATCTATTAGAATGTCATAAAAAACTTTTTATTGTATCACTTATAATAAATCAATCTTTTTTATCTTTACTTTGCAAGTATTTTATGAAAAACTTTAAAACCTTATTTTATTTGTTTTTGACATTGATTTCAGGTGTTGTTTTTGTAGTTTACATATGGCCTTACCTAAAAAACAAGTGGCAAGATGGTGATGAAAAGCAAGGTGTTGAAGTATTGATAGAAAACTATGGTGAGTCCATCAATGAAGCTGCTGAAACCTTTGATTTACCAGCTAATTATCTAAAAGCACTTTGTATGATGGAATGTGGAGGTGCAAAAAAAATCAAACCACGATTCGAAAAACATGTTTTTAAAAGATTGAAACAAGTTAGAGATGGCAAATTGAATAATTACGAGCACGTAACAAAAGACATGGTAGAGGATGCAAGTGATGAGGCATTAAAAAACCTAGCTAGTAGTTGGGGACCATTTCAATTAATGGGTTATAAATGCTTATTGTTAGACATCAAAATAAAGGATATCAGGGGAGATGATGGCGTATACTATGGTGTCAAATGGATTGATTTAACCTATGGTAAATATTTACGTCAAAAACGTTTTAAAGACGCCTTTCACATTCACAATGCAGGCAAACCATTTCCAAAATCAGGTATTTCAAAAACTCACCACCCGCAATATGTTAATAAAGGTATTAAATACATGGCGGTGTTTGATAAGATGGCTAAAAAAAATTAATTCTGATATCTCATTTCACCATTTGCAAAGGTTTTCAAAATTTTAATTTGTTTGAAGTCTTTGGGTTGAATATCTAATATATGATGAGACAAAACCACAAAATCTGCGTCCATACCAATTTTTAACTGCCCTTTTCTATGTTCTAAACGACAGGCTTTTGCTGCCCAAGTTGTCATCCCTCGCAAAGCATCTAAAGCACTAAGACTCTCGTTTGGTAAATATTGTTTTTGACCTTTATCATGAATATCTGCTCTAAAAACTGCGCTATAAAATGTGTTGAGTGGATTAATATCTTCAACAGGAAAATCTGTACCTAAAGGCAAATACCCATTTTGTTTTTTTAGCGTTTGGTAGGCATACGCTCCTTTAAGACGATGCTTGCATAAACGGTGTTCTATCCATGGTCCATCGCTGGTGGCATGAGTAGGTTGCACCGAAGGAATGATGCTGAATTTAGCAAACAAATCGAAATCTATCGGGTCTATAACTTGTGCGTGTTCTATTCGCCATCTTTGGTCATTTTTCCCTTTTAAAAATAATCCATAAATATCTAACAACAATCTATTAGCTGAATCACCTATGCAGTGGGTATTTACCTGATAAGAGGTTTGAGAAATATCTTTGCACCACTGTTCAAAATATTCTCTGCTATTTAACAACAACCCTGAGGATTGCTTATTGTCGCAATAGTTTTCTTTCAACTTTGCTCCTCTGCTTCCCAATGCACCATCTGCATATAATTTAAAGCTGCAAATTTTCAAATTTTGAGTTTCAAACTCACCATTTTGCTGGGCAAAAGCCAAGCCTTTTTCAGTTGGATTAAGCATGATGTATTGAAAAATACTTAAATCTTGATTTTGATACAATGAATCTAGAAACATAACGGTTTCGATATCTAATCCTGCATCTGCTAATGAGGTAAGCCCTTTTTCATAACAATTGATTTCAGCTTGTTTCAAAGACTTGATAAGATCGTTTGGATGATGAGGTGTTACAAATTGTTTAACAAGATCAACCGCATTGTCTAATAAAACGCCACTTAGTTGATTGTTTATCAAAATCACCTCCCCACCTGCTATCTTAGTTTGCTTTTTAATACCAGCAAGTTCTAAAGCTTTGGCATTGCAAATAGCTGCATGTCCGTCTATGCGCTGAAGCATCACAGGTTGATTTGGAAACAGAGTATTTAACAAGGCATTATCTGGAAACTCCTTTATAGGCCAATCGTTCTGATCCCAACCTCTGCCTATCAACCACTCAGATTCGTTGTTTTCAGAAAACACTTTCAAACGTTCTAAAACCTCATCCCAACTTTTTGTACCCACTAAATCACAGTTTAACAAGGTTTTTGCATAACCATAAAAATGACAATGGGCATCAATAAAACCTGGATAAACGAATTGTTGTTTGAGGTCTATGATATTTTCTTGTTTACAAATATATTTTTTTAAAAGAGATTCATCGCCAATATCAATGATCTTTTGATCTTTAACCACCATTACCTCAGCTTGAGGCATACTGTCGTTCATTGTAATCAAATTACCATTAAAAAATATATAATCAGCCTCTTGTTGAACCGAAGAACATGACAAAAGAATCAATGAAAAAAAATATACTAATAACTTCATTTTCATCAAGGACTAACCAAATTGATGCTGACATTAAGGTATGGCGCAAGTCCAACTTGATTCAACATCAAATACCTTTGACTCCCAAAAAAACCTCTAAAAAAATCATTCCCACCATCTAAAGCATCTACATTATAACTCAAATCATACCTAACTCCCGCTTGAACCGACATCCAAACAAACCCTTTTAGTTGTCTTTGATAATCTAACCTAAACCTTAATTCACTTCTTCTAAGTTCAAAATCAGATTTTTCAACAGGTGGCAATGGATTAATACCAGGTTTTAATTCTACAGATTCTTTGGTATTATATATTCTGTAACTTGTGCCTTCTAATTCATAGCCTGCTAATAAAATACTTCTTGAATTAAATTTCCTTCTATAGGACGCCCTTGCTGGAAACAAGATTTCTGTACCCCATTTTCTATTAGCAGATGTGTAATTATACATCACCACTGGAATGTAATTCAATTCTCCTGCTCTGTAAGTTCTAGACAATCCAACAGCCCATTGAAAACGATCGTGTGGACGTTTACCATACAACGCACTAACGGATGAACGGATGGTTGTAAAATCTGGTTTTTGAGTTTCGTTAGATAAATTATATGTGCCATTGAGTTCTCCCATGGCTTGAACAATAGCAAAAGTTTTCTCGCCAGTTGGAATAAAAAGCGTGGTGTTTAAATTGGTGCTTGTTAATCCATATGATTTAAGTTGACCTGTAAAATTGTTGTGAGCATTTGAAAAAGAATCAGCAGTACTAGAATTTTCTTGATAAATACTTCTAACATAACCTCCACCCAATTGCCAAAGCAATCTTGTTTTAGATATCACAGGAATATTGGCATTCACTCTCAGACCATGGGTTGAAAATTTACTAGTTCTGGGTGTTGGATTTGGTTCACCATCTTGATAAAAGCCATAAGGAGATGTGGTCAATTTGCTGTTGAATATATAATCGTATCCTACCGATACAAAACGATTTGGACTTAAATCAAATATTTTAGGATTGCAATATAATTTAATTACACCTTCAGAATTCACATTTTCATATTGACTAAAATCTTCTTCTTCTACTTCCTCTTGTTTTAATTTTACAGAATCAGTTTCAATTTGAGCCCATGCATTAAAATGAACTGTAAGAATCGTAAATAACAAAACAGGAGTTTTAATCCAGCAATTCATAAATCGTTTAATAGAATTTCTATTTAATTGTCACTTTTTTCCACACATCGGTTCTACCCAAAGCTTTGATACCGATAAAACCTCTTATGTTTAAAACATTGTCGTCTTTCATATTGATAACGCAACTGTATGTACTACCATTTTCAGGGTCATAAATAGTGCCTTCCGACCATTCATTTTTGCCATTGTAAATAAAATCCTTTAAAATTCTGTATCCTTTCAAAGGCACACTTCTCATCGATGTGTCAGGGTTGTTTTTATCCAATTTTGCTTTTTGAGTCACAGGATCAATAGGCTCTTTGAGCCACACAATCTTGCCATAATATTTTGTGCCAATTTTTTCAACTTTTATTCTAGATCTTCCATTACTTGGCTCCCAAAGACCAACCAATTTGTCTGCATTATTATCGTTTTGAGTAAAAGAAAACATGGAGATACTTAATAGGACAATGCCTATCCACTGTTTTGAAAATTTTAATGAATTGTTCATATAGGTTTAATGTTTGATATTAAATTTAAGGTTACAATTAAGGTTTACATTCATATCTGAATCGCTGTTTAAAATGGCATCTGCTACGATATAGATTTTTTCTTGTTTTAATAATTCGATGATGTCTTTTTGCTCTTCAGCAATCTTCAATGTAATGGTATTCGTATTTTGAGGAACTGGATTTATAACAGCTACTTTTACCATCTCGGTATTTTCTGATACAAATTGAATGGTAATGGATTGATATAAATTAAAATTGCTAGTATCGTCTGTTTTGATGATTAATTCAGTAAGAATTGCTTCTTTCAAACTTTCCTTTTCAAACTTATTGTCAACCAAAAAATTATCTAACGGAGATTCAACCAAACATTGGGCTGTATTTGAGCCTTCAAATAATGGTCCGTCTAATGTAATTTCTATGTTTTCTAAAATTAACTCACTGGTTTTTTGTTCTTGCTTGCAAGATGAAACCAATAAAATAACAAAAGCAAATAATTGAATTATCTTCATGTTTAATATATTAATTAGGCAATAATAGTAAAATATTTTGATTTTAAAATAATTTACTATTATTTTAAATATAATTCAAATATTAAAAGTGAATATTTGAATATTTAACATTTCAAAGCTCAACAAAATTAATTTTTTCGACCTGAATATTTTTTGATTTTGAATTGCTTTCAAAATCTTTGATTAATTCTATAACATCGTAAGCGATTGATTTAGAATTGGTAAAATCTATTATCACTTTAGAATTAGGGGCAATACTATCCAACGCCTTTATAACACTTGCTTTATTAAAAAAAGAAACTTCTTCGGCTAAAGTAAATGTGTATATTTTTTTTCCATTTTCTTCATTAATTACTTCCTTCATATGGTGTGAATTTTGATAACTGTGGTATAAAGCAAAAAGTCCACCTACTATCATACCAGCAGTAATTCCAATTAGCAAATCAGTTAATAAAATTGCTACAATCGTTACAAAAAATGGAATAAATTGCTCCCAACCCAATTTATACATTTTCTGAAATTGAGTCGGTTGGGCTAATTTGTATCCAACCATCAAAAGAATAGCTGCTAAACTTGCTAATGGTATCATATTTAATACACTAGAAATTGCAATAACGCTTATCAACAGGAAAAATCCATGTAAGATTGCTGACATTTTAGTTCTACCACCAAAATTCACATTGGCAGAACTTCTAACTATCACCTGAGTAATAGGTAATCCACCTATAAATCCTGATACAATATTGCCTATACCTTGAGCTTTTAATTCTCTATTGGTTGGCGTAATTCTTCGTTCAGGATCTATTTTATCGGCAGCCTCAACACTTAGCAAAGTTTCTAAACTGCCAACTATGGCTATGATAACTGCGATTTTCCACACCTCAAAATTGCCGATAATATTAAAATCAGGAAAAGTAAATTGACCCAAAAAATCGGAAATTGAATTTGGAACAGGCAAATTAACAACTTGATTATCCGACAAACTAAAATTTAATATCTTATATTGAAAAAGGTAATTAAATAAAATCCCTAAAAGCACAACAACGATAGGTCCTTGAAGCAATTGAAATATTTTATGTTTTTTGGTTAAATATTTATCCCATAGTATAAGTATAAACAAAGAAGAAACTGCAATAAATAAGGCTCCTGGTGAAATAAAATCAAAAGCTTCAATAATCTCGCTAAATGTATTTTTACCATCTGCTTGAATAAATTCTTCAACGCCAAAACCATCTTTATTCCAACCCATTGCATGAGGTATTTGTTTTAAAATAATTAATATTCCGATGCCTGTTAACATCCCTTTAATTACAGACGAAGGGAAGAAATATGCTATAAAACCGGCCTTTGCAAAACCTAAAATCAATTGAAATACACCAGACAAAACAACCGCCACTAAAAAAGCTTCCCAAGAACCTAAGGTTCCAATTGAAGATAAAACAATTACTGCTAATCCTGCTGCCGGTCCGCTTACACCTATTGCTGAACCACTTGCCATACCGACAATGATGCCTCCCACTATTCCTGCAATAATACCAGAAAACAAAGGTGCCCCAGACGCTAAAGCTATACCCAAACACAATGGAACAGCGATGAAGAAAACAACTATACTCGCAGGTAAATCATTTTTAATTTGTTTTAACATGATGGCTTGAATATTGTTTCTCTTGGGCGCAAATATAACTATTTCAATCAATTTGAAATTTACTGAATAAACAAGAATTAAAAAATTGATTGTTTGGAGTTTATAGCTATGTTAGAACAAACTAACTACAACATATACATTTGATTGAAAAAGTTTTTTGTATTTTAAAAGTTAATAGAAATTTTATCAATCTTCTTCCTCAATTAAAAAACCACACCGATTTGGAGTGGCTTTTTAATTTTAAATTTAATTAGAATTAACGGATGCCATGCATCATCTTCAATAATTTTTTAGATAAAAAGAATAAGATAACAGAAGATGCACCAGCCATAAATACAAATACTAAAAAGAATTCATAAAGATTGTTTATTTTGAAACCTAGGAAACTTGGTTTTTCTGGTTTTAAGTTCCAAACCTGAATTTTAGTAAGCTTAGTAAGTTTTTTGTCTACCACTTTTTCTAAAATCTCTCTGGTAATCAATTTGGTACCATTGTCAAAAAGTACAGCTCTATCAAAATCATCGTTAGACATTTTAATTAATTTCAAATGAAAATTACTTATATCAGATTTTTGTTGGGTAGCGCTGTAAGAAACAATACTATCTAATTTATCATTGCTAATAGATTTAACCGTTTCTAATTCAACCATTGGCAAGGAAGAAATTGCTTTAGGATCGGCATTCCAAACAGCGGTATCTATCATAAATGAATCTAATGCAGCTATCTGAGAAGGATTAACTTCATTGTAGTATGATTTTTCTATTTTTACTTCTTCAGGATACAATGAACTTAAAGTACCAGCAAATTTATTGGCTGAAGCAGTAGATAAAAACCAAACGCCCATTAATAAAGAGGCTAATTTCATTGGTGACAATTTATTAACCATTGACAAACCGATTGGAGATAAACACAATTCACCAAAAGTATGAATGGTATATAAACTAACCAACCAACCCATAGAAACTTTTGTGCTTGGGTCTATTCCTTTTACACCAAAAGCAATTACTAAATAACCAATAGCCAATAAAAACAAACCCATTGATTGTTTTAGTGGAGAAGCTGGTTCTCTATTTCTTTTGCCTAAAGCACCCCACAACCAAACAAAAATTGGTGCAAAAATCACAATCGCTACTGCGTTGATACTTTGAAAATATGAGGCAGGCACTACTTTTCCAAATAGGTTTCTATCCGTTTGTTCTTCTGCAAAATAGGTTAAAGATGCACCCGCTTGTTCAAACGCTGCCCAAAAGAATATAACAAAGAAAGCTGCTATATAAATCACCCAAATTTTGTCTTTTTCTTCTTTCGATAATTTATCATCCGAAATAATGAATCCTGGTGCAGTGATGGTTAATGAAAATATAAAAGTACCAATTAAATCTAAACCAAAAACATAAAAGAATAAAACAAATAAAATTAAGAAAATGGAACCCCAAATATAAAGTTGTTTGGGATTAAAAGCTTGTTTAACTTCGTTTAACGAATCAATTTGTGGTGTTTCAACAGATATATTTGGTTTTACCCCTATTTGTTCACCCTCAGGTGTAACTATGTATTTATTTTTAAGTGCAACAAATAAAATAATACTGATAATCATACCAACACATGCTGCCAAAAAGCCCCATTTAAAATCTGCTGGACTGCCAGTATCACCTAAAAAACCACACAACAAAGGCGCGATAAATGCACCTAAATTAATCCCCATGTAAAAAATGGTAAATGCAGAATCCACTCTTTTATCACCTTGAGGATACAATTGACCAACCATTGTTGAAATATTGGGTTTAAAAAATCCGTTGCCAAATATTAAAAATCCAAGACCTACAAACATAATCATCGGAGCAAAATCTTCTTGGTAAAAACTACCTGATACAAACATCAAGAATTGTCCTAATGCCATCAAAATACCACCTACAATGATTGATTTTCTATTGCCCCAAAATCTATCTGCCATATAACCACCTAACAATGGTGTTAAATATACTAATCCGGTATAACTTCCATAGATTTGTGAACCTAATGATTTGTCAAACATTAAGGCTTTTGCCATAAAGAGAACAAAAATAGCTCTCATGCCATAATAACTAAAACGTTCCCACATTTCTGTTACAAATAATACGTACAATCCTTTAGGATGTCCTTTTTGTGTTATTTCTTCGCTCATAAATTATATTTAAAGGGGCAATAATATTGAATAATTGGGATTTATTTATAAAAAAATTTAAAACTATAAAACTAAGGTGACAAATCGACCTAAAAACACCAGTCCAATGATGACCAATAAGATGCCGAAATACTTGTTGATATTGAAAAATATTCTTGCATTGAGTTTTTTACCAATCAAATGTGACAAAAACACTTTCAAAACATCCATTAGAAATAAAACCAATAAAATAGTTATTAAATTGACAGTCACCAACATTTTATAATTCACTTCTCCTGCATATTTTAAACTGATTGAACCTAACACATTCAACCACAAAATCAAGGTAAATGGATTGATTAAATTGAGCCAAAACCCATTGAAAAGATTTTTGCTGTGAGGCACTCTTTCTGAATATGATTTTAAAAACGCTTTGTATTGATGTCTGAATGCTTTTAAACCCATCATGAGGAGCAAAACCCCGCCTATCAAGCTGTATAATTTCTGAAAACCAGGCTCTTGCATAAAATCCGCTACACCAAAAACACACAACAAAGCAATTAATAAATCGCTTACAAATACGCCCGATGCCAAGAGAACGCCTTTTTTAAAGCCCTCTTGTATGCTAGTGTGTATCAACTTAAAAAAAGCGGGACCAAACAACAAGATGCTGATAAAAAAACCTTGCCAAATGCCGTGAAATATGGGTGAGAAAAACATAATTAGTTATTTAAAAGTTTATTTAGTTCTTTGGTTAATGTGGACATTAAGTCTTTAGAAAATCCTACTTGTATAAAAACCACTTGATTATTTTTAATGATAAATAAGGTTGGGTAACCTGAAACACCAAACATTTTGCTTGCTACATCATATTCTATCAATACAATGGGATATGTAATTTGATGGTATTTAACGAATTTTTCTAATCTTGGATAATCACTTTTCATAGGATTTATCCCCATAACTGCTATTCCTTTAGGTCTATACAAACTATCTATTTCTTTGAGATGAGGAATAGCGGCAATACATGGTCCACAAGAAGTATAAAAGAAATCAACTATGACGATTGAATCTTTGGGAACAGAAAAAACGATGGAATCAGTACTTCCAAAAATATGTGCTTTAAAATTTGGTACACTATCGCCTTTCTCTAATAACTTTTTATCATCTTTATGATTGGCTTTGTATAATGAATCTCCGTTTACATAGGTTTTTAGATGACTTTTAAGTGAATCTACTTCAATCTGCAATTTTTTAATTTTATCTTTTGGAAGTGATTGAATGGATTTTAAAACTAATTTTTGGTATTGAACTTGACCAGTCATCCAAAACCATTGTTGAAAGGTATCAATAAAGAAAGTTTTTTTGTTCACATGTAATAATAATTTCATTGTTGAAAATATATCTAGAGACTCGTCTTTTGAAGATTCTTCTTCCATTAAAACATAATAATTTTCATTTTCTTCTAATAAAACAAATTCTTTTGGGTTTAATCCGTATCGAAGTGGTAAATAAGTTAATTGCCTTTTTCTATTTACAAATGCGTTAAGTGATTCTTTGATACTTCTTATGAAGTATTGATTTGAAAAATTTGATTTGATAACAATTTGACTGGCATCATACACTTGTAGCATTGTATCTTTTGAATTGGTTTTTAATTCCCAACCTAAATCTAATTGTTTGAGTGAATGCTTCCCAAATTGATGAACATGATAAAAACTTGTATCATTATAGTCAAAAAACTTAAAGTAAGAGTCATATTTCAACTCATAAGCTTTATAGAATTTTTGAGTTTTTTCGATTTGCTTGATGATAGATTTTACAGTTTGCGAATGAGCAAACTGAGATGAGAATAAATAAAACAATGCAAATAGCGCAATTCTATGATAATTCATTAGTTGTCTACAAGATTACTATTTTTATCATAAATTTGCAACACTATGTACAATAATATTATCACCGAATTAGAAAACAACATATTAACGATTAAGATTAACCGTGAATCTAAGCTCAACGCTTTGAATATTGAAACCTTGCAGGAAATAAAAAATGCTGTTTCTTTGGCGCAAGATGATAAAGAAATTTCTGGTATTATTCTAACTGGAAGTGGTTCTAAAGCTTTTGCTGCTGGTGCAGATATTTCAGAATTTGTAAATTTTGATGTTAAACAAGGTACAAAAATGTCTGCTGATGGACATGAAGTAATGAATACCATCGAACAATCTCGAAAACCTGTTATAGCTGCTGTCAATGGTTTTGCTTTAGGTGGCGGTTGCGAGTTGGCTATGGCTTGTCATATCAGAATTGCCTCTGAAAACGCTAAGTTCGGTCAACCAGAAGTCAATTTAGGCGTACCTCCAGGTTATGGTGGCACTCAAAGATTGATTCAATTGGTAGGCAAAGGAAAAGCCATTGAACTTTTACTAACTGCTGATGCTATTTCGGCTAACGAAGCCCTAGAATACAGACTGGTGAATGATGTTGTACCAATCGAAGACCTTTTACCAAGATGTTTTGAAATACTTAAGAAAATTAATACAAAATCGCCTTCTGCAATCGCAAAGGTGATTAATTGTGTAAATGATTTTTATAAAGATGGTGTTGATGGCTTTCAAACGGAGATTGAGGAATTTGGGCACGCTTTTGGCACTGCTGATTTTAAAGAAGGCACGGATGCTTTTTTAAACAAAAGAAAACCTGAATTTAAACAATCGTAAACATTGAGATTTTGTAAATATTTCACTCTCCTATTTTGCTTAACTGCATGTTTTTTTAAGGTCAATGCCCAAAACGCTGTTTTTTGGCACGATTACCAATTAAAAAACATGAGTTTGGATGAAAAAATTGGTCAATTGTTTATGGTGGCGGCATACTCTAACAAAGGCGTAGACCATACCATTCAAATTGAAAACCTAATTACAAATTACCACATTGGCGGTTTGATTTTTTTTCAAAACGACCCTCTTAAGCAAGCATACTTAACCAATTATTACCAATCTATTTCTAAAACACCTCTGATGGTTGGTATTGATGGCGAATGGGGTTTATCAATGAGACTTCAAAAAACTCAAAAATTTCCTTATTCAATAACCATGGGTGCTTTGAATTCGGATTCTTTGGTGTATAAAGTTGGTGTAGCCATTGCACAACAATGCAAAAGACTGGGCATACATATAAATTTTGCCCCAGATATTGACATCAACAACAATCCCAAAAATCCTATCATTGGGTTTCGTTCTTTTGGAGACAGCAAAGAGAAAGTTGCAAAATATGGTGCAGCATACAGCAAAGGTATGATGAGCGAAGGTGTTTTATCATGCGCCAAGCATTTTCCGGGTCATGGCGATGTGGGTGTAGATTCTCACCACGATTTACCTGTTGTAAACAAATCCAAATCAGAAATTGACACCCTTGAATTATATCCATTTAAATATTTAATCAAAGACGGAGTAGCCTCTATCATGGTGGCACATATTCATTACCCGGCACTAGACAATCGCCCCAATCGCTCAACGTCATTATCTAAATATGTGATTGATACGTTATTGAAAAAAGAACTCAATTTCCAAGGATTGGTTTTTACAGATGCACTCAACATGAAAGGTGTTGCCAAACACTTTACCCCAGGCTATGTAGATTTAGAGGCTTTTTTAGCAGGCAACGATATTTTATTGTTTAGCGAAAATGTGCCTCTTGCTATTTCGTTAATTAAAAACGCCATTTTAAATGGACAAATTACAGAAGATGAATTAAACAAAAGAGTTGCAAAAATATTGTATTGGAAACAATTTGCAGGATTAGACCACTACAAACCTATTGACTTAACCAAACTTAACGCTGATTTATTAAACCAACAATATGATGAATTGCTTCAAAATGTTGCCAATCAAGCGGTCACCTTGGTTCAAGATGCAAAAAAATTGATTCCATTAGATAATAACAACAAAACCATGGTAATTGCAATTGGAGATTTATCGCCATCAACTTGGGAAAAGCATCTTAAAAAACATCAAAACATTCATTTTGTTAGAGTACCTAAAAGCATTCCTATTAGCAAACAAAATCAATTGTTTATAGAATTATCATCGTATAAAAACATTGTCATCAGTTTACATCAGCCAAAAGTGTGGAATCAACAAACAGCAGGGTTCGAAAATTCAGACATTGTTTGGATCAATCAATTGGCTAAAACTAAAAAAATAGTTTTGGTGAATTTTGCTTCGCCTTATGTTTTAAGTAAATTTAATGGCAATATCACATTGATTAATGCTTATGAAGATGAAACTTTTTATCAAAAAGCCAGTGCTGATTTGATTTATGGTAAACTGAAAAACAAAAGTCAACTTCCAGTGAAAATCAGTATTCAAATACCCTCTATAGATTTGCCAACTACCAAAGGTTTTAAAGCCAATGTTATGGGAGTTGATACCAATATTTTAAAAAACATTGCACCAATTGCCAAACAGTTGATTGATAAAAAAGGGGCACCAGGTTGTCGCATCATTGCATTAAAAGATGGGCAAGTGATTTACAACGAAGCTTTTGGACATTTAAACTACGACAAAAAGAAAAAAGTAAACGATAGCACCATTTATGACATTGCATCTATTACCAAAATAGCTGCCACTACCCTATCCGTTATGAAACTTTATGACGATGGCAAACTTAACCTTTCACAAACCTTAGCTTATTATTTACCAGAACTCAAAAACACCAACAAAGCTAATTTAATTATCAGCGACATCCTGCAACACAGAGCCGGCTTAAAAGCATGGATTCCTTTTTATAAAGAAACCCTTCCCTATATTGACAGCATTTATTGCAGCAAAGAAGATTCCGCTTTTTGTATCAAAGTGGCTGATAATTTCTTTATGCTTAGAGCTAATAAAGACACATTATATAAACGTATTTTCTCTTCCGAACTTGAATCCAAGACATACCGTTATAGCGATTTAAGCATGATGTTGATGCAATTGGTGGTTGAGCGTATCAGTGGAAAGCCTTTGGATGAATTTGTTTATCAGAACTTTTATCAACCCATGGGACTTCGAAATATTGGCTACAATCCTTGGAAAACCCACGATTTAAAAAACATTGCCCCAACCCAACAAGACCGTTTGTTTCGTCAGCAGGAGATTTGTGGCTATGTGCACGACCCAGGTGCGGCAATGTTAGGCGGTGTGAGCGGACATGCGGGTGTTTTTTCTACCGCACAAGATTTGGCTATATTAATGCAAATGCTGAACGATGGCGGCATGTATAATGGCAAACAATACATTCAATCTAGCACCATTCAAAAATTTACGGTTTATCAAAGAAATGATAGTCGCAGAGGGTTGGGTTTCGACAAACCCGATTTCAGTGGCAAAACAAGTCCTTCGAGTATTTATGGTAGTCCATTAACATTTGGTCATACTGGTTTTACAGGCACTTGCACTTGGGTAGATCCAAAATACAATTTAGTTTTTGTGTTTTTAAGCAACCGCATTTGCCCTGACGAAGAAAATAAAGAATTAATCAATGGTAATTACCGAACAAAGATTCAAGACCTTTTGTATAAATCTATTGGATTGTGAGGCATAAAAAAAACGGAAGTGTAATACTCCCGTTTTTATTAAGTTTTCAAGTTTATTTAAATGTCTTATATTTTAAATACACTTCAAATATCATTCTAAATCATCGGCAATAATTTTATTTTTTAGGAATGGCGTGTTTTTTTTTGTGAATGGTAAAAACAGCAATCATACTAGTTTGATTTATAAATTAAATAATAATAAGACACCGAAAAAGAGGAAATGTTGCAAGGGAATTATTTGAATTTTTCCCAAAGTATATACCAAACAAAAAACCCGCTCAAAAAGCGGGTTCAAATATGTTTAATGTAATAAAAATAATTTATCAGTCTTCTATAACAATACCAGACACTTCTTTGTATGGTGATTGAATATAAACTAATTGTTTAACGTTTTTTAAATTAGTTTTTCTAATTCTAGTAAACTCTTTGTTTCTTCTATCTTTTCTTTTAAGTCTAGTAACTGCCATGATTTTTTAAAATTGAGTTTGCAAAAATACAATAAAATATTTCATTAACAAATATTTATACAAAAAATTTTATCGAGATTCTAAAACAACAAAAGGAATAATCATTTCTTCCATCGATATGCCGCCATGCTGAAAAGTATTTGAATAATATTTGACATAGTAATTGTAATTATTAGGATAGGCAAAAAAATCATCTTCTTTACAAATTACATAAGCCTGACTGACATTTACCTTTGGCAAAAAAGCCAATTCCGGTTTTTTGATTTCAAACACTTCTTTGGCATCATAAGATAGATTCTTGCCTTGTTTATACCTTAAATTAGTATTGGTATTTTTATCGCCTATTACTTTAACAGGTTTGTCTACCCTTACTGAACCATGGTCTGTGGATATAATAACTTTGCATTTCTTTTCAGATATTAATTGCATCGCTTCCCATAATGGAGAATGTTTAAACCAACTTTCAGTAACTGAACGGTATGCAGCTTCGTCTTCTGCCAATTCCTTGATGATACTAACATCAGTACGCGCATGACTGAAGGCATCCACAAAATTATAGACAATGACATTAATTTCGTTTTTAAACATATTCTTAATGTCTTCAACCATATTTTTTCCACCATCTAAATTGGTAACTTTGGTATAACTACTTTTACCTGTCACTCTCAATCGTGATAACATATCGTTGAAAAAGTCTTGCTCAAAATTATTTTTTCCGCCCTCATCTTCATCGTTGCTCCATTTGTTAGGAAATCTTTTTTCTATCTCAGAAGGCAATAATCCACTAAAAATGGCATTTCGACAATACTGAGTTGTTGTAGGCAAAATAGATAAATATTGATCGTCTTCTAATATTTTAAACTTCTCTTTGATGATTGGTGCTATGGTTCGCCATTGATCTAATCTTAAATTATCTATCAAAATAAAAAAAGTGGGGATTTCGGCACTAATATGAGGCACAATTTTTCTCCTGAATAGATTATTACTCATCACAGGTCCGTTGTCTCCTGTGGGATTTAAATATGAGATGTAGTTTTTTTCGATGAATTTACTGAAACCATGGTTAGCTTCCTTTTTCTGACTTTCATAAATCATATTCATACTTTTGTCGGTAGATTTACCAAGTTCTAGCTCCCAATAAATCAATTTATTATACACTTCTTTCCATTCATCAAAGCTGCTATTTCCCATCAACATCATGCTTAGGTTTTGAAAATCTTGTTGATAATTCTGATTGGTTTTTTGATTAACCAAACGACTTTTATCAACCAATTTTTTTATGGAATGTAGAATTTGATTGGGATTAACTGGTTTAATTAAATAATCTGCAATTTGAGAACCAATGGCATCTTCCATGATATATTCCTCTTCGCTTTTAGTAATCATTACCACTTTAATATCATTCTCAATGGCTTTGATTTGCTTCAGTGTCTCTAAGCCACTAATGCCGGGCATATTCTCATCTAAAAAGACAATATCTGGTTTATCGCTGATGGTTTTGGCTATGGCGCTATTACCGTTGTTAACCGTAATTATTTCATATCCTTTTTGTTCAAGGAAAAGAATGTGTGGTTTTAACAAATCAATTTCGTCATCCGCCCACAGGATTTTTATTTTATCTAAACTCATTTTCTATTTTTTCATCGAATTGGCATAAACTGTACCTAATAATTCGTCATACTGCATAAATTGATTTTTGTGATACACCATGATGTGATAATCATTTTCTGTGTTACTAAAATTATTTTCAGTGTATTTTAATTCTGCTTGTCCTTTATCATTTGGAGTAACATAATAATAATTGTAGTAAGCCTGTTTTAACATCATAGACTTTTCGTATTGCAGAAATTTTTCGTTCCATTCCATTTTAAATTCTTCTTTTATTTGCCAATCTGAAATTTCACCAAATATATACACATCTTTTTCTAACTTATCGCTGATGAATGTAAAATGCACTTTGGCATAATCACTTTCAATCTCACCCTTCAATCCACCATCTCTGTTATCTACAACAATTTTTCCATTAAAATCTATCATTTGCAAGTAGGGTAAATTCATTTTGGTTGCATCATTGTATAAAACTGCATTTTTTAAATTTTCTTCCATGTATTTTCTTCTAACATTAAAACTCAAAAACCTCAAATTGCGAATATCAAAAAATCTAAACTCGTTGCCTCCTAAAAATAAATTACCAGATTCATAATTATAATCTAAAATTTTGCCATTAATAAAACGTGGCTTTAAATCAAATATTGCATTGTCCCATCTTAAATTTTGCATGATGGTAGTTTTAATGTCCATCATAGGATTTGGCACTCTATTTTCGCCAATATTAACTGTAAAATCTACCTCTTGAGATGTAAATCTATCACTAGCATTGGATGCAATTTTAACAGAAGGAGTTATAACAAACTTATCATCCACTACCATAAATCTTCTGCTTAGGACAATATCACTCTCATCAAAATTTCTATAAACTAACAGTAAATAATTACCAGAAAGAATTGGCTTCATCTCATTTGTAGGAAAAGGCACGTTGTAATGTGTAAACACCTGAAATGTAGCAGTAGAGAACGAATAATTCAAAACATTTTCAAAAAAATTCCCACTTAAATATTCATTTTTACGAAGATTTGATGGTTGCCAATCAGCCGAACAATGAATAAATGTAAATTGAAAATCATCGTTTTCAGGCATCAAATCGTCAAACTCAAGTACCATTTGTTGCGAGCTATTCAAGTCGATGGCAGGAAAACGTTCTAATGAATTTTGGTGTCTTAAAATTACTGTTTTAATACTACTTTCATAAACTGAATTAGTGTATTGCAAAGGTAAATAAGCTGCATTTATCTGTAAAGACAAAAACAAAATTAGTAAGGTTGTTAGTTGTTTAATCATGTTTTAAAAACTTAATAATTGTTCGAAAACTTCTTCAAACTCAGTATTTTTGAGTTTAATCTGGTCTTCAATAGCTTTAAATTGTTCAGAAATTGTGCCAATCTCTTTGGCATCTGAAATATTTGATAATAGTTGTTCGAGTTTTACTTTTTCTTTTTTAAGATCTTCCAAATCATTTTCAATTATAGTTAACTGATTTTGAATTTGTTTCCTCTGCTTATCATTGTTATCTGGTTTTGCTTCGTTAACAATACTTTTTTCTTTCTCCTTTTCTTTGGCTAATTGTTTTTTGTTTTCGGATGGATTATTTTTTTCTGCAAGTTCTCTTTGTTGCATAAAATATTTCCATTCATCATAAGTACCTAAGTATTCTTTTATGATATCATCTTCTATCCACCAAATTTTATTGGCAATTTGCGATATAAAAAACCTATCGTGTGAAACGGTGATAAAAGTACCTTCATATTCCTGCAAAGCCTGAATTAAATTATTCATACTCTGAATATCCAAGTGATTGGTCGGTTCATCTAACAAAAGAAAATTTGCTTCATAAACAAGAGTTTTGGCCAAAGCCACCCTAGCTTTTTCGCCACCGCTTAAAACTTTAATTTTTTTATAGGCATCATCTCCTGAAAATAGAAAACAACCTAAAATAGTACGTAACTCGCTTTCTAGCTTAGTTGACCCCATTTGAGAAAGCTCTTCTAAAATTTCATTATTAACATTCAATGACTCTAATTGATGCTGTGCATAAAATGTTTTTTGAACATTATGACCATACACAATAGTTCCGTTTTGAACATCCTCACTTTGATCTATAATTCTAAGCAGGGTTGATTTACCTTTTCCGTTGGCACCTATCAAAGCTATTTTATCGCCTCTTAAAATCTGAGCACTCATGTTATCAAAAATCATTTGATCTCCGTAACTTTTGTTAATGTTCTTTAAATCAATGATGACTTTGCCTGGCTGTTGTTTCACTTTGAATTTAAGATTCATAACAGCATCATCATTTTGCACTTCTTCAATTCTATCAATTTTCTCCAACATTTTCATCCTACTTTGAGCCATCGTAGCTTTACTTGCTTTGGCTTTAAATCTGTCAATTAATTTTTCTTGTTGTTTGATGAATGATTGTTGATTATCAAAAGCTCTTTGTTGCAATTCATCTCTTTCTGCTTTTTGTTCGAGATATTTAGAGTAATTACCGGTGTATTGGTATACTTTTTTGTTAGCTACTTCCACAATTTTGGAGACCATTTTATTTAAAAAATGTCTATCGTGAGAAACAATCATAACGGTTCCTTCATAAGATTGTAAATATACTTCCAACCATTCAATAGATGGTAAATCCAAGTGATTCGTTGGTTCATCTAATAATAATAATTTGGGATTTTGTAGTAAAAGTTTTGCTAACATTACCCTCATTCGCCATCCACCGCTAAATTCAGACAAGGGTCTTTTTAAATCAGCTGTTTTAAATCCAAGACCTTCTAATATTTCTTCGGTTTTAAACTGAATATTGTAGCCGTCTAAAGCTTCAAATTCTTCTTGTTTATTTCCGAGAGCATTTAGCACTTCGTCAGAATAATCATATTCTAAACGCAGCATAATTTCATCAATTTCTTTTTGTAATTGAAGGGCTTTATCAAAAGCTTGAAGGGCAACATTGAAGATGCTCTCATTACTTTCATAGCTTAATAAATCTTGATTTAAAAAACCAATTGTACAATCCTTTGCTTTGGACAAAGTGCCTTCAGTTGGCTGATATTCACCAGTAATAATTCTAAGTATTGTAGATTTTCCTGTGCCATTCTGACCAACTAATCCTATTCTCTCTCCTGGCTTTATTTGCCAATTTACATCTCTGTATAAGTATCGTCCACCAAAGTCAAACGAAAGTTCATTTAAAGTAAGCATTTACTTTGCAAAGGTAATCATAAAACAGCAAAAAAAAGATAGGAGTTTTTTGGAATATAAGCTGACATTCTCAGTTGAAAATCATTTAAAAGCTGATGGCTTTTTCCTTAATCATTTTTCTAAGATTGAGAATAGCATAACGCATTCTACCTAAGGCAGTATTTACGCTACAATTACAAAATTCTGCAATTTCTTTAAAACTCATATCTCCATAATGTCTTAAAATTAGAATTTCCATTTGATCTGGAGGTAATAGTTTAATCAATTCTCTTAATTCCATTTTGTTACATTTATTGATACTTGTTTCTACGAAATTTTTTTCAGAAAATTTCATAGTTTTAAAGATGTCATTAGATTCACTATCATGAATCATTGGTCTATTTTTAGACATACGATAATGATCAATGGCTAAATTCTTAGCAATTCTTAAAACTAAAGATATGAATTTTCCATTTTCTTGATAAAAACCTTTTTGAAGGGTGTGAATTACCCTAATGAAAGTTTCTTGAAAAATATCCTCAGTAACGTAACGGTCTTTAACGACTAAATAAATAGAGGTGAAAATTCTCGTTTTGTGACGATTGATGAGCATTTCCATACAATCGTTGTTGCCTGCAATGTACAATGCAACTAATTCTTCATCGCTTTTTTGACTTTTTTTCATACTATTATCTCCTTTAAAATTAATTAAGATAGGCTGATTACCTTTGTATTATTTTTTTTAATAGGCTTTAAAATTTAATTAGTATGATTTTTAACTTATAGGCGAATATTTTTTGTCGAATTATATCGCAATTTAAACCAAAAAATTGTAACCACCAAATTTTTTTTTGAAAAAAATATTTTTTGATGTCTTAAATACCCTATTTTTGCACCGCAAGTCTGCACGACCAGCTCCCTGTGAACTCCCCCAGGGTGGGAACGCAGCAAGGGCAGCAGGTTGTAGCGGTGCGATGTGGGCTTGCATTTTTTTTCTTTCATACTTTCTCTTTAACTTTGCGGTTTATAATAATGAGTAAACCATCAATTCCCAAAGGTACCCGTGATTTTTCTCCAAACATTATGGCAAAAAGAAAGTTTATTCTTTCTACCATAGAAAATGTGTATCAAACTTTTGGGTTTATGCCTTTAGAAACACCTGCCATGGAAAATCTAACAACTCTAACCGGCAAATATGGCAACGAAGGCGATCAACTTTTATTTAAAATCCTTAACAGTGGAGATTTTTTAAATGACATTGATTTATCTCAATACGATAGTAAAAAACTAACGCCTTATATATCTGAAAAAGGTTTGCGTTATGATTTAACCGTACCTTTAGCCCGGTTTGTAGTCATGAATCAACATTTAATTAATTTTCCTTTTAAAAGATACCAAATGCAACCCGTTTGGCGAGCTGATAGACCACAAAAAAATAGATACAGAGAGTTTTGGCAATGTGATGCAGATGTTCTAGGCACGTCTTCTTTATTATGTGAGGCTGATTTTATTGCCATTTATCACCAAGTTTTTTCGAAACTTCAAATCAATGAATATGAAATCAGAATTAATCACAGAAAATTATTAGAAGCAACTATTGAAAAAGCAAATGCCTCTCAATATTTTAAGGAAATAACCGTAATTATTGATAAATTAGATAAAATTGGACCCGATGGCGTTAGAAATGAATTAAGTCAATTAGGGATTTTTGATACCGATATTAACACGATTTTTTCTTTGCTCAATAAAAAAGTATTTAACCAACAAACCATTCAAGACATAGAAAAGTCATTCCAAAACAGCGAATTAGCGAATCAAGCACTTGCTGATTTGAATAACATTTTATCTTTAGTTGGAGATAAACCTCAAAATGTATTTTTTGATGGCAGTTTAGCTAGAGGATTGGATTATTACACCGGTTGTATTTTTGAAGTTGTTCCTACATCAATCAAAATGGGTAGTATCAGTGGAGGTGGTAGATACGATAATTTAACAGGCATGTTTGGTTTAAACGGCATTTCAGGTGTTGGCATTTCATTCGGAATAGATAGATTGTATGATTTAATGGAAGAACTTCAACTATTTCCTGAACAACAAACCCATTTTACAGATTTATTATTTTGCCCTTTAGATGAAGCTGGTATTTCATATTGCATGCCTTTGGCAAATGATTTAAGAAAACAAGGTATTAAAACGGAGATTTACCCACAAGCGTCTAAAATAAAAAAGCAATTGGATTATGCCAATCAAAAACAAATCAAATGGGCTGCAATTGTTGGAGAAAATGAGTTAAAAAACAATCAAATAATGCTCAAAAACTTATTGGTTGGCGAACAAGCACTAATAAACAAAATGGACATTTTAAATTTCATTAACATTTGATAAAAATGAAGCATTAAATATACCATTCAAAGTATTATATTTGCTGCCCTTTTTATTTTTATGTCAGAAATCAATATTACACTTCCTGATGGCAGTATTAGGACATATCCCAAAGGCGTCTCTGCCTTTGATATAGCCAAAAGCATCAGTGAAGGTCTTGCTCGTGTTATTATTGCCGCAAAGGTCAATGGTCAGGTTATAGAAATCAGCAGACCAATTGATACTGATTCAACATTAAGTTTATTGAAATGGGATGACAAAGAAGGCAAATCAACTTTTTGGCATTCTTCCGCACATTTATTAGCAGAAGCATTAGAGTCACTTTTTCCAGGGGTAAAATTTGGTATTGGTCCGGCTATTGACAATGGCTTTTATTATGATGTTGATTTAGGAACACATAAATTAAGTACAGAAGATTTAGATAAAATAGAAAAAAAGATGCTTGAATTGGCTAAAAAAGAAAGCCATTTTAATCGCATAGAAATCAACAAAGCAGAAGCTATCAAATTTTTTAAAGAAAAAGGCGATGAATATAAACTTGAATTGCTTCAAGATTTGAATGATGGTGATATTACGTTTTACCAACAAGGCGATTTCACTGATTTATGCAAAGGGCCACATCTTCCTCACACTGGCTTTATTAAAGCAATTAAACTGTTAAATATTGCTGGAGCATATTGGCGTGGAGACGAAAAGAACAAGCAATTGACACGTATATACGGTATTACTTTTCCAAAAAAGACAGAATTGGATGAGTATATGGTAATGCTTGAAGAAGCTAAAAAAAGAGATCATAGAATACTAGGTAAAGAGTTAGAGATTTTTGCATTTGATGATGATGTTGGACCAGGATTACCATTGTGGTTGCCTAAAGGTGCAGCTATCATTGAAAAACTAGAAGAGTTTGCTAAAAAAACAGAAAAAGAAGCTGGCTATATGCGCGTAAAAACACCACATATTGCCAAAGAGAGTATGTATTTAAAAAGTGGACACCTGCCATATTACAAAGACAGCATGTTTCCACCTATGGAATTAGATGGTATTAATTACTATCTAAAAGCTATGAACTGCCCTCACCATCATAAAATTTTTGCAGCTACACCTAAGTCATACCGAGATTTACCAGTTAGATATGCAGAATATGGTACATGTTACAGATACGAACAAACAGGCGAACTTTTTGGATTGATGAGAGTGCGTTCATTACAAATGAATGATGCACATATCTATTGCACCAAAGCACAATTTGAAAAAGAATTCAGAGCTGTAAATGACTTATATGTCAAGTATTTCAAAGTATTTGGTATCGATAAATATGTAATGAGATTCAGCAAACACGATCCAAAAAAATTAGGTAAAAAATACATTGATGCACCAGAATTATGGAAAGAAACCGAAGACATGGTGAGATCAGTTTTACAAAGTGCTAATATTCCTCATATTGAAGTGGAAGACGAAGCTGCATTTTACGGACCAAAAATTGATATTCAAATATGGAGTGCTATCGGAAGAGAGTTTACTTTAGCTACCAATCAAGTAGATTTTGCTCAAGCTGAGAGATTTGATTTATATTTTATCAACGAGAAAAGTGAAAAAGAAAGACCATTGATTATTCACCGAGCACCATTGAGCACTCATGAACGTTTTATTGGCTTTTTATTAGAACATTATGCAGGTAAATTCCCGCTTTGGATGAGCCCTGACCAAGTGATAATATTACCAATTAGTGAAAAATATCAAGAATATTCAGAAAATGTTTTAAATGTCCTAAAAAAACACGATATTCGCGCCCTCATTGACGATAGGTCGGAAAAAACTGGCAAGAAAATACGTGATGCAGAGTTGAAAAAGCTTCCTTTAATGCTGATTATAGGCGAAAAAGAACAAAGTGATGACACTGTAACCGTAAGAAAACAAGGTGGCGAAGACTTAGGCGCAATGACAGTTTCTGAATTAATAGCATATATTAACAATGAAATTGAACAACAATTGAATTAAAAAAAGAAATATATAATTGGCACTACCAAAAAAGAAACCCACAAAACCTGCTAACCGCCCAAGAAGAGGCAGAAGAGAACCATTACACAAAATCAATCAATTCATAGCCGCTCCAATGGTTAGAGTTGTAGGTGATAATGTTCAAGCACAAGTTCTTTCTATTCAAGATGCTCTTATTCTAGCAAAAGAGTTAGAGTTAGATTTAGTTGAAATATCGCCTAATATCGACCCACCTGTTTGTAAAATTGTTGATTACAACAAGTTTTTATACGAACAAAAGAAAAAGATGAAAGAACAGAAAGCTACTGCTATCAACAACGACATCAAAGAAATCAGATTTGGTCCAAATACCGATGAACATGATGTTGATTTTAAGCTAAAGCATGCTACAAAATTTTTGGGTGAAGGCGCAAAAGTTAGAGCATATGTGTTTTTTAAAGGAAGAACCATTGTATTTAAGGAAAGAGGTGAAGAGTTGTTAATGCGTTTTGCCAATAAGTTAATTGAAGACGGAGTTGCCAAATTAGAATCACCTCCCAAACAAGAGGGAAAGAAAATGATTATATTATTAGTACCAGGAAAAAAGAAATAAAAAAAATATACAAATATGCCAAAAATGAAGACCAATAGTAGTGCTAAAAAAAGAGTAAGCATTACTGGAACAGGAAAAATCAAACGTAAAAAAGCGTTTAAAAACCACATCTTAACAAAAAAAGCAACTAAACGTAAAAACAACTTAACAAAAAGTGGTTTAGTTCACGAAACTGATATGCCAAACATGAGATTCATGTTAACCATCGGTAAATAATCATTAAGATAAAAAACATTGTCAGGCCAAAAGATTCTACCAGCGTAGAACGCCTGCCAAAAACAACCATAACTCAAAAAAAGTAACAAAGTAAAAAAATGCCACGTTCAGTTAATCACGTAGCTAGCAAAGCTAGAAGAAAAAAAGTCCTTAAAATGGCCAAAGGCTATTTTGGAAGAAGAAAAAATGTTTGGACCGTAGCCAAAAATGCGGTTGAAAAAGGTTTAACCTATGCTTACAGAGACCGTAAGCAAAAAAAGAGAAACGTTCGTTCTGTATGGATCGTTCGTATCAATGCTGCCGTTAGAGAATACGGTATGTCTTACTCTGAATTTATCGGAAAACTTAACGCTAAAAACATCACATTAAGCCGTAAGGCACTTGCTGATTTAGCTTTAAACCACCCTGAAGCATTCAAAGCTATTATCAACGAAGTAAAAGATGCTACTCCAGTATCTCGTCCAGACAATGCGCCTAGACCTAAAACAGTTGTTGTGGCTTCAGAAGCTGCTCCTAAAAAAGTAACTAAAGTTTCTGCTCCAAAAGCAGAAGTAGTTTTTGAAACTGAGGTTGAAGCTATTGCAGAAACTACAGAAGAGGCTCCAGCCAAAAAAGCTAGAGCAACTAAAGCTAAAAAAGAAGAAGAAGGTTCTGAAGAATAACCTTTCCAAATAATAGATATATATAAAAAGGGGTAGTTTAATAACTACCCCTTTTTTGTGTCTAATATAAAAGTAAGCTATTCTGCAATTACTTCATTAACAACACCCATATTACTAAATTTTTCAATACGTTCGTTAATTAAAACATCAACTGTTTTATCCTTTAGGAGTTTATATTGTTTTTTAATTTCTTTTTTAACACAAGATACTGCTTTTTCAATATCAGTGTGAGCGCCTCCAAGTGGCTCAGAAATAATACCATCAATCAAACCATTTTTAAGCATATCTTCAGCTGTTAGTTTTAAGGCATCTGCTGCTTTTTCTTTAAAATCCCAAGTACGCCAAAGTATAGATGAGCAACTTTCAGGAGAAATAACGGAATACCATGTGTTTTCCATCATAAAAACCTTATCCCCAACACCTATTCCTAAAGCACCACCACTTGCACCTTCGCCAATAACTATGCATATAATTGGCACCTTCAACACAGCCATTTCCATCAAATTCTTGGCTATAGCTTCGCCCTGGCCTCTTTCTTCAGCTTCTAAACCAGGAGATGCACCAGGAGTATCTATTAAAGTAACGATAGGTCTATTAAATTTCTCTGCCAATTTCATTAAACGCAAGGCTTTTCTATAGCCTTCTGGATTGGGCATTCCAAAGTTTCTAAATTGTCTTTCTTTGGTATTTCTGCCTTTTTGCTGACCAATAAACAAGTACCCTTGCCCATCAATAGTCCCAAAGCCACCAATCATTGCTTTATCGTCTTTCACATTTCTGTCGCCATGAATTTCGATAAAATCTGGAGCCATAGCATGAATATAATCTAAAGCATAAGGTCTTTCAGGATGTCTTGAAATTTGAACTTTTTGCCAGCCTGTTAAATTTGAATAAATCATTTTTTTTGACTCCTCAATTTTCTTAGTAAGGGTTTGTATCATGTCAGACATATCTATCTTACCTTTTGCGTGTGTTTCCACCGTTTTATCTAATTGTTCTTGCAGCTCTTGAATTGGCTTTTCGAAATCAAAATACATATTATTTTATTTTTATAGTGGGCAAATTTAATCTAAAATTAACAAAGTGCTATTCCAAAGGTGATATTTTTGTTATAATCATTTGATGATCGCTTGATAATTTATAAGAATTATAAAACTCTCCTTTGAAACAGTTGGGATACAACAGATAATCAATTCTGAAATTTGGCATTAAACCCACATAGGTTTTACCCATACCTTCTCCGTTTTCTATAAATGCATCTTTGTGATTTTTGGATAATTTTTGATAAGCATACGATACCGGTGGATCATTAAAATCACCCATAATAAATGTAGGGATATCTAATTCAGAATGATGACCAATCAAAGAAGCTACTTGTTCTGCTCTTGTTGTGTAAGCATGTTTAATTTTTTTGAGAATATTTTTGGACTTTTCTATAGGTTCTTTATTATTTTCCGAGAATGTATTTACAAAATCATAATCTGTTTTTCTGAATCTAAACGACTGAAGATGAACATTATAAATCCGATAAAGCTTTTCATTTATTTTTACATCAGAATATACACACATATTACCTGTATAGACATTAAATTGAACTAATCCGCTATTTAATAAAGGGTAGTTAGAAAAAATCACCATGCCATACTCTCCCACTTTTCTGCCATCATTCAACTTTTCGAAATAATGATATTTGTATTTAGTTTTAGACAAAAACACCTCTAATGAAGAACCTTCTTTTTCCTTTAGATTTAAAAATTCTTGAATACAAAGGATATCTGGTTTTAATTCATTGACTTTATCTATGGTTTCTTGTAAATACCATTCCGAACTAAAATAGCCAAATAAACCAACATTGTATGAAGCAATTGATATTGAACTATCTAAATAATTATTTACACTTGGATTTCCGAATTGAAAATTGCGTTCAATAAAACTAAATCCTATGGCAATTACAATGATTCCATAAATGGATTTAATATTTATTTGAAATAGCCAAAATATTACAAAAAATATATTGATAATTAAAATGAATGGATAAGCTATACCCAACAAAGCTATTGGCCAAAACTCTTTGGGATTGATATAAACAGACAAATAAGAACCAAGCAATAATAATAAAGCTAGAACATTGAATGAGAAAAATAGTTTTTTAAATAATCTTATCAATCTTGACTTGCTTTAAATAAAATATCTTTTTCCTCTTTGCTAAGTTTTTCATACCCCGATTTAGAAATTTTATCCAATATGGAATCAATCATTTCTTGGGTAGGTTTGGATATTTGTGATTTCGCTTTAGTTGTATTATTTACATTGACTTTCATTTTTTGTTTGAAAGTTTGCGTATTTTTGGATGAAGGCTGAATTATGACTGGTTGAAACAACTTAAATTGCAGATTACCTTTTCTATAAAAAGCATATAACAAACCAAACAAAGCTCCTCCAATATGTGCAATATGACCACCAGAATTTCCTTCTGGAATTGAATATAAATCTATGATGAAATAGGCTATTGCAATCCAAACTAACTTAACCCTAAAAACACCAAACAGATAAATCATTATATTGGGGGCATAAACTACAGTCGCAAATAAAATAGCCATTACACTACCACTTGCCCCTATCAAAAGATTATTTTGACCTTTGAAAGCAGGAATAAAATGCGAACTTAACATAAACATTGCAGCGGCAAATAAACCTCCTAACAAATAAACTTTGTAGGTTTCTTTTTTCTTGTAAAAATCTTGGAAAATGGCTCCGATAAAGTAAAGTATCAACATATTGAAAACAAAATGCAATAAACCAGAATGGCTAAACTGATAGGTTAAAATTGTCCATGGTCGTTGAAATAGCAAGCTTAATTTAGCAGGCAAAGCCAAATACATGATACTTAACCCTTTTATTTTGAAAAATAAAAATGAATATAAATTAATAATTAACGAAACAACAAGTATGATAGCATTTACAACTATCAATTGATTAATAGGAGACGTGTATTTGAATTTGTATTTTAAGTCGTTGAAAACTGACATTTTTGTTAAATAATGATATAACGTTTTAAAACACCAAAATGTTGTATGATTTGAAAAATTATTCCAATTTATATAAAAACAAATTAATATTTTCTGATTCTATCTTTACAATAATCGGATTATGAATATCATTGATAAAACCAATAATGGTTTTGCCATCTGACAAGATAACACAATCTAACAAAAATTCTTTGCCTTTATTATCAAGCACATCTAATTGTTCATTACCTATAACTCTAAAAATAGATAATGGTGCATTATTAATACTAATTTTAGTTGCTTTAAATTGTTCGATTTCACAAAATTGTGCTTTACTCAACCATAATGTAGAACCTTCTTTAGCACCATTCATTTTATTTGGTGTAAATGATATACTTTGGTAATAAGATGAATCTAGGATTTTAAAAGGAATATTGATGTTTCCAAAATCTTTATTAGACCTAGTTAATTGTTTTTCCCAACCAAAATTAATGGAATTAGGAAATTTAGAATCAATTGAAAATATGTTTAATTCTTCATCTCCTAAGGCATACATCATTTTTTTGACATTAGTAAAATCAATAACTTTTACA
Source organism: Bacteroidota bacterium (assembly GCA_030682255.1). GTDB lineage: Bacteria > Bacteroidota > Bacteroidia > NS11-12g > UBA955 > JABMMZ01. Next base: position 94,515 of record JAUXOK010000027.1, on the reverse strand, counting down.
ATATCGTTGCAATATGGTGATAAGTCGAAGGTTTCACCACCTTCTGTTAGTCTAATTGATTTAGCGTATTTACATGCAGTATCCATGCTATTGGTTAACTTGTAATATGAAGCATTTAATTTTAATATTTCAGGATTGTCTGATGAATATGCATTAAGTGTATCTAATTCTTCTTTAACATTTAATTGATTCAAATCCATCATATACCGTGCTTTTAGAAAAAGGCAAGTATATTTATCATTGCCTTTAACATGAGGTATCATTTGATTAACTTTAACTAAAGCTTCTTCGATTTCACCTAAAGCATATAAACATCTTGCATAAGGTAATAAGATAATGGTTTTTGAAATTGAATCTTTCCATTTTTTGGTTAAACTGATATCAAAATATGACAAAGATTCTTCATAATAACCTGCCACAGCTGCAACCATTCCTAAAGCGGCAAAAGGTTCTGCCATTTGACTTGCTAATCTAATTGTTTTACGACAAAGCAAAACTTTTATACTATCAGGCATGGCAAAATAATTCAGATGAGTCATTACAAATTGCGAATAAACCTCTGGCTCTTGAGGATAGAATTTATATATTTTATTCAAATGCGACCACATATCATCATATTGCTCTTCGAACATGCTCAAGTTAGCTAATAATAAAAAAGCATCTTTATTTTTAGCATCTAAAGCTAATATTTGAGAAATTGTTTTTTTACATTCATCATCTTTAGAGGCTTGATATTGCTCGTATGCAATGGCCACCAATTTGACAACTGCTGGATTTTTTTTGGCAACATTTTTTTTAGACGCTACAGATGAATTGCCAATTGGTTTAGTTTGAGAATATAAAACAAATGGACAAATCAACAAAAATAAAAGGAATGATTTCATTAAGAAAAATATAAGTCACAAATTTAATAAAAAACGATTAATTCTTTACTACTTCTGCTTCAATTTAATAGAAAGGGTTACAAATAAGACTGCATTAAAAGGATTCGCTACTTTGTTGCCCACCAGATTGCATTAAAAACGCCTTTATAAACTCATCTAAATAGCCATCCATCACAGCCTGAACATTACTTGTTTCCTCGCCAGTTCTCACATCTTTCACTAATTTATAAGGATGAAATACATAGTTTCTTATTTGTGATCCCCATTCAATTTTCATTTTACTGGCTTCGATAGCGTCTCTAGCTTCGTTCTTTTTTCGCAATTCAAGTTCATAAAGTTGAGATTTTAACATTTGCATGGCTAGGTCTCTATTTTCACCTTGAGAACGCGCTTTTTGACAAATGACAACAATACCGGTTGGTTTATGGGTTAATTGAACTTTTGTTTCAACTTTATTTACATTTTGACCACCAGCACCACCACTTCTACTCGTATGCAATTCCACATCGGCTGGATTGATATTAATAACAATATCATCATCAATCATTGGATACGCATATACACTGGCAAATGAAGTATGTCTCTTTGCATTGCTATCAAATGGTGAAATTCTTACCAATCGATGGACACCGCTTTCTCCCTTTAAATAACCATATGGGAAATTCCCTTCAAATTCAAGTGTAATAGATTTTAAACCAGCAACATCGCCATCTTGTTTATCTATTTCTGTAACTTTATATCCATTTTTTTCACCCCACATCAGATACATCCGCGCCAACATCGAAGCCCAATCACAACTTTCGGTTCCTCCTGCACCACTGTTGATAGTCAAGATAGCACCTAATCGGTCTTCTTCACTTCTCAACATGTTTTTCATTTCAAGTTCTTCTAACAAATGAGAAGATTTTTGATACAATTCTTCAACCTCTTGTTCGGTCATTTCATCTGCCTCAAAAAATTCTTTACTTAATTCTAATTCTTCAATTGAATTAAGACAAATTTTGTAAGCGTCTGTCCAAAACTTCTTTTCTTTGATTTTTTTAAGATGTTTTTCTGCTTTTTTGGGGTCATCCCAAAAATTTGGAGCTAGTGTTTGAGATTCTTCATCTGCAATTAATGCAAGTTTTTGAGTGACGTCAAAGATACCTCCCCAATGCCTCTACACGGCCTTTTAAATCTTTAAGTTGTTCGTTAGTCATATTTGATTTTTCAATAATTATTATATTTTCAAATTTTATGCTATAAATTTAAAAAAATATATTTAGATTGCAAATATAGGTCATTTTAATGAAAATTATATGGAACACTGTTTATAAATGGCCCCATTTTAATAGAATAGTTATGATTTTTTAAAAAATCTACAATTAATTCTTTGATAGAATATAGTTGAAAATAGAAATAATAAATTATGATAAAGCTAATAATCGGTGCAATTCCAATTTAACATTTTCTTCCTGAAATTTACCACAATACTCAGAGGTAGTAGTATGACTGCTATCGTCTTTGATACCTCTGCTTGCAACACAAAGATGCTTTGCATTGATTATAACTGCTACATTTTCTGTACCTAGAATTGATTTCAATTCGTTGGCTATCTGCATGGTCATTCGTTCTTGAACTTGTGGACGTTTAGCAAAATATTCTACAATTCTATTTAATTTTGACAATCCAATAACCTTACCGTTTGGAATATATGCCACATGAGCTTTTCCAAAAAAAGGCACAAAATGATGCTCACAATTTGTATAGAAATTAATGTCTTTTTCTATTAACATTTCAGAGTATTTAAATTTGTTTTTAAAATGAGATGCAATAGGTTTGTTTGCAGGATTCAAACCCCAAAACATTTCTTTAACATACATTTTTGCCACTCTTCTAGGGGTTCCTTTAAGACTATCGTCATTCATGTCTAAACCGAGTGTATCCATTATTTGATGGAAATGCGACTCGATGATACCTATTTTTTCATCATCAGAAAGCTCGAAAGCATCTTTTTTCATAGGGGTGTTTACGTTTGATGATTCATGATCATCTCCAATAATTTCTAACATTATATCATCCATTGTATTCAACATAATTGCGTTCTGTTTCATATAGTCTAACTTGTAAATCTAAATTTCCTGGTAGTTTAACTTTTAATAAGCCCCAAATGACAACAACGATATTCTCAGCAGTTGGATTTAGGTTTTTAAATTCCACAGTATCTAAATTTAAATTTTTGTGGTCAAATCGTTTCTCAATTTCCTCTCTTAAAATGTTTTTAAGAATTTTTGTATCTATCACATAGCCAGTTTCGGGGTCAATTTCTCCTGTAACTTTAACCTCAACATCGTAATTATGTCCATGGAAATGGGGATTGTTGCAGAGTCCAAATATTTCATTATTTTTTTCTTCAGTCCAATTAGGATTGTGAAGTCTGTGTGCTGCATTGAAATGAGTTTTTCTAAATACGGAGATTTTCATCTTACTATTAAACTAAATTAAACTTAAAAAGTTTTGAAGTTCAAAAATAATTTATTTGGTTGTTAATCAAAAATTTAAGTTTATAAAATGTAATAAGATATGACTCTAGTACTTTTGTTTATCTTTTGTTAAACAAATATTAAAATAAAAACAACTGATAATCAAATATTTAAAATATATGCACTCTATTTCAAATGATTACAAATAGTATATTGTTTAATAAAATACATGTTATTCAATGTAAATAAAATATGAATATCAATTAATTGATGTTAAAAATGCAATGAAATCAATAGCCTATATTGTATCAACTGTTTCATTTTTAGGTCATTATTTTTCTGTTTAAGCAAAAAAAATCAATTCTTAAACAAAAAGAATAATTTAATAGACCTAAGCACATTACTTTTGTTGCAACAAATTTTTAAAATAATAATGAATACCATGTCACTTACTTACGCGATTCCTTTTGAATCTATGGTACAAAAGGAAAGTTCATCTCTAAGATCTTTAGCGATGCAACTAACAAAAAACATTGATGATGCAAACGATTTAGTTCAAGACACCATTTTAAAAGCCCTCAAGTATCAGGATAAATTTTCTGAAGGCACAAACTTTAAAGGCTGGTTGTTTACCATTATGAAAAATAGTTTCATAAACAACTACAGAAGAATGGTGAAAAGAAACACATTTTTGGATGCAACTGACAACACTTATTTTCTTGACTTACCCTCCCACAGAACAGAAAATCAAGCTGAATTAAATTTCATCAGAAAAGATTTAGACGTTGCTATCAAATCACTTCCAATTGAGTTAAAAATTACTTTCATGCTCAACATCGAAGGTTTTAAATACCACGAAATTGCAGAAGAATTAAATATTCCAATTGGAACTGTAAAAACCCGTATTTTTGTGGCGAAAAGAATTCTAAGAAAAAAACTAAGTGTTTATGGCAAGGAATTCGGCTACGACAAACCGGTAAATGAATAACAATTTATTATATTTATTACTTAATCTAGGAACTTTATTGTTCCCTCTTATATTGTCATTCGATAAGAAAGTCGCTTTTTACAAAAAGTGGCTTTTTTTGTTTCCCTCCATCTTAATAACAGGCGCCTTTTTTCTTATTTGGGACCAATGGTTTACAGAAATGAATGTATGGGGATTTAACAGAATGTATATTACAGGTTATTTTGTTGGAGACATTCCAATTGAAGAAATTTTATTTTTCATAACTGTTCCTTATGCCTGCATTTTTATTTATGAATGCTTGATTGCTTATCTTAAAAAAAGTGAAACTTTTGAAGACCTTCACCGTTGGTTTACCTTGTTGTTTTTTGGTATAACTTCTACTTTGTTATATTGGTTTAACGACCATTTATATACAGGTATTACTTGTGTTATTTTATCACTTATGTTGGCTACACATTTAATTGTAATTAGAAGACGGTATTTATCTTGGTTTTACTTTGCATTTTTTGTTTCAATAATTCCTATGCTATTGGTAAATGGAATTTTAACATCAAAACCTGTTGTTATATATAACCCAAATGAGATTATGGGTTTTAAAGTGATGGATATACCCGTTGAAGATTTTTTATACAACATGACACTTTTATTAATGACCATCGGTTTATATGAATGGTTTAAGCGTCTTGCTCATCGAAACCAGTTACGCCACCAGAAACAATCATCTTAAACACAGCTGTTGGATTGGCATTGATTGGTTTAATTTTAGAGTTTTCTACAAAATACAAATCGCCCATAAAGCCATATGATTTAGGAAAATAAACGCCCGAAAAACCTTCCATATTCAATTTCGTTAAATCTTTGATGGTTACGAAACCAATTTTATAAATACCCTCTCCGTTCATTTCTACCATAACGGGTTTTGAGAACTTTTTCTTTTCACCAACAAATGCTTCAACAATGTCTTTAACAGAAGAATAAAGAAATTTTACGCCAGGGGTTTTCTCTAACCATTCCTCAAACCAATTAATGAATGGCTGAACTATATAGCTAGAACCTATAACACCAACCACCAAAATAACACTTAATATAATTAAAATACCCAAACCAGGAAAGTGATCTTCTCCCAAAAAATTATCTACCGTTGTAAAAAGCCAAAATATACCAGCCACTGTAGCAGTTAAAGGCAAACTAATTAGCAATCCTTTTAAAAAATAATTAAGCAAACGATTGATAATATTTTTGCGTCTTACTGAGTTTTTAAATTTGTTCATAGTGTATTAAATCTTTTCCAATATCGGTTCTGAAATATTTGTTTTTAAAGTCGATGACTTTAGCTGCTTGCATAGATTTCTGAACAGCCTCTGTAATGTTTTTTCCTAATGAAGTGATAGCCAAAACTCTTCCACCGTTGGTATATACTTTTTCGTCTTTTAAAATTGTTCCCGCTTGATATACTTGGCATTCAACTACGGCTTCTAATCCAGTAATTTGAAACCCTTTTTCAAAAGATTCAGGATAACCACCCGAAACTAAAAACACTGTCGCTGATGTAGCAGGATTAACTTCTAAATCAAAAGTTGAAAGTTTTTTTTCACTAACTGAATTCAACAATTCTAAAAAATCAGATTCTATGCGATGAATTACCACTTCTGTTTCAGGATCGCCCATCCTACAATTGTATTCAATAACCTTTGGTTCGCCATCCACATTCATCAAGCCAATAAAAATAAAACCAATGTAATCGATTTGTTCTTGCTTCAATCCATTAATAGTTGGAATTATGATTTGATTTTCTACTTTATCTAAAAATGCTTGATTGGCAAAAGGCACGGGAGAAATAGCTCCCATACCTCCTGTATTTAAACCTGTATCACCCTCTCCAATTCGCTTGTAATCTTTTGCTTCAGGCAATATTTTATAAGACTCACCATCGGTCAAAACAAAACAACTTAATTCTATACCTTGCAAAAATTCTTCAATCACAACTTTATCACCTGCTTTGCCAAATTTACCTTGTAATATTTCTTTTAAATCTTCAATAGCTTTGTTCAAATCGTTTTCAATCAGAACACCTTTGCCAGCAGCTAAACCATCCGCTTTTAAAACATAAGGAGGATTCAATGTATTCAAAAAAGAAATTCCTTCCTCTAAATTATTTAAAGTTACAGTACAATATGAAGCAGTTGGAATATTGTATTTTGCCATAAATGCCTTAGAAAAATCTTTACTTCCCTCCAATTGAGCGCCATTTTTTGAAGGACCAATAACAGGAATATGTTGCAATTGCTCATTGTTTTTAAAATAATCAACAACACCAGCCACCAAAGGGTCTTCGTTGCCAGGCAAAACCAAATCAATTTGATTTTCTATACAAAATTTACCTAAAGCATCAAAATCAGTTGGCGAAATATTGACATTTTGAGCACATTCGGAAGTTCCTGCATTTCCTGGGGCTATATATAAATTTTCACACAAAGGACTACGACTAATTTTAGTAGCAAAAACATGTTCCCTACCACCGCTTCCAAGAACCAAAATATTCATTTTGCAAAAATAGGTATATTGAAGTAGTCTAGAAATAAGAAGCATTAACAAATTATTAAAAATAATTTTGTTAGAATGCATAAAAATGATAGTTTTGCACTCCTTTTAAAGGAAACCCATTGCCCAGGTGGCGGAATTGGTAGACGCGCTGGTCTCAAACACCTGTGGGTTCACCCCCGTACCGGTTCGACTCCGGTCCTGGGCACTAAAAAAAGGTTAAGCTTTTGCTTAACCTTTTTTTTATTTAATACAATAATTTCAAATTTATAAAACACCAAAACTTTCATATTATCTTGAACAATCAGAGTTAAAAACTTGGATGCTTAGTTCTTGTTTCCATGTTTGCAATATTCTTATCCACAACTTGATAACTTTTATCCATATTTAATGGGGAAAAGTAGGTATGATTAAAAATGGTTTTATCTTTTAGTTAATGTTATTTTTGAAAATTCAATTTCAATCCCTCAATGAAAGTAAAATACTTTGGTCATTCATGTTTCGCTGTCAATATCTCTGGAAAACACCTCTTATTTGATCCATTTATTTCACCTAATGAATTGTGTAAAGACATCAATATTAATGAAATTGAAGCCGACTATATTTTTGTTAGTCATGCTCATTTCGATCATCTTGCAGATTTATTACAAATAGCAATAAACACCGATGCTAAAATTGTTGCAATTTGGGAAATTTGCGAATGGGTAAATAAACAAGGATACACCAATACCCATGCAATGAATATTGGAGGTGGGTGGAATTTTGAATTTGGCAATATACAAATGGTTAGAGCGGTACACTCCAGTTCTTTTCCCGATGGAAGTTATGGCGGACAAGCGGCAGGATTTGTTGTTAAAAGCAATGAAAATTGTTTTTATTACAGTGGAGATACTGCACTGAGTTATGATATGAAATTGATACCAGAAAGACATAAACTGGATGTTGCTTTTTTACCAATAGGCAACAATTTCACGATGGATATTCAAGATGCAATCAAAGCTTCAGAATTTATACAATGCGACCATATCATCGGGATGCATTATGACACTTTTGGATTTATTGTCATCGATCATGATGCCGCTATCAATCAGTTCAATCAATATGGCAAAACATTAACATTACTAAACATATCACAAGAAATCGAATTATAACAAATGGGTAAAATCATAACAATTGCCAATCAAAAAGGTGGTGTAGGCAAAACCACCACTGCTATTAATCTTGCAGCAAGTTTAGCTGTTTTAGAATTCAAAACATTGCTTGTTGATGCCGACCCTCAGGCAAATTCAACATCAGGCATTGGTTTTGATCCTCAAAATGTAAAAGTTGGACTTTATGACTGTTTAATCAATGAAAGACCAGCATCAGAAGTAATTCTAAAAACAGAACTGTCTTATCTTGATTTATTACCTTCCAATATTAATTTAGTGGGAGCTGAATTAGAAATGATTGATATGCCAAACAGAGAAAGAGTAATGAAAAAAGCATTTGAAACATTGAAAAAGGAATACGATTTTGTAATTATAGACTGTTCACCATCATTAGGACTTATTACTACCAATTCATTATGTGCAGCAGATTCAATAATCATTCCCGTACAATGCGAATATTTTGCATTAGAAGGATTGGGTAAACTTTTAAACACCATTCGTATTGTACAAAGAGAATTAAACAAAACATTAGCCATAGAGGGTATTTTATTAACGATGTATGACTCAAGATTAAGACTTAGCAACCATGTTGTAGAGGATGTAAAAATGCATTTTCAAGACATGGTATTTGACACAATAATTCCTAGAAACACCAAATTGAGCGAAGCGCCAAGCTTTGGGATACCAGTTATAACCCACGATGTAACAAGCAAAGGCTCTACAACCTATTTAAACTTAGCAAGAGAAATTTTGCAACGCAATGGATTAACAAAAATGCAAGCAACTGAAAATAAAATATAAAGCAAAACATGTCTAAAGAAATAGTAAACAGAAAAAAAACAGGCGGATTAGGCAGAGGTTTAGGTGCTTTGTTAAAAAATGCAGATACCGATATTACGGTTTCTGATGAATACAGAACAGTTGGTGGTGTTCAGTTTGTATATATCAATCAAATTGAGGCCAATCCATTTCAACCAAGAACTGAATTTGAACAAAAAGCACTAAACGAACTTTCTGAATCCATTAAAATTCATGGATTGATACAACCTGTAACTGTTCGTAAAATGGGATATGACAAATATCAATTAATCAGTGGCGAAAGAAGAACCCGTGCGTCTATTTTAGCTGGTCTTGAAAAAATCCCAGCCTATGTAAGAATAGCTAACGACCAAGAAATGCTAGAAATGGCATTGATAGAAAATATTCAAAGAGAAAATTTGAACGCAATCGAGGTTGCATTAAGTTATAAAAGACTATTAGACGAATGTCAATTGAAGCAAGAGGAATTAGGCGAAAGAGTTGGTAAAGACAGAAGCACTGTAAGCAATTATTTAAGACTTTTGAGGCTTCCAGATGAAGTGCAATTGGGTATCCAAACCAATAAAATATCAATGGGGCATGCTAAGGCCATTCTAACTGTTGAAGATATTGACGAACAAATTAATCTATACCGCAGAATATTAAACGATAATTTAAGTGTTAGAGGTTCTGAAGAATTGGCAAAACAAGCCAAAACTAATAAAACAGAAGGGCATGTTGATACTAAGGGTAAAAACCAATTTAAAGTCAACGATTCCTTGCTTTTACAATTAGAGAATTTGAACCAATATTTAGAATCAAAAATTGCTATTAAATCTAAGGGCAACAAAGGCGAAATTGTTATTCCATTTAAACATCAAGAAGATTTGGAACGCATTTTGAATGCCTTATCAAATCATGAATAGAATTTCAATTATATTCTTTCTAATTATAATAAACACATCCTTATTATCTAAGGATTTTAACACTTTTAACTCTTTTTATCATTTCAATAAAACGACTGAAAAAGAGAAAAAACACTCTCCACACAAAGCCAGCATTTACAGTGCTGTATTGCCGGGTTTGGGTCAGGCATATAACAAAAAATATTGGAAAATACCTATTGTTTATGTAGGTTTGGGAGCATCAACCTATTTTATGCTTTCCAATAGAAAAGAACTTCAAGAAAGACAAAATGTATTGAATTTATATTTTGATGGGGATGACAACACCAAAGTCCCTGAAAAATACATAAACACTGATATTGACGTTGTAAAAGCCGAGAGAGATTTTCATCGAAAAAACAGAGATTATGGCATCATAGCAATAGCTGGATTTTATTTAATTAACATTGTAGATGCAGCAATTGACGCTCATTTTTACGGTTTTGATATTGATAAACCACTGGCTCAACAAAAAAAGAAAAATTGGCACCTACATGCCTCTCAAATAAACCGAACTCCAGCTTTGGGATTGAGGATTATGTTTTAAAAGATAACATTAATAAAATCCGAGGCTATTATTAATTTCCTCCCCTTAAGGAATTTATCCCTAAAACGATAGAATTATCATTTGTAAAACATGAGATTCCTCTCTTGGTTAAGCAGAGATCGCAATGAATTAGTAAAAATATAAAAAACCTCAACCCGGCACTTCGGGCACTTCTATTTTTAAGTTACCTGTTGCTTTAGTGAATGTAACGTTCATATAGATCGTTCTTTCAGTTTTTGCATGGGAATCTATGGGTTCAAAACCATCTATTGTAACAATTTTACTTAGTGCTTGAAACATCGCATCGATTTTATATTCCTCAATTTCGATGGTCATATTAATGGAGATATCCGAAAAAAACTTATAGTCTACCATATCCCCAAATTGATTAACAATATCTTTGATAGACGTAATTACTAAGTGTCTTTCTGCGTTGCTATAAGCTGTCCAAAATAGTTGTTTCATTTAATTGTAAAAGGTAAACTTTTCCTATAGAAATTGCAAATTACAAAATTAACTAATTAAGTTCTACTGAAAAAATCAACACCATGACAATAATAATATTTCTTTTCTTTTTGGTGCCAAAAAGAAACAAAAAGGCACCACCAAATAAAAATTTCTCATTTTGGAGCTGCACGGCTAGACACAATCATCTCCAAGATGGAAATTTCACGCATTTGCTGGACCCCAGCCGCACGGTTACTGTTTTTTCCGCTGTGGCAGGTCCAATGACAAGCTCCTTGTGGTATCTGAATCACCAGCACCCCGATTGAGGTTATTTGAATTCTTATAAATCAATTCATCTAAATGAAAAAATATATATTTTTGAGTAATAAAATTTGATTCATGAATATTATTTCGTTTGGGGATTATATTTAAGCCAGTAAAAAGTCGTGACAATAATGTATTAATAAAAATAAAGTAGATAAAATAAAGTAATACAAGAAATGCATTTAAATAAAACAAATCTGAATAAAAAAACAAAACAACGAAGTAAGAAAGCACATAAATTATTGAAGCAAAAAACTGAATTGTATGCGATAAACTCTTATTTGACATCTTATAATAAATATATGAAAACATCAATAAAAACAACATAAAGGCAAACAAAAATTTGATAGTAAACAATAGAAAAAACCAAATAAAACCTTATGTTTTTTAATTAAATTTATTATCATGATAACAATTCCCCCTTTGATTAATTTTTCTTAATTCTACTCAAAATCATTTCCCCAACTGTTTATCCTTGTTTTTTTCAATCAACAAACTATCAAACAATACGGGGTCAACGTCTGTGCGTGGTGATACAACTTTGATTCTTGGTTTATCTTTGATGTAGTGGTTATACATCACCAATGCTGAACCTAAAAATATACCTAAAAATGCTATAAAAACTGCTATTTGTTTTCCTGAATTACTCATATTCTTTTAATTAAAAACTTCTTCCTATACCAACTACCCAACGCGATTGTAAATAGCCTTTGTCGGCAAATGGTGGTGTGTTTAAAAAGAACGGTGCATCTAGCCTTAAACTTAATGGTGCAATCAAATTTCTTTTACCCCATCTGTAAATATGCCAAGTGGTGCCCACTCCTGCATCCATCCTCAAGGGCGAACTGATGCCATCTGCAATGTCTGTGTTTGTTAAAATACCTGCATCGGCAAATAAATAAGCATCCACACGCAACCAATTTCTGGTGAATTTTGGTTTAAAACGAATCAATCTATCAAAATCCAATTCTAAACTTCCGCTAATCCCTGCATTACCTTGATATAAAGCATATTGTTGATTATCTTTGGTAACAGGTGCTAAATAACCAGAATAACCTCTTAAATTCAGTCCGCCTCCTTGATGAAAATGATTGATGGTATTGCCAAAGCCCAACCATTGTTCTGGAATAAAACCTCTTGAACGTGTAAACTTACTTTCTAACAATTGCTCCATATTGGCGCCCGAAAGATTGATTAAAACTTCTTCAGGGATATTATTTCCAGCAATTACTTGAATAAAAAAACGGGTTTTAAGATCCAATTTCCCTATTTTATTTTGATTGATAACTTCTGACTTAAAGCTTCCAAATCCATAATCTTGTGTTAAACCATTCCCTCTTAATGTTGAGAGTATTGCACCATTGCCATTTTTGTAGCGGTATCTTCTCACATGGTCGATATTTAACGAAGTATTAGATCGTTCTTCTCTGAATGTTGAGTTGGCATAAGGCCAATATTTAGCACCGCCTTTCGTCATGCCAATAGATTTGTAATGAATGATAAACTGGTCTTTGCCAAATGATTTTTCAAAACCTAAATCATCATAAAAAATACCATCCAAATATCTTGTGTCCCAAAAAACAAAAGCATCTTTACCCACAGAATGTTTGTATTTTAAACGGTAAGAAAACACATCTCTTTCTGTGCCAGCTTTATACACCTTTTCTGCGCCAAATCCAGTATTGTACCAAACCGAAACATCCATCACATGTTTAACTCTGGCATAATCAAAATGTGTATTTACGCCAACTTTAACTCCATCAACGGCATTGAACCAAACATCAGGTCGGTAAGTAAAATTGCGATGATTAAACCCAGAATAAGGCGCAATCCCTTTGTTAAATGTTGAAACATATGGCAGATTATGGCTTCTTTTAACCATTTTATTGTCCATTCTGTCTATGTCTGCCAATCTATTGGAAGTGTCTATTTGTATGGAACGAATTTTATTGTCTAGATAAATCGTGTCTTTATAAGTTTTGTTTAACAAACCCCAACCTTTCCAAGTTTTCAAAACTGTTTGTCCTTCGTTTTTGGCAAAATAAGTGTTAGGAATTAAATAGTTATAGGTTTTATTGTTTTTGTCTTTAACTGTAATATCTAAAGGCATTTGCATATCTCCTACCCTTTTAAACTTAATTTCATAAGCCTTTTTATTAGGGTCGTTGCTTTTGATACTTTTTTGTCTAACAATTCTGTAGTCTATGCTTTTGGTGGTTTCCATCCATTGATCAAAAAACCAGTTTAAATCCACTTTGGTGTATTCAATGATGGCTTTTCTGAAATCCTCAGGATATGGGTGAGCAAATTTCCATTTATTGAAATAATGTTTCATAGCATTTAGAAACAATTCATCGCCTAAAACATATTGTAAATTATAAAGCATGGTAGCAGTTTTGTAATACACATGTCTGTAGCCTCCGCCATGTCCTATGGCAGAACTAAAATCATCGCTGTGGGTATTCAAAGTGGCATCGTCTTTATTGGCTGCATCAAATAAATAACCATTGTAAACAGAACTTTCATCATAGCGGCTGGCTTTAATTGGCATTTTATTGAAACGTTTGATACTCCATGAGGTTAAAAACTGTGTGAAACCCTCATCAAGCATGGCTCTGTAGGTTTCATTATTACCTATCATACCAAAAAACCAATTGTGACCCACTTCGTGAGCAATCACATATTGATGACCGGGCCAATTGCCTCCATTGAGAGTAATCATGGGATATTCCATGCCATCTCTTGCATCGGCAGCAACAATTTTTGGATAACCATACATCCCAAAATCAGTACTGTAAATCTCTACCACATTAGCCACAAACTTAGCTGTTGGTCCCCAATAAGGTGCATTTTGTTCTTGCGCTATGGCAATACATTTGATACCGTTCCATATCACTTCGTCCATGCGATACGTTGGGTCGGCAGTGAAAGCAAAGTCGTGCACATTTTCAGCATGATAAATCCATGTTTTAGTACCATTTCTTGGAATCACCACTTTGTATGACTTATCTTTTACATAGTTTTGAATATTAAGCGATTGTTTAAAATCAGCTGGTAAGACTGTGCTTTCGTTGGTGAGTTCACCTGTAGCTTCCACGATGTAATTAGAAGGAAAAGTTAGTTTAACATCATATACACCAAAATCACCATAAAACTCTTTGCCTAAGTGTTGTTCTGTTTCCCAACCAAATTTGCTATCATACACGCAAATACGAGGATACCAATGCACCCCATCAAAATGTTTGTTAATGCCATCAGGAGAAAATGATTTAAAACGTCTTCTCATGCTACCATTGTCCCAATACGTTCTGAATTGAATATCAAATGTTGTGGAAGTGTTGGGGGCAATAGGTTCGTTGAGTTCAACAATCAAAATGGTGTTATCCAAACGGTATTTAACTGCTTTTCCGTTCACTTTCAAATCGTCTAAAACGGTTCCCATTTTCAGAGCTTCGTATTTGCCAAACTCTGTATGTTCGTGGTTGACTTGATTGAGGGCATGGGCATAGCTACCCGGTTGAAAGGCATTTTGATACAGATGAAAATACACAACTTTCAATTCATCGGGACTGTTGTTGTAATAAACCAATTTTTCTGTTCCTTTAATTTCGTCTTTTTCATCATCGATTACTGCATCAATGGTATAATGCACATCTTGTTGCCAATAGTCAGCGTAAGGTTTTCGGGTTTTCCAATAATCTGGATAATTGAAGGTTTGGGAAAATAAAATAGTACAAATGCTTAATGACAAAGTCAAGAATGATATTTTTTTCATTTCAAGAAATAATTGAGGGCGAAAATAAATAAAAAAAACCGTGATTTAAGAGAAAGCTAATATTCTGAGAAAATTCAGGCAATAACAATTCTGTAACCATCATCAACAATGATAGAATAAAAAAAGACACATAGAATTAAAAAATACATCACAATTTATTAAAAAATATTTAAGCTACTTGTTCTATATAATTATTACTTATTATTTGAGAGTTATGTAACTTATTCAAAGAATTGTGTATCAACACCAATAAGAACAACCTATACTTTTGATAAATAATAACAAATAATAAAATATGCCAACATTAGCCGCTATATCAACCATTGACTTTCCATTTCGAATTGAGCAAGCGAAAGTAAAACAACGCGTTCAGGAGTTATTTGCACCCTCTTTTCCTCAAATAGAAAAAATGATGGGTGCATTTGATAATACTGAAATTAAAACAAGAAACTTTTGTAAACCACTGGATTATTATTCTTCGAAACATAGCTTTCAGGAACAGAACGAAGATTACATCAGAATTTCTCTTGAATACTCTGTCAATGCAATTGAAGCATGTATAAGCAAAGCACAAATTAACAAGGAAGAAATAACAGATATTATTTTCATTTCAACAACTGGACTTGCCACACCAAGTATAGACGCTTTGATAATTAACAAAATGAAATTGAATCAGAACATCAGTCGTACGCCAATATTTGGGTTGGGTTGTGCGGGTGGAGTTTCAGGTTTTGCTAAAGCAAGTACTTTGGCAATGGCAAATCCAGATGCGGTAGTGTTAATTGTTGCAGTAGAATTGTGTTCGCTTACTTTTTTACAAAATGATTTCAGCAAAAGTAATTTCATAGGTTCAAGTCTTTTTGCCGATGGAGTTGCAGCATTGATTATTACTGGAGAAAAACAAAAGAATAAAACAAAAAATGAAATCCGTTTTATAGATACTCAAAGTAAATTGTATTATGATTCGTTGGATGTGATGGGTTGGGAATTTTTGGATAAAGGATTTAAAGTTCTGTTTTCTCAAGACATTCCAAGTATTATTGCTAAAAACATTTACAACGATGTTTCTACTTTTTTAGAGAAGCAATCATTAAAAATATCAGACATCAAGAATTTCATTTTTCATCCTGGTGGTACAAAAGTATTAATAGCATACGATGAGGCGTTGAAAGTAGAGGGCGATTTTCTAAAAAACACCAGAGAGGTAATGAGGGACAATGGCAATATGAGCAGTCCCACAGTTTTGTATGTGTTAGAAAGATTTTTTAATCAAGGTTTTGCAAATGGATACGGATTAATGGTTGCAATGGGTCCTGGTTTTTCAAGTGAGATGGTTTTACTAGAAATGAAAAACAATTAAAATGATTTTCATTCTATTTATATCATTTGTCATTCTGCTTCGTTTGGGAGAGTTGGTTCTTTCCAATAAAAATGAGAAATGGTTGTTACAAAATGGTGCTGTGGAATATGGCAAAAAACATTACCCATTGATTGTTGCGCTTCATATACTATTTTTCATTTCACTGATTATTGAATATTTTAATCAAGATGTTTTATCATTCAATCTGAATATTTTAATAACTTATTTTATTCTACTCGTATTTAAAATTTGGGTTGTTTCATCGCTTGGGAAATATTGGAATACCAAAATCTATCATATTAAAAATGCACCATTAGTAAAAAAAGGGATTTATAATTACATCAAACATCCTAACTATTTAATAGTCATTTTAGAAATTGTTTTAATACCTCTTGTTTTTAATTTGTATTACACAGCAGTAATTTTCACTATACTCAATGCCATAATTCTAAATATAAGAATAAAAGAAGAAAACAGAGTTTTACTCATATGAAACTTTAAAAAGGGAATTAACCTAAAAATACAATTAAGATAATGCCAACAATCTATGCAATTCCAATTTCACGTTTTCATCTTGAAATTCGAACAATATATTCAGAGGTTGGATTAAAAGGGGTAATTTTTCATGATACTATTCGCCACACTATAGTTTGGTTGTATTTTAAAACAACCTATTTTATTGTCTTATTCATAGTATTTCTAGTTATAATGTTCACACTCGAACTGATTAATTTGAATTAAAAAACTATTAGTATTAAATATAAATATATATTTTTGCAAAAAATGCGTTTAGTAATATGGTTGCTTTTGTGTTCGATTGGTTTAGCAATAGATGCTGAAAGTCAAACTGTTGTTAAGGGCAAAATCACTGATTTAAAAACTGGAGAGGCTATCACCGGTGCTGCTGTGCAGTTTAATGGCATCGAGGAGGGCGGACACACCAATTTTAACGGGATTTTCAATATCAAGACCACAAAACAGGTTGATAGTATTACAGTTTCTTATGTAGGCTATAAAACCTTATATTTTGTAATTAAAAAAGGGGTTGAACAAACCATTAACATCAAAATGGAACAAGAAGATTTGATGTTTAAAGGTGTAACTACTGTCAATAAAGTAAACAGAGCTCTTAGAATTATTAGACTGGCACAAGAAAACAAGCATCTTTATAATCTCGAAAAACTAAATTCTTTTGAGTGTGAAAGTTTTACCAAAGTTCAAATTGCGGTTAATAATGTATCGGATGATTTAAAAAACAAACGTTTGTTAAAAAGTGTCAACGGTATTTTCGACACCATATCTTCATTGAGTGAGGATAACGAGAAACAGGTGTTGCCAATCTTTTTATCTGAAAATTTGAGCAATTTTTATTACAACAAAAATCCCAAACTAAGCAAGGAAGTCATTATTGCCTCTAGAGTTAAGGGTATTGGGGTAGATGATGGCACATTTCTATCACAATTACTTGGATCTACTTTTCAGCAATATAATTTTAACGACAATATACTGCCCATATTGTTAAAAAACTTTATTTCCCCTATTAGTAAATCATCTTTTAATTATTACAATTACAAACTCAAGGGTTCTACTTATGAGCCAGGATCAGATAGAAAACTATATCAAATTGAAGTAACTCCCAAAAATCCATTAGACCTTGTATTTACGGGTTATATTTGGATAGAAGATAGCAGTTTTGCTTTAAAAAAACTAACATTAAGTATTACCAACAAAGCCAATTTGAATTTTATTGAGAAACTAAAAATTACCCAAGAATTAGAAGCCACAGAAAATGGTGCTATGATTCCAGTAAAAACTAGAATTTTGATAGATATAGATGAGATTTCTAAGAAATCGGCTGGAATGATTGCATTGTTTAGTAATTCTTACGAAAAAGTGGTGATTAATAAAGATAGATCGCCTAAGTTTTTTGATGTAGCAGTAAAATTAAACGAAGATGCCACCCAAAAAAATGACACCTATTGGGATTCTATGAGGCATGAGGAACTTACAGTTGATGAAAAAAGAGCCTTGTCTAAAATTGATACCTTAACGAACGTTAGAGTAATTCGAAATTATGTAGAACTGATTAATATATTGTTTAATGGCTATAAAAAAATTGGTAAAATTGATTGGGGTCCTTATGCTTTATTGTATGGCTATAATGTTTTAGAAGGACATAGAGTCAGACTGGGCGCTAAAACAAATTTTTCATTTAGTAAGCGAAATATATTTAGTGGATACGCTGCCTATGGATTTACGGATGAATTATGGAAATACAAAGGACAATACGAAAGAGTTATTAATCGTAAACATTGGACAATGGCAGGAGCATCTTATAAAAACGATGTTGAACAAATTGGAGTAAATGATGATTATTATGGTTCTAGCAACTTGTTTACTGCGGTTTCTGTATTTGCAGCAAGCCAATTAAATCGTTCAAAGGAAAGTAAAGCTTGGATTAACAGTGAATTTATGAAAGGTTGGCATGGTAAATTGTTGTTATCACACAAAGAATTCCGTTTTGAACCTGTTAAAAATTTTAATTTTGCCTATGAAACTAATGCCTCAGATACTTCAATGATTGCCCGTGATTTCACCAATTCTACACTTGTGCTTGGTTTAAGATGGGCTCCAAAGGAATATTATTTAATCAATGACAATGAACGTGTGAAACAATCTAAACCCGGGGGATTGGCAATTTCGGTTAATTTTACCAGAGGATTTAAAGGTGTGTTGGGCAGCAGATTTAATTACAATAGGGTAACGGCTTCCATCGAAAAGGGTTTGAGTTTTGGCTATTGGGGTAGAACAGACTTTACACTTTCTGGCACCAAAATTTTTGAAAAACTCCCCTATCCTTTGCTTGAAGTTCACAGAGGAAATCAATCGTTTATATACAATACATCTGCATACAATTTAATGAACTTCTTTGAATTTATAACCGACCAAAGTTTATTTTTTAAAATGGAACACCATTTTAATGGCGCAATTTTTAACAGAATTCCTTTAATGAAAAAACTTAAATGGAGAGAATTTGTAGAAGGCAGAATGGTGATGGGTAGTTTAAGCAAGCAAAATATTGACTTAATACCATTTAGAGATAACCTAGACCAAGAGGTTTCAAGAGTTAATAACCAAATCAACAAAGAACCATATGTTGAAGTGGCATATGGTATCGAAAACATTTTTAAATTTTTACAAGTTGTAGCCATTCATCGTTTAACACATTTAAACAACCCAAATGCCAGCAGATTTGGAATTAAGATAGGTTTAAGTGTTGGATTTTAATAATAGTATATGAAAGCACTCATTGTAATACCATCGCGATACGGCTCAACAAGATTTGAAGGCAAACCTTTGATAGATATCAGTGGCAAATCTTTGGTTAAAAGAACCTATCTACAAGCACTTAAAACCAATTTGGATGCCAAAGTTATTGTAGCTACAGATGACGAACGCATCTTTAATCATGTTTCAGAATTTGGCTTGTGTATGATGACATCAGAGCATCATCAAAGCGGTACAGACCGATGTTTTGAGGTGTATGAAAAATTGAATGAAAATTTTGATGTATTAATCAATCTTCAAGGCGATGAACCTTTTGTACATCCCCAACAAATTGAACAATTAGCCCAAGCTTTGAGTCAATCCAATTGCGAAATAGCCACATTAAAAAAGTCGATAGAAAAGAATGAAGACTTGTTTAATCCAAATGTTGTAAAAGTTGTTAATGATGGTAAAGCCCAGGCCATCTATTTTTCTAGGCATGCCATTCCCTATTGTAGAGGTAAAGCCCAAGACGAATGGATGCAACACCACTCATACTATCGCCATATTGGGTTGTATGGTTTTAGAACTTCTGTTATTCCTGAGTTAAAAAATCTTAAGCCAACGTTACTAGAGAATATGGAAAGTTTAGAGCAATTGCGTTGGTTAGAAAATCGTAAAATCATACATGTAGTTGAAACTCATTTCATGAGTCCTGCTATAGATTCACCTGAAGACCTAAAAGTAGTTAATGAATTCTTAAAAGACAATCCAGAATTAATTTAAGCATTCAAAAGTCTATTCGACTTCAGGAGTTCTTCTGCATTTTTCCTAGCAATATCTGTGGCTTTATTTCCACTCAGCATATTGGCTAATTCTTCAATTCTCGATGCTTTATCTAGTTTTTTCAGTTGTGTTTGAGTTTGATTATTTGTCTCAAATTTACTTACAAAATAATGACTTTTGCCCGAGGCGGCCACTTGAGGTAAATGTGTGATAGCTATTAATTGATGGTTTTGAGAAATGGTTTGAAACATCTCTCCTATATTGGCCGCCACTTTTCCAGAAACGCCTGTATCTATTTCATCAAAAATAAGGGTTGCCAATTGGTTAGATTTAGCTTCAATGGTTCTGATGCACAATGCCAATCTGCTTAATTCTCCACCAGAAGCCACTTTTCCTAAAGCTTGTGGCGGAATACCTGCATTGGCAGAAAACTTGAATGTTAAATTTGTCAATCCAAACTCATCGTATGCATCTTTTGATTCTAAATCGAACACAACCAAAGATTTTGGCATTTCCAATTGATGAAGCAATGCTTCAATTTTAAGCTTTAATTCTGTCGCGGAAAACTTTCTTTTTTGATGTAATTCTTTGGCTAGTTTACTGAGCTTAGTTTCTATCAATGACTTTTCTTTTTGTAATTCAATGAGTTTTTGATCGATGTTATCTATATTACTCAATTGATTTTGCAATTGATGGTGTAAACTGATTAAATCATTAAATTCAGATACCTGATGTTTTCTCTTTAATAAATAAATCAAATTGATTCTATCATTGATCAGCTCCAATCTATGTGGATTGCTACTTATAGATTCAGACAAGATTTGAGATTCAGAAGCAATATCTTTTAATTCTATCACAGATGACTCAATTCTATCAAACAAAATTTGCGCTTGTTCTGAATAACCAACAATTGTTTTTAATTTTGCTTTTAAGGAATTGAGTGCTGAAATAACAGACGATTCATCATCCATAATTACAGCAGGCAATAAACTCGCAATTTCATTAATTTGCTCAGAATTGGAGAGCAATTGTAATTCGTTTTCAAGTTGAAGTTCTTCATCAACTTGAAAATTTGCCTCATCCAATTCATTCACTAGAAATGATAAATAATCCTTTTCTTTCAATAGATTACTTTGTTGCAAAAGTGTTTGTTGTAAAACCATTTCAATTTGCTTAAACTCTTTGAAATGACTTTGATAAATTTTTAACTCTTCTAACAAGCCTGCATGAGAATCCAACAAATTAAACTGAAAATCTCTGTCAGATAAATGTGTGTTTTCATGTTGTGAGTGAATTACTACAAGTCTATCAGTTATTTTTTTTAGAATTTGTAAAGATACAGGTGTGTCATTGATAAAAATCCTCGACTTGCCATTTACACTTATTTCTCTTCTAATGATAGTTGAGTTTTCAAAATCTAAATCATGTTCATCAAAAACACTTTTTAAGTTTAAATTAGAAACATCAAATTCTCCTTCTATGATACATTTATCTGAAAGCCCTTGGTGGGATTTAACATCTGCCCTTTCGCCTAAAATCAAGCCTAAAGCATCCATAATGATAGATTTACCTGCTCCAGTTTCTCCAGTAATAACATTAAAGCCATTTTCTGGCAGAAAATGCAATTCCTTAATAATGGCAAAATTATGGATTGACAGTCGTTTTAACATTTAAGCACTTAAAATTTGAGACAATCTCCACATATTCTGACTGATTTTTTTATGTTGATTGATGGCATCTTGAAATGAAGTAAGTTTTAATTCTTGGTTAACTATCCCAACACATTGACTGGTTTCGCCATTTAATAAACTTTCTACAGCTGCACTTCCAAGTGTACTTGCTAAAATCCTGTCGTTCACTGTTGGCTTACCTCCTCTTTGTATATGACCTAAAACTGAAACTCTGATATCAAAATGCGTAAACTGTTTTTTGAATTTGTCTGCAATTTCAAATGCATTGCCTTCTGTTTCACCTTCAGCAACTATAATGATACTAAAATCCTTTTTACGTTTTGATTTATCATTAAATTGTTTAATCAAATCATCATAATCACTCATAATTTCTGGAACAAGAATTCCTTCTGCTCCTCCAGATATACCAGAATAAAGTGCTATAAAACCACTGTCTCTTCCCATAACTTCTATAAAAAAAACACGGTTATGTGAATCAGCTGTATCTCTAATTTTATCTATGGCATCCATCGCGGTATTTACCGCAGTATCAAAACCAATGGTATAATCTGTTCCAAATAAATCATTGTCTATAGTTCCGGGCGCACCGATGCTTGGCACTCCATATTCCTTATAAAACACATCCGCACCTGCATAAGTTCCATTGCCTCCGATACAAACCAAACCATCTATACCTGCATTTTTGATGTTTTGAAAAGCTTTTTGTCTGCCTTCACTTGTAAGGAATTCTGCACTTCTAGCAGTTTTTAATATTGTTCCACCATATTGAATGATATTACCAACATCTTTAACATTAAGAAGAGTCATTTCGTTTTCAATCAAACCTTGATAACCTCTTTTAATGCCTATTACTTCAACTTGATGAAAGGCTGCAGTTCTTACAACTGCACGTATACAAGCGTTCATACCTGGAGAATCGCCCCCAGAAGTAAAAACACCAATTCTATTCATAAGAGTACTTAAAAAAAGAAGGGGGAAAACTTATTTCAAAGTCATTTTAGTAGAACCAACTTTATAACCTTCTGAAAAAATATCAATGGTATAAACACCTTTAGGATAATCACCTTGTTTTTTACAGTAAACAACACCCTCTATTTTAGCATTTTGATAATCGATTGTTTTTTTCTCAGTATATAAAGTTTCTGTTCCGTCAACTTTAGTAGTTTGAACTTTATTAGCAATTGGCGCACCATCTGGCCCAATGATTTTTACAAAAATATCTTTTTCTCCTGAATCAGATATTTCATTTTTATTTATTACAAATTTCACTCTAATTTCTTCTGTTCTTGAAGCTTTATCTGTTTCAACTTCTTTTTTGCCAAATATCTTTCTTTCTCTAACACCTGTTGCAACAATTGAACCGGCATGTAATCTCTTAGCCATGCTGATAGTTCTATCTTTAGATTCTATTACACGCTGTTGTTCTGCTGATTTTTGTCTTTCAGAACCTAATTCTTCATTTAAACCTTCTTTTTCAACGGTTAATGTTTCAACTTGTTGAGTTAATTCAGCAATTTTCAATTTGTAATTTTCAATTTGTAATTTAAGTTCTGAAATTTCATTTTTAGCTTTTCTAAATTCAGATTCAGTTAATTTACCTTTTTTAAGTAATGCTTTGATTTGATTGATTTTTTCGTTTAATGCAATGTCTTGTTCTTCTAGTTTTCCTTTTAATCCTTCATTTTCACTAGTTAACTGTTCAAATTTTGCAATTTCAACTTCTAATTCTTTTTCTAATGCTGATTTATCAACTGTTAATTGGGCAATCTGAACTTCTTTTGCTTTGTTTTTATTCCAAAGATTGTAACCTATGCCAATATTCATAGCAGCAAGTATTGCAATAAGTAAAAATAACAGATTTCTACTTTTTTTATCCTTTTCGTTTTGTTTTATTTCCATGGGTATATTATTCTAATTTATTGAATGACAAAACTAAACATTTTGTTTTAATTCTTCAAAAAAATCCTTCATCTTATTTAAACTTTTTAAAATCTCTTGATGTTTATTGTTAGTTTGAATGTTTTGATTGATAAAATCGTTGGCTCCATTTAATGTGTAACCCCTCTCTTTTACAAGATGTTGAATCATTTTAAGGTCTTCGATATTATGTTTTGTATACATTCTGTCTCCTTTTCTATTTTTTGTTAGCGTTTTTAAACAATCAAACTCCTTTTCCCAGAACCTCAACAAAGAAGGTGCAACATTTAACATGGTAGAAACTTCTCCCATTTTATAAAATAATTTATCGTTTGTTTCAGTATTTGATGTCATTGTTTTTTTAGTCAAATGATTGATTTGGAGCTGATGAACGCTCTAACATTTGCTGATATTCTTCATTTGTTAAATCATTAAAAAAGAAATATGCCGGATTTATAGGCGTTCCATTTCGATGAACTTCATAATGCAAATGAGGCGCAGTGGATTTACCTGTGCTACCAACTAAACCAATTAATTGTCCTCTTTTTACCTTAGCACCTTTTTTAACTAAAAATTTACTTAAATGAGCATACAAAGTTGTATATCCGTTTTTATGATTAATTTCGATGTGTTGACCATAACCCCATAGTTCTGATTTAACTAATGAAACTACTCCATCTGCGGTAGCATAAACTTCAACTCCTCTTGGTGCTGTAAAATCTATACCAGCATGAAATCTTTGGGTTCTATAAAATGGGTCTTGTCGATATCCAAAACCAGATCCAATTCTTTCTAATTTTTTGTTTGCCACAGGCTGAATTGCAGGAATACTCGCTAAGAAATCTTTTTTGTCTTTGGCCAAAGCTAGTAATTGATCAAAACTTTTGTTTTGAGCTTCATATTGAGCTTTGAGAAGAGCCAGTTTATTTGTAAGTTCGATTAACAATTCTGAATTTGGCAATTTCTTAAGTTCTGCATATTTTTCTTGCAGTTTAAGATTATCAGCCACAAAACTTTTTTGAACGACTGGGTCAGTTTCATAAATAGAACGATAAACACTTACATCTTTTTCTTTTAATTGATTAAGGCCCTTACTTAAAAAAACAATTTGTTGATTGATATTTTCAATTTCAGCTTGTAAATCGTTATTGGCAGATCGTAATTTTTTTTCTGATGGTGAGTCTACAAATCTAGAAAACAACAAAAAGAAAATAAATCCCAAAATTAAAGAAAAGGAAAAAACGCCTATACCTCTTAACAAAAGCACCCATCTGCTTAATTTGTACTTTTCATAGCTTAAAGTTTTGGGGTTAAAGAAATATTTGGTTTTTGCCATGCTTAATTACTGTGTTCAATTTTGTATTTTCGCGCTCTTAATTCAAAACGTCAAAAATAATAGAATATTTTAAAATATCATGATAAGCGCCAAAGAAATCAGACTAACTTTTCTGGAATTTTTTAAAAACAAAAATCACCACATTGTTGCTTCAGCTCCTGTAGTTATAAAAAACGACCCAACTTTGATGTTTACCAATGCGGGTATGAATCAGTTTAAAGATTATTTTTTAGGCAATAAAAAAGCCCCTTACACCAGAATTGCTGACACCCAAAAATGTCTGAGAGTGAGCGGTAAACACAATGATCTTGAAGAAGTTGGTGTAGACCACTATCACCACACTTTGTTTGAAATGCTTGGCAATTGGAGTTTTGGTGATTATTTTAAAAAGGAAGCCATTGCTTGGAGTTGGGAATTACTCACCGAAGTATATAAAATTGATAAAGACAGCCTTTATGTGACTGTTTTTGAAGGAGACGAATCTGAAGGTTTGGCATTCGACCAAGAGGCATACGATTATTGGGCAGAGCTAATTGACCCAAGTAGAATTTTAAAAGGCAATAAAAAAGATAATTTTTGGGAAATGGGTGATACCGGACCCTGCGGACCTTGTTCTGAAATACATGTAGATTTGAGGGATGAGGGTGATAAATTAAAAGTAGATGGCGCTCTTTTGGTAAACAACGATCATCCTGAGGTTATTGAAATTTGGAACAATGTGTTCATGGAATTTAACAGAAAAGCTGATGGAAGTTTAGATAAATTACCTTCACAACATGTTGACACTGGTATGGGTTTTGAAAGGTTGACAAGAGTTTTACAAAACAAAAAATCCAATTACGATACCGATATTTTTCAACCTATCATACAAGAACTTGAGAAAATAACGGGCTATCAATACGAAGGAACTGATGCTAAAAAAGACATTGCATTTAGAGTAATTGCCGACCATGTGAGGGCTGTTGCATTTACCATTGCCGATGGACAATTGCCTTCAAACACTGGAGCAGGATATGTCATCAGAAGAATTTTAAGAAGAGCCATTCGATATGGTTACAGTTATTTAGGCATCAGAGAACCATTTATTTATAAATTGATTCCAGTTTTAACCCAAGAATTTGGTTCGGTATTCCCTGAACTTGCGGCTCAACAAAGTTTCATAGCTAAGGTGATTCAAGAAGAAGGCAATACTTTTCTCAGAACATTATCTGTCGGATTAGATAGAATTTCGAGTTATTTAGCTCAAAAACCTGCTATTTTAGATGCTGAAACCACTTTTGAATTGTATGATACGTTCGGATTCCCAATAGATTTAACGCAATTGATTTGTTCTGAAAGTCAAGTTAGTGTGGATATCGAAGGATTTAATAAATTATTAGAAGAACAAAAAACTAGAAGCAGAAAAGATGCTGAAAAGCAAACGGGCGATTGGAACTTTTTATTAGACGATGATCATGAGGAATTCATTGGTTATGATTTTGTTGAAGCCACTATCAAAATTGTGAAATACCGTACCATGACCATCAAAAACAAGGAACAATATCAATTGGTTTTTAATGTAACGCCTTTTTACGGTGAAAGCGGTGGACAAGTGGGTGACAAAGGCATCATGACTGGTGTTATCAATCAGGAGACTATTCAGATTATTGACACTCAAAAAGAAAACGATTTAATTGTTCATATCTGCGATAAATTACCTGAAAATAAAAACCAAAGTTTTGAAGTTAAAGTAGATGTTCAAAAAAGAGCCTTAACTACCAACAACCACTCTGCAACCCACTTGCTACATGCAGCTTTGAAGGATGTTTTAGGCGCTCATATTGCTCAAAAAGGCAGTTTGGTAAATGCTGAATATTTGAGATTCGATTTCAATCATTTTGCAAAAGTAACAGATGAAGAATTGGCTAAAATTGAAAACATAGTGAACCAAAAAATCAATGAAAATATTGCTTTAGATGAACAACGCTATGTGCCGATTAAAATGGCAACCGAACAACTAGGGGCAACAGCTCTATTTGGTGAAAAATATGGCGATTTGGTGAGAGTTATTACTTTCGATAAAACTTATTCTGTTGAATTATGTGGTGGCACACATGTTAAAAATACAGGCATGATTAAGTCTTTTAAAATCGTATCAGAAAGTTCTGTTGCGGCTGGTGTTAGAAGGATTGAAGCCATTACATCCCAAAAAGTAGATGAATTGAATGCTCAAAATGAAACCATGATTTTAAAAATCAAAGAATTGCTGGGCAATCCCAAAGAAATTGAAGCTTCTTTGATTAAATTGATTGATGAGAATAAAAATTTAAGCAAACAAATTGAGTTATTAGAAGCCGAAAAAGCCCAAGCTTTTAAAAATGATTTGATGCAATCAATCATTGTTAGAGAAGATTATCATTTATTGGTTGGCAACGCAGGTAATTTGAGTTCAGAGCAAGTTAAAAACATTTGTTTTCAAATCAGAAATGAGGTAAAAAACATCTTGGGCGTTATTGTTAATAGTCCCAATAGCAAACCCAGTATTGCAGTTTTTGCTTCAGATGATTTGGTGGCATCCAAAAACATCAATTGCCAAACCATCGTTAGGGATTTAGCCAAACACATTGAAGGTGGCGGAGGTGGACAAGCCTTTTTTGCAACTGCCGGAGGCAAAAATATCAACGGTATTGATGCTGTTATAAAGCAAGCTGAGGAGTTGAGTATTTAATATAGTTGTTAAAAATTGTATAATGCGATATCAACATAGGCAAACACTCGCTTGATAAGAGCTATGGTTCAACAGCTGAAATAAAATTTAATTATTAGTTGCAAATTGTTAACTTTTGAGATAACTTTGCAAAGTGGTTCGAGAGATTATATTTTATGAAAATTATTTTATCGAATTTTACCTAAAACAGGATGATAAGGTAAAAGAGAAAATAAAATATGTTTTGGAATTAATTAAACAAGTTGAAAAAGTTCCCGAAAAATTCTTAAAACATATTACTGGAACCAATGGATTATTCGAAATTAGAATAGAGTATCAATCTAATATTTACAGGATATTTTGTTGTTTTGATAAAGGAAGATTGTTAGTTCTTTTTAATGGATTTCAGAAAAAAACGCAAAAGACACCAAATAACGAAATTAGCAAAGCTCAAAATTTAATGAAGGAATATTTTAATCAGAACAAATAATAGCAATGAAAGATCATAAAAAAATAAGCACTTTTAATCAACTCATAGAACTTGAGCATGGCAAAATAGGCACTGAAACAAGAAACGATTATGAAGAGAAATCTCAGATGTTTATCATCAGCGAAATGCTTAAAGAAGCCCGAAAAGAAGCTAAAATGACTCAAGAAGAACTTGCCGAAAGAACAGGAACCAAAAAAAGCTACATCTCTAGAATTGAAAATGGCAAAGGCAATATTCAACTTTCTACACTCATTAGAATTTTTGAGATTGGCTTAAAAAAACACATTGGTTTCACTTTTTTATAATATGCATCAAGCCTTTGTATACACTTATTGAAATAACACCAACAATAATCAAATAATTCTTATATTAGATTGTTGGTGATCTCGGTTTAACCGAGACCAACAAAGGCTTTAAGATGATGAAAAAAAGCATAGGATATAACAGAAGGTTAATTTTCCTGATTTTAGTTTACTTTTAAATTGTTGATAATAATTGTTGTTCATAATTTATGTTTTTTAATAATTGGTTTTATAATCTATTAAATTCCATAATAGGGTGATTGCTACAGGTGGATTTACGCCATAATTTCCAGTATTATGTTGTATTTTTATAAGACCTACATTTTTTGCCCAATAATAAATTGAATTACCAGAAGAACCAATTGACAATCCTGTTTGATCATCTGGCTTAGGAAAAGTTGGGTCACGCAATACTTCATAAACCAACACATCATGGTATTCCTTTCCTTCAACTACAAATGTTGGTAGTTTCCCTCGGAAATAGGTATCACTTACTCCATTTCCAAATCCTTTTTCTTTATCTTGCCAAGTACTTAATACAGGTGCAATTGTTCCTTTAATATTTCTTTGCCAAACTATTCCAAAATCAAAGTTAATAATATCTGGGTCAGATGTTTGTCCCTGCATTAAAATATTTGTTTTGTATTTCAAGCTTCTATTGTTTGAATAAATGTTTTCAAAATCGTAAACTCTTTTTACGCCAATTGCTTTTCTTACTATAGCATCAGACGATACGCAATATTGGCTATCTAACTCGCCTGTTAAATCGCATTTATAAATCCAATAGCTGCCTGTTTCAAAAAACACATAGGGTTTCATGGTGTCTAAATTAAATGGCCCTAATTCCTCAAAAGGCTCAGTTTGGCAACCTTCTATATATGGATTGTTGTCTTTGCAACAAGCAGAGAGAAATATTATAATTAAACTAAAGAATATATATTGTGATATTGATGTTTTCATATTGTTTTCTAGTTTATTGCACAACAAATATAAATTTATTGGTTACATCTCCAAAACCTTAAACTCCACCCTCCTATTATTCAATCTGCCTTCCTCTGTTTCGTTGTTATCTGTAGGCACAGAAGATCCATAGCCCATCGTTTTAAACCGATACTCATCAATTCCCTTGTCCATCAGATATACGACTACGGCATTGGCTCTGTCTTTGGATAAAGTTAAGTTATTCTCATTAGTTCCACGATTGTCTGTGTGACCACTAACTTCTACCAACATGTTTGGATAGTTTAACATCATCAAAAACAAACTATCTAAAACATCATAAGAAGAAGGCAATAATTCAGATTTTGAAGTCTCAAATTGTATGTTTCTTAAAACAAATACCTGTCCTTTTTGAGGTTTATCAAAAGAAGAAACAGTATTTGAGATTGATACTTGAGCAATTTGACTAGAATCTAAAATACAATTGGAAGTATTGCAGGGACATAGATAATCTTCATTTGATTCAATTAATACTACATCGTCAATGTAATAATATATTTCATTGGCAAAATTGCTTGCAAAAGAATCAATTTTTATAACTCTCATGAGATTTTCATCTGTAAAATTCCCCATATAAATATACTTTTCACCACCAATTGCTTTAAAACTACCGCTAACTATCATCCATTGCTCTCTGAGAGCTAACACAATTTTAGGATGGGTTTGTAATGTAATCCCATTTTTTAATCCATCCCTGTTGTTTTGAAAATTTAACAAAGCAGGTGAAGCAATCATCGAAACGCCATTTATGGCAAATTGATTTTCTTTTTTTAATTTTATTTTAAACTGAAAACAATAGTCTTTGCCTGCAATCAAGGGTTGTTTCAATTCATTTCTTAACACTTCATAATTCACCCCAAAAACTCTAAAACCAACAAAACAATTATTGAAACTTTTAAAAATATCAGGCGTTTCATTGGCACTTCCCCAAAACTTAGCAAAATCATCATTCATTGGTTTGATAGATGTAACATGATTAGGCTTCATTTTATCACGCATCAATTCAAAATCGCCATTTTGAATTAAATTTAAATGATTATCTACTTGCCATGGCTCGACATTAAGTAAATTATTGATATTGGAATAGGTTTGGATTAATACAGAATCGCTCACTGAATCATAAATCGGCATTTCTCGATAAGCGTTTGTAACATTTGATTTGACAAGTGGAGTGCCCTCGATTACTTTATTCTGGACAGATGTATAAGTGATTTTGATATTTCCTTTAGATTCTTTGACTTTATATCCCCCTTTATCATCATTGATAACGTGTATGGTATCTGTTTGATAAATATAAGTACCAGTATCTAAATACTGCGTTTTCACAATTTTATCAAGGTTAAATTCTCGTTTAATTATAATTAGATTATCTTGATTGTAATACAACCATTCACCTTGTTTATAAGATGCATTATCCTTTTCTATGTATGAACCCTCAGCTACCAATAAACCTTCTTCGTTAAAAAATTGCCATTTACCAACCCTAATTTGATTCGTATATTTAGTTCCATAGCTAGATTTTACTTTTATTGTTTTTAATTTACCTTTCGCAATGCAATGCTCATCTTTATTAAACACACAATTAGTTTGAGCATATATTTGAATAATTGTTAGTAAGAATAATACCTTTAACAGTAGATATTTTATCATATTTTCAATATTAACGAATTTTAATCTGAAATATTATGTAAACATAAAAATATTTGAAGTAAAACAATAACTTTGCACCCCTTAAATAATCATCAATGGATCGCAATTCTGTCATAGGCCTTGGATTAATATTTGTTCTCTTAATCGGCTATTTCTTCATCAATCAACCCAGCGAAAAAGAACTCGCTATTCAAAAACGTTACGCTGACTCTATTCAAAATGCTCAACTTGCTGAAAAAGAAAATGAAGCACTTTTAGCAAAGCAAAAGAATTTACAAAAGGATAGTTTAGTTCAATTATTAAAAACTGATACTGCTGCTTTAAAAGCTAAATTTGGCGGGTTAGCCACACAAATGATTGGCGAGGAAGAAGAATCTGTTTTAGAAAACAATGAACTAAAAATTACATTTTCTAACAAAGGTGGAAAAATCAAACAAGTTCAACTTAAAAATCATAAAACAGACAGCAGAAAAGCTTTGTTATTGATAGGTGAACACCACAGTGATGAATATTTTGAATATTACACAGGCAATTCTCATATCAAAACCAACGAATTTTATTGGTCGAAATCTAATCAATCTAAACAACAGATTTCATATACCATGCAGGGCGCTAATAATGCCAGCATTGTTTGTACTTATACTTTGAGTCCTGAAGGCTTTAATTTAGAAAAAACCATTCAATTAGAAGGTATCAATGGTATTCTTCAACCCAACACGGCTTTTAAATACCATTTTCAAAACGAAGTTCCTTTACAAGAACGCGATGTTGAGAAAGAAAAAATACTGACAACTTTGTATTACAAACCTTTGGATGACAAAGCAGATTTTATCAGTGAAAGCAAAGAGAAAACATTGGTTTTAGAACATGATGTTCAATGGGTAAGTTTTAAACAACAGTTTTTTAACACCACCATTATCCACGAAAATAATTTTCTAAAAGGCAGTGCATTAACAACAGCAGCAGCAAATAGCGACAGCACTGTTAAAAACATGTCGGTTGCGTTGGATTTAGGCATCAAGGCTGTTCCTTCTCAAACCATCAATTTAAAGTTTTATTTTGGTCCAAATGATTATCAAACATTAAAAAAACAAGACATTGGATTAGATAAAATCATTCCTCTAGGTTGGGGTATTTTTGGTTGGATAAACCGATATATGATTATCCCGATTTTTACGTTTTTGCAAAATTACATTAGTAATTATGGAATCGTTATTTTATTCCTTACGCTTATCATCAAAACATTGTTGTTGCCATTGGTATTCAAATCTTATAAATCTACAGCTAAGATGAGATTGTTGAAACCAGAAATGGACGAAATCAAAGAAAAACACAAAGATGATATGCAAACCATTCAAATGGAAAACTTAAAACTTTATAAAAAAGCTGGAGTTAGTCCATTAGGTGGATGTTTGCCCATGTTGTTGCAAATGCCAATTTTGGTGGCAGTGTTTCAATTTGTGCCATCCGCTTTTGAGTTTAGGCAACAAGCATTTCTTTGGGCAGATGATTTATCCATTTATGATTCCATTTGGAACTTTGGAAAATTACCAATCATAGATTCAATTTATGGCGACCATGTGAGTTTGTTTACGTTGTTGATGACCATTTCTACTTTGATTTATACCAGAATGAACAACCAAGTAACTGGTGGCATGAACGAACAAATGAAATACATCAGCTACCTGATGCCAATACTTTTCTTAGGTTTTTTTAACAAATATGCTGCGGCATTAACCTATTATTATTTCTTGAGTAACATCATCACCTTTACACAGCAATGGGCTATTAAATTCTTTGTAGACGAAGAAAAATTAAAATCTCAAATTCATGAAGCTAAAAACAGAAAGGGTGATGACAAAAAATCTGCTTTTCAACAAAGGCTAGAAGAAATGGCTAAAGCAAAAGGATTGAATAAGAAAAAGTAAAAAAACAACATTCAGCTGTTTGCAATTATTTTATTCAATTGATATAGACAATCAACAAATTGTTTTTCGAGACGAAGAATTAAGACATTTAACAGTTTTAAGAAAAAACATTGGCGATACCATACATTCAACAGATGGCAAAGGCAATCTTTATACTTGCGAACTAATAAGTTTGTCAAAAAAAGAAGCTTCGGCTAATATTATTTCAAAAGAAACAAAAGCATTAGGCTCTAATTCTAATGTACATTTATTCATTTCACCAACCAAACAGATGGACAGAATAGAATGGCTATTTGAAAAATTGGTAGAACTTGGGTTGTATGAAATTTCGTTTATTGAAACGCAACATTCTGAAAGAAACAAAATCAACATTCAAAGGCTAGAGAAAATTGCATTATCTGCCATGAAACAAAGTTTGAGGTTCTATTTACCAATCATTCACCCTATTCAAAAATTTAATAATTGTATCAGCAACAATAGCAAAAATACAATTAAATTAATAGCTCATTGCGAAGTAGATGAAAATAAAATCGACATCAAACAACTTGCTTTAGAAAAAGACTTTAAATATGAAGTATTTATTGGTCCTGAAGGTGATTTCTCAATAGAAGAAATTCAAATAGCAAAAGCAAATCAAGCCATTCCAATTTCATTAGGCGATTATAGATTAAGAACCGAAACAGCTGGACTTATTGCTGCAATAAACTTATTATCTAGAATATAATTAAATTAGTTTTAAGCTAATTTTTTTAAAATACAAAAGAAGCCTATTTTTGCAATTCTTGTATTTTAACCCGTGTGAAATTGATATGATAGTGAATAATAAAAATGCCGTTTTAGTTTTGTCGAATTACGATATTGCCGCTGGCAAAAAAGGTGCTGCCGATGGGCCAATTGCAGTAAAAGATTATTTAATTAAAAATGGCATTGATTGTTCAGATTGCATCATTTTAAACAATACATATTCAAGTTCGGATGTTCAGAATGTGTTTAAAAACGCCAAATACATCGACTTGGTTGTTGAAAACTCAAAAAACTTAGAAAGAAGTGTATTTTCAGCTATCAATGCTTCCAAACTCCCCATTATTTTATCTGGCGATCATGGCAATGCAATTGGCGGATTGAGCGGACTTAAAAATGCAAATCCCGACAAAAGAATTGGCGTGATTTGGATTGATGCACATGCCGATTTGCATACACCCTACTCTACCCCATCTGGCAATATTCATGGTATGCCCTTGGCTGCTTTAGCAGGCATCGACAATTCCATTCATGGCAAAAATGAAATCAGTGAAAATGAAATTTATTACTGGAATGAATTAAAAAAATTAGGTGTGCTAGATATTACACCCAAGTTTGATTTAAAAGACTTGGTTTTTATTGGCATCAGAGATGCAGAAGACGAAGAATGGGACTTAATTGAAAACTATGGCATTAAAACTTATGAGCCAGATGACATAAGAAATTTTGGTATAAACAGCATCATAGAAAAATCAATCGAACATCTGAAGGATTGCGATTTATTTTACGTTTCATTTGATGCAGACTCACTCGATCCAAGTATATCAACAGGTACGGGCACACCTTCACCAGATGGATTGAAAATAGAAGAAGCAGAAGAGCTGTTTAATATTTTACTCAATCATCCTAAACTTGGCACATTTGAAATCACTGAAGTAAATCCCAATTTAGAACAAGGAGGAGATGAAATGGCTAAAATTGTTTCAAGACTTTTAGCTAAAGCAGTTTCTATAAATCAGTAATTACCCTAATTTATTTTAAATCCATCGCTTTTTTGATGAATTTCACAAAAATTGGATGAGGATTTTCTACTGTACTTTTCAATTCAGGATGAAACTGAACACCAATAAAGAATGGATGTGACGGAATTTCAACTATTTCACCTAAACCTGTTTCGGGGTTAGTACCTGTTACTAACATGCCATGCTTTTCGAAATCTTTGGTAAATTTATTGTTAAACTCGTAACGATGTCTGTGTCTTTCTGTTATTTTACTCTTACCGTAAATTTTGCTAGCTAAACTCCCTTTTTGAAGGGCACATTCATAAGCCCCCAAACGCATTGTACCACCTTTTTGAGTAATATTTTTTTGTTCACTCATGATGTCTATCACCAAATGTTTTGAATTGGAATCCATTTCAGAACTATGGGCATCATTGAATCCAACAACGTTTCTAGCAAATTCAATTACGCAACATTGCATGCCTAAACAAATTCCAAAAAATGGTATGTTATTTTCTCTGGCATATTTGATAGCTACTAATTTACCATCAATGCCTCTTCCTCCAAAACCAGGCGCAACTAATACACCTTGAAAATCTTTTAATTTATCCTTTACATTATCATCAGTAATTAATTCACTGTGAACATATTTTAAATTTACTTTACATTCATTGGCTGCACCAGCATGAATAAATGCTTCGTTGATTGATTTATAGGCATCTGGTAATTCTACATACTTTCCAACTAATGCTATATTGACTTCATTTTTTGGATGTTTGATATGTTGTAAAAATTCTTTCCACTCTTCTAATAAAGGCTCTTGCTTAGCCGCTAATTTTAATTTAGATAAAACAACTTTATCCAACTTTTCTTTCAACATCACCAAAGGCACATCATAAATAGTGCTAACATCAATACTCTCTATAACTGCATTTACATTCACATTACAAAACAATGCAATCTTTCTTCTGATTTCTGCATTCAAAGGATGCTCTGTTCTACATACTAAAATATCAGGTTGCACACCACTTTCTAATAAAAATCTAACAGAGTGTTGAGTAGGCTTAGTTTTAAGTTCGCCAGCAGCAGACAAAAATGGTATAAGTGTTAAATGAATAACTATCGCATTGTCTTCGCCCATATCCCATTGTAATTGTCTTACAGCTTCAATGAATGGCAATGACTCAATATCACCAACTGTGCCTCCAATTTCTGTAATTACAATGTCAAAATTACCTGAATCACCTAAAATTTTAATTCTTCTTTTGATTTCATCCGTAATATGTGGAATAACTTGAACCGTTTTGCCTAAATAATCACCTCTTCTTTCATTGTCAATGACCGTTTGATATATTTTTCCAGTTGTAACATTATTTGCTTGAGAAGTTGGAACATTTAAAAAACGCTCATAGTGACCTAAATCTAAATCTGTTTCTGCGCCATCTTCTGTTACATAACACTCGCCATGTTCATAAGGATTTAGTGTTCCTGGATCAACATTGATATAAGGGTCTAATTTTTGGATGGTTACTCTATAACCTCTAGCTTGCAATAATTTTGCTAAAGAAGCTGATATAATACCCTTACCCAATGAAGATGTAACACCACCGGTTACAAATATATATTTACATTTCTGTTCCATTTTGCTGATAATTGTTGGTTAAATGAAGACTGAATAAGCTTAATAAGAAAACTTGTCAGATGGAGCAGCTAACCGGGTGTCAAAGGTAGCGTATTTTTAAATACGTTTAGATGAGGTCTTTTCAATAAATTTTCAACAAGGTAACTTATATGTTAAAAATTTGTTAATGAATGTGCTTTTTAAAATGATTTATAAATACTTTGATTTTACAACTTGACAATGATGAACAGCATGACCAACAATCATAAATCCAATGCCTCTTGCGGTTACACTCATATTATTGGCCGTCCCTTTAAAATTTAACATATCCTCTGTCATAGGCTTAAACATATTGATAGTAGATTTTCTCAAATTGATAAATTCTTCAATCAAATCTTTCAAATCGTAATGCGTGTGTTGAATTTTAGCAATGTATTCATTTTCATCAAAACCAGCCAAATCAATGTTATCAAACCTTGAAAAACGAAAAGCCCTGTATGCCAATATTTTTTCAGTATCTATGATATGTCTAAAAACCTCTTTAATCGTCCATTTACCATATGCGTAACTATAGTTTTCTTTATGTTTTGAAATGGAAGACATGAATTGAATGGTTTCGGAATAATTAGTTTCTAAGGCAGTTAATAAATCCTCCTCTTTTACAAGATCAAAATAATAATGGTAATAACTTGGAGCATCTGAATGGTTCGGTTTTAAAATCATATTTTTAATATTTACTTTTCTATGACAATTTTTTTAGTTTCTCGAAACCCCTTGCTGCTATAGGTGATAAAATACACGCCAGATTTTAATTTACTGATATCAACATTTAATTGTTCTGTTCCGGATGGTCTATCGATGTGTGAAACAAGTTGATGTTTTGTATCATAAATATCAATATAACTCAGCATGCTTGGAGATGAAGGAAATTTAAAAACAATTTGTAAATGGTTTTGGGCAGGGTTTGGCATTAAATACCAACTAAATTTTTGACTATCGAGGTCTGTTATGCGAGGCAACGTTAATTTATAATCCATCATGGCAAATACATAGTCGCCTTTTTGAGCATTTTTAACAATCACTCTTCCTTGCCTATCAAACAATGACCCTTTTATAAATTCCAAATCATTCCACTCGCGCCAATAATCACCAGGAAAACCACGGTATAAGACGGTGATACTATCTTCTGTTTTGTTGATTAATCCATTGTCTAAATATCCCACTGTAGCATTTGCGCCTCCTTGTCTTCCATCGTAAAATAGTTCAAAATCAAACTTTACAGAATCGTGCCAAATGCCATCTAAAGTATAATACCTTGTTTTGCTCATCACCGGATATTGAGTAACATATTTTTCAGGTCCCACCCAATGGTGTTCTACTCTAAAAAATGAAGAATCTTGAGCTTTATTGATAATGATTTTTGAAAATGTTTCTGGCAAATCAAACGTAGCAACTTGATTGGTAAAAAGTGTTCTATCCGTAATGGCATCGCTCAATTTCTCATCATAATCTAAACATACAAAAACAGGTTTAAAATCAAATTGAAACTGAAATGAATCCATTTCATTTTGAATAAGAATTGATTTTTTCTCAAAATGATTGCGGTCTCTGAAGAAAAAAACTTCAACAGGTAAGTTCCTATACAATTTTTCAGTGAAACGTGGGTTTTGTTTGGTAAAAAACTTCAATTGATAAGGGCTTTTTCCTGTATGAATTTGTTTAACAATCGTTATATGTGGAAATCCCTTTTCTTTTATCCAATTATCGAAAAAGTCGACTGCCTTTTGTCCAGACTCTTGTTTGAAAACATTCATCAAATCATCTGTACTCGCATTTTTTAAATAATACTGTTCATTGTATTTTTTACAAGCTTTGAAAAATGCAGAATCGCCCATCACACTTCTCAGACTATGAATCACATCTGCACCTTTTTTATAAACATGACTACCATAAGTATGTGAATGTGGAATATTGGTTAAACCAAACACATTTTCGTCTCTCACATGAGCAAATCGCAACACAAACAAATGGTTTTTTAAAATGGATGATTGATAGGCTTGCTTGCCATACAAAGATTCAGTAAAAAAATGTTCGCAATAACTGGCCCAACCCTCGTTCAACCACATATCTTCGGCCGTTAAACATGTTACATTATTGCCAAACCAATGATGAGCCAATTCGTGAGCCATCAAGGTTTCATAAGCCAAACCACCATCAGCAAAAGGTGCAGGATAAGTAATATTGCCAGCATGTTCCATAGCACCACCACTAAAAGGCACCATGTTGTACCCTACTTTGCTAAAAATTTGTGGACCAAATGCCTTTTCAAATGCTTCGATGGCT
Source organism: Bacteroidota bacterium (assembly GCA_030682255.1). GTDB lineage: Bacteria > Bacteroidota > Bacteroidia > NS11-12g > UBA955 > JABMMZ01. The sequence goes on along the minus strand of JAUXOK010000027.1, from coordinate 55,554 downwards.
TTGGGTAGATTCACAAAAGAGTTTTTCACTTTGATAGTATCACCCGGAACTGACATCAACCAAACAGGGAATTTACTTGACATTCCAGAATAATCGGATGAAACAATTGCGTATTTACTAACTGACACAGAAACCAGATAAGCAGACAATGGCACCGATTCGGTATAATGCCAGATTTTAGAATTTGGCTTGGATGTTACATGCGTAAGAATGCCATTGCAAGCAGCAGTGTAATTGGTATCTGTTTCAATATTTAAATCATAAGGTGTTTTCATATTAAATTCATCCACACATGGAAACCAAGCCCTGCCAAAAGAATGGGGATTGACCTGAAAACCTACGCCTAAATTAAAAGCATAATCGCCAGTAAAATAAAACCCACCCCAACCACTTGGATCGGCAGCTGGATTGCCTTGATAGTATATTTCAACATTGGTGACTTCATTCGTTTGATAGGTTTTGTCTAGTAATATTTTCAAACGATCTCCATTTCTAGAAAAATTCAGTTTTCCTGATACATGAAGAACAGAATCAACCGTCATGCCCATTAAATCAAGATCAATAAAATTTGTGTTGACATTGAATTTAATATCATGTTTCACCATGCCTTTAATTTTTTTCTGAGAAAAATTTCTAATTTCTAAATGAATTGAGGTGTGTTGAATTTGAAAGGAATCTAACCTACTTGATGCCTTGACACTGATGTTAAAAAAAACTAACACACAGACAATGATGCTTCTATAATTCATAATAATTTGACAAATTCAAAATTAATGTTAATTTTACATTTTTTTTAATCTATGTATAAAAAACTACTTTTTACTTTGTGCTTGGGCTTTGTATCAGCCAATGCACAGATTAGCATTTCCTCAAGTCACATGCCAAGCATTGGTGATACCATTAGATATTCTGAGGCATCAGCAGGTTCTTTTGACTTTAAACAAACTGGAACTAATTACTCATGGAATTTTACAGCCTTGGGCATTAACAGACAAGATATTTATCAATACAAATCTTTGATAAATACCCCTTATGCTCAACAAATTATCTCTGGATTGCCATTTGGTGCCATCGGTTACAAAGTAGCAGATAGCATTGGTGGTGGTGGTTTTTCTTTCAAAGATATTTATAATTTCTATGAAAAAACTAGCAATGTATGGAGAGCCGTTGGCACTGGCTTAACCATTCCATTGGGTACAACTACACTTAAAACTGGTGGCGTTCATAGTGATAAAGATGAAATTTATGCCTTTCCTTTAAATTACAATGACAGCGATTTTTCTACTTTTAAAGTGACTACACCATTGGGGATTTCTTTCCTAAATGTTGGTAGTTTTATGCAACAAGGCACTAGAAGTAATAAAGTTGAAGGTTGGGGTACAATCTCAACACCTTATGCCAGTAATATTTCATGTATTAAAGTCAGATCTGTTATCGAAGAAATAGACAGCTTAAAAGTTTCAATCCCCGGTCAAACTCCAATTTCAGTTGGGTTTCCACTTAATAGAGTAGAATATAAATGGCTAAGCCAAACCGAAAAAATACCCATGCTTGAAGTTATAGGCACAGAGATAGCGGGTATTTTTACGCCTACTTCAATCCGATACAGAGACAACTACAGAGTTCCAACTCCCTCTCCATTTGGACCAAGGGCAAATTTTACAGTTGATAAAACAAAAGGCAAAACCTTGATTGATAGTTTTAAATTTACAAATACAACTTTCCCTAATTTTGGCAACACTTATGAATGGACTATCACACCAAGCGCGGGTGTTAAATATGTTAAAAACACTAGTAGAACTTCAGCAAATCCACAAGTTGTGTTTAATAATGTTGGCAAATATACTGTAACATTAAAAGCTACAAATATTGCAGGATACAGAGACACCACATTTACAGACATGATAGACATTACTGCAAGTACATCTTTAAATCATGTTATTAAAAACGATGAAACTTTATTTTATCCAAATCCTTCACAAAACAACATTCAATTTTATGACATCAATCTCATAAATAGCAATTATCAAATTTTAACTATGGATGGCAAAGTCATCCAAAATGGAATCATTGCCTCTGATTTAAGTATACAACTTTCGGATTTAAACACAGGCAATTATATCATCATCATCAAAAACAATCAAGTTTTAATACCAAGTATTATTCATAAATATTAATTTAAAAAATGAAAAGCAAATTACTCTTAGTATCTCTTATCTTATTAGCAAGCTTTAACCTATTTTCTCAAGTAGCCAAAACTCAAGTGTTAATGATTAACGCCACAGCTGCATCTGATGGCATCACACTTACTTGGCCTCAAATGCCTGGTACATTTACTGGTCAGATTCTCATTTACAAGAGAGATAGTTTTAAACAAACAGATTGGGGAAATGCAATTGCTACATTGGGTTCAACAGCAACAAACTATAAAGACATTAGTGCTACCAAGGGTAAAGCCATCGAATATAGAGTAGTTACCGCTAATGGAAGCAATGCTGTATCATTTGGCTACATTTATGCAGGCAATGAATTAAAAGAGAATCTTTTTAAAGGTGGTATTGTCCTTTTAATCGATAGTAATTTTATGTTGCCTTTAGCATCGGAAATTAACCGCTTGGAAAATGATTTATACAAAGAAGGTTGGATAGTTAGCAAACTTTATGTTTCTAGAAATTCTAAACCATCAAGTGTTAAAGCTAGATTAAAAACACATATCACAAGCAGAAGCAAAAAACCTGTCACCACACTTTTAATTTTAGGTCATGTTCCAGTGCCATATTCAGGAGGTTTTACAGGAAATAGTCAAACACCACCACCAGACGGTCACGTTGAAGGAAGCGGAAATCACACAGGAGCTTGGCCCGCTGACGGCTATTATGGCAATTTATTAGGCGGGTGGACAGATGAGGATGTTAATCTTGTTACTGGCGCACAATCAAGACACCACAATATACCCGGAGATGGCAAATTTGACCAATCTAAATTCCCTGACCCTGTAAATCTTGAAGTAGGCAGAATTGATTTGTTTAATATGAGCTCTTTTGGCAAAACAGACACTGTTTTAACCAGAAATTATTTAAACAGAAACCACTTGTGGAGAACTGGTCAAACAAAAACTATCGAGCGTGCACTGATTGACAACAACTTTACTGGATTGAATCTGGCGTCAACAGGGTATCATAATTTCTCTGCTTTTTTCTCATTCGATAGCATCTACGATAATAAAGATTACATCACTACTTTAAAATCGAATTCTTATTTATGGTCTTATGGTTGTGGCGCTGGAGGCTATACCAGTTGTTCGGGAATTGGCAATACAGGCAGTTTTGTTGCAGATTCTATCCAAAGTATTTATACAATATTAGCAGGCAGTTTCTTTGGTGATTGGGATATTGCAAACAATTTTTTAAAAGCTCCACTTTGCAAAGGGTCACTTGCTAGTTTTTGGGGAGGCATACCTAAATGGTACATCCACACCATGGGCTTAGGCAAACACATTGGTTTTGGCACATTAACTTCCATGAATAACATTAATTTTTATTTTGATGGGCAATTTAATGGTTCTGGAAATTCCGTTCACATGGCTTTGATGGGCGACCCTACCCTATGCAACAGACACTTGCCTCATGTTAAAACATTAACTGCAACAAGCAACAACAATAAAGTTAATCTTAGATGGACAAAAGCCAATGGCGATTTTGATGGTTACGCCATTTATAGATTAGATACCATTTCAAACATACTAATAAAAGCAACTAACTATCTGATTCAAGATACGTTTTATATCGATTCTGCGAACTATATTTCTGGACCATATCGATACTATGTATCAACAATAAAAAAAGAAACTACAGCATCAGGCATATACTATAATACAGGTGGAACAGCTAATGCTTTGGTCAATCACGTAAATTCAGTAAATGATATTTCCAAAAAGAAAATAGCTATTTATCCAAATCCTAGCAGTGGCATTCTTAACTTTAATCAAGATGGGTTAAAGCAATTTAGGCTTTTTGACAGAGCAGGACGAGAAATCAATATTTACACAGACTATCAAAATAAAACAATAGATATCAATCATTTACCAAATGGCATATACATTTTAAGAGCTGTTGATGAAAACAATCTTGAAATTTCAGTTCCAATCATTAAACTTGCAGAATAAAATTACAATATGATATTAAAAGGAAAAAAAGGAATTATTTTTGGTGCATTAGACACCAAATCCATCGCCTGGAAAGTAGCTGAACTAGCTCATAAAGAAGGTGCCGAATTCATCTTAACAAATGCACCCATTGCTTTAAGAATGGGAACTATCAACGAGTTGGCTGCCAAAACCAGTTCTGAGGTTATACCTTGTGATGTTAGTTTAGATGCTGATATGTCTAACTTGATTGACAAAGCCATAGAAAAATTTGGCAAACTAGATTTCGTGTTGCATAGTATTGGAATGAGTTTGAATGTAAGAAAGAAAAACCCATACACCGACTTGAATTATGATTTTATGCATAAAACATTGGATATTTCTTCTATCTCTTTTCATAGACTGATGCAAAATTTGTATCAAAAAGATGCGATGAACGATTGGGGCAGTATTTTAGGTTTAACCTATATAGCAGCACAACGTGTTTTCCCTGACTACAACGAAATGGCAGAAGCTAAATCTTTATTAGAAAGTTTTGCCAGAAGTTTTGGATACCATTTTGGAAAAGCCAAGAAAGTAAGAGTAAATACCATTAGCCAAAGCCCTACTATGACCACAGCGGGCAGCGGTGTTGGCGGTTTTGATGCCTTTTATACCTATGCCGACAAAATGAGCCCTTTGGGTAATGCAAGTGCAGAAGCTTGTGCAGAATATTGCATATCAATGTTTAGCGACTACACGCGCTATGTAACGATGCAAAATCTTTTTCACGATGGCGGATTTAGCTACACTGGTATCAGCAGCGATTTGATGGATGCTATATCCAATAGTGAAAAATAGTAAAAACAATACTTAAACAAAAAAAGCCCCGTTTGGGGCTTTTTTTGTTTAGAAATCCAACATAGGCGGATGATTAATACCGATTATGCTTTCAATATAGTCCAATCAAATGACTTAACAGATGGACTATTTTCAAGCTATATCGGCATTTACAATTCTAAAATTATAAAATAGTTTGGACTATTTTATAATTAGAATTGGTATAACCACGGTTTAGGCGAACTAAAAATCAGTGAGGCTAAACCCAGCCTCTTATCCACAATACTTTAGTTATTTTTTTGTGCAAAAAAAGATAGAAACAAAAAACGATATATAAAAAAACAAACAGTGCTCAAAAACTTGTGCCTTTTTATCCTGCCTGTTAAAATGAATTTTTATTTAGGTAAGTACATTTTGATTTGATGACCAAAATTCAAGGGTTTAACAAATTATTCTGATGTCACCAAAACAGAAAGCCTTTCCCAAAAATTAGGTGCATAGACAATGATATCATCAATAGTGTAGGGTATATTATCAGCACCTGCATAAATCTGAATCAGGTTTTCAGTATCAAAACCGATTGTACATAGCAAAGAAAGTGTTTCTCCTTTTTTTGGAGGATTGTAGGTCCATGGTTTCATCTTATGACTCCAGATCATGGGTGCATCAAAAAATCCGGGTGATTTTTGGTGAGATGGATAACAAGTAGGAAAAGGTACATTTTCTCCCGGTTTGTAAAATCTAGTTGAATCTGATAAACCGAAGTATATATTCAAATCTGCCAAGTAATCGATTTCTTTTTTCAACGGATGCATATTTACCGTGAGTATATTTCCTTTTTTTGCCGAATCTAAGTAATTGAACTGCGTTAAATTAACACTTGCATATTGTGTCGGCAAGGTTAGGGTCTGTTTAAAATTCGCAATTTGGGTGTAGAGCAGAACGAATTCCGTGGTTTCATTCAGAATACAAAATAAACTATCTTGTCCATTCGATCCTATTTCGTTATCGCAGCTCATACTACCGTTTAGAGTGGGTGTAACTTTCATTTTAGAATTGTTGGTAAAATCTGCGTTGTAAACAAATGGAGGTGATTGTAGAAACAATGTCATATGGGATTGGTTATTAGAACAAGCAAGCAATCTCATAACACTAAAACTCCCCAGAAACTTAGTTGGGGTAATGCTGGCTATATGGTCGCCAAATTGGGTATGAAATTTCTCAACTGTGTCACCACTGGCAGCAGCTTGCCTTAAAGCCAACTTGGCAGATGAATACTGAATGTTATAAATTACATTCCCAAAACCACTGTCTTTAGGATTCTCTGTAGGGTCCTTATGCTTTCGACATGCAGGGATCAGGCAAAGGATAATTAAAACGACAATTAATTTATTCATAGCTATCACAAAAATATAAAAAAAATCAAATTTCAATGCTGCATTTTAAAATTTTTAATTCAAAATTAGCATTGGTGTTTATATCAATTTACAACACTTTGCAACTGTCTAAAGCGGGAGATTTATATCACTCCAGATTGATTCTGTGTTGTGACATTGATAGTTTTATGAGCAACAAAGGCTTAAATAGATCATCCTTCTACATTTTAATAAATTTCAAAAATGTCCTTGAACCTCCTTTGTTAATTTCTATCTGATAAAAACCCTGAGGCAATAAATCAGATTCAATTACCAGTGAGTGTTTGCCTTCAGAAAAAGATTGTGACGTTAATTCTTTAATTAAAACACCATTCGAGCTAAAAATTCTTACTGAAACAAATTGGTTATTTGACACATAAAATGACAAAGTGCTTTTTTCAATTGTAGGATTTGGAAATAGAATACTTTTTTCTGCCAATTCAATTCTTTCATCTTCTATCGAAGTGAAAATAGGGACACTTGAACGCAATAGCACAAATCTGTTTGGAGATTCGGTTATTGCATAAATCTTACCATCAGGCGCTTGTCTTACATCCCGAAAACGCGCATATCCATTCATACTTCTTGTTGAAGACACTCTTTTATCGTCTTTCATCTTAAGCCAATGAATATGAGTACCTGCCAATGCGCCAATTAAAATATCAGCTTCATTGTTTGCTTGTCCATTTCTGATAAAAGTCATTCCACTTGGTGCAATAGAGGGAACCCAATAAGTAAGAGGAAGAACCATTCCTGGAAGCGTGGTATCAGGTGTAATAGCACTTCCATCGTAGTTGATGCCAAATGTAACCGCAGGCCAACCATAATTGGTGTTTGGTTTAATCAAATTGAGTTCGTCTCCACCCCTAGGACCATGCTCGTGTGCGTATATCTCACCTGTTGCTGGGTTCATTGCCATACCTTGGATATTTCTATTACCCCAACAATAAATTTCAGGCTTTGCATTGGCAACTCCAATTAATGGATTACTTACAGGGACAGTTCCATCATCATTGAATCGCAATACTTTTCCAAAATGGTTGCTTTTACTTTGCGCACTATCTTTAAATCCTCGATCGCCAACAGACATATAAAGAAAATTATTTCTATCGAAAACAATACGACTGCCAAAGTGCTGGCCAGAATTACGTATTGGCAAAGCTCTGAACAATTCTGTAAAATTTTGAAGTTGGTTGCCTACAAGTGTTCCTCTTCCTAATGCTGTTGTTTGCCCACCAGTTGCAGCAACTGCATAGGTAAGATAAACAAAATTGTTATTACTGAAATTTGGATGCAAGGCAATGTCCAATAATCCACCTTGTCCATTTTGTGAAACAGTGGGCACACCACTTATTTCATTAAGTGTTCTGGTAGAAATAGTAAAGCGATAAACTTTTCCTTGTTTTTCGGTAAAGAGCACTTCATTGCTGTTGATAAATGTAAAGCCCCAAGGAGCGGCAATGTTGTTTATTAATATGGTATCTTCAAATAATTCTGGGGTTTGGGCAAATCCCGTATTTGTAATTAAAAAAAATAAGGCGTTCATAATTAAAAAACCCAATTTTATTTTGAGTTTTAAGTTGATAAAGAAGTTTGATATTTTCATTTATTTTATATTTGATTTCCGATTGTTTGTTTATAATAGACGTTAAAATTTGAAAAATGGTTGCCTGATTGTTTTCTTTGTATTGCCCATAACGGCAGACTCTCAAAAAATCGGAATTGGAATGAAAACCAAGAATTAGCAGCGAAGCTAAAGCCTTAATAGTGGTTGTTTTATTATTTTGGTTTTTTAGTCAAGTCAAAATTAAAGTTTGCATTTACAATCAGACCACTATTGTTTTGAAACTCATTTTGTCCTTTGATTTGTCGCCCAAACTGTAAAATTTGATTAATGTAACATAACCTCAAAACTGTCTTTGGAAAACGAATTGAAAATCAGCGAAGGTAAACCCCGCCTATTGGTTAGGTGCTATTAGGAGCTGGCGTTTTTGTCATCAGTTAATATTCAGCCACTTATTTGTCCCGCCACAAAGCCAAATTGCATTCAGTCCAAACTCATTTAAAAGTTTTGCACCTTCTGCTGAACGTCCGCCTCCTTTACCACAGGCAGTTACAAATTGAACATTTTTGTCAAGTTGCAAAATATAATCTTTTAAATCTGTAAGAGAAATGTTTAAGGCATTTGGAATGTGTCCTTGCTCGAATTCTTCTTTGCTTCTTACATCAATAATTTGAATTTTTTTGTTGGCTTGAAGTGCTTGTTTTACTTCGTCAACTTCAATGCACTCTTTGATTACTTTTATTTGTTCGGGCATACGGAATTTGATTATAAGTGAAGATATAATTGTTAATCCGCCAATGAGAAAAATGGCGTATTCAATACCGAATAAGTCGGCAGTAACGCCTGATATTACAGCACCAAAAGCGTAACCTAAATCTCTCCAAAGTCGGAATGTGCCGATGCTCTCGGCTCTTTGTTTCGGGCTTGTCGCTTGGGCAATGGTTGATAAAAATGTCGGATAAACCAATGCTGTTCCTAATCCTAAAATTGCTGAAATGGTAGCCAAAACATAAAAGTTACTACTGAAAGGAATCAACAAAATTGCTAACCCTTGCAAAAGCATTCCCCAAAATAGCATTGCTTTTTTAGAGTAATGATCTGACATTTTGCCTGTAAAAAGTTGTCCAATACCCCAAACGGTTGGATAAATAGCGGTGATTATTCCAATATTTGCGTTGTCAAATTTTAGTGAAAAAAGAACGATTGGAAGTAAACCCCAAATCATTCCGTCATTCAGATTGTTTACAAGTCCTGCTTGTGTTACTGAACTTAATGTTTTGTTTTTGAAAGTTGTTTCAAAAAATACATTTTCAAGTTTTACTGTACTATTGGTAACACTTTCCTTATGAACAAATACCCTTGTGTCTTTTACCCAAAATGCAGTTAAGATAAAGCCAATAATTGAAATGAAAATTCCAATGTAAAATGGATAAGGCGTTATTCCGTAGGTATTGGCAATATAACCTGTGAGAAAGGCAACAATTCCAACTGCAAAATAACCTGCAAACTCATTTAATCCCATTGCAAATCCACGGTCTTTTTCGCCAACAAGGTCAATTTTCATTACTACTGTGCTGCTCCAAGTCAAGCCTTGGCTAACACCTAAAAGCACATTAGCAAAAATCACCCAACTCCAACTTGAAGCATAAATAAGCATAAAAGGAATTGGAATGGCTAAGAGCCAACCAAATAGAAGCAAATTTTTACGTCCAAATTTATTGGCAAGCCTTCCTGTGAAATAGTTTGCAATTGCTTTGGTAATTCCAAATGCTGTAATGAATGAAAGGATAGCTGTCTTTGAAGCAACGCCAAATTCTAACTCGGCAAACTGGGGAAAAATAGTTCTTTCCATTCCAATCATACCGCCAACGAAAGCGTTTACGATAACTAAAATGGTAAACTGCTTCCAGTTTTCTTTAAGTCCTAATTTGATATTATCTGTATTCATTTTGTCCAAATTTATTGATGCAAAGTTCTGCAAATCGAGTTACAAAACACTTTACAAATGATAAATAATCAATTTGCTTTTTTCTTATTCCCCAAATCAATATTGTGTATTGCCCATAAAGTAAAACCATGATTCAAGTTCCATTTATCAGACTTACTAGGAATAAATCTTTGGTGATAACCTCCCAATAGCGTTAAATTGGGTAATGTATAACCAAGTAAAAAGTAGTTACGCACTTGGTCGAAACCGTTGATGACCTGTTTTCCTGAATTTAGCAATGTTTCATTAATGATGTCAACATGCCAATATCTTTCTTGGGCAATAGGTGACAATCTATATCGAAAATCTTGCATCATTCGGAAACGGTTGTTAAAAGTTCTCTCATTTTCAACAATATCCCCATCAATATTTAAAGACTGCCTAAATCGTGCATCATAGCGTAGGCGAATTATATAGTTTAGTCGAGGATGCAATTGAAATTTTTTAATAATCTGGCCCCAAAACCGATTTTCCTGTCGCAAGAGTTGATTTGTTTTGGCTGTGGAAGCCATTACATAGGCATAACCTGCAGTCAATTGATAACCTTTTGTTGTTTGATAGGTAATGCCCGGGCGGATAATAGCAAATCCATTGGTAACGTAGTGGTAATCATTCCAAATCTTCCACTTATTACTCAAAGAAATCGAATTGATGTAGGCTCCCCAAACTTCTGACTTGTAATCTTGAGCTTTTATTACTTTAAAGCTTGAAAGGCTAAGTATAGCAAGCATAAGTCGCATTGTTTTTAATCGTAATCTATTCATCTTTCATTTTAGAGTACAAAGGTCAGCCTAGAATAGGATAAAACTTTTTACAAATGATAAATAATCATTTCACATCTGCCCGTATTCGACTAAGAGAAACCTGTGTTATTCCCAGATAGGTGGCGATGTACTTAAGTGGAATTTTTTGAACATAATCAGTAGTTTCCAAAAGTTCTTCATACCTTTCTTTAGCTGTTTTAAATTGCAGACTTTCAATTCTTTTTACAGTATTAACATACTCTTTTTGAAATAGCAAACGAAAAAGACGCTCAATATCGTGGTGTTGGTTATAGAGTTCAAACAAGGATTCAGAATCAATACTAAGAACGGTACTTCTATCAATGGCCTGAATACCTTTTGAAGTAGGTTTGCCAGTAAAAAGGCTTTCCGCTCTAACAATAAGTTCATTTTCAAATGAAAAATGTTCTGTAATATCATTGCCGTCTTTGAAGTAAAAAATTCTTGCACAGCCATCTTTCACAAAATAAACCGTTTTACATCTACTGCCAATATCCTGAATAATATCGCTTTTAAGATAAGTTTTTTCAATAATAATTTGTTCTAATGCTGCTTGAGATTCAGAACTGAGATTATTTACAGAATTAAAAAAATCAAAAATCATCATAGAATCAAAACGTAAAAACCTTATCACTTTCAATTATTTGTTTGGTAAGTTCTGCCATTGTGCTAATCTCCGCTTTGTCAATTAGCTCAATGTTTTTTAGTCCCCTTGCTTCAAGGCAACTACCACAAAGTAAAAGCCTTGTTCCTTTATTCGTTGAAAGTTTTATCATTCATTCAATGTTGTAATATCCATTTAGCGTGTTTTGGTTTGGAATAGCACAATTTACTCCGTCAGCCAAAAGGAAGATTACTACTTCTGTTTCGTGAAAGTCTTTGTTGAGTTGATTGGCAATTCTTAATGCGTTGTATGCTTTTTCTGTGCCATACGGTGCGTCATTTATAATTATTAATGTTTTCATTTTGAAAAATCTGTTGTTGATTGTAGTCTTTTATGCTTTTACCCAACAGTTATGACACTTAGTAAAAAAGCTGTCACGCATGATAGCCAGATCGGAGAACTAAACTGTCTGTGAGCAATGAAGTTGATACGAGGTAGAGTATTCAATTAACCGCATCTCCCGCCAATTTCTTTTAAATCCAGATAGCGGTTCGGCTTTTTATTGGTTAGTTGTTAGATGTCATTTATTTCTTCTAATGTCAAATATTTTTTTCTTCCGAATGTCAAATAATAGAAAGGTAAAAGTAATAATAACGCGACTAAAAATATTATATATTCAAAGTCGGCAAATTTTGACACAATAAAATGCAAAACAAAAAGTCCAAGACCTATTGACATTAATATTTGTCCGTTTCTAAAACCACCAACTTTCAACGTCTTTGTATGATTGTCAACAACATCTACAGATATATCAGTACTACTACACCAATCAATTTTTGCAGTTACAATATGTTGTCCAACTGTAGTAGGAAAATCTTTGGTTTCTCCATTTGCAATTGTTCCGACTTGTTGTCCGTCAATGAAGATTTTAAAATCTCTCATTCGGTTGTTGTATTCACTTGTCCGTTTTAGTCTGATAGTCGCCATTTTATTTTTTTTGTTTAAAGTATTTTTCAACTTATCAAGGTCAGTTGATTAACCTACGGTCGTTTTATGCTGTCCGCTAACGTTTTGCCGCTTTGCAAAGGCGGGGTTTTTCAGCACTTAACTTTTCTTGATGCACAAAACTCCAAATTAGCACTAAACACGCCATTTCATAAATATGTTGTTGGCTGTCAGGCATTTTTCATCGCAGTTTGTATTTTGTCAATTTGATTTAAGTGTCTTATAATATGATTGATAAAAAATTGAAAAGTGTCGCCCAATTTTAGTTTGATTAAATTTGAAATTGAAGTTTGAATTTTTACTTTGTTTAAACTCACATTTCTTGATTGATTTAGTAAGCCCAAAAGTTTGATTTGTTGGTTTATAAATTTGTCGATTACCTTTTTTTCAAGATTTGCATTTAATGGATTTTTATCTTTAAATGTTTTCATTTTATTCAACTTTTCTTTTGGCAACATACTTTTCGCAAAGTAATTTCCTAAAATGCCACTGCTAAATTCAATTTCAGCTTTAGTACTTGAATTTTCTATTTTCATTGCTATTTGCGGTAAATAAAAGTCGCCATATAAGTTCAAATGTTCCAAACATTCCAAAATGCTCCACGAAATTTCATTTTCTTTCCATGTTAATGTATTCAAATCATAGGATTTTAGTTTTTCCGCTTGGTTTATGATTTGCCTTGTTTGTTCTAAAAGGGTTTCTATTAATTTGTCTGATTGCATAATATAAAATTTTATGCAAAGTTCTAAAAAGTATTTTCCATAAATCTTGATTGAAGTCAAGACTTTTTTAGTCTTGATAAAGTTTCGGCACTCATTCTCAAATAATTTGCAATATGTCTATTTGGAATTTCTTGAAAAAGTTGTGGGCTTCGTTTTAAAACTCTTTCATATCGTTGTTTTGGCGAATTTGTCAAAATGTCAATTTCTCGTTCCATTTGTTGAACAACCAAATTTTCTAAAATTTCCGTCCATAGATTTTGATTATTTTCTTTTTCTAAAAACATGTTAATTTGTTCTTTGGTTACGACTTTTACAACAGTCTTTTTAATTGCTTGAATATAAAAGTTAGAAGGTTTCCCTGTCAAAAAAGAGTCCAACGAAACAATTAAATTCTCTTTGTAACCAAACCGAACTATTTGTTCTTCATAGTCATCTAACACCAAAACTCTCAAACTTCCGCTTTCCACATAGTACACATTTGTATCAATACTACCTTTCACTTTCAGAAATTCGTTTCTGTCGATGGTTATTGTCTTGTCTGAAAGTTCAACTATTTCTTTCATTTCTGCCTATTAGTGAGATTCGGTGTGCTTGTAGCCAACGCTTTAGGGCTTGGCGAAGATGGCGTCTCGAAAACTATCGTGATAGAAGCATCTCGGCTCAGCCGAGACTTCATTTATGCACTGCTCCGCTAAACAGAACGCCAATTTCTTGTAGGTGCTGTTAGCTGTTCGGCTTTCTTTTTATCATTCTACTCGGGTAAATGATTAATTGTATAAAATTAAATTCCAAATTATCAAAGGAAACTTTCGCGTTTGGTTCAACTTCCAAAAACAGATTGGGATACCACCTTAAATTGGTTCTAAGTATCCAAGATTGAATTCTATTGGGTCTAATATCCCAACCAAATGTAAGACCATATCCAAATTTTCGTTCTCCAACATCAAAAGTCATCTGTTCTTCAAAATCTTCTTTAAAAGAAAGGTTTTCATAGCTAATTGTTGGCCCTATAAATGGAACAAAACCATGATAATCTAATAAAAACTTGGTTGCTTCAAACAATAGTGACTGTCTGTTCAATTGCTGAGATGCACCATAAGTGTATGTTGATGTGCTGTAACCTCTGTATCCAATTGCTAAATTCAGGTCTGGTTTATGCAGATAATAGCCAAAAGTAAAATCTGGCATGGTTGACGAACTATACTTTCCAATATAAGGCCTATTTGTTTTGTTATATTCGCTCTGTTTTAGCCAAAAAGCTGAAGAAATTCCTACACCCGCATAAAATCCATTTAGTCTACCTCTATCGGCTAAAATATTAGTAACTTCCTTTGTTCTTCCAGATTCCCAACCTTTTTCAGCGCTCATTGTGGTTTCAAGCATGTATCTATAAGAAAGGGTAGCATGGAATGGAGTAGTGTTTATTTGCTCTATTTGAGAACGAGATATGTAGTAGTCGCGCTTATTTTGATAATTCCAAGAAAATCCAAATTCAATTAAGTGATTCTTGGTATTGAAAGTAAGTCCGCAGAGTAATGGAAAACTTGTATAATTTAACTCTGGACCGCTTGAATATTGAAAATTGTTGTTTTTGTGTTCAAAAATACTAGAGGCGAAAGAAGTACCAATATATGGTCGTATTTTATTGTTTTCAATCCTAAATGGGTAATATTTAAAAGCTGTCTCGACACCCTTAAGTGTTGTTATTTCTTGATTATCTTTTTTAAAAGTTGGAGAAAACAATGGAATAGCGATATAAAAATCTGCATGGCCCCAAAAATGTGTGCCGCCAATTATGAATCTTGGTGAGTAATTGTTTGATAAATTTAATGTTTGAGTATTACCTTGTGCGTCAAAATACTTGGTTGAACCACCAAAGCCTGACTGAAAATCAAACCCAAGATTAAGTTGGGCAAATCTGTGTCTTGTTTGCTTTTCAGTGTATACTTGTGAGTGTCCCAAATTAGCAAATGAAAAGATAAAAATTAAAAGGAGTATTCTATTTAATTCTTGTATTTTCAAACTGAACTCATAGGGTTTTAGAATTCTTAGTAAGTTCTTATTTTTTGACTTCATATTTGTTTGCCCATTTTATGATGAGGGGTGTAAAAATAATTGTTGGTAAAAGCCAGTATAGAATAAGTGGAATAGATTCGGGTAGATATTTTGCATTTACAACTAAAAAAGCTGTCGTTGAAGCTATAAAAGCACCAATCATCCTTTGTAAATGCTCTGAAAGCCAATAGTTCAAAAGATGTGATTTGCCAGTATAGTTTTTAAAATCATGTCGGACAAATAGCAAACCTAGAAAACCGAAAGTTATAAAAACAAGTCCAAACAAATTTGATTTCAGCAAACTCAATACCCCTAATCCTATAAATAGAATACCAGCAAGCATCATTCCGATTGTCAAACTCCAATCAATGATTTTAGGTTTTTGCATTTGGTTAAGCATTTTCAAATGTAGGTAGCGTTTTCCTGTACCTACCATGTAAACTGTAAAAATACCTACCATGAACATAAAAAGACTTGGATTTATGGTTGACAAAACAAGAGAAGACAATCCTGCAGTTAACATAGAAAAAAAGAATATCTTTCCTACAATTCTATGCCTTGAGTCTCCTTTCTTAGCAATCATGTTTAAAAAACCTGTCAGTAAACCGGTTACGCCACCAATAATGTGAAATGTCAAAAATGTTTTAAAAAGGATGTCCATAATTACTTGTTTTTAAGTATTAATCAATATCGCAAAAGTGAATACTAATCTCTTTTAACACAAGCAAAATGTGGCTAATGGCAAGTTTTGTGGCGTATGGTAAACTGTTTTCGGTGAAATGAATTGACTAGTGGTAATCGGCAAAGTACAACTTAATGTTTTCATTAAGTGTTCTGGAAACAGGTAGAATTTCGTCTGTTCCTTTCAAATGAAGTTTGTAACCTTGTGCATTACCCGAAATACGCTGAACGTGATTAAGATTTACAATGTAACTTTTATGACACTTTAAAATTTCTGTATGTTCAGTAAATAGCAAATACACATTTTTTAAAGTGTTGCGAAGCATTTTTCGAGAAACAGTTTCGTTGTTTATATAATAAATTGTTACATAGTTATCGTCTGCTTTTGCATAAAGAAAGTTATCTACCATAAGTTCAAATTCGTCAATTCCAATTGTTTTTCGATTGTGAACTGTTTCAGCAATAAATTTGCTTTGTTTTTCCTCTATATCTTCATTTAACTGTTGTGCTTGTTTTTCAAATTTGTTATTCAATCGAACTTGATTTAAAAGTATTGAAATGGTGAGTGGAAACACAGCCACCGCGATGGTATAAGCTTCAAACAAAAATAAATTTTCCCAAGTAAAGGCTGTGATTTTTATTAAAAAAGAGAAAATATAATTAGCTAAACCGATAAGAAACACGTTTAAAATTGTCCAAAGAATTTCTTTTTTTGTTGTCCAACTATTTTCTGAAAAACAATTAGGAAAAGACATGCACACTCCCAAGTTTAGAATTGCCATCATTACAAAGCAAACAGCCCCATAACCCAAAGCGATCGGCAAAATGTTGTATGGTAACTTACTTAATTCAAAAGGTTGAAAGATGAAAAGAAACAGAAAAACAAAAGTTCCGAATAAAAAGCTATTAAGTAATCGCCATTTTATGGATTCGTTTAACGGGTATGGTTGACTTAAGTTAAAATTCATTTTTTGATGTGTTGTCGTTTTAAGCTGACCACTAACGTTTTGAAGCTAACCGAAGGTGGCGTCCCACAATTCAGCGGGATCGAAGCATCTCGGCTCAGCCGAGACTTCATTTATGCACTTAACTCGCTTTTTTGCCAAACGCCTGTTAGCGGCTGGCATTTTGCTTATTCATTGTTTTTGTCGCAAAGGTCAAACCGAGAATTAGTCCGATTTGAATTGCAAAGTTTATCACATAGTTCCACGTCCAACTACCGAAAACTTGGTCTGGAATTATTTTGTCAAACAGCCAAAAGTTAAACCATGATGTAAAGAACATGACTATTATAAACACAATCATTGAAGCAAGAAGTTGTAGGAATGGAGTTTTCTTGTCTGTCAGCAAGAGAACAGAAACAACAAATATTGTCACTAAAATATAAAGTCCAGATGCAGAAATTAAAAACCAAAAATCGTTACGAATGGGAACAGGATTAGGATTAGCGTTATTGTTTGTCGTGTTCTGGCTTGTTTTAGAACTTGTCCACGATATATTTCGGAAAAAGGATAACGAATAGTCAATGATAGTTTTTCTGCCAAGCGTTTGTCGTTCAAGTTCAAAAAGTTTTGTTCTTGTGTCAGCCGTCAAAGTAGTGTCCTTGCGTAGTTCCGTGATAGATTTAAGTTGGTCAAGTTGTCGCTGATTATTGAAATAAAAAGAAACTCCGAAAATGTTGTCAAGCAAAAGAATACAAGTCAAAGTCAGTATAACAACTGTCGCCCGTGTCGAAAGTCGTTTACTACCGTCAGTTATAAATGATAAAATATGTTCGTAAAAAGTCATTGTCTAATTGTCGTGGTTGTGTCGTCTATGCTTGCCACTAACGTTTTCGGGCTTGGCGAAGGTGGCGATTTTTACCATCTCGGCTCAGCCGAGATTGATGCGGAGTCCGCCAGCTGGCGGATGATTAACCACAAAACTGTCTGCGGAGCAATGAACCGCCAATTTCTTGTTGGAGCTGTTACCTGCTGGCATACTATCTTTCGCTTTGTATTTCATACTTTTTATTGTCAGGGTTGTGAATTCTGTATGTAAACTTTTCAAACATTGTTGAGGCACAAACTTCGTCCGCAATTTGTCTTGTTTTTAAAAACAAAGTGTCTCCCGAAAATTCAATATCTCCAATTGTCATACCGCAAGCATTTACTTCAATTAGAGTTGTTACTATTAAAGTGTCTCCTTTTTGTTCGTCTGATAAATAGTCCTTGATAAAGTTTTCATAATCTTCGTGATAACCATCCGCTTCTTCTCCGTCTTCCATTATGAATTTAGTCTTACAGTTTATGAGTCTTTCGTGTGTTTTTGTTTTATCATTCTGTTTTTTATCAGTCGAGTTTGTGCACGAATAAAGTCCGAATGATAGAACGGTCAATGCGATTATTATTTCATATTTTCCTGTCATAATGTTGTTTCGTGTCTGTTTAAGCTTGCAGGTAACGTTTTGCGGCTTTGCGAAGAAGCGTCCCACAATTCTGCGGGATCGGAGCACTAAACTGGCAATACACCACACCACGAAGTTGCAGCGAAGCTAAAAGTTGATGCGAGGCAGAATGTTCAATTAACCACTGAACCCGCCATTGAGCCAAACGCCTGTTATGGGAAGTTTTTACCATGCATAATTGATGTTTAAGGTGAATTCTCCATTCATAAAACCATGCTTTATCTCTTTGTTTGCCCATGGATATCGATTCGCAATCCAATTGCCATAACTCATATTCACTTTAAATGCACGATAATCAAAAATACCAAAACCGTAAGTGAAATCCGGATCCCATGGTAGTCGTGTTTTTGTTATTGGATAGTAAAACAAGCCTGTTTCAATGTAAATGTTTTTATATATTACATAGCGGATATTCGTTCCTAATATTGGCCTTAAATTTCCTGCTTTTTGGTTATTAGCATCAACAAACTCTGGTTGCAAACGAAGCAAGGGAACCATAACGAGTTTTGAGGTTTTGTCAAAAAATATTGGAATTTTAGGAAAGTTAGTCTTACTTAACTCATAGTTGTAATTTACAAAAAATAACCCTCTTTTCAAATTTGTCCAATAATCAAATTGCGCATTTTTAAATCTGTTCGGCTGAAAATTTTCAAACCCGTATGAGAAGGTTTTGTTACGCCAGTTATAAACACCCATAGCATAAAAATGGTTGGCAAGCCATGGTGGCGATTCTTTATTTTCAATTAGATCAAAATAAAAGGTATTTTTAATGTAAAAGTCTTTAAATAAATTGATGTTAAGATTTACTTTATTGGTTAGTCGAAAAAATTCGGTTAGGTTTCCTTGGTCATTAATGAAAGATATTTTAGATGTCGCAAATCCAACATCGCCTTTAATAATCTTTTTGCCAAGCAAGCATTTTTTTGACTTAAATACATCACCAAAATGATCGGGATATTTTTTTCCCTGTGAATAAACTCGGTTAGCAAAAATAGATAAAATCAAAAGAAGTATGGTTCTATACATAAATCTATTTGTTGAATATTAAAGGGCCTTTGCTCTTGTAATTAATTGCGCAAAGAACTAATGAATTTACATTGCAAGTAGCGGCTTTATTGTGTTTGCCTGTAACTTCATATATCCCTGAATAAAAGCCTAATTGTTTATCATATAAGTCTTTTGCTTGGTGAAACAATTTTGTGCTGTAGGGGTCATCAAATAAATAATGCCAACCAATGGCAGCTGCTGTTGAAAATGTTTTTAAATCATTAGCGTCTTCACCACTTTCCGATACGCAATTCCATAGTTTTCCATTAGTGAAAATGGAGTTGTAAATAAAGTAAGGCGCTTGGTCAATATGTGTTTCTCCTACACTTATTAGTTTGTTCACCTTTTCTGACTGTAGTTTTTGTGCTAAAAAAACCCTGTATCCTAATTCCAATGAGTTAATGTCAAATCCATACTCTAAACCATCTAAAATATAGGGGTCTGAAAGTACATAATTATAGGAAGGATGATGTTTTACTTGCCTACTGTCTGTTCCTATTTTTATTCCGTTCACATTCACAAATGTTAGAAAGTCGGTATATAGTAAAGCATTACTTGCATCGTATCCCATCTGAATAAATCCTTTGGCACAATATTCCTCATAACCCAATTTACCTTCCTGAACCCTTTTTTCAACTCCGTCCTTAAAACTCAATCCAATTCCCATCAGAGTGGCATCTTCTACAGCTAATGAAAAATCCCATTTTGAAATAATATTTTGAACCAAATGATTGTGTTCTGGATAATTAAAAATCAGTCTTTTGCAAGCTCCTAAAAATCTACCTAAATCCATGGCAGACCAACCAATTCCAGTTTCTGTCGGTCGATTGTCATAGGTGCTCATGGTTGTCGATATTGAGTTGTAAACTTTATTGGGAAGTTTGTTGTCGTATAATTTAAGTTTATTTAAAGTTTCGAATAATTTATTCATTCTATTATCCAACTCCGCCTTAGAAATGATATTAAGTTCGTAAGCAGAAAGAAAAGCATGAATGCTGCTGCCTATATCCCATAGAGTTGTCGAATTGTATTTATCTACACTGTTAACGATTCCTGTTTCTGAAATTGTATTGTTTTCAAAATACTTCCAAGCAATTTTAGCCATTTCAAGTTCATTGTTATCCAACTCAACTTTTGTTGCTCTTAATGGGTAGTCTTCACTTTTCTGGATAAGTTCTTCTCTTTTAAATATGTCTTTGTAAAAGCCAAAGTCACTTGGATGAATTTTTTCTATCCATAGCACCAACCATATGGAAGCTATTAGTCCTAAAATGAAAACAATAGGCTTAACCCAAAAAGAAGCTGTTTTTTTATTTTCCATAATTTAATCTTTTATAAGTGATGCCCTTATTATAGGACTTAATTGATAAATGTTAAAGGTGGCCCATATATTATTTGCCCAAAAGGCAGAGAGTGATGGATGCTGATTGTTGTATATCAGAACACAGTTGTATAAAAGGCCTATCAAAGTTAGTAGCACAATAATTAAGTGAGGTAATACCAGTTTTATACTTTTCAGAAAATTTGATTTTTCTTTGGTTTTTGAAGTGGTATTGAATTTCAACTCTCCTCCAATGATTGTTTTGAAAAAGGCTCTTATTTTCAACCAAAATCCCGATATAAAATATTGGTCAGAACGATTAGTAGAAATACCCCAATAGGCAAATAATGTTAGCATTTGACTTAAAATGTTTAGAATAATAAACCTTAAGAAAAAATCAAAGCTAAATGCCTTTAAGGGGGGTATTAGAGTAAAGTAAAATATAATTGGGCTAAGTAAAAAAATAATTATCCAAAAAGCGGAAAAGTAAGAATACATAGTTTCAGCATAAGCAATGCGCTGCCAAATAGTCAATCCTCTTTTTATAATAGGATTGTTTTTGCTAAAAAAAATACTAAATGTACCTTCTGCATACCTTGAAAACTGCTTGTCGAATACCGACAATGTTTGAGGTGAAAGCATTTTGCATTCAGGAATTGGGTGTTGATACGATTTCCACTTTCTGCTATTGGCGTGTAAAAGTATTGAGGTATAGATATCCTCCGAAATATGATGCACAAACGGCCCAATACATTTATTGGATCTATCTTCGAGTAAATTTTTATTTAAAACCATCGATGGGTCTATTTCAACCTCAGATTTGAGGTCAAGCAAGTCTTTTTTATTGTCCATTATCAAACTTTCGAGTGCTTCTCTTCTATGGATTGAGCCTGCTCCACAGCAAAAAGAAGCGTTTGAAGCATTTCGGTGATATAAGATTACCTGATAGAATATGGTGGGGTCGGTACCGAAAATATCTTTACCTGTTTTTATCTTGGTTAGAAAAGGAAAAACTTTAGCCAACCCTTTGAGGAAATTTGAATTTGTGTCTCTACTATCTAGGAGTGGTTTTCCTTTGGGAATGTCGTAAAAATATTGTGGACTTTGAACCCACGCCATTTTTCTGTCTTTAAAATATGGGAGAAGATTATTGATAAAATTTGGATACACAATGGTATCCGCATCAAGAATTACAATAAAATCACCTTCTGATTGCCAGAAAACATTATTTAGATTACCGGCTTTGTAGCCTTTGTTGTTATTTCTTGAAACATATTTGATATGATACTTTGCGGCTAATTCTTTAAAATTCTCTTGTCCTATATTTGCGCCATCTCGTTTACCATCATCGCATAAATAAATATTAATCTTTACTTGTTTCGTAGAATCCATTAGCTTTACTGCACTCATAATTGTTTTCTCTACAATCTCAAGGGGTTCATTGTATGTTGCTATAAAAATATCTACCTCAATTGTTCTGTCTTCATTAGTGTCAATGTCTTTAATTTGCGAAAGTTTATAAACAGCTTTCCTTATTTTAATTTTTTTAATATCCCAATGATTAATAATCATAAGTATAGCCCCCCCAAACATAAGCAACTCAGCTGTAAATAAGGTATAAGAAAAAACTAAAGCATCTTGATTTATAGACTCCCTTAACCTCCAATTAAAGTAGCTTAATCCATAAATGAAATATATTATGGAAAGAAATCGAAAAATATTTAGCCTTATACTTTGGGTCATCAATTGATTTTATGATGTATATGTTTTTCTAAAATTTCTCATAACGTTTTGGCACTTGGCGAAGAAGCGTCCCGCAATTCTGCGGGATCGAAGCATCTCGGCTCAGCCGAGATAAACACACCACACCACGAAGTAGCAGCGAAGCTAAAACTTGATGCGAGGTAGAATGTTCAATTAACCACGTCACCCGCCATTGAGCCAAACGCCTGATATAGCCAGTGGTTATTTCCATAGTCCTTGGTTTTGCCAATTGTTTAAAAAACCCAATTTATAGATTGGTATGTTTGGATTATTTGCAAATAGTGCTAATATTTTACTTTTAATTTGATGATTTGGCGTTACTTCATTACACAAGTAAACCATAGCACTAATTATTAAAAACGGTTTCTTAGTTTGAACGGGAGATAATGGTTTGTCCAGCCAAACAGAAAGTGGATTATTCAAATTGGCTATGGGTACTTTTACCATATTTCTACTCCACAGTCTGGAATGATGAGCTATAATATTCCTAACATATGTAATTGCTTCTAACCAACTTGATAATTCGCTATGCAGGTTTAATCCCATTTCGTTGGCAATAGTTGCCTTTTCGGGTAACTGGTGTTTTAAATTCTTGTATAGTTTCGACAAAGTTCCCATTGAGGCTACTTCCATTATTTTCCAAGCATCTGCATCTTGGTTAGGATATCTTCGTCTTTGGTCTTTGATGAAAATTTCTTGACTTCTAAAAAATTCTTTTTTGAGTTCAAGAATCGTGTTTTGGTAAATAGTTATATTTGGGTCAGACGGTAAAGGTGTAGTTTCAAATAAATTAGGATTCAAATACCATAAACCACCATATGCCATTGACAGATGGTAAATCATTTTGGTGCGTAATGCTATTTCTATTCGCTCTATGGCATCAAAAAGTATCAAACGTAAGTGTCTATCAAAAGTATATCTGTCTAGTATGTCTTCAAAGTAAGTATTGGGTTTTAAGGTGTGATGGGTATAGTCGGCTTGCATATCCCACCAATAGCCTTTGAGACGGTAATAACTGATATTTTCTAAAAAGTGGTTTGCAGATGGCTCGTCTTTGAAGAGCATTCCTCGCTGTTTGAGTAAATTAATTTGGTCTGCTATGGAGTGTGGAACTTTATTTGCCAAAGCTATAAAAAAAGAATGACCCGCTAGCAGATCTTACGGTATGCTGAACGGGTACTGTTGATGCAAAGTTACAACTATTTTTAAATTCTATAAACTTTTTCAAAATATTTTTCCTATTTATTTTTAAATCAATTACTTAAGTATGTTTTTATATTGAATCGAGTTACCCTATTAACTTTATTTATCAGCCTATTCATAATAGGTTTCAAAGATAGTTAATTTTTTTGATGTCATTTTTTCTTGATGTTGTCTTCTACCATTGGCTATAACGTCAGTTTGTCTAAAAACCCAAATACTTCACTGAAAATCGCATAAATGGATTTCTGCAAAGATAGGTGTCCAAATACTTTATGCAAATCATTAGGTATTTAGACAGTTTGACGTTTTGGCGCTTGGCGCAGTGGCGTCCCGCAATTCTGCGGGATCGGAGCACTAAACTGGCAATACACCACACCACGAAGTAGCAGCGAAGCTAAAAGCTGATGCGAGGTAGAATGTTCAATGAACCACTGTTCCGCTAAACGGAACGCTTTTTTGCCAAACGCCTGTTGGTGGCTGGTGTTCTATCTGTCTTTATTGTTTGTTAAAGTCAGTTTTGTTAATCCATTGCTAAGTTATTAAAAATTAAATCCGAAATGCAAGCCTGGCTCAGGCGTCCATTTTGGCCACTTGTCATCTTTTTGTTTGAACCCATCAGGCATTTTAGTGTAATAAGGTCGGCCAGCAATACCAAGTGATGGCTCTATAAAAAACCTATCCTTAAAGAGTTTAATGTGATAGCCAACGCGATTAGTGTTGAATACCATGAAGCCATTACCCACCTTATTACCGTCTTCATCCATAAATGTTTGCCAAGCAGGCATTACGTGTACTGCTATGTAAAGCCCTTTCCAAAAATACCTTTGATAAGCAATAGCAAAACCATAATCTCTTATATAACCAGGAAATTTTTCGTCAAGTGTTCCGTATGCCTTATTATAAAAAGGGTTAATACCAAGTGGCCAAGCATATTTCCAAGTTTTTAGTTCAAGGGAAATTACATCCTTTCCTGTAATGCGATAACCTAAATTTAGTTGAATAAAATTAGGTGGATTTACTTTATCAAAATTACCTAATAAAAACAAAGTACTCCCAACGAACCACCGTTTGTAAGTACTGTCTTGTTTGGCATATTGTGCATTCACCTGTAAACTGCTTGCCAGCACTAAGGCAAGTCCAATCCATAAAATTTTCTTTTGCATATCTTTTTAATTGATGTTAAACGATATTGCAAAAGTAGATTGGCGTGTTCTTTAAATTCGTTCACTAAAGTTAAGAAATGAACCCTACCCTTTATTTTTCTCTACAATCCTTGCTCTTAACCTGCTTAATGATTGGGGTTTTATACCTAAATAACTTGCTAATTGATGTTGCGGAACACGTTGAATAAGGTCTGGTCTTTTTTGCAGTAAGTTCATGTATCGTTGTTCAGGTGATGAAGTCTTAAACTCGTCAAAATTGATTTGCTGTTTAGCTAAAAGTTCTTCTGACAATACTCCACACATTAGTTGAAATTTAGGAAATTTAGTATTTAATTCAACTCCCATATCTGTGTTTGCAACAATTAGTATTGTATCCTCTACACAACTTATAAAATATTCAGACGGAGCATTATTTATTGCACAATGGGGTGTTAAACCTTCCATTTCTGTAAAAAAAGCGGTAGTTTTTTCTTCACCATCTATGATGTAATATTTCCGTATGCACCCTTTTAGAACAAAATAGTTATCCTGAGATTTCTGTCCTTCTTTGAGTAAAATAGCCCCCTTCTTAACAGAGCGGAATATGTCTAACGAAAGTATTGCGTTCTTCTCATCTTCTGTCAGAGAAACGTATTTCGATATAAAGTCAAATAGTATGTCTTGCATTGTTTTTGTATCTTATCATGTTATTTCCGTCTGTTACACTTGCCACCAACGTTTCGCAGCTATAAGAAGTTGGCGATTTCGAAGCACAAAACTGTCAACCTGCACAAAAGTTTGATTTAAAAACTGAACTTCATTTAACCACCGAACCGCCAATTTCTTATAGGTGCTGTTGTAAGCTGGCCTTCTGTCCTCCGTCATTGTCAAGTCGCTGTATTTCTGTGTTTTTGCTGTCATTTTATTAGTTTCTGTTTTCTGTCTGGCGTGTGTGTTGGCTGTTTTAAAAATTTTAGAGGGAAGGGATTTTAAAAAATAATTTTCCTTCGGGTGGCAAAGGTGAAAGCTCTTTTGCAATTTTTGGTCTGTGCGTTGGCTTGTGCGAATTGCAAATGTGCTTACACCTGTGGTGTTGGCTATTCATTGAATGACTTTTTTGATTGAATTTCATTTGAAAACTCATTTATTGCTACTGATAAATTTTCTAATGGATTTGTTTTTCTATCTCTAAACATTTCAATTAGACCTCCAATTTTCTGATACCAACCTTCTATCAAAAATTGCTTTTTTAGCTTTTCTAAATGTTTATTAAATTCTTCATCATCACTTTCAAAGCTTTCAATTAAGGATAATACGAAAGACCGCATTCCGTTTATACGAACTAATACTTCATTATATTCGTTTTCGTCTATTTCTAAAGGCGTTTTAATCTTATCTACATAATCAACATAAAACCCTTCTTGTCTCAAAAATTCTGCCTTTGAAAACCAAATTACTTCAAGCAAAACAATTTTTATTTTCTCCTTGAAGTATTCCAAGAATTTGCTCTCCAAAGCAGCCTTGTCTTTGCTTAAAGACATAAGTTTGTTGGGCTCATTTCTAACTCTTTGCAAAAAGTATTTTAAATCCTCTGAGAATATATGTAATACTGATAAAACCATAGCTAAACCATATCTCAAGCTATGATTAACAAAAAGATTGTTTATGCCATTTGTATTCTTTCTAAATTGAAAACCATTACCGTCAAGAAATAGAATGAATGCCTTCATTGTTTCTTCTGTCGAATGGATTAGCATTGAGGTAGCTCGACCGTAGGATTTATTTTTAGCAAGCAATTGTGCATCATTATATAAACCTTCGGCATTCTCTAACAAATGAGTTGAAGCCGTTAAACACTCTTTTTGTGAGAGTGTCATAAAATTTTTATTTCCCTTCGGTTTAGGCATTATAATTCATTAATTTCCTTTTCAATTAAACGATATTTGTCTTTTACATCTTCCCCTGAATAAAAGTCGAGCAAGTCTTTTTTGGTTAATGTTCCTTGACTTAAAAAGCGTTTCAAATACTCTTGATTGAATTCCATTAAAAGGATTGATTTCTCCAATTGCTTTAAAATTGCTTTGTTGTTATCAATGTTGTTTTGAACCAAAGATTTTATTGTCAATACTTCGTTGATGTCTTTAATGATACGGTTTACCATCATTGCCAAAACATCTTTGTCTAGTTCGATTTCTCTTGCATTTAAAGCAATATCTCTCGCTAACATATATGCAATGGCTAAATTGCTGTAATCTCCTTTTTGAGAATTTATAATTGCAACAAAACCAACTCCTGCAATGTAACCTACATTTTCAAAATTCTTTAGAATGGAGTTTTCTACTAACGAAATATCAAAAACTATCAAACTTACTTTGCTATCTCTGTTGGCTTGCGCTTCTATCAACTGGCTCCAAGCCGTATCAGATTTACGTGTAAAAATGTCTTTGCTTTCAATGTCTCCTAAACGAACACTTTTATCAAACTTACACTCAATAGCTATTTTCAAATCAGGTGTTCCGTTTACTTCACAGATAATATCACCTGTTTTGTTTTTAGGTAAATTACCTGCTGAATTGCCTGTCAAAAATGCTTTATCTTTTAGGCGTTTGTCTGCAAAAAATTGGTTTAAAAATTCTGCAATTTCATCTTCTGCCAAAGTTCCTTTGATGGTTGATTTATAGAAAAGTTCTTTCTTCATTTCAAAAATCATTTTCAAACTTTCGAGCTCTGTTCCCAACTCATTGGATGTTTTTGAAAGAAAAGATGAAATACGGTCTTCCATTAGAGCCAACACTCCAATGTAAATTGCTCTTAGCAATTTATCATCTCTATCACTTGCAGAAAGATTGTCAAAGTAATTGAAAACGATTTGATTCTCGATTTCAAATTCTTTGATTTCAATTCGTTTGAGTTGTTGGTTTATTTTTATTGTTGCCATAATTATAATGTTGCTTGTAACGCTTTATAGTGCGTTTTATCCTTTTTGAGTTGTTTGATGAGTTCCTTACAAGACTGGCTTATATCGGCTAGTAATTCGCTATGTTGCCCAATTCTATCAATATTGTTAAAGTGGCTAAAATAGTGGAAGGGCTTACAAATTCTTTTAGAAATTTCATTATTCCAAATTTCAGTAGCTCTATCATCTACTTCTTCGGTACTAGGATATTTTGCAAGAGTATAGATTTCTAAAAATCTTCTTAAAATATTTGGCATTATTAGAACTTTTTCTGACAGAGATTCTTCGCTGAATTCAAATATTTGTTTAAATAAATAGTGATATTCAGATTTAAAATCGTCATATACTTTGGGTAGACAAACTATTTCTGAATCATTAACTTTTCTTGAAATAAAATATCGTATTTCCTTTTTATTCTTTTTATCATAACCAAAGCCTTTTGATGTTGGCATTTCCTTTAAAAGATTAAAGAATTCATAGTTATGAGTCGAGATAAATAGTTGTTTACACTTCTGAATCCACATTTTTTGACTAGCATTATTTGGGTCATCAACTTTCTCATATAAAAAATCCTTTAATATGGCGTTAATTTGAAAAATATGATTTCCATCTAAACTTGAAATAGGATCATCAATAAATAAGATAGTATCCTTTAGTTCATTTTTTTGCTCTAAACTTTTTAGTGTGACTAAATAATGTGAAAAAGAAATAGCCATTTTTTCTCCTTCACTTAAATGCTTAGCTATTTCATTTCCTCTGTATAGATTGTATTTCTGAACGTTTTTATCATATTTTATCTTGATATCATCTTTTCCTAAAAAACTTTGAATAAAATAATCAAATTGTTGCCCTCCTTCTTCTGCACTATTTCGTAAAGCCAATAATCGTTCAATTTCTTTTTGATAAGTAATGACCTTGGTATTTAGTTTTTCAATTTCAATTAAAGCCTTATCGTATTTAGTTTGTTTTGATAAATATTGATTTTCTTTTAAAAATCTAGCAACGAGATAATTGATATATTTATTTCTTTCCGACTGAATCACTGTGTCAAATTCTTTGGAAAATTTATTGTTCTGGTTCAATATTTCGTTAATATTGCCTGCTACCTTCTCAATGGAAGCAATGTCATAATTGCTTAGAGGATTTGCTTTTTCGTAAATTCTATTTTCAATTTTTTGCCTTAAATGGTTTTCAACCTTAACTAATTCTTTAACATACGTTGTAATTTCTCTATCTATAGCCTTTTTCGATTTTGCATATTGTTCTTGATAGCCATCATTAATTTCTTGAATACTATTAGGGAAATTTATGTTTTTTAAATTTTCCTTTTCTGTCTTAATTCTTTCAAGTATTGGTTGTGAAGCCTCTCTTAATTTTGCAGCTTCATTTTGATAATATTTATTAAGAATATCAATTCTATCTTTTGAAATGATATTATCACAGAAGAAACACTTTTCATTCTTCTTGTTTATTTCTAATCCTTTTTTTACCCATTGAAGTGCATCTGGTCTATTTTCCAATATTTGTAGAACGTCTTGTTTACTAGGTTCTGAAATTAATATTTTGTTTGCCTCATCAATTAAGGAGTTGATTTGAAAATCAAAAATAACTGTTTCTATTTCAGGTTTTGGTTTTTCAATTTTTACAATTCTATTAAGTCTTTCGATTTCTTCCTTTTTTAAAATAAAGCTATTAATGTTCTGTACAACGAGAGACAATTGTTTTTTGAAATGCCCCTTATTAAACTCTATTAGACTTGAAAATACCTCATTTTTGATTCTTCTTGATTCATTTGTAAATAAAGTGTTTTCAAAAATTTCAAAGGATTCAATACTAATATTAAACTTTTCTCTTTCTCCTTTTACTTCATTGCTTCCATTTATTTTAAGAATTTCACCTTCTAATGCATCAATTTTTTCTGAAATTTTTGCTTTCTCACCAACCTCAAAGAAAATGGCATTTATATTATCATCTAGTTCCCATTTTAAGTTATCCTTTATGTAGTCGGAATTGAAAACCAAAAGTTTAAAAGGAAATGCTTCAAGATTAGTTTTATTAAAAGAGTCCGTATCAGTTACTACTTTAAAATCTCCTGAAGAATAACTATCAAACATTTTTTTATTTTGAAGAGAGCAAAATATCCTTGATAGCGTAGTCTTTCCAGAATAGTTCCAACCGTAGAATAAGTTTTTTTGGCTAAAATCTACCAATCCTGAAACAGAGTTCCAATTGAAATTTTTATAAATTCCGAAATTGGTTATTTGCTCAATTCTTTTAATCATAAATCTTGATAAATTGTTTGAAATCTTGAATCCCCTTTTTTGTAGCCATTCCGTGCTCCTGAAAAGGTATTGTTCAAAATTTGCAAATTTTGAATTTTAGAAAATGTAAAAGGTCTCCAGTCTGGCACTTTTCCTGAATCGCTTGTACCATCAACTTGATATGTAACAAGTATCTCGTTACCATTGCTAAATACACCAAAAGTATGTGGTTCAACAATTCTTAAATGTCCATTATATGTAAATTCAAGAAGTTGTCTGTTTTTAATGGCATTAATAATTATGTTTCTCATTATTACACCTTTTGGTAATTATAATCATTTCTTATATTGGCTGAAAAATAAACTCCGTGTGAATCTGCATCCATCAATTCTTCAAAAACGTGCATAGGCACATCAAAATATTGATAAACACCACCGTGCTTAAATTCCACTTCTAGGATTTCATTTTCTGCATCATAGCCAACAGATGCAAGATTTGAGGATTCTACTGATTGTCTTTTCATATTTCTTTGAATTAAAACTCAACTTCCCATCTAGGGGTGTAACTATTATTTGTAATTTGAATATCATTGATTGAGTCAATAATAAAGCCTCTTATTCCGTTCTTTTTAATATCAAAACCGTAAAAGTATTCAACGCCACTTTTTTCTCGAAAACTATATGGCTCAACCTCTCTCCAACCTTCATTTGAACCATCTTTTTCAGTATAGTCAATTAGAATCGTTTTTAAGTTCTTACCTGCTTCAATTATTTCATCTTTCATCTTGCTTAATTTTTATTCCTATTTAATCTTCTCGCAGAAAGCTTTTTCCAAATGCTATCCGCCAATTTTATTTCTTTATCCGTAAAGCCGTATCCATCTTTTAGAATTTGCTTGTTGGTGATTTTTAATATTTCGTCAATGCTTTTTTTCTCTCGCATCATTTTATCTATGGTGCCAAGTAAATCTGCATTGTCGGTTTGGTAGGGGAGCAGTATTTTTCCTGCTTCGCTTGGCATTAGTTCTAAAACACCACCGCCATAACTACGACCAACAATTTCAGAAAAAGCCAAAGACAGTGAATTGTAAAAACTGGCTATGAAAGCGTTTTTGTCCGTGTCTTTTTTCATAAATACACGGTGCATTGTGTCGGTTGTATATGCGTTTGCTTCGTTTAAGATTAAACGAGGGTAAAGGTTGTTTCTACGGATAAACAAAGCATCAGAAAGTTTGATGGAAGGAATGACAAACCAATCATCACGAATGCCTGTTTTGTAGCCTTTGTTAACGCCCATTGATTCACCCATACGAATGTATGAGTTCGCTCCTTTATGTCCATTGATTTTCCCTTTAGCTGGAAACACCAATAAATGGGCTTTTGCCTTGGTTTGTCTGTTAAGTTTCCAATCCTTTTCCGTGAAAATTACGCTATTGACCTGTACACTTCTGCCAACCATTGGTTTTGCGTATTCTTTCAGGTCGTAAGCTTCTACAACTGGCAAAGGAACGGTGAAGTAATCATTTGCACCTGTGGTAATGCCAACTTCTACACTGGCATAATTACTAATTGTCGGAACTTTTCGTTTTTTGGCAATCTGTTCTAAAAAGTCAATTTCTTCTTGTTCCAAAAAATAGTAAGTCCACTTGTTTGACTTAAAATCTATTTTTTTGGAAGGACTTTTCAGGATGTTTACATCCAATGTTGAAAGGTCTGAAGCATCTCTTAATTCAAGATGTTCAATTAAGTGTGAATCACTTCCGTTTTTCTCACACAGCAACAAAACAACTTCTTGCTGAATGTCAGGAAAAACTAACTTCTCAAAGGAAATGATATTAATTTTATTGTAGAAATGAGCCAAAAACTCACGGAGTTGTTGAGCATAAGATACCTGCAACAATTCAGCAGGAATCACAAAACCTATTTTACCTTTTTCTTTGAGCAATAAACTTGAACCAACTACAAAGGAAACCCAAGCATTGGTCAGTTTTGAATATTTTAGTTTAGCCCGATTGAAAACTTTGATGGCTTCATTTTGCTGTTCTTCCTGAAAATATTGATAACGAATGTAAGGCGGATTGCCAACCACCAAATCAAATTTTTGAGTGGTTTCATTGCAATACAAATGAAAGTCTGTGTTGATTACATTCTTGTTGTTGAGTTTAATCTTTTCCGCTTTTTCTGCTTCTACATCATCAAATTCAATGGCTGTAACCGATTTGAATTTATGGTTGTTCTCTTTCAATTGTTCAAGGAAAACACCATCACCACAACTTGGTTCTAAAATTTCATAATCAGAACTTCCATTGATGCCCCACTTCAAAATAAATGCAGCAATTGGTTCAGGCGTATAAAATCCACCTCTCAATTTCTCGGCTGTTGCGTTCTTAATTAGCTTCATACAATTCTTTGATTAATGGGATTAATGAATCTTCACTACCTAAATCGTATAGTTTAGCTAATAGCTTTTCTAGGTTGGCTTTCTCTCTTGCAAATTGTCCTTGCAGTGGAGTTAAAGTCCTTTTGTTTCCTGCATTAGCATCTATTTGGTCATAAATGCTGATTAATTCTTTTTGAGTTTCTACGATTTTGTCGTGAAGTGCTTTTTGTTTGGCATCTGAAAAATCAATCTTTCTGACTGGTAGATTTTTCAAAACCTTTGTTCCTCTAGCTATGTAACCACCTCTGAAAACTTCGCCATACAAAGCACTAAACCACTCCAAATATTTAGAGTTGAGAATAGCTTGAATGTAGTAAATGGAATAATCGAAGTTGTCAGGTATAGCTATTATACAATATCCAGCTGTCCCTCCTGATGATACTATCGTTTTTCTTTTATCAATAGGATATTTTTCACCTGTTGATAAAACACCAACCACTATTTTTTCATCAGCCACCCAACTATCTAAATGTTGACTTCTTCCAAATTTAAACCAATCATCTTTATTTATTGGAGGACTAACATCCCTAGTTTTTATTTCTTTTTCATAGTATTTGAAATAACTATGTGTTAATGGAAAATTCTTTCGAAGTTCAGGTTCGAGAATTACATCAACTTTTCCATTTTCCTTTTTATAAGGGAAAATGACAAAAGAATTAGGACTTAAAAATTTATATGTATTGAATTTCTCTTTTAATTTTCTACTGGAAGGAGTTTTATAATATGGGCGAACAATATCCTTTTCAATCTTCCATTTTTTACCTTTAATTTCAAAATAAATAAAAGAATTATCTATTTTATTTGGCGTTATGATATACAGAGGGTTCTTACTTGTTTGAATTCCATTTGTAATGTTCTTCTCTCCAAGTAAATTTTCAAGAGTGGAAGATTGAGAAATTATTTTCTTAAATACAGGTTTTAATTCACTAGGAATTAGCACCCATACTTCACTATCTAAACTTTTTGTTTTTTGTGTTTCATATTTTACCGCATCTGGCTCTCTTACTTTCCAACTTTTCAGGCTTTTTACTTCGGCATATTGGAAAGTCTTTTGAGATTTCTTATTCAAAATTAGCAAACAAGTGTAAGTCGTCTTATCTGCAAAAACCTGATTTGCACCAAATGAAACAATGGAATGTAAATATTCTTTGTCTGCGAGTAATTCACGAAGTTTTTTACCTGCTCCAACTTTTGTAAACTTGCTTGGAACGATATAGCCTAAAATTCCATCATCAGCTAACAAATTAATTCCTTGTTCAAGGAAAAGGAAGTATTTGTCAAATTGCTTGTATGCTGAATCGTAATTGGCTTTGTAAAGTGGTAATTCAAGTGGAGTAATATTTTTCATATCCTCCGACTTCATATAAGGCGGATTGCCCACAATGACATCAAAACGGAGTTTTGAAAAATCAAACGGATTGATAATTACTTGGTCTTTCTTATTCGTTACTTGCTTCGGGTTCAACAAACTGTTTCCAAAGAAAACATTTTGTGAAAGATCGGGTAAAACAGGTTTTGTTTTGTTGGTTGAATTTACATTTTCACCTTCAAGCAATTTGAGAAGCAAACCAAATTTGGCTGCTTCAACTGCATTGTAATCTTTATCAACTCCGTAAATACAATTCAATAAAAGTTGTCGCTTAATTTCAAACGGCAGTTTGTAGGTGTTGATATTCGTTTGAATGAGCTTTGTTTTATCATTTTTCAGGTAGTAGTCAATCAAAATGTCATTGAGCAATTGAAAAAGTTCCAATAAAAACGCACCTGAACCGCAAGAAATATCAGCGAATTTCAGCTTTAGAATTTCTTTATCCGTTTTTCCTTCACTTTTTTTCAAAACGGTATTTCTCAAAATATCGCTTATAATGAAAGTCGGTGTTGTGATAATGTCACGGTCAATATTTTCAGGCTTTTTGACTAAAACAACAGCACCACTTTGTACGGTCAATTTTTCTGAAAGGAAGATTTCATAAATGCTTCCTAAAACATCAGAAGAAAAAACGCTGAATGAATACGGACTTTCAGGGTAATATAATTGCTTGATGATAGTCCAAAAAACAGAACTGATATTTTCTACAATTTTATCTTTTAGCAATTGGTCAAAAAGACCTGAATTATAGCGTTTGTCGGCTTGTTCAAACTTTTTGATTAAGGCACTGAAATCATTTGTATTGGCAAATTTCAAAAGCGTTTGGTAGTCCTCTAAATTTCTGTCCTCACAAACACGAAGAAAAATAATTCGGTTGATGTAGCTTTGAACAATATCATTAAGTTGTTGCTCGTCAATTTTCGGTTCGTATTTGTAAATTTCACCACCAAGAACTTTTCTCCATTCGTTTATTTGGTTTAGGAATAAATTGTCAATTGAGTATTGATTGATTTTACTTTCAATTTCTTTCCATTCTGTTTCAAATGCTCCTGAATAAACTGATTCCTTTCCCAAAAGCTGTTTGATTTCTTCAAACTTGCTTTCGTATTCAGTGTAATGGTATTTTTTTACAAGTGCTTTTTGGAATGTATCTTCTTTCTCAACTTTTACAGAAGTATCATAAATAATTAAGTATTCGAAGTTTGAAAGAACTGAAATTTTCAACTTGGCTGTAAATCCGTATCGTCTGACTTGTTTTGCTGTGTCGTTGTTTGACTCAATAGAAACACAAGGTTTCTTTGCTTCCAAAAAATATTTTCTTTCAGAAAAAAGTCGGAATGTGTAATCAGGTTTTTTGGAATGTTCTGAAGCGTTTGCTTTCAATGCTTCTTCCAAAATTACTTCTCGTTCGTTGGTCGGTTTACCTACATTGTTTTTAATGTCCCAACCAAGCAACTCGAAAAACGGGTCTAAGAAATCACTGCGAAGCAGTGTTTCATTATACTTGCTTGTCAAGTAATAATCCCTGTCGGCTGTATATTTTTCTATGAGTTGCTTTATTGTCATTTCCTCTTATTCGCTTTAATATATTTGGCTCTTTCCTCTGCTACTTTCAGTGCTTCTATTCCTAAATCTTCATCTTGAATTTCATATAAAATCTTGTCGCTTAGGAACGAAACCAAAAGTTCGTCTGCGTTGTAATCGTATATGTCGGCAAGTTTCAGAACTACTTCTTTTGTGATTTTTCGCTCCCCACGTTCCATTTTGCTTAAAATTGCCACATCAATGTCTAGCAAAGCAGCAACTTTCCGCAATGGAAGTTCCTTTTCTTCTCGTATGTGTCTTAGCTTTTCGCCTATTGTTTCTGTTGACATAACTTCTATTGACATAATGTGTCAAAATTAGAAAAAGATTTTTGATTTGTCGTCACTTATTTCAAATTATTATCAACATTCCTGTCGAGCGTTGGGAAATTGGCTCTTTTGCAAAACTTGGGTTGTGTGTCGGCTTGTGCGGTTTTGCAAATGTGCCAATGTGCGGCTGGCTAAAATTATTTTTTAAAATGTGCGGTGGGAAAATTTTAAAACATTCGGGTCGGTTTGTGTGTCGCCAAAGTCAGTCCGTAAGTTCTTTTCAAGATGTCAAAGTTCGTTTTTCAGATGCCTTTTTCGGAGTACGGTCGTTCTCTAGGCTTGCTTACAACGTTTTGCCGCTTTGCGAAGGCGGGGATTTTCAGCACTAAACTTCATTAGATGCACAAAGCTTGAATTTAGCACTTCACTTTCTTGAAAGCACGAAACCCCCGCTTTTGCAAAACGGCTGTTAGTAGCCGTTTTTATATTCAAGTTCATTTATTGTTCGTTGTTCGATTAGTCTATATATTAATTCTCCCGCAAACAGCTTGTCATAGTAGTTATAATCTTTTGGTAATAGAGTTCTCAAGTATTCTATAATTCTTGTGTCATATGTTTTGAATGCTTGTCCATTATATTCTACTGTCCAAGGTAAACTAAAAAGAGTTGAATTTTCACTTGTTACTTTTAAGGTGTCAGATTTGCTATTAACTAAGTTCAACACTATATACGGTTCATTTTTTTCAAACAGTAACGTTCTGAAAGAAAAAGTCTTGTAAACGCTGTCTAAAAGTGTTTGACTTAGATTTGCAACAGTTTGTTTTGGGTTAATAAAATATTCATTCTCAATATTTAATAGAGAAGTAAAGTCTCCACCCCATACTTTTTCTTCTTTTCTATTCATTTTAGTTTTACTGTAAAAGGTATCATAGGAAGCAAAGTCTTGTTCTGTAAATGAAAATGATCGAGAAAGTGGTTTATGATAATTATTTGTCGTAGTAAGTATTTCTTTTAGTAATGAAATACTTTCTGTATCATTGATTTTCATCTCTTTTATATTTTCCTTATAAACAGGGTATCGCATAGATCCCCCTGACATTTTATCAAAGTCATACTTCACTGCTTTTATTTTTACTTTAATTATTTCTGAAGAAAAGAAATCTTCGAGTGAAATCGGTGAGTTGTACGACTCACTACTTCTGAAAAATTCGTCTGTTCCTTCATAGGTTTTAATTAAATCAAGTCTGGAAGAAAGTACATAAACTTTGTTTCTTATACTAAAAATTGACCACTGTTTATTCGACTTGTCTATCGAAAAGTCACTTACTGGAATATTAAATTCTTTCCATTCTATTAGGTTTAGCTTTGAATAGTAAATATGGTCATTTTGATTTATAAGAATTAATGAATCAAGTATTGCAATTTTATCTATTCTGTTTCTTGCTGAATTTTTGGAGATGGTAAATTTTTTCTGGTCAAGAGGTGAAGGAATTTGACGAGTAGTTTTCCAATTATCATTTGTAATAGCAAGTCCATTATTAAGTCCGCCTGCAATACCGTTTAAAGAGTCAATCATATAAATTGATAAAACTCTATTTATTGGCTTAAATGGTTTTGGTTTTACTATCCAAGTTGTCCCGTAGTCGTTTGAAAAGTGAACGTATTCATCAGAACCACCCATCCAAACTTTTCCGTCATTTTGAAAATGTGTATTGTAAATCCAAGCATCGCCTTTAAACTTTATTAGTTCCCAAGTTGTCCCGCCATTCATTGTCCTGTAAACAACATTTTTGGGTGAGTTCCCCACTGTGAAGTCTGATAGGTACCCCGCAATTAAAATGGTGTCCCTATTAAATCGCATTATGATGTTTGCGTGGTCGTATTGGGTTAAAGTAAATTGTTTTTTTAATTGAGAAGTAAGTTTTTCATCTGTTGTCAAAGAGTCAATAGAAGTCGACTGGGCAATAAGAAATGTCCAATTTAGAATAAGTGTGAATATGATTGCTGTCGTTCTCATAAAATGGCTACTAACGTTTTGCCGCTTTGCGAAGGCGGGGATTTTTAGCACTAAACTTTATTAGATGCACAAAGCTTGAATTTAGTACTTCACTTTCATAGAAGCACGAAACCCCCGCTTTTGCAAAACGGCTGTTACCTGCTGCTGTTTTTATGTCCGCTTTGTTTATCATTTAGAATATGTTATGAAGTCAATGTATAAGTAATCGTTCACAGTTGGGTCAACTGCATATTTTTCTCCAGTTTTTTTATTTTCAATCGTCACAAAGTCGTGGTCTTTGAAAAATGTAGAATTGAAATATTTGTGAATGTTTGTCCCAAGAAAATAAAGTTGTCCGACTTGCGGTTTGGCATTCCAAGTGTCTGAAAGGTTATACTTTTCTAAAAGGTAGTTGCAAGTTGTCGCAAAGAATGTAGCATAACCAACGCAATGTGCTGTCTTGGAAGTAATCAGTTTGTTTGGGTCAGTGTCGTTTTTGTCAGCAGTAAAGTTGAGTTGACTCGAAGTTATTGAAAGTCCAAGTTTGATAATTTGCTTAATGTCAAGGTCGGTTTGTGTATCATTATTTGCGTCAATAAAGTCGGTAAGTATTTTGTCTGTTGCTGAATAATTGGTCCGAAGTCCAACCGATTTATAAGTCACTAAATGTCTGTAAAACCACCCACGAAACAAAAGTCCAACTGTCGTTAGGATTAATATGGTTATAAATGTTCGTTTGATGAATTTCATTGTTGAACGTGTCGTTGTTACAGTTGCAGGTAACGTTTTGCAGCTACAAGAAGTTGGCGAATTTTACCATAAATTTAATGCGGAGAACCAAATTTTGATTAATCACAAATGTGTCTGCGGAACATTGCACCGCCAATTTCTTGTAGGTGCTGTTGTAAGCTGTGGTTCGTTATTCTTGCTTCTTTACAGCATGTTTGTTAAGTCTCGAAACTACCTAAAATGTTTGTATTAATTTGATTTAGGGATAATATAGTAATGTTCTAAATACATTAAGAAATACTCTTTTTGAGAGCCCTTTGCACCAATATCATTATCAGCATTAAAATTGCTATAACTGGTAATAAGATTATTATATTCTCTCTTAAATGATCTCCTTTTAAAAATGGACTTTTTAAAATATAAAAGCGAGAAACAGCTATCTAAACTTTCCCTTTTTATAAGTCTTACTAATGGCAATCCTTTATTGTAATATATAATATAAAGACTATCATAAGTTTCATTTCGTATTTCCAAATTAGCTTTCTTATCTTCATAATACGCTACATACAATTCTTTAAAACAATTGAATGTTTCACTGTCTTCAATTAGCTTTTGTTGAACTCTCGTAAAAAGAGAATCACTCCCGTTTGCAGAAAGTTGGAATAGAATCAATGAAATAAGTAAAAATATATTTCTTCTCATGTTAATTCCCAAAAATATATGTCACCTCCCAAAGATATATAATTATGTTCTCCTATAACATTTTTATTTGCTCCTACCCACAATGTTGCATGTCCAGAGACACCAGCACCAAAACCTCCAATTATTGTATATACACCGTTTTTAGCACCAATTGTATTTTGTACGTCTGTTAAATCTGCTGGACCAACAATTTTCTCATCAGGTTGACCCCAAACTCCTTCCATTTCTAACCATTTTTTAAGATTTATTGCACTTGCAATGAATCCTTTCCCTTTATATTTTCCCTTTTGAATTAAAAAATCCTTTTTAACATTTACGCCACCATTAAGTAAACCTAATGAAACCCTAGTTGCACATGCGTTTGTAAATATAAGTCTATCATAATCATCCCCTAAAATTGATTTGAAAACAGAATCTGCATCTAAATCGTCATCACCAGCTTCATTTTTAGGGTAGCCCTCAAAAACCATATCCCATGACGGACGAGTTTGAGCTAAAAAATGTGAAGACTCTTCTACCTTCCATTTCTCGACACCTCTTTCCCACTTTTTAGGAGCATCCATCCACTTATTTGTATTATCAAGCCACTTACTCATAACTATTCAGGATTTTGAGGTGTTGAACTTCCAAAACAACCACAACCGCCACTTTGTGGAACATCGCAGCAATCGGTAATTATCCTTTCTTTCATTCTTTCTTCTTTTTATTACATAACCATTGCTTTCGTATTATGATAACCTTTGTCATTTGTAATTAGAATTCAAAGTGTCTATAATAGAGATTGATTTTATTATGAATTGTTGTGGTCGTCTGAGTGTATCGGGTGTCAAAAACTGACCCTCTATTGATACCCAAAAATTGTCTTCATGATTTTTGAGATATAAAAATATGTCGTATTCACGAAAAATATAATTCTTCAAATTTTCATTACAAGGTATCAAGTGCATTTTTCTTCCATATCGCATTTGATTAATTAAATCAAGATTATGAAAAATTAACGAATCTTTTGTATTGATATAAAGCACACCATTTAATACAACAGATCTATCATGGAATACATTTTCACAGTCATATAATTCAATATTACTTGGATTATTCATATTGCATGATGCAATGATTATTGAAAATAAGTGGAGTAAAATATTTTCTCTATTTAACATTACAAGGTATAATATGTATTATTTGGATTTTCAATTTCGCGAGTTTCATCAGGATTCATACTGCCGTCACATCGTATCGTACCTGTTGAACTCCTATTACCACGTCCAGCACCAATTGAGCAAAAACCGTCATCAGCAAATTTGTATTTTTTTATGCTTGTAATAATTTCTGTATGTGTGTTACCAAAAACTACAATACACCCCCTTGATACTTTATTATTCGTAACCTTTTTGAATGGTCCTTTACCATCCTTAATATCAGAAGGTCCGAAATAATGTCTATTGTCATTGATAATGGCATTTTTTTTCCATAAGTAAATGGCATCACCAACAAAAATATTACAAGTCCAAACACCTTTAAACTTCTCATTTTGCCAAAAAACACTATAAAGATTAGATGGCCAGACAATATATGCCGCTTTTAGTTTGTCTAAATCAGTATTATTTCTTATCACGTCAGTTGCATCCTCTTTAAAGCCTCCTAAAACAGATAAAGTTCTAATTTGATTGGGTGCCAATAAATCCCAATCATCCCAACTACTAAATTTTGAAGGACGTTTAGTTGCAGAATTTAATTTTGGGTTTGGAGAAAAGAAAAATCCATATGTGCCTTTCTCAAAATGAGAATAATAGTCCATTACCAATGAATTAGCAGCTAATTTATCTGCTGAGTCAGCTAAACCTGAAAAGGAATCATCTTGTACAAGTACTTTTTCTGAATTCTCAAACCACTTATCAACTTTCCTTTCCCATTTTTTAGGAGCATCCAGCCACTTCTGCGTATTTTCAATCCATTTACTCATAGTTATTCAGGATTTTGAGGTGTTGAACTTCCAAAACAACCACAACCGCCACTTTGTGGTACATCACAGCAGTCTGTGAATACCTTCTTGTATTTATCCGCTTTCTCAGCAGGTGTGTCTTGAAGGTTTATTATTTCCATGCGCTGCTCTCGCTCTTGATTTTCAAGTTTCACTCTAACGGTGTCCTCCCACTGGCGTTGCATATTGTAGCAATCCAATGCTTCGCCTTGTCCTAGCAATGCTTCTACTATTAAAGAATCAGTGCGTAAAATACGCTTGGTTACGTCAAGAATTATTCACGGTACAGTTACTTCAAAACTATCAGGGTCTCCTGAATCACTTACATAATTTTGGAATAAATCTGCTTTTTTTCTGAAATACTCAATAGTACGAACTAAAGCAGCGGGTGTTTCCCAATTGTAAATTTCTTCAAGGCGCTTTTCTATGAAACATTGTCTTGTTCCAGTGTGGTCGTATATGCTAGAAAGCTCGGCAAGGATTGCATCTCTCACATTATCTACATGAGGATCAAGAATAAGTTCTTCTAAAAATTCCTGCAACTGGCTTAACTTTATAACACGTCTGCTTTCAGGGTATCCGTTGCTGAATACTATGGAAATATCCTCAAGGTAGGTCACACTTATATATTCTTGAAGCAATTGTCTGAAAACAAAATTAAGGGTGCGACTGTAATTGATATTTTCAATTTCACGTATTACTGTGTTTTCTTCTTCGCTGGTTTGTGTAATGCTTTCTTCGGTATTTACTTCAATGTTTCGTGCAGATGATGAGCGAGAGGCTTGTTTTGAAATAGAAGAGTTTAATGCTCTTATACTAGCCTCCCTAAGCGAGTTGGTCGTACTACTCTTACTTACTCCCCCGCCTCCACTAAGACCTAAGCTAATTTTTTTGGTAAGTGGTATCTGTATATTTAATCCTCCTCCAATTTCACTCGATTTTATAGATGTACTGTCTGTTACATCTTTCCTGTGAGTTTCCTGTTCAATTAATTGTTCTAATTCGTTTGAACTTTCTTCGCTAAAACTGTCAAGTACGTTTTCTGTGATTCGGGATTGACTTACAACTTGTTTATAACTTCTGATGCTAATTTTGGTTTTTTCACCGGGTAATAAACTGAAAGTTTTTAATGTTCTGCCAGCACCATAATCTCCCAAATAGTGACAGGTTCTATAATGCTCAACAATACTAATTGTGGGTTTTATGGATTTAGGCTTAGGTTGATACCTTACTCTTTTTCTGCCAAATGTGTCGTCATAAATTACAGGAAGTATTCCGCTTATTGCTTGCTCAGCCAAAACAGAAACAGTCTGCCCTGCAACGACAGTGTTTTCAGTTGCAGGATTCACAACAAAAGTTGCTTCACCTCCTGCAAGTCCACTTATTATCGGACCAATACCGTCTGCAAGAACTAACGAAGGACCTCCAACTACACCAATGACTGGTTCTGTTTGTACGGTATTTACAAGCATATTGCTGAAAGCACCTTTCACCAATTTACATCAACTCCCGGACTTGCAATAACATCCCAAAAGTTATCTGTAGGAGCTGCTCCAATACTTGGGTCAGGCTTAAACCAAGCACTCGGAATGTCAAGCGGAATATATCCTTTGGATTCTAAACATGAACTTTGAGGAAGGCTATACCTCAATTTTGGAACTTTGGTTGCAGCACCCAGCCTGATAAATGGTTCTGGATTTGCGCAAGAGGAGAAGTTTGTTTCTGACATAGATTTATTGATTTGTATGTTGCGAAAGTATAAACGAAATTTTATTTGAGCAAATTATTTTAATCTAAATTTTATTTTATGGATACGGTTCAACACCATTGCTTACAACGTTTCGCAGCTTGGCGAAGTGGCGGGTTTTGAAGCACTTACTTTCAATTTAGAACTAAACTTCTTTTTAAAACTGAATGTTCAATTTAGCACTAAACCCGCCATTTTGCCAAACTGCTGTTGGGTGCTGGCCTTCTGTTTTACGTTGTCTATTTGTGAGTTAGTCAATGTTTTATAGTTTGAAAATTATAAGTTTTGCGTCAATTAAATTCGCTGGATTATTCGGGTCTTTAACTTGAACATCTGCAATACTTAAATTCGGATTACCCAAGTTTTCAATTTTGTTTTTACTATCAGAAGGAAATGAGTTGTATTTGTTGGACGGAATAACTGAAACAAGTTCAAAAGTGTCTCCTGTTGTATGTAAATAA
This sequence comes from Bacteroidota bacterium, assembly GCA_030682255.1. Lineage (GTDB taxonomy): Bacteria > Bacteroidota > Bacteroidia > NS11-12g > UBA955 > JABMMZ01. The sequence continues at coordinate 12,360 of JAUXOK010000027.1, read as the reverse complement.
TTAAAAACTCTTCGTGGATTTTGAATTTGCCACATACCACGGATTCTCAAATTTGTTATTCCAAGTGGGTCAACTCTGTTTACTCTTCCTAATTCATTGGTTTCAGCAAGTTCAACATTTGGAATTTCATTTATTCCGTCTGTGATTTTTTGCTTAATGATTTGGTAGGTTTCGTGTTTGGCCGCATAAATGTTGCCATAGACCATCCATAGAGATTTTATAGAATCATCAGTTGTATGTCCAACGCAATAAATCAAGTCTTTTTCAGTCCAATTTTCACAAGTTCTGCACTCTTGTGTTATCATATTGCTGTTGGACTGAATATTTGATTTTGGATAAGAACTATTTAATGCTAAATCACTATTTGCACTTTGGGTTTTCTTTACTTCAATAGCATCACCTTGCTTAATCATTATATCAGGTGGGTGATTTTGATTTCCAAGCCAAGAAAATACTTGATTGTATCGAGTGTTCTTAATTTGTTCGTCCTGCTCTTGAATGGTATTTGCAAAAGCGTCTTTTACAAACATTTCTAATGCTTCTCCAACATTGTTAGCTCTGTTCCTACCTGTGTAATGATTTCTAATTGCAACAACTGGGTTATTCGCAATATTTACAATTGCTTCTAAAATATTTGTCATACTGCTACGGCTTCTTGTTGTTTAATTTTTAATTCTTTTGTTGATGTGTGCTGTTTTAGTTGTTGCTTAATTGTCTCCGCAAGAAATTTTGCTAGATTAACAGGAACAGCATTTCCAATCATTTTATAACCTGCTGGAACACTCGTGTAATGGAATATAAAATCATCTGGAAAAGTTTGGATTCTCGCACACTCTCTAACACTCAAACGTCTGTATAAATGCTCTTTTCCCGGAACAAAAACCCTAATATTTTGCTCTATGAATTTCATTTTGGGTGCTTGTGGATGAATAGGAGCGTGTCTGCCACCTGCTTGAATTGTAAACGATTGTTCATCCCAACTTCTAACTCTATTTCTTGACATAAAAATTGTAGAAAAATCTCCAATCATATATTCGTGATTTGGAAAAGCACATTGTTCACCGTTCGTTTTGTTGTAAGGCAATGCTGGTAAAACATTGTCTTTTAAATCAAAAATGGTTTCTTGAAGTGTTAACTTAGAAAAGTTTGGTTTTTGAAATTGGTATTTAAAACCTAAGTCTTTACGAATCCCTACAAATATTACACGTTTTCTATCTTGTGGTACGTTGTAATCACAAGCATTAACCATTTCAAAAGAGAGTTCGTAACCAACTCCTGCATTTCTGAACATTTCTTTTATGTTTTCTAATGCTTCTGAATGTCTGCCCAAAAGCATTCCACTAACATTTTCGGCAAGGAAAAATTTAGGTTGTTTAGCTTCTAATATTCTTATGAAATCGTAAAAGAGTTGACCTCTTTTATCTTCAATTCCTTTCATTGTACCTGCTTCACTCCAACTTTGGCAAGGTGGCCCACCAATAATACCATCACATTCAGGAACTTCATAAGCAGGAATATTTACTAAACTTCTTCTGTCGAGAATTGTGTGTGGATGGTTTTTTTCGTATGTTTCCCAAATTTCTTTGTCATATTCGTTAGCCCAAATTACATTAAATCCTGCTTTTTGAAAACCGAGGTCAAGTCCACCTGCACCTGCGAAAAAAGAAACTATATTCATATTGTTGTAAGATTTTTAGATTTTAAATATTCAACTTTTTGTTCTGCTAAAATCAGCGTTTCGCTGTCGCAGTTGTTCTCATAAATTTTCTTTGCGATAATGTCGCTGAAAAATTCAGTCCGAAGTTGTGCCAAGTCAAGATGGAAAACATTTGCTAAAAGTTCTAAACGCTTTTCGTCAAATTCTCTTTTGTTGTTTTCAATTTTGCTAAGATTTGCAGAGTCTAAGTCAAGTTTAGCAGCAAGTTGAGTAAGTGTCAACTCGTTTTCTGTCCGAAGTCGTTTTATATATTCTCCAAATGTTTCTTTCATCTGACTTGTCATTTTTTGACAAATTTAAAACAAATTTCTTTTCTCACAAATTTTTTTTAAGATTTTTTCTCTGTCTATCGTGGTATTTGTCGTTTTGCGGTCGGTCTGTTAGGCTTGCACCCAACGGTTTGCAGCTAAAAGAAGTTGGCGATTTCGGAGACGAAAACTGTCTGCCAGCACTGAACTTCATACGAAGCACAAACCTTCATTTAACCACTGAACCGCCAATTTCTTGTAGGTGCTGTTATAGGGCGTTTTTTTCAATTCTTTGCTTTACTAAAATAATAAGTTCGTTCCTTATACCAACTTGTCGCATTGCCGTTAGGATAGCTATGAACCATCCTAATGATTAAATATTCTGAATTGGGTAGAATGGCTGTCCATTTTGCGTTAAATTCATCTACTCTCTCATAAATGGTCGGGAAATATTTTAAGGGGTAATCTTTTAAGGATATACTGTCACCAATGTTAAATTCGCAAAAAATTTGTTTGCTTGTAAATACCGTATCTTTATTCGTGCTATTGTAACAACGATTAATATCAATCCCCAAAGGAATCCCCGAAGGTACAAAGTGGTGCTCCGAACCGGAAAATTGAAAATAAAACAAGTTCCATTTATCTGATAAACTGAATCGAATATTTGAACTGTCAGATTTAGACCACTCTTTTTTCATTGAATCAATGGCTGTTTTAAATTTTTCTAACGAATCGTTGCTTTTTAATTCAATGAGAAAATTGTCAAACATACTCGTGAGATATGTCTGCCTGTTTTGGCAATTAGGCTCAATATTGTTTCCGTCTACTTTTTGTCCAAACAAATTGTGAAAACTTAAAAGTCCAAATGCGAATATGAATATATAAATTGTTTGCTTCATTCTGTCTTTTTAAATGCCCTATAACGTTTTGCAGATACACGCTGTGAGCGTTGGATTGAGGGAGGGGAAATAGCGTGTATGTGCTGTTATAACCAGTGCTTTTTTACAAACTAAATAAATTAAGATGAAAAAAATAATTATCAAAACAGACAAACATTGCGGTTTTTTAAGAACAGAAGCCGTTTCAAAAGCTATCGAATACGAAGAAACTTTAATGAAAGACCGAAAAGAAGGTATTTATAACTGTGCTTTGTGGATTAAGAAAGGAACACAAACTGAATATAGATTTGTTGTTTACCATACTAAAACCGCAATTGTTGTTGATGTACGTGTCGCATAGCATTGGTTATAACGGTTTGCGGCTTTGCGAAGGTGGCGATTTTCACCACTATACTTCAATCGAAGAACTAAATTTTGATTAACCACTTCACTGTCATACGAAGCACTGCACCGCCACTTTTGCAAAACCGCTGTTACCAGCTGGCGTTCTGTCTGTCGTGTCGTGAAAGTCAGGTCTGATAAGGGTTTCGCTGTCATTGTCCAGTTAGTGCTTTGGTTTTTATGTGTCGGTTGAGCGGTTACGGTTTTAAAAATTTTTGAAGGGAAGGAAATTTTAAAAAATAATTTTTCTTGGGTGGGAGAGGTGGAAGCTCTTTTGCAAACTTTGGTCTTCGGGTGGGCTTGTAGCGGTTTGCAAATGTGCTTACACCTATTTTCAGAAAGGCTTTTCTTCTTCATTTTTCTTATTTTCAAAATCCTTAATAAAATCTAGAAACAGTTTTCCTCCATTTTCAAAAAACTTTTGTAAGAAAGTATCGAAACCTATCGGAAGGATTTCAATGTTGTTAGAAGTAATTTGTGATACATTGTATTCAGGTAACTCGGAGTAAAATGCGTTGGTTTGAATTTTTTCAATATATTTTGCTAATGTATTTACATCTGTTTTTGATGGATACTCAATTCTGAAATATTTATCTTCGCTTAAATGCTTAAACACTCCTTCAATTTTAATTCCATCAGGTCCAAATTTTGGATTTATTATGATGATTTTTTTACTGTTTCCACTCGTAGCTTCAATTAACAAATTATTGATATAAGGGTCGAAAAAACTGTAACCAATTACAAAAAAGTATTCTTTTTCAGACAGCTTTTTCTTGAAATGCTGGACTAATGAGAAGAATGGTTCTATGGAAAATGTTTTTGTTCCTTGACCGAATATCACATATGGATTATGGTATTTATCAATATTTTCTTCATCCTGCGTTGTTAAATCTTGCTTTTGCTTAAATTCATTGGTAGACAAACGCACCCAATCTAGTGAGCCGTGTAATTTGAATAAGTTTATTCTGTCAAAATCTTCCATTTTTACTTCATCTACATCTAATCCAACCCACTTTCCATTTGAAAACCCACGCCAAGGGGAAAGGTTATTTTTTGCTGAAAATTCTTCTATTACTAAATCATTATTTAAAGAAAATATATCTAAACGGAACTTTTCATTAGGATGACTTCTAAAAAAATCAGATAGTGGTTTAAAATATCCTAGATTTTGTGAATCAAAATTTAACCATTCTGGTAGTAGTTCACATTTAAGTTTTAAATCAATAGCTTCAAAAATAGTTTTGCCCTTCTTTTCTGTTGATGGTTCCCTTTGATATTCGTTTTCTAATTGGGTTAGTTTATCTGACCAGTTACCTGTTATTGGGTATGGAATAAAGTTTTCTCTGTTTTTTATTCTTCTTATTATTAATGCTAATTCTTCGATATTAGGAGTGAACTTAAAATCTTTATCAGATAATTCTAATGTTCGCCATTCATTATGATATTCTAAACAACTAAGTATGAATTTTAAGGCTTTTTTCTCGCTTGGCAGAAATTTATTATCTGTATCGTTTTGTATTTCGTCTCGCAGAAAACTCAACATATCGAATGATAACAAACATCCAGCATTCTTAGATGCGCCTGCACCCAAAAAAAACAACGATTTATTTATGGCTTCTTTAATTTCCATAGTCTATAAAAACCAAGGTGAATTATTAACAGTATCATTATCAATAATTCCATATGAATATTTTGACCTAAAATCGGCTATATATTTTGAATATACTGTCGTTACAGGTTGACTTTTTTGCTTTAAGCTGCGCCAATACAATCGAGAAAATTCGTAAATCTGATTTATCAAATCATAATGTGAAAAACCTCCAGTGTCTGCAAAATGAATTTTTATTTTAATGGGTAATTCATCAATAATAGTTCTTGCAGGTTGTGTTTCGTAGCGATTATTATTGAATAAGAGATACTCATTTTTACTTAATTGAGTATATGTGCCACTAAGCGGCATACCATAATTATTGTTGACATCAAAACATATATCTTGGGAGGATTTTGTATCATTAATTTCAACTAAAGCAAATGGCAATTCCAAATTAAACTCTCTCTTTATCAGGTTTTCAATTTTTTGTTTTTCTGATGAGCTAAAAGTTTTGTAATAATGAATGATTAATCTTTCAGGTTTTTCATTTTTTTCTGTAATGTAGTTTTGAATTGATTGTCTTAAATGTGTAATAATTTCATTGTTATTATTTGTTTCAGGAAAAAATGCTGTTCTTCCAATTAAGCCATCGTTAGAAAAATAAACTGCTGAACCGATAAATCGAGTATCATCAACTTTTTTGCAATTAAAACCTACAATAAGTTCATTTTTTTGATGCGATTTTAGTTTCCAAGGAATCCCTCTAAGTTTTGCTAATATGGCAATTGCAATATTGGGTAAATGATAATGAAAATCGGCTTTATGAATATTTTCATTTTTTATAAATTGAGAAGAAATGCCTTTATTTAATAATAGTCCTTTGATTAAGTAATATAGTTCGTCTTGTTCATCTTCTTCCATTATTTCAGGTTCAGATTTGCTAAAAGGCTGTATAACTATCGCAAAATAATTTTGATATTGATTTTCAGGAAAATGATTCTGAATATGTTCCTTAATCTTATTTCTTAAATCAATTTCATCATCATATTTGAGACTTTTATCCTTATCTAATCTTGTGATAGGAATCCCAACATAGCTAAGTAAACCGGGAAAATGTTTAAAACCACTTTTTAAGTATGCAAATAATGTATTTGCATCACTACTTTCTTTGTAAATGAAGATAAAATTTATCTTATCGGCTAAAGGCGATTTACTATGTATGCCATAATTCCTCAAACCACTTACTGGATTAATATCAGTTTTATTACTGCCAAAAAGCATTAGGTTTTCTTTGAAGCTAACCTGTTTTACTTTGATATTTTCAACGGTTTTTAATCCACCTGCTTGCACCTTTATTCGTTCATCTTCTATTTTTTGTAAAACATTGTTATAAAAATTAATTAAATTTTGATAGGATTCTTTATAGCTAAATTTCTTTCTTCTTTCGGTTGAAAAGTCATATCCTATTTCACTTTTAGTCCTATTATCAGCTATTACTATATGTTCTATATTGCCACTATCAAATTTTGTAACAACATTATTTACTATTGTTTTTCTCTCATTTACTTGTTGTTTAGCTTTACTAATAATTGTAGATTCACTACCTATAACAAAGCTCAGTATATTTCCTTGATTAAATAACTTAAAGTCATACCTTCTAAACCTGTCCCAATTGCTATCATAACTATCAATTCTTTCGTAAATAGATAAATCTGTTCCATAGCCAGGATTTTTACTTACTATAAAGCCTTTACTTTTGAAGATTTCACATAGAAGTTCTCTTATGTATTTTATTTTTAGATTATCAAAATTATATTCATTTGGACTTAATTCAATCGCATTAGAATCATTAATTGAAAAAAATGTATAATAGCAATCATCTTCATCTTTAAGATGTTTTACTTTTTCTATGTTTTCTGCTGAAAGTTTATCTTCATAAATATCTGATTTAAGATATTGGTATTTTTTATGAAACCCATTATTGTTTTGTTTTGATACATATAAGGGTAAGTTGTTTGTATCACCAATTTCAAGTAAAACACGGTTTATTATTAAACTGCTCATAACTATATTTTAAAATGCATTAAACTTATCGCCTAAATAATGCTTCAAGTTCCATTTTTTGGTGGTGTCTAAGGCACGTTCAAGGCATATGAATTTTTGAGTGTTGTGTTTTTTGAAATGTTCTACGGTTTCCATATCAATTGAAATGTCTAAGCAAATCAGGGTTTCTTTTTCTCCGTCTGTGGCAAAGAAGATTTCATTTTTCTTAAACTCATCTTGTTTGGTTAAAGTGTAATTGAGTGTAAAACCGTTTTTGATTAAAATTTCGGTTACTAATTCATCACGATTGAAAGCGGTAATGAGTTGTGCTTCTTTATCTCTGATGTATTTTTTCAGCAACTCAACATTTTCTTCGGTTGATTTTTCAGGGTCGGGTGCAAACTCCACTCTTGGGAAGTTTGATTTTACTAGTTTGAAAACCTTGAAGCCCAAACCTTTTAAAGCGTCTTCTTTGTGTCCGTTTGTAAATAAGTCGGGTTGCTCTTTTTTCTTTTCTTCGATAATTTTTTCTACAACTCGTTTGTTGCGTTCTATGGTAATGTCACTGATTTTTTTAAACCCATCTTTAAAGGCATCACTTTTTTTATCTGTCAATTCAGGTATTTGAACAAGAATAAATTTTCTATTTTTCAATTCATCTTTATTGAGTTCTAAAACAGCTTCACCTGTTGACCCTGAGCCAGCGAAAAAATCTAAAACAATATCTTCTTCATCTGTAACAACCTCATAAAAGTGTCTCAATAATGCAGGTGGCTTAGGAAAATCAAAATATGGTTTTCCTAAAAGTGCCTTTAGTGCATTAGTGCCGTTCTTTGTTGAATAGTCGACAATAATTGATTTAGGATGAATGGTGCCTTTTTCTTTTTCATACTGTAATACTCCATTGTCCTTAAAAAAGAACCTTGTAACAATCTGTCCTTTTTGGTCTATTACTGTTTCACCATCTATCCAACTCTCAATCATATCTTTCATTGTCCAAGCAGCCTCAAGTGTAACATCATTAGCGAGTTTGCCGTCTTTTGCTTCAAAGACCCCATTCACAACTTTAATAGGTTCACCGTTCCCAAATTCAGAAGGGAAAATTTTATCTTCACATTCAAAGTCCATTCCCTTAGGGAAATTAATTTGAGAGACAGGATTTTTTTCGCTTGGTCTTTTAATTGCCCTATCAGAAATGCTTTCTTCACCTTCAAACTTGAAAAGCGGTAATTCAGTTTTATTTTTGGCAAAGCATAGAATGTATTCGTGTTCGTTTGTAAAGTGAGATGCAGCTGTTCTTCCACTTTTCCAAATTAAATTTGATACAAAATTTTCCTCTCCAAATACTTCATTGCATAATTTTCTTAAATGTGTTATTTCTATATCATCTATCGAGATAAAAATTACACCATCTTCACGCAAAAGTTGCCTTGCAATCAACAAACGACTATATATCATATTCAGCCAATTGCTGTGGTATCTACCGTCTGTTTCTGTGTTGGTATCAATCTTTAATCCTTCTTCGATAACCCCTGCATCTTCCCAATATGCTCTTTTGTCTTGCGAGTAATTGTCAGAATACACAAAGTCTTTTCCTGTGTTATATGGCGGGTCTATGTAAATGCACTTTATTTTTTCTCTGTATGCGGTGCTTAACAATTTTAGCACTTCTAAATTTTCGCCTTCAATAATCAGGTTATCTGTTTCGTTTGGGTTTACGCTTCTTTTTTCGTCAAAAATTAAAGTAGCATTACTTGGTGAAAATGCTTTGCGTTTGGCTGCACTTTTTCCGAACCAACGAAACTCATAGCGTTCAGTTTCATTCACACTATCAGCATCGACAAGTTTTTTCAGTTCATTGATATTCAAATTGCCTTCGTTGCTAAAAAGGTCAGGAAACATTTTTTTCAAAGTCTCCAAACGCTCTTTGTTCCAGTCGTTGCTCAATGGCATATAATCGTTAATGTTTTCCATTTCTTTATGCTTGTTCAATTATTGAATTAATGGTTTTGGTAGCTTCTGTTTTAAAGTAGCTGTATTCTTTTACTGGTGCTTCGTAATGCACTTCCACGCCAAGGGCTTCAAAGTGTTTCATTGCACATTTAATTCGATAAACCTCACTTTCAGTCAATGATTTTTTATCGTTGATGTCGTTTGTTCCTTTGGTTTCAATTACAAAATAATACTCGCTTTCACTACCTGTTTTCAAACTCTTGCGTTTCATCACTAAACCAAAGTCAGGTTCATATTCGCCAATAGGCGTTTTTATTTTGTAATAGCTCGGAAGTTTGAGGAAACAAATTATTTCATCATCAAGGTCGGCTGTTTTTGCAAATGTTCTTTCTACATCACTATCCACAAGCATTTTATCAAACACGCCTCTTTTGGGTGTGTCCACATAAGCCTGTGGAGCAATGTTTCTTACAAAATCATCAAATGAAAAAGGAAATGCCTCACCAGTCAAATGATAGTCAAGTCCTCTTATCATTTCGTCCAATTCAATGTTGCGGATTATTGCTGCTGCCTGATGGATAAACTGCGGTGGATTTTTAACGAAGTGTTCGTGATTGGTAATTCCTTCCACTATTTTAAAAAGTGCCGGGTAACTAAGTCCTGTGTTTTCGCTAAGTTCTTCTACCAAATCCAAAGGTGTGAAGTAGGCTTTTAAAGCGTAAGTTTCCGTTCCTCCAAAATCGTCTTTTATTCCTTCTTCAGTAATTTCACCAATGGAACGGCTGCTTACTTCTGCCACATAATCGGCAATGTTTATTTTGTTGATTTCCTCAATTGATTTTTCAATGAGGTTTTCTTCGTTAAACGAAATAAGATAATCAGTTTTCTTGGCTAACGATTTCCAGAAGCGTTTGAAAGCTGCATCAATTGGTTCACTTGTATTGCGTTTAAAATGAACTTCATTTTGCGGTTTTCCTTTGTGAGTATGCGTAAGACCTGCACCTGCTTTGGCAGTTCCGTAAACCTCTTTTATTTCCTCCTGATACTGCGTTACAAAAGTTTCGTAGGTTTCATTCGGTATTACGGTTAATTGATTGATGCGTTCTGTATCTTCTACATTCAAAGCATCATAAATTCTGTGTCCGTCTTGGTTTACACAAATTCTTAAACCTCTACCAATTTCCTGACGTTTGCGGATTTCTGAATAAGCGGTGTTGAGTGTTGCGATATTGAAAACATTCGGATTGTCCCATCCAACACCCAATGCAGAGTGAGAAAAAATAAACTGAACAGGGTTTGATATGGTTAATAGTTCTTCTTTGCCTTTTAAAATGAGTTCATAGATTTTCTTTTGCTCTTTTTGTCCTCCTTCATTGTCGGCAAATTCTCCGCTTGCTTTTTGAGCAAAATAATATCCTTGAATTTGGTTGATGTGTTCGTCTGTGGGTTGTTTGCCCTCGTTCCATTCAGCATAAACCAATTTATATTTTTCAATGAAAAGGTCTTTAATGATTGGAGTTTCGCCAATGTAGTTAGCTACTTTGTCAATGAAGATGAGTGAAAGACACTTGATGCCTTGCTCTGCAAATTTTTGTGTTTTCTGAAAGTGTCTGCGAATGAGCCATTCTAACTGTAAAGCCCAAATGCTTTGTAAGTTTCCTGCTGATTGTTTTTCTTCTAAGATTACACCATTTGAAAATTCAACCGACCATTTTCCAGTCTTTAAACTTTTGTTGATGCGGGTAATTTTGTAATTCAAATAACTTGGGTTATTTGTTTTCTCTCCCAAGTTGTCGCCAACTTTTAGCCAGTTGGTTTCTTCAAAAACAAATTTTCCACCTTTCATTTTCCACGCTTTTAGTTTGGCTTTTGGGTCGCCTTTTCCGTTTTGCGTTTCTGTGAGTTCAATTTTTATGGTGGCTTCATCGTTTTTTTCAGTTACGGTCAAGACTTCAATTTTCTTTACTAGTCCTTGTTTGTAGCTGTCATAAGGCGTTAAGCGGTAAACCAAGTTTTTTAAAGCCTTGTGTGTAGCCGAATAACGAAGTTTGTATAATGGATTTAATTTGGCGATTTGCTTTATTGAGTTTTCTGTGTCCATTCCTTCCTGTGGCTCGTCCATTATGATAATCGGGTTTGTTTTGCCGATTGCATCAATAAAAGGAATGTTTGCAAACAAATCTTCTCTTTGTGCCTGATTTAAAATTTTGTCTTCCGAGTTGAACGAAGCAAGTGTCATTACCATTACTTGCGGATGCTGTTCCTCAATAAAGTTGGTTACTTTATTGAGTCGCTTACTGTCATACTCAAATGCTTTGGGAGTGAACCCATAAATATTTTCAAGTTGCTTGTCAAAAATTTTAAAAGCACTCAAAACACCTTGTCTGATGGCAACCGAAGGAACTAAAATGATGAACTTGGTAAATCCGTAATGCTTGTATAATTCATAAATAGTTTTGATGTAAACAAGTGTCTTTCCTGTTCCAGTTTCCATTTCAATACAAAGGTCGTTGTCTGCTGAAAGTTTGGCGGTATCTTCGTCAATACCATTTTCAGTCAAAACACCTTTTATGTTTTCTTTGATTTGCTCTGCTGTCAGTTTGCAAACATTAGAGCGGATGCCCTCAATGCAAGCATTGTCAAAAGTGTTTTTCTCTGTTCCGTCAAACACTTTCACCACCGATTGAACGGCAATGTCCTGATATTTTAAACTCTCTAATTGTAATTCCATTACTTTTTACTGTTCTTCTTGGTTAAGTATTTTATTTCTTCTTCTGCCGCAATTAAAATGTCTTTGGCATATTTCTCGTCTGCCAGTTGATAAGCCACTTGTTTGCTCATAAACTTTATCACAAGTTCTTTTTCGTCCACTTTAAAAGTCTTAGCAATGATTGGCAACATTTGTCGGCTTACAGGTCGTTCTCCACGCTCTAATTTGCTTAGTGTGCTTTGGTCAATGTCGAGCAATGCAGCAAGTTTGCGTAAAGGCATTTCTGCCTGTTCTCTTAGCTGTCTGATGTAGTCGCCTAAATTTTCTGTTTGCATCTTGAATTGTATTTCTTGACAATCGTGTCAAAAGTAATAAAGTCCGTTTTATTGACCTTGAAAAAAGTTAAATTCTTTTCAACATCCTGATTGCGGGTCGGCAAAATTGGCTCTTTTGGGGTTTGCTGTGGGTCGTGTCGTGCGGTGGGGCAAACCCCAAATGTGCCAATGTGGGCTGGCTAAAATTATTTTTTAAAATGTGCGGTGGGAAAAATTTTTAAAACCATTTGGGTCGGCTTGAGTGTCGGAAAAGTCAGGTCGGTTTGTGTCAAGTAACAGCGAAATTGTCGGTCGAGTTACGGTCGTTTTTTGGTGGTCGTGTCTCTCTAATACGCTTGCTGGTAACGTTTTGCAGCTACCCGAAGGTGGCGATTTCGAAGCACTTCACTGTCAACCAAGGACAAACTTTGATAGATGCACAAATCTTGATTTAACCACTGAACCGCCACTTTTGGGTAGGTGCTGTTATAGCCTGTGCTTCTG
>JAUXOK010000015.1 GCA_030682255.1 Bacteroidota bacterium | reverse complement strand
TTGTGCAACAGCCAATACTCAGAAGCCAAAACGGCTAAATACTCAGAATAATAGGCAGTTACATCTCCACCCACATTTATATTGCCTTTCAATGTTCCTCCATCAATGTAATTGCCCGAGGCATCCACTTTATGATTTCCGGGTGAATGATTGGGCTGAATAGTACTAAAGGGCATACCACCACCTGGTTTTTCTTTAAGTATGACAAAGTATTTTCTTAAATTTTCTCTGTAGTTCCAATACCTATTGTGCAATTCTGCATTGGTGCTACTTACTTGCGAATGCAAGTAATGGTTTAGACATACAAATATGCCTAATGTAATGTTTTTAAAGTTTGCTTTCATATTTTAATTTTATTTGATAATGTTATATTCTATGAGTTCCCATGAATAGTTGCATGATATTGATTGTTTTTTTATTAACCCAACATCTTTTGCCCAATAATAAATATTATTGGAGCGTATACAATTTAGCTTTTCTTCCCAAATGTCATCTTTATCAATATCAAACTTAGCCACATTTTGGTAGGTTTTGCCTTGTATGGTGAGGGTGCTGTCCATACCGATGTAGGTGGTGTATGATGAACCATTGCCTGTGCCAGGCCCACTAGTAATTACAAAGGGATAATACAAAGGATAATTTATACTTCCGTTTCCTTCTCTAGTTATTCCGTTCCTTCCGTTGTTAAAAGACTCTGCATTGGGAGATTTATAGTTAGAATATTCATAAAAATACCTTTTAATAAAGGTGCCATAAAAGGATTTTGTTAAATAGTCATAATAAATGGTGATGTGTTTGGTATGTAATTCAGTACCTTTAACTAATATGGAATCAAAATAAAAATTGTTAACAATATGTGTGTCTAAATCACCTGTTTTGGTGTTTTTATATATCCAATAACTGCCAGGTTTACTCCATAAATAACTTTTGAGTTCTTCATTCATTTTTATTCTGTAATACTCAGGCTTGGGTGGTTTGCCTTGATAGCCGGGCTTGCTTGGGTCTTTGTCGCATCCTATTAAAAAGATTAAAGCTAGTATAAATAATAAATTGGTGTTAATTTTATTCATGTTTTTTGCATTTAGTTGTTATACATACTTTTTTTCATACTTATCCAATCTATCGATGGCATTGAGGGCAAAATAGATTTCGTTTTTAACGGCTTTAAGCCCCATGGTGTCGGTGTTATAATGTTTCAGCAGCCAATATTCTGTGGCTAGCACTCCCAAATATTCGGCATAATGGGCTGTGGCATCGCCATAGTCAGCATAATAACTGTATTCGGGCAATTCCGTTTCTGGTGGCAGCGTCAATCTTGTTTTCTTTTTAGTAATACTATTAATAGTAATTCTATACGGCTCGCAATACATAGGGAGTGCCCATTTGTTGATTTTGCTGCCGGGCACAGACATCCCTTGGTTGGGGCCTACAATGGTTAGATATTTTAAGAAGTTTTGCCTGTAGTTCCAATACTTGACATGCAGAATGGAATCCGAGGCACGGGTTTGGGCGTAGGTGTTAAATGCACCAAGAATAAACGATAAGATTAGCAATTGTTTTTTCATAGATTTAATTGAATTATAAGGTTTTTATTGTATAATGTTTGATTTCATAAGCTCCCAAGAATTGAATTGAGACTGTTGAAGAGTAAGATTTGATGTTAAGGATTCTATTTTTATTATGCCATAATTCTTTGCCCAAAAATACTTTAACTTATAAGCACTATTATAATTTTTATCATTCATTGGAATTAAACTATGGTCAGATTCACGTGTATTTTCAAAAACTACAACATTGTAATAGGTTTTGTTTTTAACGGTTAAAGAGTCGTATTGCGCTGTTATTACTTCTCTATTAAACGGATATGAAAATACCCATAAAATACTAGTGTTACTATAAGGCAACTGGCAGGAGTAT
>JAUXOK010000001.1 GCA_030682255.1 Bacteroidota bacterium | reverse complement strand
TCAATTTGAAGGTGGTGGCATGCCCTTTAGTACTATTCAGCCCAATCATTCACCCGGAAATCATAAAGTGGATGCCTCAGGCAATTACATTGATGGAGGAACATTGAAAGGCAATATAAATGTGGGTGGAGATGTAACTGCCTATTATTCTGAGTATCTAGCCGTTTTGGCTTCTGAGTATTGGCTGTTGCACAATGATGGTATGGCAGGTAGCCAAGAAGAAAAAGCTGTACTCAATGAATTGTACTTTGCTATTAATGCCATAGGTTAAATATTTTTAAATTTGTTTATTTAATAAACTTAATTATTTTTGTTTTATAATTCATTGAAAGACAACATGAAAACCTCTTTTTATCTGATACTCTTTTTACTTCTATTTGCAACTTGCAAACCTAAGCCCTCTCCGCCCGACCAATATAGCGGACCTTATTACCTTACCGAAGTAAGAGATTACATTTATTTTAAATCTGGCACATGGTGGGTTTATGAAAACAGTCTTACCCTAACTCGTGATTGTGTGTATGTAAACAGAACAGACACACAACATGTAAGAGTAAAGCACCAAAAATCTAAAGATGGCGACCCGTATTATCATTATGTGGACTATACCGCTTTTCAAAGTTTTATGTACAGTACTTATAATAAGTGTGAGTTGAGAATACACGATTTAGGTGTTGGAACTACTGGTTATTCAATTTTTTTAAAAAAGGAATATTCCTGTAAACTTCCTTACCAGAATACGAGTTTATTATATGTTTTTGGATTTCCTTTTAGTTCAAAAAGTGTTACGGCACAATACGATTCCTTAATTGTTAAAGACAAAACCTACTACAATGTGGTAGTTTTTGAAAACAACGATGAATCCGACCGAAGTTTAATTCCAATGAATGATAGGAATTATAATAGTGCTTATAAGTTAAAATACTTTTGGGCAAAGAATTATGGCATCATAAAAATTGAGTCACTAACATCAAATCTTAACATTCAACAAGCTCAATTTAATGCTTGGGAACTCATAGAATATAACATTATAAAATAAAACATGAAAGCAAACATTAAAACCATCACATTAGGCTTATTTGTATGCCTAAACCATTACTTGCAAGCGCAAGTAAGCAGCACCAATGCAGAATTGCATAATAGGTA